>JAJONO010000092.1 GCA_021323535.1 Bacteroidota bacterium
ATTTTATCATCGGCAGAGAATACAACAAAAGGATGTTTATACTTCAATACATTTAAACCAAAAGTATTATCGGTATAAGATGCGCCAATAATTCCCATCACGGTTGCAGGAACATCGGGCTGGTAAGCTGGAGAAGAAATTGTATCCGCTTTGAGGATCGACGGCTGATGAATAACAAAAGGAACATGATTATAAGAAATCGGCATTTCATAAGTGTGGCCCATAGATAAACCGTGATCTCCCAAAAACATAAACACAGTGTTTTTATACCAGGGTAATTTTTTTGCCTGGGCCATAAATCTCCCAATGCTCCAGTCAGCGTACAGGGTACAATCATCATGTTCATCGCCGCTGTTAGGTTTAAATGGAATGTCCTGCGGAATTTTCCAGGGACCATGATCCGACGCGGTCATAAGCACAGCGGCAAAAGGCGCATTGGTTTTTCTGGTATTAATTGTCTCCACTAATTTGTCGAGTAATACATGATCAGGAACGCCAAGTGAACTTTCTGCTTGTAAAAAATCAAAATCATATTGACTGATAAAATGGTCGAACTTATTCAGTTTGAAAAACCCCTGCATGTTATCGAAATGAGGATCATGAGTGGTATAGAAATAGGTTTCGTAACCAAGGTCTTTTAACATAGGTCCGAGTCCACTGAAAGATTGTTTCACATAACTCTTCATCGATTTCTCGGCATAGATGCTCGGATAACCACTTGTTGTAGAAAACAATCCATTGAAGGTATGAATACCGGAAGAGAAAAAGTTATTGAAGAAAACCGATTCCTGTATCAGGCTGTCGAGATGGGGCGTTAGTTTTTTTCCGTTGTAATAGCCCATTTTGAAAACCGACATGCTTTCCATGACCACGATCACAAAATTGTATTTATTTTTCAGAGTGTCTGTTACAATACGATCAATGGATCTGTGATTTTTAGTGTTGAGTGAAACTCCAAGATAGTTTTTTGTGAAGTCTATACATTCCCCGATATTATCCGGAGCCTTATAAGCAACAGCTCTGTCGTAAAAAGTACTTTTCCAGAAAGTAAAATTCGGGTTAATAGCGACCTGGTTAATGAAGTTATTTTCCGACACTATGGATAAACCTTCATGTAATCCGGATCGATCTGATGTTCTTCCGCGCGCGCCAATGGTTGTTAACCCTGTCAGGAAAACAAAAAATAAAAGAAGAAAAAGAATCCCCGGATAGGATTTTGCTTCCAGTTTTGAACGGAATGTTTTATAAAAGCGATTTGTAAAATGAATACCAATAAAAGTGATGATGAAAAATAAAATGAGAAAACCCCAGTAAGAAAAATTCCCGAAGATCATTCCAACAACAAAGCCGGGATTTTCGTTCCATAACAAAGCGTTTTTATTGAGGTGGGTTCCGAATTGTGAAAAGTAGGGGATATCTGCTGCCCAGATAAAATAATAAAGAGAAATAAGAATTAGAAACAGGACGAGCCCGATCCGGTAAATAATGAAATATGGTTTTTTAAGGAATGCAGCCAGGGACCATATCAGCATTGGCAGATAAACGATCCAGCAAAATACGGCGGTATCGAATTCAAGCCCCATTCGAAAAGCCCATAACTTATCAAAAAAAGGAACAGAGCCAGTGTCTTCAGAATGATTGAAATAATAAAAGAACAATCTGAATATTAAAAAAAGAGAAAGATTGAGCGCGTATAATTTTATGAGGAGACCAAAATGAGGCGGTATCTTTTCAATAAATTTTTTGAAAAAGCTCTTAAGCATTCAATAATTCTTTCGCGTTTTTAAGAGCAGATTGCGTAGGATTTCCGGTACTGAGCATTTTAGCGATTTCGGTAACGCGCTCATCTTTGTTCAGTTCTTTAATGTATGAACTTGTTTTTTCATCGTCGTCTTTTTTGTAAACGAACAAATGATGCCCGCCTTTACTTGCAATCTGTGGCAGATGTGTAATAGTAACAACCTGCATATTCTTACCCATTTTGCTCAGAATGATTCCGATCTTATCAGCAACATCTCCGCTGACACCCGTATCAATTTCATCAAAAATAATAGTAGGCAATTCTTTTTTTGTAGCGAGAAGCGATTTTAATGTGAGCATTAACCGCGACAATTCTCCGCCACTTGCCACCTTATGCAATTCATTTAGCGGGGCGCCTTTGTTTGCCGAAAATAGTAAACGCACCTGGTCAAGCCCCGATGATGAAAGTTCGTTGAGAGTCGAAATTTCAATTTTGAAACTGGCATTAGGCATTGACAACTCGGTAAGTAATTCCTTTACGTTTTTTTCAATGACAGGAACTGATTTTGTTCTTAGCGCGGTTAATTCGTTCGCTTGTTTAGTGCAGGTCTTTTTAAGATCAGCGATCTGTTTGATCGTTTTTTCAATTTTTGTTTCCAGCGAATTAAACTGCGATAGTTTTTCTTCTATTTCCTGTTTTGCTTTTAAAAGCTCTTCTTCAGAATTAACGGCGTGCTTTTTAAGGAGACGGTTTAATTTATCGGCTTTTGAATTTATTTCATCCAGTTTTGCAGGATCGAAAGTAACTCCGCCCTCCGCGTCTTCAACATCAGCGGCAAGTTCTTTCAGTTCTATGTAAACTGAATTCAGTCTTTCATAGAATTGTGTATAAGAAGAATTGTATTTCGAGATAGACTGAAGCTTTTGCCTTAGCTGGGAAATAGCCCCTAGCAGATTAGAATCTCCTCCGTTAATTGCTGAAGAAACAGCAGATAAATTACTTTTTATAGTTTCGGCATTTTCAAGAGTAGAGCTTTCGTCTTCCAGTTCTTTTAAATAACCAGGTTTGATCTCCGTTTCTTCAAGTTCATTGAATAAGAACTGAAAGTAATCAAGTTCTTTTTTTGCTTGTGTTTCCTGATCCTGTAATTGGTTTAATTCAGAATTCAGTTTTGTCAGTTTCGAAAAATCGCTCCGGTAGTTTTTATAAAGCTCAGAGCTTCCCGCAAAGGCGTCAATGATGTCTAATTGAAAGTTCGCCTGATTTAATAATAAGGTCTGATGTTGTGAATGAATGTCAATGATCTTTTCAGATAATAGTTTCAATACATTCAAACCAACGGGAGTGTCGTTTAAGAAACTTCGTGATTTTCCTTCCGAACTTATTTCTCTTCTTAAAATAATGTGAGCGTCATTGTCGATATCATTCTCCGAAAAAAACGAAGCAAGATCAAGTCCTTTCGTTTCAAACTCGGCTTCAATCACACATTTCTTACTTTTATTTTGTAAGGCAGCAGCATCGGCTCTTTTTCCAAGAACCAATCCTAATGCTTCCAGGAAAATCGATTTTCCCGCCCCGGTTTCGCCTGTGATAACACTTAGTTTTCCGGGAAATGAAACATCCATTTCATTGATGAGAGCAAAATTGCTTATATAAAGTCGCTTAAGCATACTGCCAATTTCGTACTATTTCAAGAGTTAAAAAAGCCCAATTTTGTGAAAAACGGGCAATATTTTCAACAAAAAGGCGTCCTCTACTCACCCAACCTTATACTTAACTCAGGCTGGTATGAGATTTAATATTTTTTATGGTAACTAAACCTTTTACCCAACGTAATATCAAACTGTAACGTATAAGTAATTAAAACCAGAAGCTATGAGACAGTTAAAAATTACCAAGCAGATCACCAACCGCGAAACGGCGTCCCTGGATATGTATCTCCAGGACATTGGCCGTGTTGAGCTCATAACTGCTGATGAAGAAGTTGTACTTGCTCAAAAGATCAAACAGGGCGACCAGCGTGCACTCGACAAATTGGTGAAAGCCAATCTTCGTTTCGTAGTGTCTGTTAGTAAACAATATCAGAATCAGGGGATGAGCCTCCCTGACCTTATCAATGAAGGAAATTTGGGCCTAATTAAAGCCGCACAACGTTTCGATGAAACACGTGGATTTAAATTTATTTCGTACGCCGTATGGTGGATCCGTCAGAGTATTCTTCAATCTTTAGCGGAACAGAGCCGTATTGTACGTCTTCCTTTAAATAAAATCGGCGCGATCAATAAAATCAATAAAACGCTTTCTAAACTTGAGCAGGATCTTGAACGTGAACCAAGTTATGATGAGCTCAGCGAGATCCTTGATATGCTTCCGCAGGACATTCAGGATACCATGAGAAACAATAACCGACACGTAAGTATGGATGCTCCTATCAATATTAATGAAGATGCGGGAAGCATGTACGATTTAATGAAAAATGAGGAAGCCCTCAGTCCTGATAAAGAACTGATCGGTGAAAGTCTTCAGCAGGAAATTTCGCGCGCGCTTTCAACCTTAACGGATCGTGAAGCCGATGTTGTAAAATTATTTTTCGGACTTGGTGGAACTCATGCGCACTCATTGGAAGAGATTGGCGAAAAATTTGATTTGACGCGTGAACGTGTGCGCCAGATCAAGGAAAAAGCGGTACGCCGCTTAAAACACGGATCAAGAAGTCGTTTATTAAAGAGCTATTTAGGCTAAGCAATATTCGTTCTTAACCTGCATTTGAGTCCGGATCTGATGATGTCTTAGATTCAATCCGAACGCAGTTTACAGAACCTTGAATGAAGCCCTTCAGAAATGAAGGGCTTTTTTTATGGCGATAATTTCAGGAATAAATTCATTTATCGTATAAGTGAGGAAGAGGTTTAAAATCCTATTAGTATTTTTTTAAGTAAATTGGTCTAAAAATGAAACTCACCTCCTTTACATTCTTCATCTTTATTTTCGCAACTCTTCCAATGACCGGCCAGGAAATTATTGGCAGATGGGTATTAGAAGATGTGGTATTTGAAGGAAAGAGCAGCAAATTTACAAAGCAGGAAATAGAAGAGTTCAGGCGGCAGTTTTTAAAAGAGAATAAAAGAACACTTATAGATGAGTATAAAAGCAACGGTATACTTTGCGTGTTTTCTGTACAAGAAGGTGATACAACGCAATTTTATGAAAGCAAATGGTGGGAGAAAGGAAATACCATTTACAGAGAGGGTATTCAAACGGGGAAGACCCTACATTTTACATATAGAAGGAATAAATCCGAGCTCTATACCCAATCATACTATCCTGAGTTAGATATGGTAATGAAGAGCAAATTTCTCTTCGTACCGGGAAACAGTAAAAAACTTTATTCCGACAATACATTTGCATCATATGCTAAAGCCGGGGTGCCCGCCCTTAATAAAAAATGGACGGTTGAAGAATATCGCGATGCAGCTTTGGCTTTATATGATCTCGAATACAGAAAAGTCTCCATCTTACCTCATCATAATGATAGTTCCTTTGTAATTTTAAAAAAACTCACGGATTGTGATTCCATGGAATTCTTGATTCCCAAAGAAAAAATAACCAAAACCGATGTCTTTTACATCGCATCAGTTTTAAAACTTACGCTCGACATTATGTTGGCTTATTCAACACTAGGTGAACTAAAAGGAAAAAGATACTATAGTCTGGAAAATGTAATGGTAAAGAAAGCTGTACTGCGTTTATCCGACAGAGGTATTGAAGTGGTAAAAGAATTGGGTGTAAAGGAAAAGGAAACAGATAAAGAAAACATTAAAAAGATAATTGAAGGCTGTTTGATAACATTTGAGGACGATCATAAATTCTACAGGCAGGAAGATCTATGTAGTTTTTATCAGACCTTTTCAGATTTTTACGGAAAGTATAAGAACGTATTCGATGCTCCACAACGTAAAAACTTTGATGGCCGGCTGAGCACCATAAAAAAGAAGTATGTCGCGCCATGCCTGAAAAAAACTCACTGAGCACAGCCTAACTAAATAACAAAACGGGCACAATTTTACACAACCTTGTAATAACTTTACTTCTTTAAAACACATCTTTTTTTAATCTGGTTTTTAATTTAATTCTTCTTATTTTTATGTCTCTTAAAACCAGAAAGACTATGAGCAATCCAAAACCTAAAAAATCACTTTTTCGTCGTATTTTAAAATGGAGCGGTATCACTTTATTGCTGATCATCATTCTGCTTATTGCGGCGCCTTTTATTTTTAAAGATAAGATTGTTGCTATCGTAAAAGAACAAGCCAACAAAAACCTGAACGCGAAAGTAGATTTCGGAGAGTTTGATCTCAGTCTTATTTCTTCTTTTCCCGATTTCAGATTTGAAATAAATAACGTAAGCGTCATTGGTATCAACGAATTTAAAGACGATACCTTGGCGTTTATCTCACAATTAAAAACAGATATCAATTTAAAAAGCGTTATCAGCGGCGATAAATACCAGATCAATTCTGTTGTGATAGACAAGCCAAGAATCCTTGGTAAAGTTTTAGCCGACGGGAAAGCCAACTGGGATATTGCCAAGCCAAGCACCGATAGCACAGGCAAGCCGGTTCCTGAAGAACCATCGAAATTCGCGATGGAACTGAAAGAATTAAAAATCGTTCACGCGCATATTGTTTACGACGATATAAAGGGAGGAATGTATAGCAAGCTGGAAGATTTTAATTACGACATGAATGGAGATTTTACCCAGGATAATTTTGTATTGAGCAACTTGTTAGAGATCGCTAAAACAACTTTTAAAATGGGCGGAGTTAGTTATCTCAGCGAAGTAAAAATGCGTGTGAAGGCCGATGTGGATATGGACATGCCAAAAATGAAATTTACGTTTAAAGAAAATGAATTCGGATTAAATGATCTTCATTTAGGATGGGATGGTTTTGTAGAAATGCCCGATACGAATATTAAAATGGATCTGAAGTTTCACGCAAAAGAAGCGGACTTCAAATCTATTCTTTCTTTAATTCCTGCTGTGTTCACTAAAGATTTTGCCGGACTAAAAGCTTCTGGTAAACTCGCGCTTGATGGTAGCGCCAGGGGAACTTATAACGCCTCATCGCTCCCTGCTTTTGCAGTTAATCTCGGAATTGAGAACGGGATGTTCAAATATCCTGCGCTTCCAAAATCAGTTAACAATGTAAACGTAGATATTAAAGTAAATAATCCAACAGGAGTTTTAGACGCTACAACAGTTGACGTGAATAAATTTCATGTGGAGCTTGCAGGAAACCCGGTTGACATGACGGCGCACGTAAAAACGCCAATCTCCGATCCTGGATTAAGAGCCGATATTAAAGGTGTGATCGACCTGGCTTCTGTAAAAGAATTTGTTCCCCTTGAAAAAGGAGATAATCTTACAGGAACAATTAAGTCTGACATCAGCATAGCCGGTAACTTAAGTTCCATTGATAAGAAAGAATATGAAAAATTTAAAGCGAGTGGAGGATTGGAAATTATTAAAATGGACTATCAATCCGCAGCATTACCATATACGGTTCTTCTCAACACCATGAAGCTTAATTTCAGCACGCAATTCGTTGAGCTTGCCGCCTTTGATGCAAAAATGGGCAACAGTGATATCCAGGCCAGTGGTAAAATTGAAAATTTCATGCAATATCTTTTTAAAGACGATCTCATTAAAGGAACCTTTGCATTGAACAGTACGTTAATGGATCTTAACCAGCTCATGGGGTCATCATCTACTTCAACCGCGCCGGCCGCGGCCGCAGAAACTACAGCTGCTGCTACAAGCACAGCGGCTACAGGTGTGGTGGAAGTTCCGGGTAACATCGATTTTAACCTCGATTCTAAAATCGGAAAAGTACTATATACAAATCTTACTCTGGAAAACATGATCGGTAACATTGTTATCAGGAATAAAAAAGTGGACATGACCAATTTAAAAATGAACACGATGGATGGTTTGCTTACTATCAATGGATACTATGAAACCAGCAATCCTGTAAAACCAACAACCGCGCTTAATTTAAAAGTTGAGAATTTTGATATTCAAAAAACATTTGCTTCGTTTAACACAGTTCAGAAACTTGCTCCCGTTGGAAAATATGCTAAAGGGAAATTCACAGGTACGCTTGAAAACTTTAATGTTGCTCTTAATAATAAAATGGAGCCAGACCTTGGCAGCGTGAAAGCGAATGGTGTTTTTAAAACCGACAAAGTAAGCGTGGGAGGTTTTCCTCCGTTTGCAAAATTGGGCGACGCGCTTAAAATTGAGCAATTGAAAAACATGGAGGTGACCAATCTCAACGTTAACTATCTTATCAAAGACGGAAGAGTAAACATGGAACCGTTTAACACCAAGATCAATAATATTCCTACAACAATTAGCGGAAGCACTGGCTTCGACCAGACCATCGATTATAAATGGAAAATGGAAATTCCGAAAAGTATGTTTGGTGGTGCCGCCAGTTCCGCTCTTGATGGATTACTTAAACAAGCCAACTCAGCTGCAGGAACAAACATGGCTGTTGGCGATAAAATCAATGTGACGGCTTTATTTGGAGGAACAGTTACAAATCCTACAGTTAAAACAGGATTAAAAGACGACATGAAGAGTACTGTTGCTACTGTAACTGCACAAGCTGTGAATACCGCGATTGATAAAGCTAACGAAGAAGCTCAGAAAATTCTGGAAGAAGCAAAAGCGAAATGCGATAAATCGAAAGCAGAAGCCCAGGCCAACGCCGAGAAATCAAAACAGGAAGGCTATGCGCAGGCAGATGCTTTAGTTGAACAGGCAGGAAATCCTATCGCTAAAATTGCTGCTAAGAAAGCCGCGGAAAAAGCAAAACAGGAAGTAGATAAAAAAGTTCAGAAAATTATTGACGATGCTGAAGCAAGATGCCAGAAGTCTTTAGAGGAAGCTAAAGTGAAGGCCGACGCGAAGGCAGCCGAGAATAAGAAATAAGAGAGTATAATATTTAAGCCGCAGATTACGCGGATTTCGCAGATTAGGATCTGTGTAAATCTGTGCAATCTGCGGCTTTTTTTATTTGAATATAGCACAAGGTTTTTATAACCGGAATTTTTTATTACATTTAGTTCCGTATGAAACACCCATTGTTCATAGCATTTCTATTTTGCTTTGCATTTCTTTTTTCCCAGAAGCAGACAAAACCCTTGTTGATCAATAAAGAAGAGTATAAATTCCTTGAAAACAGTGGTAAACTCATCCCTGAGGCTATTAAGCACGCCTTTGGAGCACCGAACAAACAAAATCTTTATACACTCGAAATAGAATCGGTAGATGCGTGGACATCGAACATGAAGGAATTCAAGTATTATCCACTCGCTTCGGGCGATACCAGGAAAGCTGGTCTCACTGGTGTGGTGATGCAAAGCAGGTCAAACTACGAATTGAAATACAGAGTTGCCATTAGTCCGGCCCAATCACAGATCAACGAAGGAGTGAAAAAATATTTCGATTCAAAAAATTCATTTACACTTACAGTTGTTGTTACAGGGGATCCGAAGGTACAGGTAGCAGAACCAGCCAATAAGAATGAATTCATGGAAATTCTCAACGATCAGAGTTTTGCCGATTTCTCATTCAAATCGTTTTTCGGAGATAATCCCAGGAAAATGAACTATAACATTTCGTTCAGCAAACTCAATGCTTGCCTGGTAAAAGATATTATTGGTAACGAATGCACCGCGCAGTTCAATCTTACTAAAGGCGCTGCAGGTTATGATAAGTTTTTTGAAAAAGTAACTTCCGAGGAATACAGTGGTGGTTATATTCTTTTTGATTTACCGGTAAACAGGATAAATTCTTTTTTAACGCCGGCTATTGAAGAAACCATTTCGAAAGAAGCCGATGGCTCGGAACATATTCGTTTTTATTTCTGTATCCCACAGGATAATGGGCTGCCAAAGAAAAAGAAATTTCAGAACATTGAAGGGGTAATGGTTTCAGCGCTCAAATCGCCTTTAAAAGGTTTACTGGTTTATTTGCGCAATGAATTGAACACTGTTATTGCTACCCAGAAAACAGACAAAGCAGGTTATTTTAAATTCGAAAAACTGGAAGAAGGAGGAAATTACAGTTTGTTCATTGATAATAATTGCAAAGAGAAAGTAGTTTATCTTAATACGAAAAAGGGAGAAAGAGTGGGAGAGTTTATAAAGACGGATATCGGCTTTGAATATAAACTCATTCAATCCGATATTACCAAACTCATCGCATTAAATGAAACCGATCCTTCCGAAGATTTTACAGCTTCCATAAAAGGAAGAATGGTTTCGGTTACCAATAAAATTGCTCCCATCAAAGATCAGGTAGTTGAACTGAAAGGCGCAGATAATAAAGTTCTTCAATCGAAGAAAACAAATATGCAGGGAGATTTTGAATTCACGAACATTGATCCTAATGCCGCTTTCACGATCGAACTACCCAACTATAAAGCTTCATCAAAAGAAGAAAAAGTGTATCTCGCTAATTCAAAAAATGAACTGGTACAACAATTTGCCCGCGACGCCTCAGGAAAATTTTCCTATAAAATAATTCCTGCCGATGTGGTACGTTTGTCTGCATTAACAGAATCTGATCCTGAACTTAGTTTTGTAAAGCAGAAAAAGATAAGCGATAAAGAGATCATTATCCGTGATTTTGTGTATTATAATCTCAATTCATTTCAGTTGTTATCCGACTCAAAACCTACACTTGATAAAATAGCCAATATTATTAGTAGTAACCAGGGATATAAACTAGAGATCATTTCTCATACCGATAGTCGCGGTGATAAAAACGAAAACCAGAAACTATCCGAAAAAAGAAGCGAGTCGGTGGTGGCTTATCTTGTTACAAAAAAAGTGGATCCACAGCTTTTAAAACCCTCAGGAATGGGCGAGGGAAAACCTCTTAACGGCTGTATTGATGGCACAGGTTGTATTGAAGACGAATACAAAATGAATCGTCGGACGGAATTCCGGTTTTACAAGTAATTCAGCATCTGTCTTACATTTTCCTTTTTACATCTTCCATAAGCTCATAAAATACTACACATGATGTATTGGCTTGCCCGGGTCGTGCGTCTACTTTTGTCGTGTAAAACAAAATAAACATGACAACAACACTCAAAAAAATTCTGCCCCTTGTGGCAATTATTTCAATGCCTTTCCTTTCTTCTGCTGCCAAACCAAGCAAAGAATTATATGAAGGAATTACAAAAGGAAATCTGGAAAGAATAAAAAAAGCCGTGGAGGACGGGGCCGACGTAAATAAAAAAGTAAGCATGGAATACCCACTCATGTGGGCCCTTAAAACTTCGCACCGTGTGGATATTATTAAGTACCTGATTGAAAAAGGTGCTGATGTAAACGCGTCGGATATAAGAGGAAGCATTCTCTCGCAGTATGGCGGGATTGTTGAAACACCCGAGAAAAAGGCGCAATGGCTCATGGATTTTTACAAAAAGTACAAGGTAGATACTATTGTTGATCCGAAAACATATTCCACTATTACAGAAGTTGTAAATGTGTTGCTCGATGCCAAAGCAGATGCCAACGAAGACAGAGGAACCATTATTGGAACACCTTTGCATTCGTGTCTTTCATATGGCGTAGGTTCTGAGGAGGCAAGAGCCGAATTTGCAAAAGCGCTTTGTTCGCATAAAACAAATCCAGCAAATGGAAGTGAAAGAATGAAAACAGCCGAATCGGTTGGGGCTAATTCATCCGGATTTAAACTGGTAGATAAAGCGAAGCATCCTTCGCCATTGATGTATTGCATCCAGAAAGGGTATTCTCTTATTGCTATAGCATTAATAGAAAGTAATGTGGATGTGAAAATGACCATGAATACTTATAAAATGTCGTCTGACATGTGGGGTACATATAACAACAGAAGTTCAATCACAGCGCTTGATATTGCCCGTGCTAAAGGAAATAAAGAAGTGGAAAAGAAACTTATTACCGCGGGTGCTATTTAGTAATCAATTTTAAAAGTATAAAATGAAAATAACAATTACTCAATTCATGTTATCGGCTGCCCTGGTTTCAACATTAACTGTTGCAGCGCAAACACAATCGCCCGTGGCCGCATATCCCTTACTGGGCAATGCAAACGATATTTCGGGAAATAATTATCATGGCAGTCTCAAAGCAAAAACCTCTTCAGGTATTGGAACAAATGTACCTGTGTCGGTTAATGGTCATGAAGGCGCGGTTAATTCCGCATATACTTTTTCTACGCCTTCCAATGATTGTGGTTACATTGATTTTGGCCAGCCCGCTAAGGTAAGCTTCGATACGCTTGATTTTTCGATCTCGCTCTGGTTTAAATATTCGGGAACTCCGTTCGCGCCAACGTTCGTAACAAATGTAAGCAGCTCTTATACTTCAGGATTTATTCTTGGGCTTACGAATAACAGCGGTAATATTCGTCCGCGTTTTTATCTCGGGCCAAAAGGATCTTCTTTTCAATATGGCGATATTTTTGCGGACACCATACTTATTCCTAATAACTGGTATCATTTTGTTGCCGTAGCTGATCGCGCCGCAAAACGAATGAAAGTTTATATCGGCGGTGTGCAACGAAAGATCATTAAGAACCCTAACGGTTGTTACGGCAGTGTTGTGGGAGGCAACGAATTAAATATTTCGGGTTACCAGATGTCGGCGGCACATTCAGGATCATTGTTCGCGGGGCTTACCGCTAATTTCCTGTCGACCGCTTTTACCAATGGCACACTTGATAATATTTATTTTTTCGACAGGGTTTTATCACCTTCCGAAATCACTGGTCTGGCCAACGATGTCTTACCCGCTTCTATCAGAAAAAATCAGAAAGATGTTGTTGTAAACATATTTCCAAACCCGGCGTCAGACGAAATAAACATTGGAATTGAAGAAAGATCCCAGGTCATAGTATCAGATTTGCAGGGAAGAGTCGTGATAACAAAGGAAATTACGCCTCATGCTAACCAGGTTGTTCTTTCTGATCTTGTTCCCGGAGTTTACATCATAACAATTTCGAATGAAACCTCAAGGGCTGTTCAAAAGATCATGAAGTATTAAGTAAGGTTCTGAATAAAAAAGCCGCTACTGTTAAAGCGCGGCTTTTTTTATTAAATTTAATTCGTTTATGTTCAGAACAATTATTTTATATTTCCTGGTTTTTGTTTCCTCCTTTCTGTTTTCACAGAGTTCAAAAGATTCCGTGCATATAAAATTACTGGTGGATTCTGTTCTACAGCAAAGAGTAAGCGACGCCAACGGTGCAAAAGCAAAAGCAATAAAACTTGTGAGCAGATGCAAAAATTTTCCAAATAAAAAATATCTGGCACAGTCTTATATGCTCATGGGTTTGTTTTATGACGACGCAGGGGATTATTCCACCACAATGAAATACTACGACTCAGCAGGATTTTATTATAGGAAAATAAATTACGTTCTCGGAATTGGGCAGTATTATAACAACACGGGGCTCATCTTCAAAAAACAAAATAAGTTTACCGAATCGGTTGAAGCTTTTACAAAAGGTTTTAGAATTGCAGACAGTTTAGGCAACGAACGCCTGCTTTCTCAGCTATCAAACAATCTTGGGATTTTGTATAACGATATGGAGCAGCCCGCAAAGGCGCTTCCTTATCTTGAGCGTACCGTAGCTATTCATAAAAAATTTGAGAATACCGCGAAGCTCGGAATGGCCTATCAGAACCTGGCCGTGTCGTTTGAGCTGCTCAACAATTTTAAAAAGGCAATCGAAGTTTACCAGTTGTCTATCAAAACTTCCGAAAGCATTGGCGACTCTTCTATCCTGCAATATAGTTACGATAATCTTGCGGGATTATATTTTAAGCAAAAGCAAGCTGCAAAAGCATACGATCTTCATAAGAAGGCTCTGAATATCGCCTTAGCTATAGATGACAGGGCGCAATCCGGCCTCATTTATAATAATATTTCTGAAGTATGTTCGGAATTGGGCAAACGCGAGGAGCAGTTGCAGGCTGCTGGTCACGCACTTGAAATAGCGGAAGAAGTTTCAAATACAAAAGAAAGAATAAGAGCCTTTGCTAACCTTGCTCGTTATTACGAAGATATTGGGGATCATAAAAAAGCCTTAAGCTTTAAGCAACGGGAAAATGATCTTATTGTAAAACTCTTCTCCGAAAATGCTGCCGAAGCAACTTCTGAATCGATGGTAAAATACGAGACGGAAAAAAAGGAAAAGGAAAAAGAACTTCTTGAGCAGAAAAATAAAATCATTGCGCTGGAACTGGAGAACAAGGAACGCGTAAATGCTTCCAAAACAAAAACAATTATCATTCTGATCATTTTATTTCTACTAACTGTTTTAATAATTGTGTTTATTGTTTTATACAACAGGGTGAGACGGCAAAAACAACACCTCGAATCGCTTGCGGGTTTGCGTGATGAACGCGAGCGCATTTCACGCGATCTTCATGATAACATAGGCTCGCAGGTAAGTTTTATTATTCATAATCTCGAATGGGTGCAGCAGGAATTAACGACCAAAAGCCAGGAGGAACAAAAAGTGATTCACTCTGTCAATACAGCTGGCCGGGATCTGATGCAAAGTATTCGTGAAACAATATGGGCGCTGAAAAACGATAAGATCACCATTGAGAATTTTGGCGACAGGGTTTATTCAAGCCTTAAAAAATACAACGATTCGCCCCAGATAAAAGTACGTGTAAAACAAAACGTAAAACAGAACAACAGCATTAGCGCGTTGGAATCACTCAACCTTTTACGGATAATTCAGGAAGCTGTAAATAACGCATTTAAATATTCGCAGTCGAAAGAAATTATTATTGAAGTTGAGGCCGATGAGCGCTATAAATATTTCATTAAAGTAAGTGATAATGGAGTAGGAATGAATATAGAATCGGTATTACAGAAAGACAATTATGGGATTGATAACATGAAACACCGAGCTTCGGAAATAGGATCTGAATTTGTTATGGACTCCGCACCGCAAAAAGGAACCGTTATTACAATATATAAAGAAAACAATACATGATTAAAATTGCGATAGTGGATGATAAGATCATGCAAAGAGAATCGCTTGGTGCGAACCTTGCATCGGGAGGAGATATTACAGTGATCATGCAGGCAAGGAATGGAAAAGATTTTCTTGAAAAAATGGAAGGTCTTTCGGGGGAAAGTTATCCTGCCGTTGTTTTAATGGATATTGATATGCCGGTAATGAATGGAATGCAGGCCGTGGAGATAGCGAAAGTAAAATATCCTGATATCAATTTTTTGATGTTCACTGTTTTTGATGATGACGAACGTATTTTTGACTCTATAAAAGCGGGAGCGGGCGGATATCTACTGAAGGATGAAAAACTGGATAATATTCGCATGGCCATTTTTCAATTGGTAGAAACAGGTGGTGTTCCAATGAGCCCGATGATTGCAAGAAAAGCCATGAACCTGCTAATGAACGCTCCGAAACCAAAGAATTCGAAACCTGAAGACGCGGCAGATTATAACCTTTCATCAAGAGAACTTGAAATTTTAAAATTAGTGGTGGATGGCTTCGACTCAGCTGAAATAGCCGAGAAATTATATATCAGTCCACTTACCGTACGAAAGCATATTTCCAACATCTACACAAAACTTCATGTTTCCAACAAGACCGAAGCTGTTAAATTGGCTGTAAAAAAACGATGGTTTGAACTGTAGAAACTGTAACTTATTGATATTCAGTAATTAATTCGCTATTATTTTTTCGTACCTGCCCAACCATCCCACCTTTATTCATGTAAAAGTTGGTTATAAATCGTCAAACATGAAAACTATCTACAATTTAAAATTCGGACTGTTTGCTTTGATCCTGTTCTTAGGAATGACAAAGGCAAATGCTCAATGTTCGGTGACATTCACCGCTACCTATAACTCGAACGGAAACGTTTCGTTTAACTCTACCAGTGCGCCAGGAATGGCCACCTCTTATTATTGGGGTTATTATAACGGTGCCACCTGGGTAAATGCCGGACCAAATCCAAGTTATACTTACCCAGCGAATGGAACTTACACTGTTTCACTTTTTGCAATGTTCGGTCCATCTGTTGCTCCAACCTGCAGTGCCTTAGCTAACGCGGTTATTACGGTAACCAACGCGCTTTGCCCTGCCGGCTTTAATGCATCTTATGCTTATACAGTAGGTGCTGCCAACACAGTAACTTTTGCTAGCACATCAACAGGAACAACAGGGTCAACTACTTTCCTTTATAAGTTCGGTGATGGTAACACGGCAAATACTGCAAACGCTGTTCATGCTTATTCCTCATCAGGAAATTACCTGGCTAAATTAATCCTTACTGATGGAAGCTGTGTTGACAGTACGCAAACAATGATAAGTGTTCAGCCTCCATGCTCGTTAACCGCAAGTTTCACTTCAACATTAGCGTCTAATGGAGGTGTGAATGTAACAAGTACGTCTACCGGAACAAGCGCGAGTTCATACTACAGCTGGTGGTGGGGCGATGGTTCACCTGTAACCCAGGGACCGCAAGCGTCTTCTTCTCACATTTATTCAAGCAATGGTTCTTATATTATCTGGCTTACTATTCAGAATTCAAGTGTTGCACCAACATGCACGGCCTCTACACAACAAACTATTACTATCACCACAGGTACATGTAACTACAATCCTAGTTTCACATATACAAACGTTGGTTCGGCAGGACAGGTAAACTTTTCAAGTACCTCTACCGGTACATCTGCAATGACCATTCATAAGTGGAACTTTAATGACGGAACAGGTTTCTTTTACGGAAATCCTATTTCGCACAACTTCGCAAATGGCGGAATGCATAATGTGATGTTACATCTTAAAGATTCTACAAGTAACTGCGTTGACAGTTTAATTCAGCAGGTGAACGTTACAAGCTTCCCTTGTACAGCAAACTCAAACTTTACATTAATGTTCAGCGGAACACCGCAATTATGGTATGCTGCTCCTGCTTATGCCGGAAACGTATTAGCAGCGCAGTGGAGCTGGGGTGATGGAACTTTCTCTAACAACTTATACACTTCGCACACGTATTCAACAGCGGGTATGTACAACATCTGTTTAACAGTAACC
>JAJONO010000093.1 GCA_021323535.1 Bacteroidota bacterium
CCTCCTTCAATGACCTGTAGTCCTACAATGACAATAGGGTTTATAAATCAGTCTTCTTCAAACGTTGTTTCATGGAGTTGGCTGGCGCCGTATTATGTGAATGGTCCTTCCACGAATACAAGTAACTTACCTAATCCCACATTTACAGTTACACAAGGAAGTTTGAATCCATACACCATTTATCCTCTTAGTGGAATTTACGTTAGTCTTATCGTTACAACTGCTAATGGATGTAAAGATACAATCTTCCATATCTATGATTCTATACAAAGGCCAACAGCACGTTACAACAGATCTGTAAAAGAAGGTTGCGCGCCACTTACTGTTACACTCAGGGATACCAGCACGACTTTTGCGCTTTATCCCATCCAGAGTTATACCTGGATAAGTGGTATTACGCCAGCCTCAGCTTCAACATCGCTTACCGGCACAGTACCACCTGCTATTATCAATCCAACATTTACGTATGTAAATCCGGGAGTGTATACACCAACGCTTATGATTATGACGGCCACAGGCTGTTATGATATATTTGTTGATACTGTTACAGTGGCCAATCCGCCAAATATTACTTTCAGCGTCTCACCATTAACAGCATGCTGGAACACTCCCGTCACGGTCACAATGAGTACCACGCCGCCAACAACGCCGGCAGTACAGCATTGGCATGTTGATAGTGACGATGGTTTTTTCTCAGGATGCGTGACTCAGAATATTCAGCAATGGAATTTTACGCACGTGGGCGTACATACTTTTAGTGTGAGTGGTTATCTTCATAGTTGTAAAGGAACGGGCACCTCAACAGTTGCGGTTACTATTAATGGTCCTATCGGACGAACGCGCTACGAAACAAATTGTACCAACCGGAAAGATGTCTCATTCTTTTCGCATTTGCAGGACGCGCAGGGAGCCGTTCTGAATTTTGGCGATAACAGTTCGGTTGGAATTACAGGAACACCTGGAGGAATTGCAACACACAGTATTGTGCACACGTATTCCGCAAGTGGTAACTATACGGCTTCTCTTACAAGTACAAATTCAATAACAGGTTGTTCTCCTAATACATTTACGTTTGTAGTAAAGGTGAGAGATGCGGTTGCCAACTTTACATTACCTGCGGTTGGATGTTCGAGCACTACCATTACATTCGACGGGTCTCCTTCGCAGGATGTGTTGATCGCTTGCCAGAGAGGATATGTGTGGTATGTAGATAATCAGCCGCCTGACGATAATCCTTCCCCGATCCTTACCCACACATTCGCTACCACCGGAACTCATACAGTGATGCTGATGGTGAAGGATGAAAACAGTTGCGCGGATACAACAAAGAAAACATTCAGGATCAGTGCAGCCACTCCTCAGTTTACATTTAGTCAGAATCCGATCTGTTCAGGGGGAACAGTGGCTTTAATTAATAATACGCCCGGAACCCCTGACCCCATAAATACCTGGCAGTGGGTGTTTGGCGATGGCTCACCAAATTCTTCTGTTCAGTCACCAACGCATACTTATACCGGTGCAAGTCCGAGCCAGACTTATATAGTATCATTAACTGCCACAAACATTCAGGGATGTGTGGATACCCAAACTCAGGTCATAACGATAAATAATCCTATTGCGTTTATAAATCCAAATCCGTCTACGCCTTGCGCGGGTTCTCCTATAATGTTTACCGGGCCATCAGGTGTAGGGAATACCTATACATTTAGTTTCGGCGCAGGCAGTACTACAACTCTTTCAACAACAAGTAACACGGCTTCTTATACGTATACCAATGCTGGAAATTATACAGCGTCAATTACTTTACAAGATGCAGCAGGATGTAAAAACAGCGCTCAAACAGCAGTAACGGTTCACAGTATGACGGCGGCCGACTTTACATTGAGCAGCGCGAGTTCGACAAGCACCAACAATATATGTTCAGGCGCACCGGTTTCTTACACTGCATTAACGCAATCCACTTACCCGCTTAATTACCAATGGAGTATTGCAACTCTTAATTCATCTGTTGTTACTAATTTTATTCCGGCGTCTACCAGCGGTACAGTAGCTGTTACTCTTACCGTGAGCACTTCTCCTCTTGGTTGTTCAGCTGTAGCGGTAAAAACTTTCACTGTTTCAAAAAAACCTTCAGCAAATCTTAATCTCGATAAAAACCCGATCTGTTTCGGAAATGCCTTGAATATAAACCTCAAGGATTCAAATTCGGTAGCTTACTGGACGTATTTCTTCGGTGATGGTACAGATATTACGCAAAACGCCGGAACATCGACGCAAACAGTCTCACACACTTACACAACTTTTCCAACCAGCGGAAATTATCCGATCACAGTCATTTATTTTTCTTCTGGAGGAGCGTGTAAGGATCAGGCCACCATCAATGTTAACCTTATCAAAATCGCCGCCGACTTTAACAGGAATAATGAGATCGCAGTGATAGATTATAACCATTGTATTGGAACAACAGATGTCTTCAGTAATACTACGGCGGGCTCCTCAGGTTATACATTCAGCTGGAATTTTGGTGATGGAAGTACTGGCAGTGGACAAACCTCAAATCATACTTATACCGCGGCGGGCGTTTACCAGGTGACGTTGAATGTTGTAGATCCTGTAAATAATTGTTTGGGAGATGCAGTTAAAACCATGACGATAAATCCCCTGCCAAACGTAAATATTGTTTCGCTGGATTCAATCTGTCTTAACGCTCCTTTTGTTCTTAATAGCAATACATCTCCTAATGTGGTTACATATACATGGTCGCCAGCTTCCAATGTAACATCACCTAATTCGTCTTCAACTACTGCAACAAGTTCGGTAACACCATTTACATATTCACTTGGTGTAACAGATAGTAACGGATGTTCGAATGACACGTCAAAAAGCATTTATGTACAGATGCCGCCAATCAGTGCCAACTGGGATACTACAGTTATCATCGGACAGAATATTCCTATGAACGGATACGCCGGAACAAACTTTAGTTATACGTGGACACCGGTCACTGATCTTACCTGCACAAATTGCATCTTCCCTACATCCACATCAACGGTAGATATAACATATACATTGGTGATCGAAGACGGATTAGGATGTTTCAAAACTACTTCTACCTACTCAATACATGTAGACCCGAAAGCTACAGTGGATGTTCCTACAGCATTTACACCGAATGGCGACGGAACCAACGATATTATTTATGTTGACGGATGGGGAATCAAAAAACTGAATTACTTCAGGATCTTCAACCGTTGGGGACAATTACTATTTGAAAGCAACGATATAAAAGTTGGCTGGAATGGAACTTTCAATGGCGTGCCTCAGAATATGGAGACATACATTTACCAGGCTTCGGTAGAAACATATGTAGACAAGGAACCAATCCTTAAAACAGGATCGTTCAAACTTATCAGATAAAGCGCTTGGCAGGAAAACTCAAAATAACATCTCTTCTTTTTTTCGCTTGCATTGTTTTTGCAAAAGCGCAGGATGTGCATTTCAGCCAGTACTATCTTTCGCCACTGTCGATGAACCCGGCTAATACCGGAAATTATAAAGGAGATTATCGCTTCTTTGGAAATTACAGAAGCCAATGGAAAGAAATTTCGAAGGCATATAATACATTTTCTGCCGGTGGAGATTTCAATATGTATCCGCAAAACCAACAAGTGAGCGGAGGATTGATTTTCATTAATGATAAGAGCGGAGGAAATCTTCAGATCAATAAAATTCTTCCATCTGTAGCCGCGCATCGTAAAGTCGCAGATTTTAATCTTCATGCAGGCATTCAACCTGGAATCGTTATCAAGTCCATTGATTTTTACGCGCACTCTTTTCCGAACCAGTTAAACTGGAACAAAGGACAATTTGATAATACACTTCCAAACAATGAAGTGGATGTGAGCCAACGTTTCACTTATTTTGATCTCAATGCTGGATTTGCTGCTTCAAGAAGATTTGGCCAATGGGAACCCGACATGGGCCTCGCGTTTTTTCATCTCAACAAACCAAAAGAAAGTTTCCTGAGTAATAATAACAGATTGAACGCCACTATCGTGCTTCGTGCGTATAGTCAGTATGGTTACACTACTAAAGTGAGCGATTGGGTAAGTGGAATTAACGCGGAGTATATTTTATCGAAAGGGCCATTCTTCACCAACTCTGTTTTTGCTGGTGTGATGTGGCGCGATGGGTTTAACAGAAATGCTGATGCGGGCATTGCTACGGTAGGAATGAATTACTCGCATTACACCGTGGGCTTAAGTTACGATATTACTTTCTCGCAATTAAAAACAGCGGTTGAAAGTAAGGGCGCGTTTGAGATTGCATTTATTTACAGAGCTAAAAATACCAGGTTAACTAAAAAAGCAATTCCTTGTGAAAGGTATTAAGATCATAATTCTGTTCATGTTATTTGCGTTTGCATCTCAGGCGCAGGTAGATTCTATGCTCGTAAAAAAATCGAGCACCAAGCAGTTAAAGAAACTAGGGAAGAATGCTATGAAGCAAAATGATCTTGGCTCGGCTGTCGTATTTTTTGAAGCCTATCTGAAAAGAAACAGCCAGGATGCCGATGTGATGTACCTGCTCGCAAAATCGTATTATGAAATTGGTGATTATGAATACGCTCAGATGTATTTTGATAAAGCCTATGTAACCGACAAAGAAAAAAGCAGGGAAGCATTATATTATCAGGCGCAGATGCTGAAGTCGATGGCAAAATTCGACAGCGCGAAAATTGTTTTCACGAAGTTTAAGAAGGAGTATAAGGGCGATGACAAAACATTAAAGCGCCAGGCTACAAAAGAAATCGCTTTCTGTGATTCTATTCAGAAAATAGCAAGCGTAGAAAAAAAGATTGTCATCACACATCTTGATTCAACCATTAATAAAATAAATACCGAGGGATCTCCTGTAAACGTTGATGAAAATACAATGGTATTTACTTCGCTTCGTACCAATAAAGTTGAATACATCAAAGAAGATGATACCGCGAGTCCCGTCATACGAAAACTCTACATGGCCAAACGCGAAAACAACGAATGGAAATATGTGGGAGAGTATGGCGACAATCTGAATATATCGAATTTTAATACGAGTAACGCCTGCTTCAGCGCAGATCGTAAACGGATCTATTTTACACGTTGTCGTAAAAATCCGAAAGACGAAATGATCTGCGCCATTTATATGTCCGAAAAAAATGGCGATACGTGGACCGAACCTGTGAAACTTCCCAAGACGGTAAATAATCCAAAGTTTACCTCTACCATGCCTGCGGTAACAACCGATCCGGCCAAAGGAAACGATATTATTTATTTTGTAAGTAATAATAAAGAGGGCAGGGGAGGAATGGATCTTTGGTATACAGTTTACGACAAGAAAAATAAAGTGTATAAAGCACCGAAAAATTTAGGAAATAAAGTCAATACCTCGCAGGATGAAATCAGCCCTTATTTTGACCAGGAGACCAGGACGCTTTATTTCAGCTCTGATGGTTTAGGAGGATTAGGAGGATTTGATATTTACAAAGCGATAGGTGATGGAAAAAAATGGTCGAGCACCGAAAATATTGGCCAGCCAATTAACTCAGGTGCCGATGAAGTGTATTATTCTATTTCTCCTAATCGTGAAGAAGGATTTTTTGTAAGTAACAGAAAAGGCGGTTCTGCGTTAAAAGGAAAGGCATGTTGCGATGATATCTACAATTATAAATACTCAGAATACATTCGTATTACTCTGGCAGGAACAGTAAGCGAACAGGAAAATCCAACTGTTGCAATTCCCGGAGCCACGGTTGAGGTGTGGATCAAAGACAAAAAAACCGGCGACAGATTCATGGTGAAATCGTTCATTGCCGACGAAGCAGGAAAATATAAAACTACTGTTGAGGCAGGAAGAGAATATTCTGTTATCTTCAAAAAAACAGATTATCTCGGCACAAGCGGAGAAGTGAGTACGATTGGAATTAATACATCAACAGATCTAATCAAGGATGGTTTATTGGCAAAACGTCCAAAAGATCCTATTCGTATACCAAACATTCAATACGAATTTGATAAAGCAAATATTCTTGAGATCAGTAAAATTGCTATCGATACAACCGTTCTTAAACTTATGGAAGCAAACCCTGAAGTGATCATAGAAATTCAATCGCATACAGATAGTAAGGGAAGTGACCAGTATAACGAAAAACTTTCGCAAAAACGTGCCGAGAGTGTAGTGAGTTATCTTGTTAGTAAGGGCATTCAGCCAATAAGATTAAAAGCTAAAGGTTTTGGTGAAAGCAAACCAATTGCGGCGAACGATAACGCTGATGGAAGCGATAATCCTGAAGGACGCGCGCTCAATCGCCGTACCGATTTTAAGATCATTGGTGTGCTCGACGTTGAGATTATCAATGCTGGAAGCGATGCCGACGATTAGTACTATTCTGTACTCCTGTTTCTTGTTCTAAAATTAATGTCATGAAAAAAATTACAACCTTCATTGTGGCTGCTTGTCTTTTAAATATGAATATAAGAGCGCAGGATACATTTTCCATCGTTGGCCTTGATACTATAACGGGAGAAGTTGGAAGCGCAGGAGCATCCTGTGTTGATCTCATTCAGTTTGGAATCAATGATGCATCTTTTCTTGGTGATTTAATTCCAGGTAAAGGCGCCATCAATACACAAGCATCTTACAACGCGACTAATCAAAGTAATGCCAACACAAGAATGAATCTGGGCGATACTCCTGCGCAAATCATTTCGTGGCTGCAGGCAAACGATATACAGGCAAACCCTCATGTGAGGCAATATGGAGTAGCGGCGATTATGAATGGTTCTCCTCTTACAGCCGGATTCACAGGAACTAATTGTTTCACCTACAAAAATCACATTGCGGGAATAAACTATTGTATCCAGGGAAATATTTTATTGGGGCAATCGATTCTCGACTCTATGGAATCGAAATTTAAGAATACACCGGGAACATTGGCCTGTAAATTAATGGCCGCGTTACAGGGCGCAAAAGTAGTGGGCGCTGATACGCGTTGCGCCTCAAACAATTCTTCTTCGTTGTTCGCGTTTCTAAAAGTGTCTAAACCAAATGATGTATATGGTAGTCCGTATATCAGCATTAGCGTAAAAACTCCTACCAATTCTTTTATTGAACCAATAGATTCGCTACAAACCATCGCGAACGGAATAGGACTCTGTTCTATTTTGACTGGTGTGAAACAGAACACGCATTCAACTGCTGTTGGTGTGTTTCCAAACCCTTCGGGGAATGTAATTTCGGTTTTAAATTATTCTCCGAACAAAACAGAAAAAGTAATTATCAGAAATTCATTAGGACAAGCAGTTCTTGAAGAAAGAACCGACTTCAACGACATCAATATTTCTTCTTTCGATACCGGAATCTATTTCATTGAAATTTTCAGAAGAGGAATCCTGGAAAAGGAGACTGTGAAGTTTGTGAAGAATTAGGTACACCTTTCTTAAATTAATACGCGCAGATCTGTGTTAATTCGTGAAATTCGCGTCAAATTTAAAGTATGGTTTTGTGAGGCGGATTCAGCTAATTACTATAACTTAATCTGATTAGCCAAACACAGCATTTTACTCTCTTCAAAGTAATCGGCCATGATCTGAATGCCCATTGGTAAACCATTACTATGTTTGCCGCAAGGAACAGAAACAGCAGGTACTCCGGCGATGTTTGCCTGAACGGTGAAAATATCTTCGAGATACATTTTGATAGGATCAGCGCTGTTCTTCCCGAATTCAAAAGCGGTTCCGGGAGTTGAAGGTGTGATGATAAGGTCGTAATTTTTGAAAATCTCTTTTGTCTTTTCGTGAATCAGTCGTCTTACTTTTTGTCCTTTGCTGTAATAAGCGTCGTAGTATCCTGCGCTTAAAACAAAAGTTCCAAGCATGATGCGGCGCTTTACTTCCTTACCAAAACCTTCGCTACGTGATTTTTTGTAAGTGCTTTCAAGATCGGTGGCGGCGGAACTTCGGTAACCATAGTGAATACCGTCAAAGCGTGAAAGATTTGAAGAAGCTTCGGCAGTTGTAAGAACATAATAAGTCGGCACTAAAAAATCGAGGTAAGGAAAACTAACGGGCTCAATGGTGTGCCCGGCTTTTTTGAGTTTTTCCATTTGATCGAGCACAGCTTTTTTTACTTCCGGATCAATTCCGTCTGCCTCCACACATTCTTTCAGATAAGCGATTTTAAATTTCTTATCTGAATTAATGTTTTTACTGTATTCATCAATTTTATTGGAAGATGAAGTGTTGTCGTTTTTATCCTGTCCGCTTAATATTTCAAGAATAAGAGCTGCGTCTTCAACAGTTTTTGTAAGCGGACCAATCTGGTCGAACGAGGAAGCGTAAGCAATTAATCCATACCGCGACACTCTTCCGTAAGTCGGTTTTAATCCAACTGTTCCTGTGAATGATGCAGGCTGGCGGATAGAGCCTCCTGTATCGGAGCCAAGCGTTACATGGCAAAGGTTTGCAGCCACCGCCACCGCCGCGCCTCCTGAACTTCCGCCAGGAACACATTTTTTATTTAATGGATTAAGAACATTTCCGAAAGCGGAATTTTCATTACTGCTTCCCATAGCAAATTCATCGCAGTTTAAACGGCCAATGATAATAGCATCTTCCGCCAGTAGTTTTTCTACAACAGTAGCGCTGTAAAGAGACTCAAAACCTTCAAGAATTTTTGAAGAACAGGAAACTTTATGCCCTTTATAACAGATATTGTCTTTTAATCCAATGATCACGCCGGCTAATTTTCCAGCAGATTTGTTCGCTATTTTCTGGTCAACCTGCTTTGCTTGTTCTAAAGCCGATTTCTCAAACACTTCGAGAAAAGCGTTAAGGTCAGCCTGTTTTTTTATGTCTGAAATACATTCTGTAACAATCTTTTCGCAGGTAGTAATGCCCCCTGTAAGATCTATCTGTAGCTGTTTTATTCCGGAAAATGAATACACGTTCGTTTTTTTAAATAATAAAAGCGTTATTCATTTAAGAATAACGCCTCAAAAGTATGATTAATCCCGTTCCGCTGAGCGGAATAAGTTATTTTTTCTCTACTTCGGTGCTTTCAGCGCTTTCGCCTTTGCTTGCGTCTTTAAATTCTTTCACACCACGGCCTAAACCTTTCATTAACTCTGGAATTTTTTTACCACCAAACATTAAAAGAATGATAACCAGAATAATGATAATTTCAGGAGCACCTAACCCGCCTAAAAGACCTAATACAAATAATGAAGTCATGTTTTCTAAATTGAGCCCCAAAGGTACGAATTCCTTGCTAACTAAACAAAAATAATTGGGATAGGCGGTATTGCCGGTTAATAAGGGGTTTCCTATCTTTATGGACCCCATAAAAAACACATGAAAAAACAGGTTTTAATATTTGCCTTTATTATTGCGGCTTTAGGAAGCGCAAAAGCACAGAAATGGACAGAAATGATGCAGGATCCCAATGCAAATTTCTATGATATCGTTAAAGAATTTGACAATTACTGGAAGGACCGTCCTTACGAAAGAGGAAAGGGTTATAAGGCTTTCAAAAGATGGGAGTGGTTTACCGCTCCACGCGTTTACCCTACCGGAAATATGAAATTTGCGTCACGCGGTTATGCACTCGAAAAATATAAAGAGTTTATGGCGCACCAGAACGCTAATAAACTTACAACTAATGCTGTAACCAGCGCCACCGTTGCAAACTGGACCCCACTTGGACCTTTTGGTTCTCCGGCAGGGGGAGATGCAGGGCGTGTACAGGTAATTCGTATGCATCCCACTAATCCGAATACTTTTTACGTAGGAACCGCTGCTGGCGGACTTTGGGAAACCACTAACGGTGGAACAAGTTATACAACTACAACCGATCAGTTTGTTTCTCTTGGAATTTCCGACATCGCTATCGACCCGGTTACACCAACAATAATGTATGCTGCTACCGGTGATAAGGATGCAGGAGATACACATTCAACAGGCGTAATGAAATCCGTTGATGGTGGTCAAACCTGGGGTACAACCGGTTTATTGTGGCAAACTTCACAAACGCGACGTATACACAGATTACTAATTAATCCCCTCAATCCAAATTCACTCATCGTTGCGTCATCAGTTGGAATTTATAAATCTGTAGATGCAGGTACTACCTGGAGCTTAACCTATAATGGAAGTTATGTAGACGCTGAGTACAAACCCGGAGATACAACAACAGTTTACGCTGTTTCAAACGGAGGATTTTTCAGATCAACGAACGGAGGACTTAATTTCACAGCAATCGCTATTGCCAGCGGATTGAACAGTAACCGCCTTTCTATGGCTGTAACAGCAGCCAACAATCAATACATCTACATTCTTGTAAGCAGTACAAATAATGGTTTTGGAGGTCTTTACCGTTCAACCAATGGCGGAAGCAATTTTACCATGATGAGTAATTCGCCAAACATTTTTGACTGGAGCACTAACGGTGGAGGCACTGGCGGACAAGGTTGGTACGACATTGCTATTGACGCTTCACCAACAAACGCTAATGAAATTATTGCTGGTGGAGTTAATTCATGGAGATCAACTAACGGAGGAACTTCCTGGTCACTCAATACACATTGGTATGGTGGTGGTGGAAGACCTTATGTTCACGCCGATCTGCATTTCGTGCTTTATACCTCCGGATCTACAATTTATCTGGGTACTGATGGCGGCGTGGCCCGCTCTACTAACAGCGGCAGTGGATGGTCCACCATTAATGGTAATATGAACATTGCGCAGATCTATAAAATGGGGCTCTCTGCTAATAACGCGGGAAGAATTGTTACTGGTCACCAGGACAATGGAACCAATCTTTCTAATGGAACTTCATGGAGCGAAATTTATGGTGGAGATGGAATGGATTGTTTTATCGATTGGAACAACAATAACATAATTGTAGCGTCTTACGTAAACGGCGATTTTCAACGCTCAACCAACGGTGGTGGAAGCTGGTCAACCATAACCAACGGCCTTACCGGAACGGGTGCGTGGGTGGCTCCTATTATTCAGAGTCCTTCTAATCCGGCTGAATTTTATTGCGGATACCAGCAGGTGTTCAGATCTACAAATTATGGAAGTACATGGACCCAGCTGGGATCAACCGGTGCCACCATGGATGAGATCAAGATCGCGCCATCCAACACAAATATTATTTACGCTACAGCAGGAAGTGTTATTTATAAAACAACAAACGGAGGAGCAGGCTGGTCTATTATCAGCACTGGGCTTCCAACCGGTTCCGGGTCCATTACCGATCTTACCATCGATAACCAGAATCCTAATAATATTTATGTGACATTCTCTGGTTATTCTGCTACCAATAAAGTGTACGCTTCAGCAAATGGAGGCGCAAGCTGGACCAACTATTCAACAGGATTACCTCCTATTCCAATCAATTGCATTGTTTACCAGAACAACTCGCCGCAGGGATTGTACGTTGGAACCGATGTGGGGGTTTACTACCGTGAAGCAAGTATGAGTTCATGGATGCCTTATTTCACGGGCCTTCCGAACGTTATCGTAAACGATATGGAAATATATTATCCAACGGGGAAATTACGTGCTGCAACCTATGGAAGAGGTGTTTGGGAAACAGATCTTTACACAAACCCAACAGCGCCTCCATTTGCCGCGTTCAATGCGCAATTCTCACCGGGTTGTATCAACACGCCTCTTCAATTCAACGATCAATCGGCAAACACACCAACAGCCTGGGCATGGAGCTTCCCTGGTGGAAGTCCTGCTACATCAACAGCTCAAACCCCAATGATCACATACCCTGCTACAGGTATTTATACCATCACACTTACATCAAGTAACGCCAACGGACCTAGTACTCCTTATACGTCAACAGTTTCAATCGTTAACGCGCCAACGGTGAACCCGGTTTCGGCTTCAGTTTGTGTTAATTTTCCGGGCAACATTGGTGTAACTACCAATGGAAATCTTGTTAGCTGGCAAACAGGTCAGCAAGGAAATAATATTACCGTTACCAATTCAGTAACTACGGCATATTCTTTCACGTCATCACTGGGAGCATGTAATACTGTAGGTTCTTCCACACTATTTGTTGATCCGCCACCGCAAACGCCAACAGTTCTTATCATGAGCGGCTTCCTGTCAACAACAGTAACTGCAGGAAGTTATCAATGGTACATGAACGGATCGCCTATTCCGGGCGAAACTTCGTCTACAATAACCCCGACTCAGGACGGTTATTACAGCGTTTGGGCGTATAACGGAAATTGCGTAAAATCTTCAGCGCCGGTGTTTGTACTGGTTTCGGGTGTAAAAGAACTTGGAATACTAAACGGTGCTACGTTAGGCCCGGTTCCTGCGAAGGATCAGCTTTCTGTGACTTTTTCTTCACTGATAAAAGAAGAAATCAGTTATGAGATTGTTAATAATCTCGGGCAGATTGTAAGTAGCGGAAAGATAAAATCTTCCGCCGATAATAACGCTACAATCAGCGTGCAGCCGCTTTCTCAGGGGGTTTACTATCTTAACCTTAAAAAAGGTGAAACAAGAGCGTCTTACAAATTTTTAAAATCGTAAAGGGGTAAAAATTCTGTAACTTTGCACTGATTTTTTTTGACGATTTAGCAAAAATCGTTAACCTTACAGTCTAAAATTAACAGAATTTTAATGAGCAGCCCGATCGATTATTTACCTATAGTACTGATGTTTTTGGTGGCTATAGGTTTTGTTGTTACTACTATTGTGGCAACGCATTTACTAGGACCAAAACGTAAAACCAAGATCAAGTTAGATTCGTTCGAGTGCGGTATCGAAGCACAGGGGAATGCCCGTGTTCCTTTCGCGATCAAGTATTTCCTTGTTGCGATCCTTTTCGTGCTATTCGACGTTGAGGTTATTTTCATGTATCCGTGGGCCGTAAATTATAAAGAACTTGGAATGACAGGTGTGATCGAAGTATTCAGCTTCATTGCGCTGCTCCTGGTTGGATTCTATTATATGATGTCTAAGAAAGCAATTAAGTGGGAAGAATAAATAATTTTTAGTGTTGAGTTATTAGTTTTTAATATTCGTAAAACCCTAACTAAGAACTAAACACTAAGAACTAAAACTAGATTAAGATGGCAAAAGAAATTATAAAACGCACAAAACTCGAAATGGCTAAAAGTCCACAGGGACTTGAAGGCCCGGGTTTTTTCGCTGCAAAACTGGAAGATGTGATAGGGCTGGCTCGTGCAAATTCATTGTGGCCATTACCATTCGCAACTTCATGCTGTGGAATTGAATTCATGGCAACAATGGCTTCTGATTATGATCTTGGCCGCTTTGGAGCTGAACGTTTGAGCTTCTCGCCGCGCCAGGCAGATCTATTGATGGTGATGGGGACCATTGCTAAAAAAATGGGACCAACACTTCGCCAGATCTACGAACAAATGGCTGAACCAAAATGGGTGCTTTCTGTTGGAGCCTGTGCAAGTAGCGGTGGTATTTTTGATACTTACAGCGTGTTACAGGGAATCGACAGAATTATTCCTGTGGATGTGTATGTTCCGGGTTGTCCTCCGCGTCCTGAACAGATCATCGAAGGGATTCTGAAGATCCAGGAATTAGCTAAGAACGAATCGTTCCGTCGCCGTAATTCCGAAGAATATAAACGATTATTGAACAGCTACGGCATTGAGTAAAAACAGTGATTAGTGTTTAGTTATTAGTTTTTAATATTAAACACTCAACACTAAAAACTAAACACTACTTATGATGAGTCAAGATCTTTTAAATAAAGTAAACGAACAGTTGAACGCGAAATTTCCTGGAGCAATTGAAGCTTCTGAACTTTCATACGATTTTCCTGTTTTTACTATCAAAAAAGAAAATATTCACGATGTACTTTCATTTTTGAAAAATGACACTGAGCTGAATTTTCATTTCCTAACCGACCTTACCGGATTTCAAACTGCTGATGAAAAACAATTAGCCGCGATCTATCACTTACACAACATGCCAAAAAATTTCCGCGTGCGTGTAAAAGTGTTTATGCCGATTGATAAGCCTGAAGTTCCTACTGCAACCGATATCTGGCCGGGCGCTAACTGGATGGAAAGAGAAACCTACGATTTCTTTGGCATCAGGTTTAAAGGACATCCGAACTTAAAACGTATTCTGAATGTTGATGAAATGGATATTTTTCCAATGAGAAAAGAATACCCACTCGAAGATCAGACACGTGATGATAAAAGCGATAAAATGTTTGGACGATAGTCTTTTGACTTTTAACTTGAAACTTTTGACTTGATATAACATGGCCAAAAAAGATAATACAACGAATGTGATCAACGAAAACATGGAAGAAAAGGAATTTTCAACTTTGAATCTTGGTCCAACTCACCCTGCTACTCACGGGATCTTTCAGAACATTCTTAAAATGGACGGGGAGATCATTCATGAGGCAACTCCAACTGTGGGGTACATTCACCGCGCTTTTGAAAAATTAGCTGAGCGCCGCCCTTATGCGCAAATAACACCACTTACCGACCGACTTAATTATTGCTCTTCTCCCATCAATAACATGGGATGGTACATGACCGTTGAAAAACTTCTTGGCGCTAAATTGCCAAAACGTGTGGATTACATGCGTGTCATTATTATGGAACTGGCGCGTATTGCCGATCACTTAATTTGTAATTCAGTTATTGGGGTGGATACAGGTGCAATGACAGGTTTTCTTTACATTTTCCAGTGGCGCGAAAAAATTTATGATATTTACGAAGATATTTGTGGCGCCCGTCTTACTACAAACATCGGACGCATCGGCGGATTTGATAAAGAATGGAGCCCTGAGACCTGGAAAAAAATTGACGCTTTCCTTGAGGGATATCCCAAAGCATTAAAAGAATTCGCTAATCTTCTTGAAAGAAATAAAATTTTTATGGATCGTACCATTAACTGCGGACCAATCTCTGCACAAATGGCACTCGATTATAGTTTCACCGGACCAAATCTTCGCGCGGCGGGAGTGGATTATGATGTTCGCGTGATGAATCCTTATTCGTCTTACCAGGATTTTAAATTTGATATTCCTGTTGGACAAAGCGGCGATACTTATGACCGCTTCATGGTTCGCCAGGAAGAAATGTATCAGTCACTTGAAATTATCAGACAGGCCATTGCAAAAATGCCGAAAGACGAACCGGTTCACGCCGATCTTCCTGATTTTTTCTTACCTCCTAAAGATGAAGTGTATAATAACATGGAAGCTCTTATCTACCATTTCAAAATTGTAATGGGCGAGATGGATATTCCGAGAGGAGAGGTTTATCATGCAGTAGAAGGGGGTAACGGTGAATTAGGATTTTATCTTGTGAGCGACGGAGGAAGAACGCCTTTCCGTTTACATTTCAGAAGACCTTGTTTCATTTACTATCAGGCTTATCCTGAAATGATAAAAGGAAGTATGTTAAGTGACGCCATCATTACTATGAGTAGCATGAACGTAATTGCAGGCGAACTTGATGCGTAGCATGAAGCGATCTGTGATCTGCTTTACGGCATAAATTAAAAACAATGAAAACAATGAAAATATATCCTCTCATCGCAGCAGTAACATTAACCTGTTTCTGCGCATGCTCTTCTCACGAAGATAAAGTGAAAGAAGAACATGATAAAGGAAAAGAAAAAGTGGAAGAGAAATCGGCCATGGTGCAGGGTGTAGGTGAAGGATTAAAAACCTCAGGAAAATCTGCCATCTCTGCTTTAACCGAAGGGATCGGAGCTGTTGTAAAAGGCGCCGAAGTAGGATTTGATAAAGGCCTTACCAAAGTAAATGTGAAGGCAGATACTTCTGTGAATGTTTTCGGAATTAAAATCGGAAAATGTGGTAAGTTCTACAGCGATTCATTAAAAACAAACGTCGTGAGTACTTACGCGATTTTCAACGAAAATTTTGATAATGAATTATTGCTCGTGGCAACCGATAACGAAAACCAGGAAGTTGGCCGCGTAAAACAAAAAGTAAACGAGAAAGAAGGTTCTGCAAAATATGTCGACTTTGCTTTCGACAAACGCATGAACATTGATATCGTAAAAGAATTTAAGCTAACTGTTAACTACAAAAAAAAGAAGAAATAATGGGAGCCCAGGTACACGGTACACAATCATTTGATGACAAAAAAAGAGCGGAGATAAAATTCAACGACGCTGCCATGGCAACCGTTCAGAAAATTATTTCGCGTTATCCCGAAGGAAAACAAAAGTCTGCTTTACTTCCTGTACTCCATGTAGCGCAGGCTGAATTCGGAGGATGGCTCAGTGCCGAAGTAATGGATTACGTTGCTTCTATTCTCAAAATAAAACCAATTGAAGTGTTTGAAGTAGCCTCGTTTTACACGATGTATAATTTAAAACCGGTTGGAAAATGTGTGATTGAAGTTTGCCAAACCTCTTCCTGCTGGTTATGCGGCGCTGAAGACATCGTGAAGCACATCGAGAAAAAATTAAATATTAAAGTGGGCGAAACATCGAGAGATGGTATGTTCACTCTGAAAGTGGCCGAATGTCTTGGTTCTTGCGGAACCGCTCCAATGATGCAGATAGGCGCAAGCTTTCACGAAAATTTAACTTACGATAAAGTGGATTCTATTCTTGATAAATACAAATCAGACGGAAGACAAAGAAATTATACTGACCTTGATTTCAACAATACATTATAAAAATAATGGGAAGAAAACTTTTAATACACAACGATAAAGTACCTAACATTCACACACTGGATGTTTATCGTGCACATGGTGGTTATGCCTCAGTAGAAAAAGCGCTGAAAACTATGACGCCTGACCAGGTTACTGATGAGGTAAAAAAATCGGGACTTCGCGGACGTGGAGGAGCTGGTTTCCCAACAGGATTAAAATGGAGCTTCCTTGCAAAACCCGAAGGTGTTGCGCGTTATCTTGTTTGCAATGCCGATGAATCGGAACCCGGAACTTTTAAGGACCGTTACCTGATGGAGAAAATTCCTCATGCCCTCATCGAAGGAATGATCACTTCATCGTACGCACTCGGAGCAAAGTCATCTTACATTTACATTCGCGGAGAATATTTTTACGTAGCGCGTATCGTTGAAAAAGCGATTGAAGAAGCGTATGCTGCAGGATGGTTAGGGAAAAATATTTTAGGAACCGACTTCTCACACGATTGTTACGTACAGGTTGGTGGTGGCGCTTATATCTGCGGAGAAGAAACTGCATTACTCGAGTCGCTTGAAGGCAAACGTGGTAATCCACGCATCAAGCCTCCTTTCCCTGCAGTGGCTGGTCTTTATGGCTGTCCTACTGTAGTAAACAACGTTGAAACAATCGCGGCGGTTTGCCCGATCGTTAACATGGGTGGAGAAGAATACGCGAAGATTGGAATCGGAAAATCAACAGGAACAAAATTAATTTCTGCTTCTGGCCACATTAATAAACCTGGTGTTTACGAAATTGAATTAGGAATTACGGTTGAAGAATTTATTTACAGTGAAGAATATTGCGGAGGGATCCGTAACGGTAAAAAAATGAAAGCTGTTGTAGCTGGAGGATCTTCAGTTCCTATTCTTCCAACAGAATTAATTTTAAAAACCGCGAAAGGCGAACCACGTTTAATGACATATGAAAGTCTGAGCGATGGAGGTTTCATCACGGGAACTATGTTAGGTTCTGGCGGATTCATTGTTATGGATGAGGATACCAGCATCGTTAAAAATTTATTTACGTTCACGCGTTTTTATCATCACGAATCATGCGGACAATGTTCGCCTTGCCGTGAGGGGACAGGTTGGATGGAAAAAATACTGAAAAAGTTCTTAAACGGAACCGCGGAAGAAAGCGATGTTGATTTATTGTGGGACATTCAGAGTAAGATCGAAGGAAAAACTATTTGTCCGCTCGGTGAAGCTGCTGCATGGCCTGTGGCCGCTGCGATTCGTCACTTTAAACAGGAGTTTATCGATATTGCAAAGAGCAAGAAATTTGTTGACGTTAGTCATTATAATAGATTAAATAAAATTTTAGCATAATATAAATAAGTCAAAAGAGAAAATAATTCAAAATTCAAAAGAAAGCGTAGAAATTCAAAACCGTACTGAACTTAGGAACTTGGAATACAAAAAAGATATTAAAGAATGGACACTGGAATTTGCAATTTTGATGATAAAATTCTCGGAAGAGTTAAAGAAAAATAAAATAGATTTCGATGTAATATCACAGGTAAGAAGAAGTGGAACATCAGTTGGCGCCAATGTCAGAGAAGCAAAAGCGAGTAGTTCCAGAAGAGAGTTAGTGAGATTTTATGATATCGCATTAAGGTCTGCAAATGAAACTGGTTTTTGGATGGAAGTAATTCATAAAGGATACGACTTCAGTTCAAAAACTCAGGAAAAAGTAAAAACAGAATTAGAATAAATTGAAAAGGTACTAGGAAAAATAATAGTCAATCTTAAAAAAGCCTCCTGAGCTTTATGAAACTCTGGTGAACTTTTGAGTTTTGACTTTAAAGCTTTTGAATTAATATGAAAGTAACTATAGACGGAATAGAAATAGATGTACCTAAGGGTACTACTATTCTTCAGGCTGCACGTATGATCGGGCCGGAGGTTGCTCCTCCAGCTATGTGCTATTATTCCAAATTAAAAACAAGTGGGGGATATTGTCGCACGTGTATTGTGAAAGTAACGAAGGGAAGCGCGCAGAATCCAAACCCAATGCCTAAACCTGTTGCTTCATGCAGAACAGAAGTGATGGATGGAATGGAAGTTCAGAACGTAACTTCTCCCGAAATCCTTGAAGCGCGTAAAGGTGTTGTTGAATTTTTATTGATCAACCATCCGCTCGATTGTCCTGTATGCGATCAGGCCGGTGAATGTAAATTACAGGATCTTGGTTATGAACATGGTTCTGTAAAAACGCGTTACGAATTCAAACGTCGTGAATACGATATGATCGATATTGGCGATAAGATCAAACTTCACATGAATCGCTGTATCCTTTGTTACCGTTGTGTGAAAACCGCAGACCAATTTACAGACAACCGCCTTCATGGTGTTGTTCATCGTGGCGACGCTTCTGAGATTTCAACTTACATTGAGAAATTCATCACGAATGATTTCAGCGGAAACGTAATCGATGTTTGTCCTGTTGGAGCTTTGACCGATAGAACGTTCCGTTTCAAACAACGTGTTTGGTTCACAAAACCTGTTGATGCTCATTGCAAATGCGATAAGTGTTCAGGCAAAGTTCGTTTATGGATGAAAGGAGAAGATGTTCTTCGTGTAACAGCAAGAAAAGATCAGTGGGACGAAGTAGAAGAATTCATTTGTAATACTTGTCGTTACGACCGCAAGAAAACTGCTGATTGGGTAATTGATGGTCCTTCACCGATTCACAGAAGTTCGGTGATCTCACAAAATCACTACCAGCATTTAAATGAATTAAAAACTCAGGTAATGAAACAACAAAAAGCCCTTGGTTTCATTCCAATAGAAAAACGTCCGTAGTATGTTATTATCATTCGTTATATACAAATTTGTTGTTTGCGTAGTGGTGTTTGGCCTTTCGTTAGGTGTTGCCGCTTACTCAACATGGTGGGAACGTAAATTCTCGGCCTTACTCCAGGATCGTGTTGGTCCTAATCGCGCGGGTCCGTTTGGTTTATTACAACCATTGGCCGATGGTGGAAAAATGTTTTTCAAAGAAGAGATCATTCCTAACGTAAGTAATAAGTTCTTATTTATTCTTGGTCCGAGTTTATTCATGATGACCGCTCTAATGACAGGAAGCGTAATTCCATGGGGAAAATCATTTATGATCGACGGCGTGCCTTACTCTTTCCAGATCACAGACATCAACATTGGGATTCTTTATTTATTCGGAGTTGTATCGATTGGAGTTTACGGAATTATGATCGGTGGCTGGGCATCCAATAATAAATACGCATTACTTGGTGCGATTCGTGCTTCTTCACAAATGATCAGTTATGAAATTGCAATGGGAATTTCTGTAATTGCTTTGATCGTTACTGCAGGAGGAACTTTAAGTTTAAGCGAGATCGTAGAAAAACAAGATGCAGGCGTTGCGAATGTAGTTTGGCAGCCACTTGGGTTCTTAATTTTCTTCATCTGCGCTTTAGCAGAAACCAATCGCGCGCCTTTCGATTTACCTGAGTGTGAAAGCGAGTTAGTAGGAGGATATCATACAGAATATTCATCTATGAAATTAGGATTGTTCCTTTTCGCTGAGTACATCAACATGTTTGTTTCATCGGCGATTATGGCTTCGTTTTATTTTGGAGGATACAATTTTCCGTGGTCACATGAGTTTTATCAATGGCTGGGACTCGCAGATGGTTCTATCTGGATCACGGTGATTGGCTTTGGAGCGTTCTTTACCAAGATCTGTATTTTCATCTCCTTGTTCATGTGGATCCGTTGGACTTTACCGCGTTTCCGTTACGATCAGTTGATGCATTTAGGCTGGAAAATTTTATTGCCGTTATCACTTTTAAATTTAGCAATTACGGTTGTAGTTGAATATTTCAGAGGGAACATTCAGTTTTAAGAAAATGAAGAAAGCAATAAAAATAACAGGTCAGTTGATCGAGGGAGGAGAAATATATTATTTTGTTGCACTCGCTGTCATTTCATTATTTAAATAAAAAATTAGTCATGCAATTAACGAACAGAAGTAAGCAAGTATC
>JAJONO010000130.1 GCA_021323535.1 Bacteroidota bacterium
GATGATATGTTCCTTGGAAAAATAAAGATCAAGCGCGTATTCATCGGACGATTGATCGGCAAAAAGATCCTGAAGAAATCATTGGAAGAAGGGCGTCCTTTCGGAAAAAATTCTCCAACCGCTCCTGTCCTTAAAACAACTGAAACCACCGGTGATATTGAAAAGCTTAAGAAAGAATGGCTCGACAGGGTTTCGCAATATGCTTCGTTTAATAACTTCGATTTCGTTCACCCTTTCTTTGGGCCAATGAGTAAGGACCAGATCGGGATCTTCGCGTATAAGCACGCCGACCATCATTTAAGGCAGTTCGGAGCATAAATTACTTCCGTTCTCGAATCCATGAAGGACTTAAGCTGCTGCTTCTGTTTGCAGTCCTTGGCAAATCCTGCTTTTTTGAATTTTTTCTTGCAAAGCCATAAAATTTGTATTTACTTTGTATTTCAAAGTACTTTTAAACAAGAAGTATAACCAGTAAAATATAATCATCATGGCACAAATCAGCGATTCAACTGCAAATCCCGTTCATTCAGCTTCCTTGGTAAAGCGTATGATACAGGGCGTAATTCCCGCGTTAATACTTGTAATAGTGTTCCTGGTCACAGCCGGAGAACCCGATCCCGAATGGGGAAAATTCTGGAGGATCAGACCCATTCTTGTCCTCACCTTTGCGGGAGCTATGGGCGGCGTATGTTACTACATTCTTGATTATCTCCGTTACCGCGGAGGCTGGAGAATGATAGTAGCTTATATCTTAAGTTTCATTGTATATCTCTTCGGCATCTGGATAGGCTTCGTACTTGGATTCGTTGGTACATACTGGCATTAATTTTTCATTTCTGAACACTGTAAGCTTCCGTATTCCACGGTAAGCAAAAAAAAGTTCACTATGAAGAAGAACTCCACTCAGAATTCGAAGATCATAAAAGCCAGTCCTGAAAAATTGTACGAGGCTTTTACGTCTCCGGATGCTCTAAGCGTTTGGCAGGCTCCGGGAGACATGACGGCTAAAGTTCATCATTTTGATCTCCGTGTTGGAGGAGGATATGAAATGTCTTTATTCTACTCTGAAAACGATCACGATTCCAAAGGCAAAACAAAAGGAAAAGAAGATCGCTTTACGGCACGGTTCATAGAACTTACACCATTCAAAAAAATAGTTGAGGCCATCAACTTTAATTCAGACGATCCCGCTTTCCAGGGAGAAATGATCATTGAAATTACACTTGAGGCTAATGACAATGGGACAGAAGTAACCATGTTGTTCAGGGATATTCCTCCGGGAATAAAGCCGGAAGATAATGAAGCCGGAACCAAATCTTCATTGGAGAAACTTGCACGTTATGTGGAGGAATGAGAAACCACACCGGATAATTTATGCTTACCTAAAAAGGTTCTTCATTGATTTAAATGTTGCCTAATTTTGTATGTATGTGGTCAACCGATTCATTGTGGTTTGAAATAGCCATCGTCAGTATCATCTTCGCCATTGGTAATATGACGATGGGACATTTTGAAGAACAAACTCCCAAACTCAGAAGAGTTGGAAAATATATTCTTGTGCTTATTATCATTTGCGGACTTTCAATTCTCTTTGATAGAACCGTCGCCATGGTCGTGCTTTCACTTTTCCTCGTTCCATTGTTTTACATTCACGGTTATTACCTTCCAAAGAAAAAAGGAATCAATGGAATCACAGGTGAACCAAAAACCAAATATTACGAATTCAGAAAATGGAATAAGGATATTTTTTCGAAATAATAAAATGCTACTCAATGACCAAAAAATAAAAGCACTTCCGGACGATGCCGAAGATTTCATACTGCTTCTGAATAAAATTCTTGGCACGCTTGTCTGGCAATATCGTGTTAAGGAAATACGTATCGTCAAAATCAAAAACTGGTTCGATCATAAATGGTTGAATTTTTCAGGGAAAGCAATCATTCCGTTTAAAGAGGGAGTTTTAACAGAGTATTCATTCGAGGAAAAATGGCAGGATAAAGTAACTGTTCCACCGTTTCATCCGCGACGTGTTCTATCGGAAACTTTTTTCAGAAAAAAACCAACGAATAATGAAACTTTCGAAAAAAGACTTCATACCGGAAAAAACAGTATAGATAATCTGCATAATAGAATAACTGATAAAACAAAAGACGGGTTGTTTCTATGGTACTCTTCAGAAACTAAAATAAACGCTAAAGGTAGTTTAATGGTGTATATTGTTCAGGAAAATTATGTCCACACTTTCTATGCAGGCTTAGCTGATCATAATGGACAATGGCAGGTAATGAAAACCAAAGGAATAGAATTAAACGAACTCAAACTTATGACATCCGACAAGAGAGCATAATTACTAACTCTCCTCGATTTTCATTACCTTTAATAGAAATGAAGTTTCTCATTTCCTTTCTCATATTCACCACAACCTGCTTAGCCCAGGAAAATCCAAGAGAAATTCTTCTCGACAGTTTAAATACTTCGCGCGAAAAAGACCGTGGCGCTTTTAATCTTTACATTAAAGATCCCGAACTTGAGATCATCGGAGGTGTGTTCCGGAACAGGGAAACTCCCGACCAGGGCTTTGAACCTTTTAATATGACCTATCATGTTTATCTTCCTTTTCAATTCGATTTAAACTATGTGAACTTAAAGGCGAAGGATAAACTTTTAAAAATAAATGCCATGCTCATCGTTCATCATTCCAAATACGGAAACTATGCGATGGGACTCGGAACACGCTTCAGTTTTTTAATATTCAAAAGAACATATCTGAGTTACCAGAACGGTGTTGTATGGTGTGAAGTCGTGAAACGTAATACCAACGACGGTTTCAACAACATGGGGTTTTGTCTGCACCACGAATTTTCATTAAGCGTTCATCTCTCCAAACACATTAAAGCAAGCGCCAATATAGTTCACATTTCGAACGGTGATCTTTTTAAAAATGTAAAGAATAACCAGGATGTGTTGGGATTAGGACTAGCGTATTTATTTTAAAAATGATTTAACTATAATTCAGAAAACATTAATTTAGCCCGGACTTATGAAATGGTACGACTTCTTCTCTGGCTTTTATGACAAATCTCTTGAGAAATTATATTTTGACAGCAGGCAAAGAGCCGCCGAACTTTTAGATTTGAAGAACGCCTCCTCTGTATTAGATGTAGCTTGCGGAACAGGCGCAAACTTTAAACACATTAAACAATTGAATCCCTCCATTAAAATTGTTGGCACCGATTACTCGCAAGGAATGCTCAATAAAGCCAAACAACTTTGTGAAAAGAATAGCTGGACAGACACCATTCTCTTTCAGGCCGATGCCCGTGATCTCTCCACAGACTACATTCTTAAACATACTGGCTCCAACGATGGATTCGACCGGATCATCTGTGCCCTCGGAATGTCCGTTATTCCTGATTGGGAAAAGGTTCTTAATAATTTAATTTCGCTTTTAAATCCCAGAGGAAAGATAGTTCTGATTGACGTTTTTGCCGAAAAAAGAAACATGAATTCATGGCTCGTTGAAAAAATGGCGAAGGCAGATTTAAACAGGACCATTTTCCAGCAACTGGAAAAAAGAACTATTAATTTTCACAAGGAATATATACATGTCAGCGAACTCAAAGTAGGTGGAAAACTATTCGTTGCTGTTGGCGGGAAAAAATAACAGAATGGATAAAAGAAACAGGCTGATATTCTCCGTGATACTAGGATTTGGGCTCTTTGCTTTATTGATCTATTACCTGATAGTTAATTTCTTTCCAGTCAACTTATAATATGGCAGATATTTTAAAAGTAAAAGATGGAACAATGTCCCATATGTTTTGAAGAATTAATCGTGCAGGATTGTGCGCCTTGTGATGATTGCGGTCATCATCCCGAAGAACTTGAACATTTTAAACAGAATCTTCATACTTATAAAACTTACGAGATTTATAAAGGACTTCGACTCACATTGTGTAATTTCTGTGAGGTGGATTTTGGTTCTTATAAATCCGAATACTTAGGTTTTAAGAAAGGCCGTAGACTCGGCTTCCAGAATTTTAGTTTTATTCAAGACATTAGGAGCCCACAAATTACTAAGGACAAGGTCTGTCTAAACTGCTCTCATAGATTAAAATTTCTGAAGTTCCTGTCAGACATCAGGCTGTTGAATGAAAATGACTAAATTTATAAGTACGAAAACAACGCTTAAAATACTATTACTTTCAGTCCTGCTCTGGAGTTGCTCGCAGGAAATTCCCGAGGATGATCACTGGCCTAAAATAAAGAGGCAGCCTGAAATCACAAACTTTGTTGATTTCCCTTATTCCAAGGTCATAGCTTTTGGAGCATCCGATGTCATGCTGGGCGGCGAGTTTTTTATGGAACGGAAACTCGATCTTTCAAAATTTGAAGATACGGTTTGTATTACTCTTAATGAGAATCAAATTAAAAGTCTGACTGAAATCTCAAGTGGTAGGTTGAATAAGGACACCTTAGTAGATTATGGCGCCGATTGTTTTGTGCCACGTCACAACATTATTTT
>JAJONO010000017.1 GCA_021323535.1 Bacteroidota bacterium
GGTCATTTTCTTTTCTTTAATATCAATCCCGGTTGGTTTTCCAATATCGTCGGTTCCAAAATCAAAAAGATCGTCTTTGATCTGGAACGCGATTCCTGTAAGAGTTCCGAATTCTTTAGTGAGATCAATGATCTTCTTGTCGTTAGTCACCGAGGATGCTCCCGCTGCACAGCATGCCGCAATAAGAGCAGCGGTTTTCTTTGTAATGATCTCAAAATATACATCCTCTGAAATATCAAGTCTTCTGGCCTTTTCGATCTGAAGCAACTCTCCTTCACTCATTTCACGAACTGCCTGATTAGTGATTCTCAAAAAATGAAAATCATCATATTCAAGCGCTAGCGAAAGACCGTTCGTAAGAAGAAAATCGCCAACAAGCACCGCTATTTTATTTTTCCAGAGTGCGTTAATACTAAAAAGTCCACGGCGTTCGTTGCTATCATCCACTACATCATCATGAACAAGGGACGCCGTATGCAGTAATTCAATCAAAGCCGCAGCGCGATATGTACTGTCGTTGATCTCGCCATTAACCTGGGCAGATAAAAAAACAAACATGGGACGAATTTGTTTCCCTTTTCTTTTAATAATATAATTGGTGATCTTGTCGAGTAAAGGCACCGATGTTTTCATAGCACCTTTGAATTTTTCTTCAAAAGCCAACATGTGATTGGCAACGGGCTGTTTTATTTCATCAATGGCTTTCGACACAAACCTTAAATATAGGTTTTATTTTAATTGTTGATCGGCTAATTTATTTTTATTGGCTAATTGCCCGCATTTCTCACATTGCAGATAACGCCATTTTCTTCAAGATAGTTTGTAAATGCATTTAAACGTTCGTGAGTTGTTTGCCTGAACTCGCTGTCACCAATAGGATTGTATTCAATGATGTTTACTTTTCCCTTTACTTTCCTGCAAAAATCAACGAGATCCTGCGCATCCTGTAACGAATCATTAAAATCTTTAAACACAATATATTCAAAGGTAGGACGGGTTCTTGTTTTCTTAATGAAATAGTTCAGCGCCTCAGCAAGATTTTCAAGTGAATTGGTTTCGTTGATAGGCATGATGTGATTTCTTTTCTCATCATTTGCAGCATGTAACGATAATGCAAGATTAAACTTTACATTATCATCGGCCAGCTTAATGATCATCTTCGCCACTCCCGCGGTAGAAACCGTGATGCGTTTTGGCGACATTCCTAATCCTTTCGGACTCGTGATCTTTTCTACCGATTCTATCACTTCGTTATAATTGAGAAGAGGCTCTCCCATTCCCATGTAAACAATATTTGTAAGAGGCGCGTTGTATTTTTCGGCAGCGGTTTTCTTTACAAGAACCACCTGGTCGTAAATTTCATCGGCGTTAAGATTACGCATACGTTTGAGTTTTCCGGTGGCGCAGAATTTACAGGTAAGACTACATCCTACCTGTGAAGAAATGCAGGCCGTCATGCGCGACTCGTGCGGAATAAGAACACTTTCCACCACATACGCGTCGTGCAGTTTCATGGCGCATTTTATGGTACCATCAGAACTGATCTGCTGTTCGTTGATCTCAACAGCGTTGATCACAAAGTTTTCTTCGAGGTATTCCCGCAGCTTTTTAGAGAGGTTCGACATCTGGCTGAAATCCGTTTCGCTTTTGCTCCAAAGCCATTCATAAATTTGTTTGGCACGAAAAGCGGGCTCACCAATGTCCTTAAAGACAACTGTAAGTTCTTCAAGTGTAAGTGCTCGTATATCTCTTTTCTTTACGCTCATTGTAAGAAGTCAGAAGTTTTAAAATCAAAACTCAAAAGTAAAGTGATGATGCTTTTGAATTTTGACCTAACTCTCTTTGACTTAATTAAGGTCACAAAGATACCAAACCAACGCGATATTTTGATACATTTACTGCATGCAATTTTTAAGGGCCGACAGGGTTTTTAACGGTGTGGATTTTCTTCCGAACGAATCTGTTCTTATAATAGACGAACACGGTGCTCTCCACGATATACTTGACGTAGCGGCCATTGACCCAGGAAAAATCCAAACGTTAAAAGGTGTTATTTGCCCCGGATTTGTAAACGCACACTGCCACACGGAGCTTAGTCACCTTAAAAACAAGATCCCTCAAAAAACAGGATTGGCAGGATTTGGAAAACAGATTATCTTTCAAAGAAACACCTCTTCCAAAGAAGAGATCAAAGAAAAAATAAAGCAGGCCGACAACGACATGTGGATCAATGGCATTGTTGCCGTTGGCGATATCTGTAACACCGACGACAGCCTGGAAACCAAAACACAAAGTAAGATTCATTACCACTCTTTCATTGAATTGCTGGGCCTGCATCCCGACCGTGCTGCTCTTGTTTTTGAAGCAGGAGTTTTATTATACAATCAGATCAAGGGCCTGGGACTGAATGTTAGCCTGGCCCCTCACGCGCCTTATAGCACTTCTAAAGATCTGATCGAAAAGATAAGCGCTTTCAATAGCGAAAGAGGTCTTCCTTCCAGTATTCATAACCAGGAAACAGAAGATGAAACAAAATTCTTTCACGGAATAGAAAACGGCTTTTACGATCTGTATAAATTTCTTCAACTTGATATCAGCTGGTTTAAGGCGCCAATGATGAGCAGTTTAAAATATTATCTCGAAGCTCTGGGCTCACAAAGAACTATTCTCGTTCATAATTCATTCAGTACAAAAGAAGATATTGAATTGGCTTCCAAAAAAAATGTGTACTGGTGTTTTTGTCCCAACGCCAATAAATACATTGAGGACAGGCTCCCTGGTTTTGATCTTTTTACTTCCCTTAAAAACAGAATTTGCCTGGGTACCGATAGCCTTGCCAGCAATACACAACTCGACCTTGTAAGGGAAGCCGATCTGTTTTTTTCAAATTCCGGTTATTCTGAAGAAGATGTGTTGAGAAGCATGACCAGCATACCGGCGGAAGCATTAGGCATACAGGATGAATTTGGTAAACTGATCAAAGGAAAAAATGCCGGACTAAACTTAATAGAATTTAAAAACAGGAACATTCGCTTCGTAAAAAAGTTAATTCCTTAATTTTGCACCATGCTTTATTTAAAATCTTTTTGCTTCGGGCCTTTCCAGGAAAACACCTACATTATTTACGATGATAAAGGCGAAGCTTTCATAATTGATCCGGGAAATTCTACCAATTCTGAAAATGAATCCGTAAAGAATTTTATTGCAGAAAAAAACCTGAAGCTTACACGCTTATTGCTTACACATGCGCATATCGATCATATTCTTGGCAATAAATTTATTTTTGATACTTATGGTTTACTTCCCGAAGTAAATAAAGAGGATTTGTTTTTCATTGACAGAATGGCTCATAGTGCAAACCTTTACGGATTAAATTTTGAGCAATCTCCCGATCCGGTTTCTTACATTAACGAAGGAGATAAAATACAATTAGGAGAATATATTTTTGATTGCATTTATACACCTGGGCATTCACCTGGAAGCATTTCGTTTTACAATGCTAAAAATAAAATACTGATCAGTGGCGACGTGTTATTTAATGGAAGTATTGGCCGTTATGATCTGCCAAAAGGCGATTTAAATACGTTGATGAGTTCGATTACAGAAAAATTATTTGTGTTACCCGATGATGTAAAAGTGTATAGCGGACATGGACCGGCTACAACCATTGGCCACGAAAAAGCCACCAATCCTTTTTTTTAGAAGACATCTCAAAAATAATTTTTGAATTTAAAAGGAAGTATTTTTTGGTCAAACAAGGCGCTTTTTGAAGGCCATACCATAGGTGTCTGGTCAAAAAAGGCAACGAAGTATGACCGAAAAAGACTCATTTTAAACCATAAGGTATTTTTAAGATGGCTTCTAAGAACCTTTGATCCTTACAATAGTGAATTCCTTCAATTTTTCTTTCTGATCCTCAAATCCGCGTTCCATAATATTAATAGCGGTATCGCCTTGTAATTTGTAACGCATCACGCTTGGGAAACCTCCGAACGGGTTTTCAAAAACGAACAGGCCTTTTTCCTGCTTTGTAAGCGCGAACTCGGTTCTTTTATCTCCTGTTTGTCCTTTTACTTCATAGGTCATTTTAATCATCCCATAATCCGCAAAAAGTTCCATGCGCATCAGGTACGAAGTATCTCCTTTATGAAGAAAATAACCTTTTCCCGAATATTCGGTATTATTACGTCTTCGCCAGAACTCGCGGTAAATTCCATCCTCCGAAATGTATTCGTAATTTCCCTGGAACCAGTTAATATTAGTGATCTTATTGGTTTTGTCATCAACCATAACAGCTTCTCCTTCCAATTCCTTAGCAGAAGGGGTACATGTTACCAGTAGAAAAGCAAAATAAACCGGATATAGAGATTTCGTTACCAATTACTATAAATTTAAGAAAAAAAACGATATTCTGCTTATCTTTGGAGGTATCAGACAGCTCTTATTAATATTTACGATTCTTGCCTCTTTTCAGATGTTTTCACAAGAGAAAACGGGGAAAGAAATGCCCGAATATTACCGTAAGGAAGAAATTCTTCATGAAGGAAAACGTTATCGCCTCCACAATGGTTATTTAACAATTGGCGGAGGTTACGTAGCCAGTGCCATTCATGCCGATCAACGTAATGTTGGTTTCGATATTCACATTCCGTTATACAAGAACACCCACTTACAGGCGGGCGCCATGATGAACGGACCATATTTTCTTGGTAACAACAATACACAATTACATTTAGGTTATGGTCTCCGTAAAGAAACCGCGAAAACACATTTTGCCGGATATGGTGGGCTTTCATTTTTTAATGGTGTAATTGGTCGCAGCGACACCGCGGGCATACCGTTTCCTGAATATTACAGCGGTGGCGGGATTTATTTTTGCGCCCAGGCCGTAACAAAACTTTCTTACGACATTGGGATCGGACTTGAAGGCTTTATAGAACTTGGAAAATACCAGCAGGTTCCTTCAACGTCGAATTGGTACGACGGCGCGCCAATTTTCAGTAAGTCGGGTAATTTCAGCCAGGTTGCGGGCATCAGACTCATTGCATTTTTCTCGAGTGCTTACCGTGGTGTTAAACGTAACTACAATCCAAACGTAAGAACGGAATACGGAAAATGACCGATTTTATCATTGTGGGACGCGGCCTCGCAGCTCATGTTCTTGCCAATACATTTTATCAGAATAATATTTCCTTTCAGATCATAGGCTCCTCCGAAATGAGCCAATGTTCCAAAGTTGCTGCCGGTATCTGGAACCCCATCGTATTTAAGAGGCTTACTTCAAGCTGGCTCGCTAACGAATTGGTTCCTTTTTTAAATTCATTTTATAATGATTGTGAAGTCCGTCTTGGGAGAACTTTTCTGCATCATCGTAATATAATAAGACCGTTCTCTGAAGAACAGGAAAAAAATCTCTGGATAAAAAAATCGAAAAACGAACTGGATCAATTTCTTGATGAAAACGTACAATCCAATTACGATATTTTAAAAAACTGCAGGGTCAACGGAGAATTCGGATTTGTGAAACAATGCGGGAACCTTGATGTACCAGCATTTCTGGAAGCATCGGAACTCTTTTTTAAAGAAAAAATAACTAATGACTTTTTTGATCATTCTCAATTGATCATTGAGGAAAACGGCGTGAGTTATAAAAACGTAAAAGCCAGAAACATTGTTTTTTGTGAAGGATACCTGGTAAAAAACAATCCTTATTTTAACTGGTTGCCGCTTAAACCCGCCAAGGGCGAAATCTTTACAATTACAGCAAAAGATCTTAGCTTAAACAACCACATCTTCAACAAAGGTGGTTTTATTCTTGAAACTTCTGAGGGTATTTTTAAAAGTGGCGCCACTTATGAATGGAACGATCTTTCTGACTTACCTACGAAAAAAGGTGAAGAAGAACTCATACAAAAACTCGAAAATCTTATCTCCTGTAATTATTCAGTTGTAAAACACCAGGCTGGTATCAGGCCCTCAAGTGTCGACAGAAGGCCTCTTGTGGGTCAGCATCCCGAAAAAAAGAACCTTTACGTATTTAACGGACTTGGTACAAAAGGCGTTATGCTGGCTCCTTATTTTGCAAATAATTTCGTACTTTTCATGCAACAAAAACAAAACCTGAATCCCGAAGTGGATGTAAAACGGTTTTATTCATTGTATAAAAGTGAATCCTCCAAAAAATAATCTCCGGCTCATTGGCAGAAGAGAGTTTGTTAGCTTTCCGGAACTGGAAATAGGTCCGTTTGAAGCTAAGATCGATACAGGTGCTTACACATCGGCGCTTCATTGCGAAGAAATTTCACTTAAGAAAAACGGCGCTTCCACTGTGTTGTATTTTACTATACTATCTAACCCCAACGATCCTTCCAGTAAAAAAGAATTTAATCTCACAGAGTTTACCACCAAGAGCATTAAAAATTCTTTTGGCGAGGTCGAAGAGCGATATATCATTCGCACTATTCTTAAAATAGGGAGGAAGAACATCAGGGCCAGCATTTCATTAACCGACCGTGGCACCATGCGTTACCCTATCCTTATTGGCAGAAAGCCTTTAAAAGGCAAATTTCTTATTGATGTAAACCAGCTTCATCTTGGTGGACCAATGGCCGGAAAAGCCCTCAAAAAAATCTTATTGTAAGAAGTAATTCTCTATCTTTAATTCTAGTAATCTGACAAATATCTCCTGATGAAAATAGCAGTCTTATCCCGGAACAAAAACCTGTATTCTACAAAACGAATTATCGAAGCAGGTGAAAAACGTGGCCATGAAATGGTTCTTCTCGATCACATGAAATGTGTATTGGTAATTGAACAGGGTCGTCCGCATATTTACTTCAACGGAAAAGAAGTTACCGATATAGGCGCTGTAATTCCAAGAATTGGCGCCAGTGCCACGTTCTATGGAAGCGCGGTGGTTCGTCAGTTTGAAATGATGAAAATTTTTACGGCGGTTGAATCGCAGGCACTCGTTCGTTCACGCGATAAATTGCGCAGCCTCCAGATTCTTGCACGCGCGGGAATAGGAATTCCGAAAACAGCATTTGCGTCTTCTCCAAAAGATAAAGACATTGACAATGTGATCGAAAACATTGGCGGCGCCCCTTGCGTTATTAAACTTTTAGAAGGAACACAAGGCATTGGCGTTATTCTGGCCGAAAACCAAAAAGCTGCTAAAAGTGTGGTAGAAGCATTTTTAAAACTCGAGGCCAACATGTTGGTCCAGGAATTTATACAAGAAGCAAAAGGAGCCGATCTTCGTGTTTTTATTGTAGATGGGCAAGTTATTGGCGCTATGAAACGCCAGGCAAAAGAAGGTGAATTCAGAAGTAATTTACATCGCGGAGGTTCGGCCACGGTGATTCAACTTAGCCATGAAGAACGCGCCACGGCGCTTAAATCCGTAAAGAAACTCGGACTTGGAATCGCCGGTGTTGATCTGTTGCAATCCAGCCGCGGACCTTTGGTGATGGAAGTAAATTCTTCGCCGGGATTAGAAGGCATTGAAGGCGCCACCGGAATTGATATTGCCGGAAAAATAATAGAGTACGTAGAGCGTAACGAATTTAATAAACCAGGAGAATAATTTTGTGCAGAAATCGATTGTTATAAACGGCCACACCATTGAGCCTGGAGAAAATAAAACTGTAGTTCTTAACTCCTATGAACTTCACACAAAAACCAACATCGAAATTCCTGTTCATGTTATTCATTCAAAACATCCGGGCCCTTCGTTACTCTTAAGCGCCGGAATGCATGGCGAGGAAACCAACGGCATTGAAATTGTAAGAAAGATCATTTCCCGCGATGAGGTTCAGGCTTTAAAATGCGGAACATTGATCGCCATTCCTGTTATTAATATTGTTTCATTTTTGTATGGTAGCCGCGATCTGCCCGACGGGCGCGACCTTAACCGTTGCTTTCCCGGCACGAGAAACGGATCGCTGGGAAGCCGAATCGCTTATGATTTAATGAAACACATTTTACCGATCATTGATTTTGGAGTGGATTTTCATACCGGTGGATCAAAGATCAATAACTATCCACAGTTACGCTGTGTGTTTGAGTTTCCGGACAATGTGGCCCTCGCCGAAAAATTTGCCGCGCCTCTCATCATCGACAGTAATTACCGCGAAGGAACTTTCAGACATGAAGCTTCAAAAAAGAATAAACCTATCCTGGTATACGAAGGCGGCGAAAGCATGCGTTTTGATTATCTCGCCATTAATGAAGGCATTAATGGCTGTTTAAGGCTAATGAAGGCTTACAACATGATAGATGTTGAGTTTGCCGACAATCCTTCAGTAAAGATCAAAAAGGATACCTGGATCAGGGCCAACGCCAGTGGCTTGTTTCATATGAATGCCAGCAACGGCGCTTTTGTGAATAAAGGCGACCTCTTGGGGGTTATCTGCAACCCTTTCGGGGACATTGAGAACAAGATCCTTAGCACGGTAGACGGCTATATTGTGGGTACGAATAACCAGCCTGTGGTAAACGAAGGAGATGCATTAATTCATTTAGGAATTGAAGGAGATTGATTAACTTTGTAGCATGAGAGCGGAAATCAGTGATTATTTTATTCTTCTGTTTATCGGCGCTGTTTTCGTAACAGGCGCAATTGTTGTATATAAATTTATGAGGGCCGGAAAAAAATGATGAACCAGTTTATTTTATTTCTGAATTTGGGTGGAGGGGAAGTTGTACTCATCATATTTGTAATTCTGTTAATGTTTGGAGGAAAAGGAATTCCCAATATTGCACGCACCTTAGGAAAAGGCATGCGTGAGTTTAAAGATGCAGCCAGTGGTTTGCAAAAAGACATTCAGCAAAGTACAGGTGGGCTCACTGATCAGGTGAACGAACACATCCAGGAAATTAAAAAAGAAATAGATAAGGAACCTTCGTAACCTTTCTTTATCCTTGCCATTACAATACCGTGAGAATTTTAAAAACTTTTATTTTTGCGGCACTTCTCTTAACGTGTTTACGGTTGAACGCTCAACCTCTTAAAAAGATCAAGGTAAAAAAGAACCAAACCAAAGTAGTTTATTTTTATCAGAAAGGTTTAAAATCCGATACTATTGTAAAAAGCAAAAACGATCTGTTTTATCTTTTGCTCAGCGATACTTTAAAAGATCATATTATCATTCAGATTGAAAATGGCCAGCTTCAGAAAACAGCTAATGACAGTCTATTCAGATTGGTTTATATCCGTGGTATTAATTACGAATCTTCTTATACAAAAACGCTGATTGTTCTTGATGAAATGGAAGCGCACCCAAAAAAACGCTACGATTTTAAAACCGCTGTTAATGGTACTTCGTCTGCGCCCGCTAATGAAATTCATATTCAGTTTAAGGTGAAGAATATGGTAAAGCCATTATTGGAGAATGTGTTTTATTATAAGTCGTAGAATTTATCAATCTCTTAAAATCGAAACTGGTCCTTTGCGTCTTTGCGGTTTATACTTCTAACATTCCCAAAATTTCCCTATCTTTAATTACCCTTTAACTATGAGTGATTTTTTTATTGATACCAATATTGCCAAGGCAAAAACCATCTCGACGGATTATTACACCAGCGAAAAATATTTTGAGTTTTCCAAAGAAAAAATATTCGCCAACTCATGGCAACTGATTGGCGATACCGATAAAATTAAAGATGCTTCATCTGCACATCCATTTATTTTACTGGAGAATTACCTCGACGAACCTCTTGTTCTTACAAAAGATAAAGAAGGAAAAATAAGCTGCCTCAGTAATGTGTGTACACATCGTGGAAATTTACTTGCGTACAAACCGTGTAAGCTTCATTCTTTGGTTTGTAAATATCACGGCAGGCGTTTTTCTCTAGATGGAAAATTTGTTTCTATGCCTGAGTTTAAAGAGGTAGAGAATTTCCCGACAAAGGACGACGATCTCCATTCGCTTTCGCTTTTCCAATGGGGAAAGTTTTTATTTACCAGTCTTGATCCAAAAATTCCTGCAGATGAAATTTACGGCGATATTCAAAAACGCTTGGATTGGTTTCCAATGGACAAGCTTGTTCTCAACGAAAAATTGTCTAAAGATTATTTTGTAAAAGCAAACTGGGCATTATACTGTGAAAATTACCTCGAAGGTTTTCATATTCCTTTTGTTCATGCCGGATTAAACGATGTGCTTGATTTCGGCGAATACACAACGGAAGTGTTTCGTTATTCTAATTTGCAGATCGGGATCGCTAAGGAAGGGGATAGTTGTTTTGATCTTCCTCAGTCGTCGCCCGATTACGGAAAAAACATTGCGGGTTATTATTTCTGGGCCTTCCCCAATGTAATGCTCAATTTTTATCCATGGGGAATTTCCGTTAATTATATTCAGCCAATCAGTGTTAACGAAACAAAAGTATCTTTTTTAACTTATGTGAGCGACGAAAGTAAATTAAACACCGGCGCAGGAAGTGGCCTGGATGCTGTAGAAATGGAAGATGAAGAAGTGGTGGAAAATGTTCAGAAAGGCGTGCGTTCACGTTTTTATAAACACGGACGATATTCGCCTAAGCACGAAAAGGGAACACACCATTTTCATTCTCTTATTGCCGAATTTATTGGCTAGCCTGTCCCGATTTATTAAAGGAAAAATACGTTACGTGTGTCCAGTATGGTTCCAGTATTTTCGGATCTTCTTTTAATTCTCTTAACCAGTAAGCATCTTTAAAGCCATATATGCTTTCAGGTTTTTTAGCAAGAATCTCGGTAATATCTTTTGAAATAGAAACAATTTCTTCGTAAAGAGACTCATTTTGTTTTTCAATCGGATCTATGTCAGCTATGAGATCAAAAACTTCTCCGCCTTCAAGAAAAAATAAATCAAGTACGCGGTCAGATTGTTTCTCGAAAAACTCTTTCGTCTGCTTTTTATATTCTGCTATTTCAGAGGAATTAAATCCCGCTTGAGTTTCCAGGTAACTGTAAAATTCATAGAGGCGATTCAGGCCCTTCGCAAAGTCTCCCTGGATGGCAATAGGATGTTCAAAATCCCAGATCCTGGAATTAGATAGTTTTGTATCTGCTCCAAGAATGATCCTGTAAATTAACGGAATCGGATGCCTCGACTCTGAAAGATCCCTGAGCTTTGAAAAATCATTGGTTGCACTATATAAATATGCTCTGTTTGCCATGGCATTTCTTTTATACAAATCTAATAAAAAAGTCATTCCGATGCCGTAGGGGTCAAACATGTATAGCAAAAAATGTATTTTTTGCCACAACCCCCAAGGGGATTGAATGTGTAAATACGAATTCTTATATTAGAGATTCATGAATCAATTTAACCGTACAATTTCATTAAACACCACTATTGCAATTGTGATTGGTGGCGTTATTGGTTCGGGTATTTTTATGAAGCCTTCTTTAATGGCTTCGCAATTAGGTTCTCCGCTTCTTTTGCTGAGTGTTTGGTTGGTGGCCGGAATGATTTCGCTTTTTGGCGCGCTTTCAAATTGTGAACTGGCAACTATGTTTCCCGAGACAGGCGGACCGTTTGTTTTCTTCAAAAAAATTTACGGGAACGGGTTCGCGTTTCTGTATGGCTGGGCTGCCTTCGCTGTTTCTAATACTGCGGGCAACGCTTCCATTGCGTACGTGTTTTCAGAATACACAAATTATTTTGTGGAGCTTCCTCGTTTTTCGGAAGTAACTGAACAAAGCGTTCATTTTACAATTCCACTCATTGGTACTATTTTTCTTCTGAAGAATTTTGGAGTGAAGGTACTTACAGTGATTATTGTGCTGCTTCTTACCGGCGTAAATTACAGGGGCGTGAAAGAAGGAGGCGCTTTACAAAGAATTCTTACAGCCATGAAGGTTGTTGCAATGATCTTATTGATAGGAGGAATTTTATTTTCTTCAAAGGGATCCTCTTCCAACATTTTAACTTCGTCGCCAATCATGTCTTCGGGATGGGCGCTTGTCGCCTCATACATGGCTGCTTTATCAGGGGCATTCTGGGCTTACGATGGATGGAACAATATTACCTTTCTTGCGGGAGAAATACAAAACCCTCAACGTAGTATTCCTCGCGGATTATTTACCGGCCTATTTACCTGCGTGATCATTTATGCATTGATCAACCTTGCATATATCTATGTTCTTCCTATCGAAAAAATTTCAGGCTCTTCGTTTGTAGCCTCCGATGCTGCGACTATTGCATGGGGAAGTATAGGAGGATCGGTAATTGCTCTTCTTGTTATGCTGTCAACTCTCGGAGCTACCAACGCAAACATTCTCGCTACTGCAAGAACGACTTATGCTTTAGGTGAGGGAAATAAATTATTTGCGAAGGCGGGGCAAATTCACCCGAAGTTTAAAACACCTGGCAAAGCATTACTATTGAATGCCTTCTGGAGTTCCATTTTAATTTTCAGTGGCTCATTTGATATGCTTACCGATATGCTCGTTTTTGTAAGTTGGTTCTTTTACGGAATGAGCGCGCTTGGCGTTATCATTCTAAGAATTAAAATGAAAGATGTACATCGTCCTTACAAAGTATGGGGTTATCCTGTGGTTCCTGTTCTGTTCGTAGCGTTCGTGACTTTCTTTTTAATATCTACTTTATACAATGATATTTGTAATTATAAGAATGAAACCAGCCCGGTTATTAATTCCCTGTTAGGCATGGTAATTACTTTAATTGGCTTACCTGTTTATTATTTCTCAAGAAAAACTAATACATCTCTTTAATAATTTAATACTTTAGATATACAGTTACATGTAGAATTTAATTTCATAAGTAATAAGCATTTAAAATTTATCACTTAACATTTACCGTTTCAAAATCATGATAGATCCAAAAATAACTGAGCGCTTAAAATTTTGTATTGAGCGGGATAAGAAAATTTCCTTCCTCGTTGGCGCCGGTATTTCGGCCGACAGTGGTATTCCAACCTTCAGAGGAAAAGATGGCTATTGGGTGTCTGGCTCCAAAAATTATAAAGCGCAGGAAATAGGAACATATAATATGTTTTCTCTTGCTTCACAGGAGGTATGGAAATGGTTTTTATACCGTAAGGCTATCACCAGCAAAGCGGAACCTAATCCCGGGCATTTCATGCTTAAAGAAATTGAGGATCTCCTGCAGGATAATTTTGCACTTATCTCGCAGAATATAGACAGTCTACATAAAAAAGCCGGTAATACTGAAAACAGAACCTATCTCATCCATGGTGATTTTGATTTTGTAAGGTGTGGTGGCGAATGTTCAAACACGCTTTATCCATTTCCAGAAAAAATTGGTTTAAACGATCGCAACAAAGATGTGATCACTGAAGAAGAATGGGAATTATTAAGATGTCCCAGATGTAATGATGATTTACGTCCGCACGTGTTGTGGTTCGATGAATCTTACGATGAAAAATATTATAAGTTGAATATCGTTCTCCGCATTTCGGAGGAAACAGGTATACTTTTTATTCTGGGAACTTCAGGAGCCACTACTCTTCCAAGGAGAGTTACTGAAAATGTTCTTGCCCACAGCGGTATGGTGGTGGAAGTAAACATCGACGAGACATATTTCAGCGATGTGTTAGTTGACAAAAAGAACGGAATTATAATCAGAGAGAGCAGCAGCTCGTTTCTCACAAAATTAAAAAATGAAATTCAGCAAATGGTTCTCTGATTTTTTAACAATGAAAAACCCTCTGCAACAACTCGAACAAAAAATAAGTCAATGGTCAGAATCATCTGCCTTGAGTAAAGAAACACTTTCAAAACTTCCGGTAGAGATACAGGAAATACACCGTTACAAACTATTTGGCGATGATTTACTAGCCATTCCCGCCGAAGTTATTTTTGAAGGTGATGAAGATGAGTCTGAGCACACATTTCAGTTTACTGACGATGATGAAGCATTCAGCATTTTTGAAAGTGAGTACAGGGAACTTGTTCCTGAAAAATTTATTCAGATCGGGATGTCATTCGGTACAGATATTGTCCTTTTAGATACAAAAAGGGGTACCATTCATAAATTTCACGTGGCTGATGTTGTTGATGAAGAAATGATGGAATACCATCTCGAAACAGAGTTAACAGATCTTAAAACGTTTCTCTCTAAATTACGGCCGCAATCTGTAGCCTGCTTCATAGATCCAAAGAATGCTTCAAAATATGAAATGTTGCAGATCAATGGAACCAATGTGGTTCATGATGGAGATATTATTGAAACTTCCAACAACGAAGAGGCGCGTTCGCGTTATACCGAAATAGCCAGAAAATGTTTAGAGAAGGGTTATGAATTACATTATGCGCCAAAGTGGTTAAAGATTTCTTTAGGGAAATAGTCTCTATTAATATCCGTTGCTTTTTAACCAGTTATTACATTCTTGGGTTAATGGTTCCTGAATACTATTACTCTTATAAAATTTTACTGATAATTCTCCACCAGTAAAATCAAGCATCGCCCAATTGTGCCTCTCTCCAAAAAGTTTTATTGCCTTGCCTGAAGAAATAATCTGTGGAGGAGTTTTGACACCATTCTTTAATTTTTTTGGTTTTACAAAAACATTTTTATGAATGTCACCTGCAAGAAATAAAACACGTTCTTTTTCAGCAAGCATTTCCGACAAATATTGTAATTCATTGGGATAATCCTGCCAGTTCTCAGTCATTTCGGTTAGTGTTAAACCACCGCAGATAATCGTATATTTTAAATTATGACTCAGTTTTTCATGCAAATAGCTAAACTGCTTAGTACCCAGCAACTTTCTATTTTTACCTGAGCGTTCGGCATAATACCTGTTGTCAAGAAATATCACTCTTGCATGCGGAGTGTCTATTGCATAATATAGTTCCGGTAAATTTGTGGAGCAGTTATAAAAATATTCGTGGAATGTAGCCCGTGAAAACTCTTTCTTGAGTTTTTCCCTGTTAGAAATCATTTCAGCTCCTTTAGCATTATTCCAGGCAAAGTCATGATCGTCCCAGGTACCAAATAAGCCGTTTTTGTTTCTCATTTTTTCTATCAAGGCTTTAAAATGCGGTTCGTTCCATTGATTCTCGTACTTAATTTTCATTTCGGCCTTGAACTTTACGAAAGTATAATTCTCCGGCTCGCCCAGGTTGCCTGTCCAATCCATATAAATATGGTCTCCCAGCAAAAACAGGTAATCCGGATCGGCATTATTAATGTGTTGCCAACCTGGCTGAATGTTATACGATTCGTATCTCATGCAGGACGTAAAAGCAATCTTCATAAAATTGTCGGTTATTTATATAAATGTAACGAAATTCAATTAAACCTTATAAACACAACATCGTCCTCTTTACATTTTGTTTCTATGAACAAGGTCTTGTTACTGTTAATGTATTCAGTGCTTATCATGACGCTGCTTTTATTGATCATTCCCGCGGTAAACTTTGCTTCTTCAAGTTGCGAAAGAATTACAGATCGTTTCATAAAGTTATCGCTGTTAAACCGGACTTTAATGGATTGTATTCTACCATTCACAAAGCACACCTGTGTGATCATATCAGGATTGATGAAATTTAAAACTTCGTCGGGAGTGTTGTTATTACACTTACCTGCTACAGTTCCTTTATCACCCGAATAATATTTGTTGGAGATGAATGAAAGCTGACTTGTATCATTTGAAATGAGCGAATAAAAATCGGCAATTTCAAAAACGTAAGGCCTTTTTACTTTAATTGTTTTGAGAGAATCCTTTTGTGAAAAGGAGAAAAAGAAAGAGGACATTAAAATTAAAAACAACAGGTTTCTCATTCTAAAATCCTCGTTTAAAATTTATAATTCAACATTTTTAATTACATCCTTCTAACAAGCTCCTTCACAATCAAACTCATCTTAGGTTCCTGCAATTTCGCAATGTGTTGCACTTCTTCGTGTGAAACAGTCTGAACAACTCCTTCCACTCCAAGATCGGTAACAATGCTAATCCCAAAACAATCCATGCCTGAATGTTTCGCTACAATAACTTCAGGAACAGTACTCATGCCAACTACATCGGCGCCCATTCTCCATAAGTAACGGTACTCGGCAGGTGTTTCAAAACACGGACCAGTTAATCCTGCGTAAACTCCTTCGCTTACTTTAATGTTATTTTCTTTTGCTACTTCGTGTGCAAGCTTTATGTATGATTTTTTATACGGCTCGCTCATATCAGGGAAACGTGGCCCTAGCGAATCAATATTTTTTCCGATCAACGGATTTGTTGGAAATAAATTAATGTGATCGTTAATGATCATTAGTTCTCCTACTTCAAATTTCGGATTCATTCCGCCACTCGCGTTACTTACAATAAGTGTTTTAATTCCCATAGCTTTCATCACGCGAACCGGAAATGTAACCTGCTGCATGGTGTATCCTTCGTAAAAATGGAAACGCCCCTGCATAGCCATTACTTTTTTGCCGCCAAGTTCGCCAAGAATTAATTTACCATTATGTCCTTCAACAGTACTTACAGGAAAATTAGGGATTTCGTTATATGGTATCGCGTATTCTACAGTTATTTCTTTTACCAGTCCGCCAAGTCCTGTTCCTAAGATAATTCCCACTTCAGGTCTGAAATTTTTTGTTTTATCACATATACTTTTGGTGGTGAATTCTATTTGTTCTAACATACTTTAGTATTAAATTATTAAATTCTTCTTCTTTGTCTTTAAATGTTACTTCAATTGGAAGCACAAAAATATTCATTCTTTCGGCAATTTTCCATATCGAATTATTTTTAAGCCGCATGAGGTCCTTTTCAGTGGTGACCAATATCTTATTACCCCCTTCTATGGAGTTATAATAACGCTCAATGTCTTCGAGGTGTTTTGGCGAATATTCCTGGTGATCGGCAAAAGGAAGGTGTTTAACATCGGCCGAGTATTCCTTCAGGTAGTTGATCATTGGATTGGCATTTGCGATTCCTGTAAACGCCACAATTCTGAAACGGAAAAGATCTTTGAGCGTATCAATTTTTTCTTCAGGGTTACTGATAGAATACAGTTCGCCATACCTGATATAACTGAAGAAAACATTCTGATGCGCACGGGGCTTAATATCTTTTAAAACATTCCTGATCTCAACGGGCGAGGTCCTGTCGGGAGTTTTGCTTACAATGATCACGTCAGCTCTGTTGATGCCGCTTTTAAATTCGCGCAATCTTCCAGCGGGTAACATCATATCGTTAAAGTAAAGATTATTAAAATCGCTCACAACTATATTCAGTCCGCATTTAATAGCGCGATGCTGAAATACATCATCCAGCAGAATAATTCCGGGAGGTTTTTCAAGGGCCAGTAGTTTTTTTACACCGCCTACTCTGTTAGCGTCGGCCGCCACTTCAACTTTGTATTTGAATTTATACATCAGGGGCTCGTCGCCAATGTCTTCTGCGGTGCTGTTTTCATCAGCTAATACAAATCCACTCGTTTTGCGTTTATAACCACGGCTAAGCGTTGCCAGTTTTACGTCTTCTTTTTGTAAAAGACGGATGAGATATTCTACAAGTGGTGTTTTTCCCGCGCCGCCAACGGCCAGGTTTCCAACACCAATGGTGTGTATATCGAATTTTTTTTGTTTGAAGAAATGCCAATCGTATAAGGCATTACGAATGGCCGTAATAAGGCCATACAGTCCAGCAAAAGGCAATAAAAGTATTTTCAGCCCTGAATTCAGTCAGGCTAAATATGGTTATTTTTTTCTTAAGAATGAAATTTATACGACGGGTTACTTACCCTCATCGGCGGCGGCGTTATTACCACTTTGTATACCTAGTTCGGGTTTCTGCGGGTCGAACTTAATATCGTAGAAGGTTGAGCCTCTATGATAGCTAACCACTAGTGGCGCACTCTTATCCCAGTTAACAATAGGTTCTTTAGTCATGTTGGTGATTCCTTTTGTACAAGAAGTGATGGTCTTTTGTTTCCATTTTGCACGGTTTTCCTTGATGTTCCAACGGGCAAAGAACAATTTGATTTCTTTTCCGCTATTACATAATCCTCCGTCATTTCTTGACTTGCTGAAAGACTCGACATATACAAGCGCAAATGTTGTATCTCCTTTGGTTTGTTCGAAAAGTAATTTCGAAACTTCAGGATCGCGTAACACCGAATCGTTTACGCAATAAACCAGGTTAGTGTCTTTATTTGCCAGGTTAATGCATAACTGAATTCTTTCTTTCGATCCTTTCTTTGGATATTTGGTAGAAACGTTAAATGTTGCTGTTTTTCTTTTTATCTCCATTCTTAAAAGATTACGGAGCGAATCATTACTTCTTTTACGATCCTTATAATACACCTTTTTACCGGTCATGGCATCAATTTCCATTTCCAGCGGAAGTGTTAGTTCCAGCTTAGCCATTGGATCAAGTTCTTCTTCTGGTTGATTGGCAGTAGAATCTACCGGGGCCGTGGTTTTACCTTTGGGGTTTTTACCACCTTTTTTGGTTTGTGCATCAACACCAATAGCTAATGTGCACAGAAATAAAACAAAAAATATCCTTTTAATCATGGTATGAAGTTAAATAATAAAATTAATTTTAAAAAATGAATTCTCATAAAAACAAAGTCATTGCGCAGCAGTGGCTAAATGCCTTTAACATCAAGGATATTGAGGCTCTCCTGTCACTTTACAACAATAATGCCAATCATTATAGTCCTAAACTAAAACAACGAATTCCTGAAACAAAAGGATTGATCAAGGGTAAAGACGCGCTACGTGAGTGGTGGCTAGATGCATTTGAACGTTTGCCAAGCCTGAATTACGAGCCTGTTAAACTGACTGCCGATGATGAGCAGGTTTTTATTGAGTATATAAGGCATGTTAACGGAGAAGAGGATTTAAGAGTTGGCGAAGTATTACAAATAGAAAACCAATTGATTGTTTTTTCGCGTGTTTATCACGGTTAGCGAAGAGTTAACAGAAAGAATGAACAGTACGGCAAGTAGTAATTAAAACTGCCCGGATTCTACAAGCTTTACAGCTCGTTCAATCATAACATCTCTTTGCGCCCCATCGTATTCATGTTTCATGGTGTTTCCGAACAAGCGTGCCAGCGCCTGCCACATAGCGGCCTGGAAAGCGCCGCGCATTTCTTTTACAATTTCGTAAGTGGTTTTGCCGCTTTCCCTGTCTATGAGTTTCATTAATATCTCGCCCTGAGGAACCGTTAATTCCTTTAACACACCTTCAAATTCTTTACGAAGATCTTTTTCGCACATTTTCAAATATGTTTTTCTCATTTCTTCATTGGGCATTTTTTCAAGTACCATGTCGTACTCTTTTAGTTTTGCAGCGGCAAGAATAGCATAAGGATAACAGATCTTCACGTCTTTTTTTACACGTGTCCAGAGAATATATTCTTTCGGAGTTTTATAGATATAATTGGTTTCTACCGAAATGGTGTTGAGATCAAAAACAGGAATGGTATCGCCGTCTACTATTTCGGCACGGCAACGATAACCTTCTTCGGGAGCTATTGTAAGATCGTGTATGTTGGCGCTTTGAGACATACAGGAAGCAGCGCTCACAAACAGATCAAAAACAATGATAATGATTTTTATATGTTTGAAAAAACTCCCCGGCATACAATCATTTATATAATTATACTCGAAAAGTAACCCTCAAGTTTCGTGCTAATTCAAGCGGCTGCTTTTCCATTTACTTTTTTTAACAGCTTCGGTAGACGTTTTAGCCACTGTTTTTCCTGAATTGTTAAAAGCAAGGGCCCCCGCAAGAGCGGCTATTTCATCCATTTCGCCCGAAAGAGCGTTGAGCATTTCAGGTTTAAAGTATTTACCTATAAAACCGGTATCGAACTTTCCACTGGTAAAGGCTTCGTGTTTTAACACAAATGTGCAGAAGTCTAATGTTGTTTCAACACCAATTATTTTATAATCGGCAATAGCTCTTAACATTTTATCAATGGCATCTTTACGGTCCTTTCCGTGAACCACCAACTTAGCAATCATTGGGTCATAAAAAATAGGAATATCCATTCCTTCTTCAAAGCCATCATCCACACGAACACCCGGCCCGGCCGGTTTGCGGTAAACCAGTAGTTTTCCAATATCGGGTAAAAAATTATTGGCAGGATCCTCGGCACAAACACGTACTTCAAGTGAATGCCCTTTTATTTTAAGATCTTCCTGCGCGAAGCTCAGCTTTTCATTGCGCGCCACTTTTATCTGCTCTTTTACAAGATCTAGTCCCGTGATCATTTCCGTAACCGGATGCTCTACCTGTAAACGCGTATTCATTTCGAGGAAATAAAAATTCATCTGGTCGTCGAGTAAAAACTCAACCGTACCGGCGCCGCTGTAATTACATGCTTTTGCAACATCCACAGCGCATTTACCCATTTTTTCGCGAAGCTCGGGAGTAAGCACGCTACTTGGAGCTTCTTCAACAACCTTCTGGTGACGGCGCTGAATGCTGCATTCGCGTTCGAAAAGATAAACACAATTGCCGTGATTATCCGCTAAGATCTGTATTTCAATGTGACGTGGCCCGCTGGCATATTTCTCAATGAAAACAGCTCCGTTTCCGAAAGCGGAAATAGCTTCGCTCACAGCCAGCTTCATCTGTTCCTCTATTTCAGATTCTTTTTCCACCAGGCGCATTCCCTTTCCACCGCCACCTGCGCTCGCTTTAATAAGAAGAGGAAAACCCGTTTCCTTAGCTATTTTAACAGCCTCTTTCATATCACTGATGGCTCCATCTGAACCAGGGATCATTGGAACTTTATATTTTTTTGCGGTGGCTTTCGCGCTGAGTTTATCACCCATCATGTCCATGCTTTCGGCACTCGGACCAATGAAAGTGATTCCCGCCTTCTTTACTTTTCTTGCAAATTCTGCATTCTCACTTAAGAACCCATAACCAGGGTGAATACCATCTACTCCTAATTGCTTACATACTTCCAGGATCGTATCACCTTTGAGATATGATTGCGCGCTTGGCGGTGGACCAATACAAACAGCTTCATCGGCATATTTTACAAATGGAGCGTTGCGATCGGCCTCAGAAAAAACAGCAACTGTTTTAATTCCCATTTCACGTGCACTGCGCATCACTCTTAAAGCAATTTCTCCGCGGTTGGCTACTAAGATCTTCTTCATATAATCGGTATAAAACGGTGTTTGGTTAACCCGTTAAAGATAAAATTAAATAGAGTAAAAGCATTGATTTCTTTTCATTATTTTTAGTGCGATTTGTTTTTCTACCTGTCTAAAATATTAGCCTTTCTTTTCTCACCACTGGTATGGGTTTTTATCCTTTTGTTGTGGTCTTTCCGTACAAAAATCGAAGGGCGTGGCAGAAAACTCAGAATTACCGCAGTTAGCATTCTTTACCTCTGCTGTAATTCTTTTTTTGTGGACGAATGTTTCAGAATGTGGGAACCAACTACCATTGATCACGACCTTACACCAACAAAATATGATGGCGCTATAGTTTTAGGTGGAATAGGAGAAATAGATATGCGGCTCGAGAAAATTAATTTCGGATGGAGCGGCGACAGATTGTTCCAGGTGATTCCGCATTACTATAGCGGAAAAATTAAAAAAATTATTTTTACAGGAGGTTCGGGCAGCATAGAGTTCCCGGAAAAAAAAGAAGGTTTTTACGTACAAAAATATCTGAAAAGCATTGGCGTTCCGGATTCTGCAATGGTGATAGAATCACAAAGCAAGAACACTTATGAGAATGCCATATTCACAAAAAAAATGATGGACAGCCTGGGATTAAAAGGCAATTATTTACTGGTTACGTCGGCTTACCACATGCCGCGTGCCATGGCTGTTTTCAAAAAAGCGGGATATACCAATCTTACGCCTTACCTCACCAATCGGATGAGTGGCGCAAGAAGGTTTACACCGGATCATTTACTGATACCGAACCCGAATGCACTCTTTAGCCTGCAGTTCCTTATCCACGAATGGATGGGGTACATTACTTACAAGCTAAAGGGATATGCATAATTTTAAAGAAGACTTACTACAATTTATCTGGCAATACAAATTACTAAAACCTCTTCCGCTGATCACCCGATCGGGAAAAGAAATTGCCGTGCTTCATCCGGGAGAACTGAACAAGGATTCTGGTCCCGATTTTTTTAACGCAAAGATCCGTATTAACGACATTATTCTTGCCGGAAATATTGAGCTACACATTCGCAGCAGCGACTGGATGAAACACAACCATCAACATGATAAGAATTACGACAATCTTATTTTACATGTAGTGTATGAAGATGACAAAGAAGTTCATCAGAACAAAAATCATAATGTAGAAATACTGGAGATAAAATACCTGGTGCCTCAACGCCTCCTTAACAATTATAGTTCCATGATGGGTTCAAAGCAAACCCTGGCCTGCGGCAATCAGTTGGCGCATGTGAACGACCTTAAATTTACTTCGTGGCTTCAACGTATGTTTGTAGAGCGACTTGAGCACAAGCTCGAGTGGATAAATGATGTATTTGAAAGTTTTGAAGGCAATTATGGACAAACGTTTTACATTCTATTAATGCGCAATTTTGGCTTTAAGGTCAATTCCGTTCCGTTCGAATTACTTGCGCGTCAGCTTCCATTAACAACACTCTTAAAGCATTCCGATAACCTGGTTCAGTTAGAAAGTCTGCTGTTTGGCATGGGAGGTTTGCTTGAAGAGCAATTTACCGATCCTTACATTCTAAAACTCCAGAATGAATTTGAATACTTACGAAACAAATACCGTTTAACACCTCTAAGGAAAGAACTTTTCAAATTCTCTAAACTTCGTCCTGCCAATTTTGCCACGGTAAGACTCGCGCAACTGGCCCGGCTCATTCATCTGCATCCGGAAATGTTTCAGGGGCCGCATTATTTTAACACTTTCGAGAAAATTGAAGTCTGCCTCAAAATGCAGCCTGAGGGTTATTGGAAAAACCATTACATGCCCGACGGAAAAAAGGTAAACAAGGCATTAAACTTTGGCTATGAATCTGTATCCAATATTATCATTAATACTTTTGCGCCTTTCTTTTTCTTTTATTGGAAAAAAACAGGTTTAGGTGAGTTTGAAAATGTGCCATTTGAGCTGATGGAACGTTGCGGATTTGAAAAAAACGTTAAAACAAATGTGTTCAGCGCCAGGAAAGAAATGTATAAAAATGCGGGTGACAGTCAGGCTTTAATCCATTTACTGGACAACTATTGCACAAAGCGTAAATGTCTGAATTGCGGTATTGCGGCAGCCATTTTAAAATCTCCATGATTTTACTTATTTTTGTTTATTATGATCAGTAAGATAGTTCAGTGGTTTGAACAAAAGGCATTTGGTGTTTGTGCATGGTGGGGGAAAAAACTCGGCATCGACACAACAACCATTCGCATGTATTTTATTTATCTCTCCTTTTTTACGTTCGGAAGTCCGATCATTATTTATTTTATAATGGCGTTTATTCTTGAACATAAAAATTACTTCAAACCTTTTTACATGAAAAAACGCAGAAGCGTTTGGGACATTGAATAATTTAAACAAATTCTATGCAAAAACTTTTTACACTTTCGCTTGCAGTTGCAACTACCTTTTGCTTCGGCCAATCTGTTTCTGTTAGAGAAACCAACGAGAAATTCAGTACTGGCAATCAAAGCGCCGTTGGTACAACTATCCTGGAAAACAATGCCGATGATGTAATTAACGAATGGAAAAAAGTGTTGAAAGATTTTAAATATGAAAAGGTGAAGGACAAAGACAATGAAGTTTTTGGCGATAATATCCTGATCAAAGACTGGGGAAATAATCCGGTTGACTTCTACACAAAATTTGAAGAAGATAAAAAAGCGAAAACCGTAAAAATGGCGGTGGCTGTTGACCTTGGAGGAACTTACCTTACTTCGGCGGGCGACAAAGAAAAATACAAGTTCGTTGAGAAAATGGTAAAGGACTTTGCAATAAAAATGACAAAGGCCCCAATGGAAGAAGCTGTAAGAGCTGCTGAAAAAACCTTAGGTAAGCTGGAGGACGATCAGAAAGATTTAGAAAAGGATAAGAAGAATTTACAGGAAGACATTGTTAACTACAAAAATAAAATTACCAAAGCTGAAAAGGATATTACGGTAAAAGACGGTGAGATTGAAAAGAAAAAAGCGGAGGTAAACGTTCAGAAAAAAGTTGTGGATGCAAGTTCCGACGCTGTTAGCGAACAGGCTAAGTCATCTAAAAAAATCTACGAAAAATTACAGAACCAACTTGAAGATCTTGAAAAGGACAGAAAAAATCTGAAAGATGATGTTACTGATAATAATAAAAAGATTAAAAAAGCAGAAGAAGACATTAAGAAAAACGAAGATGCTCAGGTAAAGAAAAAAGAAGAAATTGAAAAACAAAAAACAAATGTTGCCAACGCCAAAAAGAAACTGGAAGGCGTTAACTGATTTCTTTTATTAGATAAGTTGTGCCGTTAATTTCAGCCTTATCATTCTGTTCTAATCCCATTAATTTATTTCCGAGAGGAGATTGCGGTGAAATAACATAAACACCCGTATCTGTTTTTCCCAATGCAATTGCAATAAAGAAAGATCCTTTGTCTGTTTTCACAAGACTCCCCTTTACTACCTTTTCAGAAAATAAACTAATATCAATCCTTTCCAGTTCTGTTTTCTGGCTTGAAAGTTCCTTTAACTGATTACCCAGTTTTTCGCGCTCCAACTGCATCATGGCCCGCGATGTTTCATGTTTGTCTCCCGCAGTACTTTTAGTTTCGTTTTGAATAGCTTCTTCAATTGCATTTATGGAATTACCGAGTTCCTGCATCTTAACATTAAGAAGCGAAACACATTGACTGAACAGAGCTTGTTTGGGCGACATTTTGCTACAAAAATAATATTATCTTAGTATACATGGAAACAGAACGTAAATACCAGTATGAACAAGGTTGGTTTTTTATAATTGTGGGTATTTTATTCTGCGGACCAGCGGTTCCATTTCTTGTGGTAACTGCCATAGAGAATAGAACCGAGCTTTTGATTAATGGCTTTATTCACCTATCGGAAATTCCAACTTCCATTCTTTTTCTTTTGGGAGCGTCGCTTTTTGCATTCATGTTCCTTTCTGCAATAAGGTCTTTATTCTTAAAACTGAGAAGTAAAAATTACCTGGTCATTAATTCAACTGAAATTATAATTCCGCCCAAAGATTCATCGTTTGGAGCAAGGCGTATCCCGGTAATTGTTCCTTTCAAAGAAATTACAAACGTAGAAGAAATTCAATTGAGTAAGAAACAATTTATGTTGTATGTTACTTCCACAAATGTAAAAGCAACAATTTCTTCAGGAAAAATGAAAGCTAAACAGGAGTATGAAGAAGTAAAAACAATTATTTCAGGGCGCCTGCACAAAGAAGGTAGCGTTAAATTTTAATTCTAATAGCTGTAACATCATCTGGTTGTCCTTATTCACCGCACCATCCAGAAAACTGCCTCCCTGTTTTCTTTTTCCAATATGGATCGTTATATTTGAGTAAACGCTTTACCTATGAAACATCTTATTATAACAGCAGACGATTATGGGGTTTTTCCGGCCATTAACCAGGCAGTTATTGAAGCGGCACAAGCCCGGAAATTAAATTCTGTGGCAGCTCTGATGAATTATGATAGAGAAGATGGCAAGAGCTATAACAGCTCCATTGAAAATCTTAAACTACTCCTTGATCAAACCAGTGGCGACATTGAAGTTGGTTGCCATCTTACAATTACTTCGGGCAAACCTGTTACCGGAGATAAAATGGCTTTTGCCTGCGATAATGAGGGGAATTTTCTGACGTATACTGAAATGCGCAACTATAAGCAGCCTGAAGAACTTAAAGCTTTAAAAGAGGAGTTGTGTGAGCAGATAAAACGAATGGAAATAAACTCGTTTAAACCTAAGCATCTAACGAATCATCACAACTCGCTTACATTATTCCGCCATCATTTTGACATTTACATGGAAGTGGCGCGGCTGTTTAACCTTCCGATGCGCTCAACTGTTGTTGAGCCAACCGGGAAACAGAATTTTTATCTTAAATTTTTAAATCACACACTACAGGATGATATTCACGCTATTGATCGTAATGAAATGAAGAAGTTTGCTGACGAAATAAATGAGCACTTTACCAAGAATGCCAATGGCATAAAATCTCCTCATAAAGTTGATAGTCGTCATTATGGCCCGTTGAACTTTCTTCCTCTTGTACGAATGGCGGAGTTGGCTTTTGTGGCTCAGAAAAAAAATCAACTTGATAGTTTATATCAATCTTTTAATTCATCGGAAGCTTCAAGCCTGGAGCTAATGTTACATCTCGCTAAAGCGACCGGCATAAAAGTGGAGCGGGATAACGAGTTAAAATATACGGGTATTGATAAAAGTTATTTCGATAGCCGCGCCATTGAGTTCCGATCCATTATGAATTACGATATGAGTTCGTGGAACGGCGTTGAAGTAAAAGGCTGGGGGCAGCTATAGATACTTATTGTATCTTATTTATTCACTAATAACTTAAAGGTCTTTGATGAAGTTGGAGTTTCGATCTTTACAAAATAAATTCCTTTTATTAAATCAGTTGAGGGCAGAATTATTTTACCTGGCTTAAGTACAACATCATTCTTAGAGTATCTCATAAGTTGTTTTCCATCACATGTTAACACGAGTACTTGTTCTACTAAATCAGTTTGAGATTCTCTGATACTAATACTTTGGTTTTCATCCATAAAAATATTAGCGGCATAATTGCTATTATCTGCCTTTACTGCAAGTACTTTTGAATAGATGCATTTGTCTTCTGCCTCATTTATTTTAAGACGGTAATACGTTTCACAGGATGGCGATTGAAGATCATTGAATGTATATTTTTTGTCTCCTGCATTTTCTTTTGCTTCAACAATGCCTATTGACAAAAAGTGAACGGCATCTTCAGATCGTTCTACCTGGAAATTCTTAATATTTGTTCCGACAGCAGTTTCCCAAAGAAGATTTACTTCGGAATTCTTTTTTTTGTCATACCCAAAATTTTTGATTTCAATTGGTAGAACAAGATTTGTAAGGGTTAATTTCCAAAGGTCGTTGAGCCAGGAATCAGATGTGGCAGATGCATAACCATACCCTCCAAACAACCAGATATTACCTACAGGGTCTGTCCAGTTAGATGATAACCACCTTGCGCCCGGCCTGTTGGTTCCTGACGCTACCAGAATGGTTCCATAGGAAGAAACCTGATTAAGAGTATTACTTCCTTTTGCCCACATCCATTGATTAGTTGATATATCGTATACCCACACATCGTTAATATAATACTGTGCGGTGCCGGTGGCTGAATTTCCAAAACCTCCAAATAACATTATGTTTCCGGTAATATCCTTCCACATGACATGTCCTTCTTTTGACCCCGGGGTATTTGTAGGAGCGAATGTTCCGAGTCCGCCAAAAGTTCCATTTTGATTAATTGCATTCCCTCCTTTCATCCATGTCCATTGATTAGAAGCAATATTGTATCTCCACAGATCATTCAACGGCCCCATTGTTCCGCCTGTCGCTGGAAAGCCACGTCCGCCAAACAGCCAGAGATTCCCGAAATTATCGGTAATACCTTTTGTTCCATATCTTCCACCAGGAACATTTCCTCCACCTCCGACTCCCTGCGCCCCATAGGTTCCATTCTGATTAAGTGCATTCGATCCGCTTACCCAAGTCCATTGATTTGATACAATGTCATATTTCCAAAGGTCATTTAAGTTGCCAATAGTAGCTGAGGTAGAATAACCATAGCCACCGAATAACCAGAGGTTTCCTGAGTTATCGGTCCACGTTACACCATGATGGCGCGCCCCCGGAACATTTGCCGCTGCCGGAACGCCTTGTGTTCCATAGTTACCTTGCTGATTGACACTCGTCGATCCTTTCATCCAGGTCCACTCATTTGTAAGGGGATTATACTTCCAGAGATCATTCAGGTCATCTAGTATTGAGGAGCCTGAATATCCCATCCCGCCGAAGAGCCAGAAATTTCCACTATTATCGATCCAAGAGGAAGAATAGTATCTTCCTCCGGGAACATTCGCCGAGGATGAAACTCCCTGCGTTCCATAAGTGCCGCCTTGATTAAATGTATTGGGTCCTTTCACCCATGTCCAGTTGTTTGTTGGAATATCATATCTCCACAAATCAGAATATAAAGTGAAGGGGAAAACATTGCCGCCAAAAAGCCAAAGACTCCCGGTATTATCTGCCCATGTATTGCTTCCAAAGCGAGCGCCGGGAACATTGGTTGCAGCGCTTATACCAACCGTTCCATAACTATTTGCCTGGTTCGTGGTATTAGCACCTTTCATCCACGTCCATTGGTTAAGTTGTGATTTACCAAAATAAATACAAAGCAATAATATTATAGTCAATTTGAGACGATTGAGTTCCATGGTCTAAAAAAGTGTCGTTACTGCTTAATTATTTTCTTCAGTATAATTTCTTCGTTGTTTTTTAATCTTATAAAATATACTCCGTTTGCTAGTGAGTTAACATCGATTACAGTTTTCTCATCTATAATATTTGAAGAGTATACAAGAGCTCCCAGAGAATTATAAATATCGAGTACGTAGTGTGTTCTCGAAGAAACTGATATTGTTATTTTAGAAGACACAGGATTAGGATACACGTTCACCTCATTGTTTGCAATTAATTCATTTAATGCTGTACAAGCTGAAACTGATTGTGTAATCGTTGCTGTGTTCGTGCATCCGGCTGACGATGTACCTGTGACCGTATAGTTTGTTGTTACGGCAGGACTAACGACTTGCACTGTTGCGTTCGTTCCCGGGTTCCATGTATAATTTGACGCTCCGTTTGCTGTAAGAGTCGCAGATTGGCCTACGCACAATAACGAACTTGAAGATGTTGCATTCACAGAAGGCAATGGATTTACCGTTACGGTAATTGGCGTTCTTGTGGCACTTGGAGCGCATGTAAATGCTTCGGCATAATAAGTATAAGTTGAGGGCGCGCCCGAGGCATTTAAGACAGGCGTGTTATAAATTACTCCACTTCCTAAAGGAGACCCTCCCGTTGGCGCCGAAAACCAATTAATGTTTCCACCTCCTACAATACCGGTTAAACTCGTAATTGTGTTGCTACAGATTGTTAAGTTAGCTGCCGGAGTTCCATTCGACGGAGCTGCAGGTGGCGTACAAAAACTTATTCTCCAAAGATCGTTGAGAAACCCGCTTAAGAGTGCTGAGTTACCGAAACCAACTCCTCCGAAGAGCCATAGATTATTATTATCTGCCCAGGTAGGCTGAAAACCACGAGAGCCTGGGAGGTTTGTAGCAGTTGTAACATTTTGCGTTCCGTAATTTCCCGCCTGATCAAGTAAAGTTGTTCCTCCTATCCAAATCCATTGATTTGAAGCAATGTTATATTTCCAGAGATCCTGGAGGAGGGCATCGCTGATTGCATTGAATCCGAATCCTCCATACACCCATAATTCTCCGTTATTGTACCATGCGTTTGCAAATTGTCTTGCACCCGGATCATTAGAGCTTGCTCCAACTCCCTGTGTTCCATAAGTTGCTACCTGATTAACCGAATTGCTTCCGCGAACCCAGGTCCACTCATCAAGAGCTACATTATATTTCCAGAGATCGTTGAAATAGCTATTTGCGTAAGGAGTTCCTCCAAATAACCAAAGGTTATTGTTATTATCTGTCCAATAAGAAGCGCCGTCGCGTGCTCCGGGGGCATTAGTTGCTGCGCCTACTCCAAGTGTTCCATAAATTCCTGTCTGGTTATAAGTGTTTGCGCCTTTTAGCCATGTCCACTCATTGGTTAAAGGATTATATTTCCAGAGATCATTCAGATAATCGGGGGCGCTTGTTACAGCGAGGCCGTATCCACCGAAAATATAAAAGTTACCGTTATTGTCTTTCCAATAAGTTGTTACGTGCCGGCCGCCCGGACTATTGGTTGATGCCGCAACGCCTTGTGTTCCGTAAACGCCATATTGGCTGCCAAGGTTACTTCCACCCATCCATGTCCATTCGTTGGTTAAAGGATTATATTTCCAAAGATCATTCAGGAGTTCGCCTGTCATAAAAGAATCGCTTCCTTCACCACCAAACAACCAGAAATTTCCAGAGTTATCAACCCACGAAGCGCACCATGCACGTGCGCCCGGTGAATTTGTTGTTGCCGGTACGCCCATTGTCCCATAAACCCCAAGTGAGCTAATGGTATTTGGTCCGCTTATCCAGATCCACTGATTCAAATTTATATCATACTTCCAAAGGTCATTTAAATAGTCTTGTGAATTGGCATCAAAGCCGTATCCGCCGAATAACCACAGGTTACCATTATTGTCTTTCCAGGTCGCTGAGCCTAGTCTTGCTCCGGGGTTATTGGCAGCTGCGCCTACACCAAGTGTTCCGTAGATTCCTCCCTGATCGATTGTATTGGACCCTTTCATCCAGGTCCATGACGGAGCCTGAGCATTAATTGTAAAAAAACAAGCTAATAATAAGCCTGTAATACATAAGCGTAAACTTTTTTTCATTTGATTGAATGGTTTCTTATAGAGGTTATTTTTTTAACTGTCGACTGTTTTTGACAATGAAGCAAAATCTCCTCCGGGTTATCATACAAAAATATTGCACATAGTGCTGAGTTTTTTTTCGAGTTAACCAAACCATGTTTTTGATTATTGATCTGGTAATTATACTTTATGAAATATATAAATCGATAAAATATGGCAAACAAAAAAGCCATTCTTTCGAATGGCTCTCTTCACATGAAAAGGCAAATGACAGATATTTGCCCTCTACTACTTGAGTTTAGTCTTTTATTACTTTAATGATTTTTGAACCGTATTCTGATTTTAAATTGATAAAATAAACGCCGGAAGGCTGGTTACCAAGATCGATTTCAGTTTTTTCTGCAGTTAGACTCGCAGTATAAATCAAGGACCCTAAAGTATTATAAATTTTTACTTCCTTATTCCAACCTTGTGTCATTAAAACAAAACCTGAAGAGAAAGGATTAGGAAAAACTTTAATATGTTCAGAAGCCAATGTTTCAGAAGATAAACCTGTACAGGCAGAAACAGATAAACTATATACTGCGGTATTAATGCAACTACTTGTACTTGTACCTGTTACCGTAAAACTTGTGCTTGTTGCCGGGCTGACTACGATACCGCTGGCAGTGCTTGTGTTGTTCCATGAATAAGTAGATGCGCCGCTTGCAGTTAAGGTTGCCGACTGTCCCACACAAATTAACGATGAAGATGATGTGATGTTTACATTTGGTAATGGATTAACTGTAATAGTAACAGCGGTTCTTGTAATGCTAGGCGCACACGTCAAATCTTCGGCGTAATAAACGTAGGTTGTTGCTGTTGCTCCCGTGGTTAAAGATGACGTCGCGAAAGTTGTTCCGCTTGTTATAGCTGTTCCACCTGTTGAAACGTTGTACCATGAAATGGTTCCTGTTCCGGATGCGTTTAGTGTTGTTGTGTTATTGTTACAAATAGTAAGGTTTGCGAGCGGGGTTGTGTTTGAAGGAGATGAAGGCGCAACACAAATCGGTGGTACAAATTTCCAGAGGTCATTTTTAAAGCCCGGGTTCATTCCTGAATCAGAACCGTCTCCACCAAACATCCATAAGTTGGAAGCATTATCTACCCACGTCATTTGTGCCGATTTTGTTCCAGGGAAATTTGAAGCCGCCGCTACTCCCATTGTTCCGTAAGTACCAAACTGATTAAACGCTGTTGTGCCCCCTACCCACATCCATTGATTGAGTGTGACATTGTATTTCCAGAAATCATTAAAAATATTTCCTGATCCACCATTACCAGCATAGATCCAGAATTCGTTGTTACTGCTCCAACCATTTAAATATTTTCTTGCGCCTGGATTATTTGCCGACGCAAAAACACCTTGCGTTCCATAAGTTCCGGGCTGGCCAACTGAATTTGTTCCCTTCACCCAGGTCCACTCACCAGTTGTAATATTATATTTCCAGAGATCATCTAAGTTACCAGACATGGTAGAAGAAAAACCACCTCCGCCAAATAACCAAAGATTATTGCTTCCATCATTGAATGCAACACCAAATTGCCTTCCACCAGGTACATTTGTTGTTGAGGGAACTCCAAGGGTTCCATAAACACCCATTGGATCAACTGTGTTAGATCCGCTTACCCAGGTCCATTCGTTTAAAAGAATATCATACTTCCATAAATCATTGAATATTCCTAACGTTGTTGTTCCGTCGTATCCTTTTCCGCCAAACAACCAGAGGTTACCACTGGCATCTGTCCATCCGATAGCGCCATCGCGGGCGCCGGGTGTGTTTGCGAAAGCGCTGACACCAAGTGTTCCATATGTTCCTGGCTGATCAATTGTGTTTGCGCCTTTTATCCACGACCATGAATTGGTTGTAGGATTATATCTCCAGAGATCGTTAAGGCGACCCGAAGATCCGAATGCGCCATATCCAAAACCTCCGAACAACCATAAATTTCCGTTGTTATCTTTCCAGGTTACGCTGTTGTATCTTCCACCAGGCATGTTATTAGAAGGAATGAAACCACTGTAAACACCATTCATATCCACGTTGGTGCTTCCTTTTACCCATGTCCATTCATTCGTTGTTGGATTATACTTCCACATATCGTGTAATAATCCAAGAGTGGTGTTATTGTTTGGATATCCTAATCCTCCATGCATCCATAAGTTTCCGCTGTTATCAGTCCAAGTGCCTGAACCGTCTCTTGAGCCTGGTGCATTAGTAGGGGCCGGAGTTCCCATTGTTCCATAAATTCCTGCCTGGTCAATAGCATTGGTGCCATTGATCCAGGTCCACATATTGGTTTGTGAATTGGATGTAAAAGGCATGCAAAAGGAGAAAGCAATAATGGTAGCCTTAATAGTTTTTTTCATTGTTAAATAATTTAATAGTGAGGTATAAATTTTTGCAAATTTACTCTATTTAAAAACGCATTTATTGTAACCGGCTTGGATTATAATCGTTTTGGTCACTTTCAGTTAATGAAAGGTTACTTTCAATGAATGAAACAGGCTTATTAATTAACGGATTGTGGAATTTTGATTCGGGAATTAATATATTCTGACTGAAATTAATGAGGCAATGTATTTTCCGCTCTTCTTTATTTTTATTTCATTCTCTCTTCGAATAGCTTTTTCCCTGGTTCAAATTATACCTAATAAACTGCTTTTAAAAATGGTTTTGTGCTATCAAATTCTTTATTTTCTATAATTCAAATTAAAATCTATCTTTGTACCTCTCAAAAAAGCGGGGGATTAGCTCAGCTGGCTAGAGCGCTACCATGGCATGGTAGAGGTCATCGGTTCGACTCCGATATTCTCCACTAGTGAAACAGAACAACCCTGATCTAACTGATTGGGGTTTTTCTTTATAAACTAAAGTGAACGGCTGGGCGGTTCTATTCAATGAAAATAACAGGGTTCTTACGTTGAAATAGTATTTTATTATTCTATTTTAACAACTGATTTATTTTTTTTAGACGACCCGCTATCTGTTGCCATTACTAAACATTCTTTCAGAGCTTCAATTATCTTCTTGCGCTCGAAGTTTTTATGAGTTATAATACTTATTTCACGAACCGGCTCAGGAGCTTTGAATTCTTTAATACGATGCTGTTTATCTTTTGGTAAATACTTTAAAGCTAATTCAGGCAACAACGTTAAGCCGTAGCCCTCGTCTACCATATTTATCAATGTTTCCAGGCTTCCTGCTTCAAATTTCACTTTTTGTAACCCGCTTGTTCCTTTTTTTATTTCGCATAGATTTATTATCTGGTTTCTTAAACAATGGCCTTCTTCTAAAAGCAGTAAATCGATAACTTTTATGTCGCCTGGAAGTATGTATTTCTTTTTCCACTTACTGTAGAGATTATCCGATGCGTAAACAAAAAAGCGTTCGTAATAAACAGGGTATTCAACTAAATCTTTTTGATGCAATGGTGTGGCTAATATTCCTAAATCTATTGCTCCTTTACCCAATTTATTAATTATTTGTTGTGTAGTTAACTCTTCAATATTTAATGTGAGATTAGGGTATTTTAATACTACCTTATTTAAAAACATGGGTAATAAATAAGGTGCAACCGTAGGAATTATACCTATTCTTAATTCCCCCTCTATGCTTCCTTTAAAATCTTTAACAAAATGTTTAAGTTGCTTTGATTGATTTAATATTTGTCTTGCCTGCTTAATGATTTCTTCTCCGATTTGCGTTGCCTTTACCGGGTGTTTTGAGCGATCAAAAATTTTTACATCCAACTCCTCTTCCAGTTTTTGAATCATGGTGCTTAGTGTTGGCTGAGTTACAAAGCACTTTTCGGCTGCTAATGCGAAATTTTTATATGTTTCAATTGCTACAATGTATTCTAATTGTTGAAAATTCATGTTATAGATTCTATCAATGTAAAGATAGAAAATATCAGTTTGATTAATAATACTTCTTATCGGTAATTTGTACCCGAAGTTTATTTACCCGAAAATATTTAACAGTCATTAAACCAAAAAATGAAAAAAACACAGATAGGATCAGGTCTATTAATCGTGTTCCTGAGCTTTTTTAATAACAATGTAAAATCACAAAACAATATGGAAAACAGTGGAAAGTGTCCGTTTCATCGAGGAGATTCAAAGATGATGGATAAAACAAAAGAAAGAGCTAAAGCTAGCGCAACCGGCACAAGTAATAGCGAATGGTGGCCAAATCAGTTAAATTTAAAAGTGTTACATCAAAAGTCTTCTTTGTCTAATCCAATGGATAAAGATTTTAACTATGTAAAGGAATTTAGTAGCCTGGATCTTTTGGCGATTAAAAATGACATAGAAGCACTACTAAAAAAATCGGAGGATTGGTGGCCTGCCGATTTTGGAAATTATGGTCCGCTTTTTATTAGGATGGCTTGGCATAGTGCTGGTACTTATCGTACAGGAGACGGGCGTGGAGGTGCTCGTGCAGGTCAGCAACGCTTTGCGCCACTAAATAGCTGGCCAGATAATGCAAATCTTGATAAAGCAAGAAGACTTCTTTGGCCAATAAAACAAAAATACGGTAAGAAGATTTCCTGGGCAGATTTAATGATTTTAACCGGAAATGTAGCTTTAGAATCAATGGGATTTAAAACAATAGGATTTGCAGGTGGTAGAGAAGATGTGTGGGAGCCGGAAGAAAATGTTTATTGGGGTTCTGAAAAAAAATGGTTGGAGGACAAACGGTATAACGGAGATCGTAAGTTGGAAAATCCGCTTGCCGCTGTGCAAATGGGATTGATATATGTGAATCCTGAAGGCCCGAACGGAAACCCTGATCCTCTGGCCGCCGCAAAAGATATTCGTGAAACATTTGCACGCATGGGAATGAATGACGAAGAGACTGTTGCATTAATTGCCGGGGGACATACGTTTGGAAAAACACATGGCGCAGGCAACACCGCATTAGTCGGACCCGAGCCTGAAGCCGGCAGTATAGAAGAACAAGGATTAGGGTGGAAAAGCAATTATAAAAGTGGTAAAGGAAAAGATGCCATTACATCGGGATTAGAAGTAACATGGACACCAACCCCAACACAATGGAGTAATGGTTTTTTCAAAATGTTATTTGAAAATGAATGGGAATTAACTAAAAGCCCAGCCGGAGCACATCAATGGGCTGCCAAGGCTTCGAAAGAAATAATTCCTGACGCTTTTGACTCAACAAAAAGTCATAAGCCTACTATGCTTACTACAGACTTATCATTACGATTTGATCCAACATACGAGAAAATATCCAGGAACTTTTATGAAAATCCGGAGGAATTTGCCAAAGCATTTGGTAAAGCATGGTTTAAATTAACTCATCGCGATATGGGTCCACGTAATTTATACTTAGGAGTTGAAGTTCCAAAAGAAGATTTCGTTTGGCAGGATCCTATCCCTATCCTTAATCATGAAATAGTGAATGCAAAAGATATTGAAATTCTTAAAATAGAAATTCTTAAAACAGGATTAAACATAAGTGAATTGGTTTCAACAGCCTGGGCCTCTGCTTCAACCTTTAGAGGTACTGATAAAAGAGGCGGTGCCAATGGAGCAAGATTACAATTGGTACCACAAAAAGATTGGCAGGTAAATAATCCTGCCCAATTAAATAAAGTATTAAAAGCCCTGGAAAATATTCAAAAGGAATTTAATACAAAGGCGGGTAAGAAAAAAATATCAATGGCCGATATGATCGTATTAGCAGGATCTACAGGCATAGAAAAAGCACTTCAAAATGCAGGCTCTAAAATTATTGTTCCATTTACACCCGGCCGAATGGATGCAACGCAAGAACAAACTGATGCCCAATCAATGGCGGTTCTTGAACCTATGGCTGATGGATTCCGTAATTATTTAAAAGCTGACTATACTCTTTCAACAGAAGAGCTGTTGATTGATAAGGCTCAATTATTAACATTAACTGCGCCAGAATTAACTGTGCTCATGGGTGGGCTAAAAGTACTTAATATAAATTACGATAATTCCAGGAAGGGGGTTCTAACAACAAAAAAGGAAGTGTTGAGTAATGATTATTTTGTTAACCTTTTAGATATAAATACCGTATGGAAGGCAACTTCTGATTCAAATGAAGAATTTGAAGGTGCCGACCGAAAAACAGGCCAGATAAAATGGGTGGCCACAAGAGCAGATTTGATATTTGGTTCAAATTCTGAATTGAGAGCTATTGCTGAAGTATATGCCAGTAATGACGGAAAAGAAAAATTTGTTAATGATTTTATTACTACCTGGGTAAAAATAATGAACCTTGATCGCTTTGACATCAGGAAATTAAATTGAAATTATTACCTGAATTCTAACCGAAATATTATTTTATAGCTGGCAGTTCCCACCTTTAAAGCTCCAATGATGGATTTTATTTTTTTAAATAGCTAGTGAAACAAAAAAGGCGCCGATCGGCGCCTTTTGAATTTTAGTTCTCAACTTGTGTGTCTCCGACGTAAACGCCGTTCTTGTAAACTGCTACACGGGTTAAGATCCCATTATCATCATAGATGTAAGCTTTTCCTTCCATAAAACGGTTATTTTCAAATTTCCCGTCTTTGGTGATTTGCTTGTTCTTGTTATACAAAGTATGTTGTCCATTGAGCACCATTGGACCTGTACCTTTTTTTGCGGCTTCGTTTGGAGCTTCATCTTTGGTTACAGTAATTTTTGGTGCATTATCGGCCGGAACATCCGATTTTTTCGCAATAGGCTTCTTAGGTGCAAATTCTTTAATAGAAGCTACATCAACATTTCCGTCGGCAAAATTTTTCTCTGCTTTTGGATCGCCGTTTTCGTGAAACTCTTTAAAAAGTCCGCTTTCTTTACCATTCTGAAAATTACCTTCGATGGCAATTTGCCCGTTATCGTAATAATACTTTTGAGCGCCTTCACGTTTACCGGTATTGTTAAACACAAATTCGTGTTGTACCTGGCCATTTTCGTAATATAGTTTGTAGTTACCTACCCAGCGTTGATTTTTCCAGTTTCCTTCTTCGCTGATTTTTCCGTTTTCGTGGTACATGATAGCATAACCATCCGGGCGGCCCATAACGAAGGTGAGTTTATTTTTCATGTTACCATTGCAGAAATACTCAACCCAGATTCCGGTTTTACGGTTATCCTGGTATTTTCCTTCTTCAACTTTTTGGTCAGGTTGGTAACAAGTACCGGGCTTATGTTTGCCCATCAAAATCCATTTACCTTGTTTCTTACCGTCTACATCAATTTTGTTAATCGTATCTTTTCCAAACACTTCTGAAGATTGTGATTGAGCAAAACCGACCCCGCAAACCGTAATTAAAATGTATAAAAGTTTTTTCATTCCTAATCAAATTTATTAATATTTTCTGTTTAGTTAAATTCTTTTAGATTAATTTTTGAATTTTATCGATCAAAATCCTCAGCTTAATCAGCTCTTTTACTTCTACGGCACCACTTTTTAAAGGTTTCAAACACTCTAAAATTTAATACCAAAAAACCTAAAAGGGTAAAAAATTACCCGCTATTTTTTAAGAAAAGGAATTTTAACAATCCGGGCTTTTACAGGCTTGTCGCGGATTACAACGAAAATTTCGTTATCCGCACCACTTAGTTCAGTTTTAACATAACCCATACCGATTGCCTTGTTTAAACTAGGTGATTGGGTTCCAGAGGTCACTTTTCCTATAATATTACCGTTAGCATCTGCTAAAGGATAATCGTGTCTTGGAATACCTCTTTCAACCATTTCGAAACCAACCAGTTTTTTAGAAACACCTTTGGTTTTATGCTCTTCGATGGCGGTGCGATTTGTAAAGTTTTTAGTGAATTTCGTGATCCAGCCTAATCCAGCCTCAATTGGTGAGGTGGTATCGTCGATATCGTTTCCGTAAAGACAAAAACCCATTTCCAGGCGAAGCGTGTCGCGGGCGCCTAATCCAATTGGCTTTATACCGAATTCAGCTCCTGCTTTAAAGATTTCATCCCACATTTTCTCAGCGTCCTGATTTTTTACATAGATTTCAAATCCGCCTGCCCCTGTATACCCTGTATTTGAGATGATCACATTATCAATTCCAGCCATTTTACCAACTGTAAACGTATAATATTCCATTTTAGAAAGATCTACATCCGTTAATTTCTGAAGTGTATTTATGGCTTTAGGTCCCTGAACCGCTAACAGACTTGTTTCGTCGGAAACATCTTTCATTTCAACACCGTACGAGTTGAACTTAGAGATCCAGTTCCAGTCTTTTTCGATGTTGGATGCATTCACAACCAGGTAATATTCATCGGCTTTAAAACGGTAAACGAGAAGGTCGTCTACAATTCCACCTTTTTCATTTGGCAGGCAAGAATACTGCACTTTGCCGTCCGTTAGTTTGGAGGCATCGTTTGAAGTTACCTGCTGGATAAGATCAAGGGCTTTGTCGCCTTTTAGCCTGAATTCGCCCATGTGGCTCACATCGAATACACCTACGCCATTACGTACAGTAAGGTGTTCCTCGTTAAGACCGGTATAAGAAACCGGCATATTATATCCTGCAAAAGGAACCATTTTAGCTCCTAAAGCAATATGTTTTTGTGTTAAAGCTGTGCTTCTCATTTTTTGTGTGTCGGTTGTACTCATTTTCTTTCCTTTTTAAACTCCGCGTCCGCCGAGGTTTCGGTGGACAAAAGAGGCAACTAATTTAAATAAAAAACCCCGATAATACCAAGTATCCGGGGTTTAAATAGTGTATTTTACTTAAGCTTATACGTTCTCAATAATCATTGCGCTTGCACCGCCACCACCGTTACAGATTCCTGCAGCGCCGTATTTAGCATTGTTTTGCTTGAGCACATTGATAAGAGTAACAATAATACGTGCGCCACTTGCTCCCAACGGATGCCCAAGTGATACTGCGCCACCGTTTACATTTACTTTAGAACCATCAAGGTTCATGAGTTTTATGTTGGCTAATCCAACCACGCTGAATGCTTCGTTCAATTCGAAATAATTAATATCACCCATTTTTAAACCAGCTTTCTCAACTGCTTTTGGTACAGCAAGACTTGGGGAAGTTGTAAACCACTCAGGAGCTTGTTCAGCATCTGCATAAGCTTTGATTTTAGCAATAGGTTTAATCCCCAAAGCATCGGCTTTTTCTTTGCTCATTAAAATTACCGCTGCAGCGCCATCGTTCATAGTACTTGCGTTTGCAGCAGTAACGGTTCCGTCTTTTACGAAAACAGGTTTTAACGTAGGGATTTTTTCGAAGTTTACATTTTTGTATTCTTCGTCTTCAGAAAACTGAATATCGCCTTTTTTGGTTTTTACAGTTACAGGAATAACTTCTTCTTTGAATTTTCCTGCGCTCCATGCAGCGGCCGAACGTTTGTATGATTCAATCGCAAAAGCATCCTGTTCTTCACGGGTAAATTTCATGTCTTTAGCGCAAAGTTCGGCACAGTTACCCATTGGAAAATTTCCGTAAACATCTGTCAATCCGTCTTTCGCTAAACCATCGATTAACGATGTGTTTCCGTATTTTGCTCCCCAGCGTGTGCTTTCTGAATAGAAAGGTACCGCGCTCATGTTTTCCATTCCACCAGCAACAACAATATCGTTATCGCCCAATAAAATACTTTGAGCTGCGAGAGAAATGGATTTCATTCCTGAAGCACATACTTTATTTACGGTTGTGCAGTTTACGCTGTCTGGCAATCCTGCAAATTTAGCTGCCTGGCGGGCGGGGGCCTGTCCCAGATTAGCTTGTAAAACCGACCCCATAAACACTTCATTTACAAGTTTAGGATCAAGTTTAATTTTGTCTAGTGCACCTTTAATAGCGGCCGCTCCTAATTGTGTGGCAGAAACGCCTGCAAGTGTTCCACCAAAAGATCCCATTGCGGTTCTTACTGCTGAAACTATGTATACTTCTTTTGTCATCATATAGGGTTTAAATCGCGCCTAATTTAGTATTTTAATTACAAGAACTAAGTTAAATGTTTTAAACCGTAGATAAACAGTTTATTCCTAATTTTGCTTCTATGCAGGGAGTAGTCATTAAATCCACAGGAAGCTGGTATATTGTGAGAAGTGAGCCAAACGGGGTTATTTACAATTGCAGGCTCAAGGGCAAGTTAAGGCTTGATGGGCGGAAAACCACTAACCCTGTTGCCGTTGGGGATATTGTGGATATTGAACCCGAAGATAATAACGAGGCTTCGATCTCAAACATTCATCCGAGAAAGAATTACATTATCCGCAAATCCATTAATCTGAGTAAGCAGTCGCAGATACTGGCCAGTAACCTCGATCAGGCCGTTCTAATAGCTACAATCGTGGCCCCGCGTACGAGTCTTGGCTTCATTGACCGTTTTTTGATCACTGCGGAAGCATATAGCGTTCCTGCGAAAATCATTTTCAATAAAACAGATCTACTCGATGAAGAACTTCTCGAAATTCAGAAAGAAACCATGGCGCTTTACCAGAATATTGGTTACGATTGTTTCAGCGTGAGTAGTTTTAATGAAGAGGAAGTAAAAAAATTAAAAGCTATTTTTAAAGATAAACGCACGCTTATTACCGGACATTCGGGTGTTGGAAAATCTACTTTTATTAATACGCTGGAACCAGGCCTGGATCTTAAAACGGGAGAGATTTCTTCCGTGCATCTGAAGGGAATGCACACCACTACATTTGCCGAATTACATGCGTTAAGTTTTGGAGGAGATATTATTGATACACCTGGTATTAAAGAACTCGGACTCGTTGAAATGAAGAAAGAAGAAGTTGGGCATTATTTTCCTGAGATTCGTGAACGCATGAACGATTGCAAATTCAATAATTGTCTGCACGAAAATGAACCAAAATGCGCAGTGCGTGACGCAGCTGAAAATGGTGAAATTGCTCCTGAACGTTACGAAAGTTATCTCCGCATTTTACATGGTGAAGAAATGGACTGGAAAGAGTGGGAAATCAGGTAGTCTATAGTTTATTGTCAAGAGTTTATAGCTAAGCGTGATCTTATTTCCTGACTCTTGATTCTAAGAACACAGCAAGTTTCTGAACTGCCAAAGCGCGATGACTAATCGTGTTTTTTGTTTCAGCGCTCATCTCAGCAAATGTACTTCTGTAACCGGTTGGAATAAATAAAGGATCGTACCCGAATCCATTTTTACCCCGTGGTTCGTACGCGATGGTTCCGGTAATTTCTCCTTCAAAATAAAACGTTTCATTATTATGGATTAAAGTAATGATTGTAATAAACCTTGCTTTGCGGCTGGTTTTATTTTTTAATTCCTCAAGTAATTTTTTGTTGTTAGCTTCATCGTTTTTAGGAACACCGGCATAACGGGCGCTATACACTCCAGGCGCTCCGTTTAATGCTTCCACTTCCAGGCCGCTGTCGTCTGCAAATACGGAAACATTTTTTTCTTTTATAAATTCAAGAACGAATTTTGCTTTCAGAAAAGAATTTTCTCTGATTGTTGTTCCCGGCTCAGGAATTTCTTCGGTGATGCCAACATCGGTTAATCCTAAAAGTTGTATTTGCGAAGGAAGAATGGCACTGATTTCTTTTATTTTGTTTTTGTTGGAAGAAGCGAAGATTAATTGCATGATGCAAAGCTACGATTTTTTTGAGCCACAGATTTTACAGATTGACGCAGATCAAACTGCAGAGGTTGGATGCGAATTTCTCAAATTTCCGCAAATCTGTATATAAGAAAACCTCCGCGTACTCATCTTCTTTTGCGAACCAAATTACTTCCTTAACTCAAAATTCTGTCCAAGGTAAACTTTTCTCACCTGTTCGTCGTTGGCGAGATCTTCGGCTGAGCCTGATTTGATAACACTTCCGGAGTAAAGTAAGTACGCACGATCGGTGATGCTGAGTGTTTCGTGAACGTTATGATCGGTGATTAGAATCCCGATGTTCTTATCTTTTAATTTTCTTACAACATTCTGAATATCTTCTACCGCAATTGGATCAACACCGGCAAAAGGTTCGTCGAGTAAAATAAATTTAGGATCTGTGGCAAGCGCACGTGCAATTTCTGTTCTTCTTCTTTCGCCACCGCTCAACTGATCGCCAAGATTTTTTCTTACGTGATGCAAAGCAAATTCGTCGAGCAGACTTTCCACTTTCATTTCCTGTTCTTTTTTGGTGAGCTTGGTCATTTCAAGAACAGCGCGTAAATTATCTTCGATGCTTAACTTACGAAACACAGAAGCTTCCTGTGGCAAATAACCAACTCCCAATTGCGCACGCCGGTACATAGGTTCTTTAGTAATATCCAGATCGTCGAGGTAAATTTTTCCGCTGTTCGGCTTCACCATTCCAACGATCATGTAAAACGATGTTGTTTTTCCGGCGCCATTTGGCCCGAGTAATCCAACGATCTCGCCCTGCTGCACCTGTACCGAAACATTATTGGCAACTGTGCGGCTCTTGTATTTTTTAATGAGATTTTCGCTGCGAAGGATCATGTATTTCAAAGGTAACCAGAATTTTTAATCTGACCGCAGAAAGGCTGACGCGAATTTCATGAATTAACACGAATTGTTTTTGTAATTAACAGCCCTACACCTATTGATGTTAAGAATCAACAGAGAATTAACCGCAGAGGCTGACACGAATTTCACGGATTCACACAAATTTGGAAATTAACACAGAATCTCTTTGGTAGAAAAAACATCAACGCTTTCTATCGGAAGCGCTACAACGCCAACTGGAATCCAAATTTGAGTCCGAAATTGTCAATGGCATCCGGCAACTGGTAATTCAGTCGCCAGAAGGCATCTACGCGAAAAATTTTGAATATGTTTTCGACTCCGGCACTGGCTTCAAGATAAGGGCCTTTATCCAAAGCTTTGAGTGTGCCCGGAAACAATAATGTTTTTCTGTTCTTATCGTTCACTGTTCCATACACACCTTTAATGGTAACCACTTCACGCCATTTTAATTTCCTTAGAAGCGGGATTTTATTGAGGAACAATCCTTCGAAGTGATGATCGATTGCTGCAGACACGAACTGATCACTTGCAAATTCGTAATAGTTCATCATGTTAAACGCAAGGTAATCGTAAATGTAGGTTTCGTTTCCACCGTGAAGTTCCATAAGTGGGTAAGGAACAGTTCCCCATATTTTTCCGCCTTCAATGGTATAATCTGTGTAGCCTAGGATTGGCGTAATGCGAATCCTGTCGCTCACATTCACTACCAGTTTCTGATAATCATATTCTCCTTTAAATGCATTTTGTAATGATTTTGAATAATTCATTTGAAGAATGGGCCATGTTGTTCCAAGGTACACACGTTGAAATCCTTCTCCCACATATTTTTCTTTCCACGCTAACCGCACCTGCATTCTTGCTTCTGTATTTACAACATTTTCTTTCTGACCCACTGTTCCGTCTTTCTTTTCATACAAATACGTGTTAGAGCCAAGTGGTGTGAATTGCCTTCCTGTCATAAACACTTTTGTGATCAATCCCGGAAACCATTCCCGTTCATAATAGGCTTCTGTTTTATCAACACGTGTAAGATTGGTAAGTGGGCTGGCCCTGAAAATAGAAGCTAATACGTTATCCTGTGAGAAACCATTGGTACTTTGTCCAAGAATTTCATAATCGCTCCGGTAATTCATCCCCACGAGTTGCCGGTGTGGTTTTTTAGTCAGAAAGCTTTTGAAACCAACAAAATATTTCCATTTTTCATCGAGTGTTCCATAAGCAACATAGCCCGCAAGTTCATACCATTTACTGAAAATATCACTGGTTCTTCCACCAAAACGAAGACGAACGCCTTCTACCTTGTTATAAGAAACGAGATTTGAGATAGGACCAATTTCAAAGTTGTTATACTTTTTATATCCGGCAACGAGCAGATAAAAAATATCTACCCAGGTTGAATAAATTGGTAGCGACTGAATAGTATCAATCATCTTGAAAATCTTTTTCTCGCGGTCGTTTAAACTGTCGTGACGGTTCTGTGCCCAGAACTCATCGGAACGTTTTGAAACGCTGTCATCCACCACGATCTTATCTCCGAACTCGTAGAATTTATCAGGTTTTGGCTGGTTAAGAATTATTTTTTTGTAGGAAGTTGTTTTGCGTCCGTAAAAACCAATGGCTTTTTTTGTTGGCGCGAAATCAATTACGAGGCGGTCCTTCGACAAAAACCAAACACTGTCGCTGTAAGTAAATTCCTGAATAACATTTACGCTATTAATGAAGTTGATGTTCGCATCCTTGGGTAAACTCATCTCCAAACGTTTAATTCCCCAGGTTGTATCAGCGATCCACATATTACCTGTGAAGCTTAATTCCTGAACACGTTTTGGTTTAAAGCGAATGTGATAAATGTATTGATTGTTTTCGAAAGCACTGTCTTCCAGAAAATATTTATAATAGAACAAGCCGTTATCGCTGACAGGGCTCGGCATTTGTTTATTGAATACAAGAATATTATTATCGTACACGTTAATGTTTTGATACATATCTCCCAAAACCTGCGACACACTGGCGTTTTCGATACCTGTAATTTTTGAAGCGATTACTACTTCCTTTTTTCGTGTTGGATTTTTCTTATAATAAAATTGCGAGAGGTTTTCTACAATGAAAAACGGAAGAGAAGGTTTTTCGCCGCTGTTAACGCTATCCACGTTATTAAAAACAAAAGCGATTGGTTTCAATACTTTTTTTTCACGCATTTCTTTTGGAATGCGATTAAGGTCGAACTGAAGTTTATTATAGGTTTCGTACTCGAATGATTCGAGGTTGTTACGATTATTGACTTCTTTTTTCTTTATGCAATTCCTGACTATACGATGAGCAGGATTGTCTCCCGCCAGAACGGTTACTTCGTCAAGAGCTGTGGCTCCTGCATCTTCCATGGGAAGATTAATTTCCTGATCGGTAACACCTTTTTTAATAGGGCGCGAAATGCGTTTATAACCAACATAAGTTGCCACAATAGAATCGCCAAGTTTGTTGGTTTTAATAACGAAGTTTCCATCAAAATCGGTTTGGGCGCCAATGGTAGTTCCCTTGATAATTACTGGAACAAATGGAAGCGCTTCCTTGTTGGAGGATGCAAATATTTTTCCCTTGATGGTGTATTGTGAAAACACAGAACAGCTTAAGAAAATAAAGAATATGACTATTACTGCTCCTCTGTTTTTCATTTAGCGGGGGATGATCTTCCTCTTAATGCCTGTGCTGACATTATAAAGTCTGATCAGGGCTTTTTATCTTCTACTGTTACCTGGGTAAAATCAAAGTAGCGCAATGGGTTAGAATAAAAATTCTTCATACGCGAGGCAATGAGCCTACAGTTGCTTTCGTACCAAAGCGGAATAAGGGGCGCATCGTTCAATAAGATCTGCTCTGCTTTTAAGAAATATACTGAAGCGGAATCGCGGTTAAGCGCATCGCGGCCCAGTTTATAATATTTGTCGTACTCCGGATTTTTATACTTGATGGTGTTCGGATACGCCATGTGCGTTGTATCGTTTGTAACCGGCTCGCCATAAAAAATAGAGAGGAACGATTCGGGACTAGGATAATCGGCCACCCATCCGTCACGATACATATTTCCTTTTCCTTTTACCTGGAGCATGAATTTTTCGCCGTTAGGAAGCGATTCAAATGTGATGTTTACATTCAGATTGTTTTTTAACTGTTTTTGAATTTCCGCTGCAACCGTATTGTTGCGTGTGTTTCCTGAATTTACATATAGTTGAATTTCAGGGAAGCCTTTTCCATCAGGGAAACCGGCTTCGGCCAGTAATTTTTTGGCTTTATCAACATCCAGATCATATCCTTTCAGCTCATTTATTTTGTAGAAGTTGAATGTAGGAGGAACCAGTCCGTTTACTGCAGGACCATAAGCTTGCCCGAATAACACACGGTCAATGATCTTGTTACGGTCTATGGCGTAGTTAAATGCCTGGCGCACTTTTACATTATCGAATGGTTTTTCGTGTATGTTGAATACATAATAGGCCGAGATCATTTCAGGACGCTGATCGAGTATAAAACGAGGTGGATTTCCTTTAAATTCCTTGATATTATCTTCTACGATCTGGCGCAACTGATTACTTGGAACAGAAGTAATAAAGTCGTACTTACCGCTCTGGAAGCCTCTCAGAGCTTCTTCGGAAGAAGGCACGATGTCGATTATAAGCGAATCGATATACGGCATTGCATTGCCACTTTTATCTTTCGCATAATAGTTGATATTTTTGTAAAGTGCGTAATGTGTTTTTGTGGTTGTTTTTTCGTCGAGAATAAACGGACCGGCGCCCACGTTACTATTCTCTTTCTGTGCTTCATAAGCTTCCTGATTAAGAATGGAAGCCACCGGATTAGCTAAAATTTCGAGGAATATGTTTGGGGAGTTTAGGAGTTCAATAGCGAAGGTATAATTATCAATTAATTTAAAGCCTTTAATCTCACTTTTCTGACCCTTTCCGCTGGCCAGGTAAAATTCGTTGGCACCTACAACACGATCCTTGCAAACGGTATGAAAATGAACATTTCCGGGGCGATCGGTACATAGCAATTCAAAGGTAAATTTTACATCTTTTGCTGTAATTTCTTCTTCCTTTCCGGCTAAGGGTCCGCAGCTCTGGAACTTAACCCCTTTGCGGAGGTGAAATGTAATGGTTTTTCCATCAGGTGAGATTTCCCACTTTTCGGCAAGACCTGGTGTGAGGCTCAGGTCTTTAGGATTAATTTTTACAAGTCTTTCGTGAATCTGCGAAGCAATAAGCCCTTCAACAGCCTGCGTTAATTTATGAGGAAAAATGCTGGTTGGAGCAGTAACTTCAGCAATTCTGATTACCTTATTACCGCCTGTATAATTTGAGTGATCTGAAGTGCCGGAACCATCACTTTTACATGACGCGAAAAAGGCTACAAACGCCAATGGGAGCGTGTAAACAAGAGAAAACCTCATAAATTGCAGTTTTATTCACAAAACTAACCATTTTACTTTAAAATAAAATGCGTTTTTGGTGAAAATATATTTTGTTATTCAAAAATAACGTTATAATATTGCAGCGCTAAGATTTTTTAATTAGTCGATGAAAAAACTCGTTTTATATCTTTTTTTCCTGTCTGCCGGCATCAATTTCGTGCATGCACAAGGTGGTGTTATTATCCTCGAAGGTAATTATCAAGGAAAGAATTTGTATGTACAAAACCCTTTTGGTAGCGGCGGGGTTGGTTTTTGTGTGACTGAAGTAAAGGTGAACGGTAACATCACGGTGGATGAGATCAACTCAAGCGCTTTTGAAATTGATATGAAGCCGCACAGATTAAATATCGGCGACAAAGTTGAGATCAAAATTTTTCACAAAGAAGATTGCAAACCCAAAGTATTAAATCCTGAAGTTTTAAAACCAAAAAGTACTTTCGAAGTTGTTAGCATGAGCGCCGACAAAGAAGGAACTGTAAAATGGACCACCAAATCTGAAACCGGTAAACTGGCTTTCGCGGTTGAACAATTCCGCTGGAACAAATGGGTGAAAGTTGGAGAGGTTGATGGTAACGGAACTCCTACAACAAACGATTATTCTTTTAAAGTAACTCCTCACAGCGGCAAAAATATGGTACGTGTCCGCCAGACAGATTATAGCGGGCAACCACGTTTAAGCAAGCCAGCTGAATTTGTTAGTGATGTTGCAGAGATTGATTTTGCGCCCTTAAAGGCAAGCAGAGACGTGAATTTCTTCGCTAAAGGTAAAAACGATAAGCCGATGGAAACCATGTACGAAATCTATGATCAGTACGGTAACATCGTTAAAAAAGGATTTGGAAGTAAGGTTGATGTAAGTAACTTACCGAAAGGCGGTTACTTCTTAAACTTCGATAATAAAATGGGCGAATTCGTTAAGAAGTAAGCCTCCAAAAAAGAAATTATAAACCCTCTTCAAAAACGAAGAGGGTTTTTTGTTTTAATAAAGTAAATTTGCTGTTATGTATACAATTACCGTAAACGGAAATAAAGCTTTTAAAACCGATATAAAACTTAATGGCTCTTCTTTTGAAGGTACACTTAACGAGAAACAGGTTAAAGGCGATATTATTAAAATAGATGATTACCAATATCACCTCATTTATAATAATACTTCGTATAACCTGGATGTGGTTAAACTTAACGCCGAAGAAAAAACTCTGGTGATAAAGATCAATTCGGTAAAATACAATCTTCAATTAAAAGATAAATACGACGAGCTTCTTCACACCCTTGGCCTGGACAATTTAGCTACGAAAAAAGTAAGCGACATTAAAGCGCCAATGCCGGGAATGGTTTTAAACGTTTTGGTAGGAGAGGGAACCGCTGTGAAAAAAGGCGACGCGCTTATTATTCTTGAAGCCATGAAAATGGAAAACATTCTGAAAAGCCCCGCAGACGGAATTGTAAAAAAAGTAATTGCCACCAAAGGCAATGCAGTAGAAAAAAATCAGGTTTTAATTCAATTCTAAAAACTACACAATATGGGAAGCAGGAGAAAGTTCATTAAAACAACAGGCGCTCTCGGACTAACTGCAATTACTTCGAAACTGATAAGTAACGAGCAGATCAACGCCCTTGAAACATTTGCAAAATTACCCGGAAACGATCCGGCGTTCACTCTTCCTAAACTCCCATACTCTTACAACGCCCTGGAACCTTTCATCGATAAACAAACGATGGAGATCCATTATACAAAACATCATCAGGCTTACGTAAATAAGCTCAACGAAACGCCAAGCACCAACATTGATTACATGAGCAACGATGCTACAAAATGTACGCATGTAGATAAAACAACATCTATGGTGATCAGAAACAACCTGGGCGGACATTATAATCATTCCTTATTCTGGCAGCTTTTAAAACCAAATCCTGAGGGTCATAAAAATCCGGCGGAAGGAAAGCTGGCCGACGCCATCCATAAAGAATTTAAATCGTTCGAAGAATTTCAGAAGCAATTTGCAGAGAAAGCCACTAAAATTTTTGGAAGTGGCTGGTGCTGGCTCATTGAACAAAACAATACATTAAAAATTACAACAACGCCTAATCAGGATAACCCTTTAATGAAGCTTGACCACGAGCGCGGAAAAATAATTTTAGGATTAGATGTATGGGAACATGCTTATTATTTAAAATACCAGAATAAACGTGCCGATTATATTTCAAACTGGTGGAACGTTGTGAACTGGAACAAAGCCGAAGAGCTTTTTAATACCAAATAAACTTTGAATTACCTGACTATTTCTCTCAAAGTCCACAGAGAAATTTATAAAAGAATAATTTTATATTAGAGCCGCAGATTCACACAGATAATTATCTGCGGAAATCTGTGACTAAAAAAACCATGAATCACAAAAACTTCAAAAACATTGACAAGGTAACTTATGGAAGAGGTTCCTTCTCACAACTTGCAGCAACTGTTGAACCAATAAGAGCCGAGAACAAAAACTATTTTGTTTACATCGTCGATAATTATTTCAAAGGAAAAACACTCAGCAACAATCTTCAGAACAAATCTGAAGATCTTGTGTATTTTATCGATGTTGATCCTAACGAACCAACTACTGAACAAATAGATTCACTTCGCGACGAAATTCTTTCTAAGAAAGGATTGCCAAGTGGAGTAATTGGAATTGGCGGCGGAAGTATCATGGATATTGCAAAAGCATTATCGCTCATGCTTACTAACGAGGGCTCTTCTACTTTATACCAGGGATTAAATTTAATTAAGAAACCCGGAGTGTATCATCTTGGAGTACCAACCATTTCGGGAACAGGCGCCGAAGTATCTATGACAGCCGTTCTCACAGGCCCGGAAAAAAAACTAGGGTTAAAATGCGACTGGACAGTTTTTAACCAGGTAATATTAGATCCTGAATTAATTGCGAGCGTTCCTACCGACTGGTGGTTTTATACCGGTATGGATACTTACATTCATTGCATCGAATCCCATAACGGAATCCGTAATAACGCGTTCAGTTTAGCTTATGGCGACAAAGCGCTTGATCTTTGCCGTGATGTGTATTTAAATGAAAACAGCGGGCAAAATTCAGCCAACGATGATAAACTGATGGTTGCCTCTTTAATGGGCGGCTTAAGTTTAACATACAGCGAAGTTGGAGTTTGTCACGCTTTAAGTTACGGACTTTCTAAAATTCTTGGAACGAGGCATTGTTACGCGAACTGCATCATTTTTCAGCATCTTGAAGATGTGTACAAAGAAGGTGTTGACGAGTTTAAACAAATGATCAGAAAACACAAGATCGAGCTTCCTCAAAATTTACATAAAGAATGGAGCGACGATACCATTACCAAAATGGCCAATGTGAGTTACAATCTTCCTTTTATGTGGAACCACGCGTTTGGCGATAACTATAAAGAAATTGCGACGATTGATTATATCAAAGATCTTTTCAGGAGGCTTTAATGCCGGCTATAGATACATAACTCCTTTATCTGACAACTGTAATAAGCAAAAGTTAATATAGAAAAACAACCTTTGGTATCTACCAATAGAAATCTATGTGATTGAAAGAAGTATAAAGACTATCAGGAGACTTTAACACTTCGACTACGCCCGCGGGTAACAAAAAATAAGGCAGACCTTTCGGTCTGCCTTTAGTGGGGATTTTATTCGATTTGGAAATGAAGAAAATGTCCGCACTATTATTTACTGATGATCAGCTTCGAATTTTTGGAGGCATTTCCTGAAATTACTTTCACAAAATACGTTCCTCCATTAACGTTGCTCAGGTCTATTTTATTGTGTACGGAAGCATCGGAACTTTCAACAGTTTCGCTGTATACTTCCTGTCCGAGTACATTATAAATTTTGATGTACGAAGTCTTTTCAACTCCATTCATCTTTATTTCAAATTCGCCAGAGCTTGGATTCGGGAACATGACAAATTCTATTGGTGTTACATCCGTTTTTGAAATAGCTGTTGGCGCCGTGGATGCATCCTTGACGTTTACCATCGCAATGGCATTTGCTGCATTATTGCCAGTTGATTTCCAGATATTGGCATTATAGCAGGCTTGCGCCGTTGCACCGCAGGCTACCGATACTGTTACGCAGATGTTATAAAATCCTGCCGCTGAATAAGTATGTGAAGGGAAAAGTCCGGTTGAAGTACTTCCATCACCCCAGCTCCAGATAGTTGAAACCATGTTGTTAGGATAAGTTGCATATGCGTCCCAAGTAATTGCAGGAAGAGCGGAACTGTCTTTCCACATCCAGAAATTTACATTTGCAAAACAGTTTCCTGACAAATTAACTTGTTGTGTAATTGTATCAGAACACCAAACAGAATTAGAATCGGCAACCGTTAACGTTACATTGAATAATCCGTTATTAAAAAACTGGTGGTTGATAGGAGTACCAACCCATGTGCCGCTACCATCGCCAAAATTCCAATAGTAAATCGCGTTGTTAACGGTTCCTGTTGAAGTGCTTGCGAAAGTCACGTTTCCATTAGAGCCCACCGTGTAACTGAAATTTGCATTAATGTTGCAGGCATTCATATTAACGCTAATGGTTTGAGTTGTGGTATAATTACAACCTCCCCCACTTGCTACCATAGTTACAGTATAAACTCCACTTGCTGAGTAAGTGTGCGAAGCAGGAAAAGAACCAGCTTGTGTTGCTCCGTCGCCAAAAGCAACAGAATAAGTAGCGTTTGGAGCGATACCATTTGAACTATTCGTAAACCAAATATTTCCGTTGGCACCGTTATAATAATTAAATGATAAGCTTCCTGAACATGTAGCACTTGAGATTGCGAGTGTTTGTGTAATGTTCGACTGACATCCCGGAGTTGAGGTAGAATCGATCACCCAAAGTGTAACACTAAAGTTTGAATTGTAAGCATAGGTGTGGTTTACAGAATTAAGATTCATTCCGCTTTGATTGTTCCCGTCACCAAAATTCCAGTACACCATTGTATTGGTACCGGTACCCGTTGATGTATTAAAGAAGAATACTTGTCCGCCTGGTGCGATTGAGTAAGTGAAATTAGCCTGGCATTGTGCCTTTGCAAAATTGGCTGTTAAAACCAGAAGAATTACAGCTGCGATTTTTTTAAGTGTCATTTTCATGTTATTAGTTTTTTAGTGGAGATCCTTAACTAATATCACTTATACCCGTGAAATCTCAAAATGGTTTGGTATGAACGGCAAAAAATTATGGATTTAGGCTAAAACGAATGTATTTGACACATTATCAAGTACTTCTAAAATTTCTTGAGAAGAATTCAGAGTCACTAATTTGGTTCGTGTAGGTTTAAAGTCAGGAATTCCCCTGAAGTAATTGGCGTAATGATTACGCATTTCCAGGATGCCGAGTTTTTCTCCTTTCCATTCAACAGATTTCAGTACGTGTGTCTTGCAAACCTCAACACGGTTCTGAATAGTTGGAGCGGGAAGATGTTCCCCTGTTTTGAAAAAATGTTTTATTTCATTGAAGATCCACGGATAACCAATCGCTGCGCGGCCAATCATTATTCCATCAACGCCATATTTGTTTTTATACTCCAGCGCTTTTTCAGGAGAATCGATATCGCCGTTTCCGAAGATCGGAATTTTGATGCGCTGATTATTTTTTACTTCAGAAATGTATTTCCAGTTGGCCTCGCCTTTATACATCTGGGCACGAGTACGCCCGTGAATGGTCAGAGCCTGAACTCCTACGTCCTGCAAGCGTTCTGCCACTTCCATAATATTAATGGTGGAATCATCCCAGCCCAGGCGTGTTTTTACAGTAACAGGTAGATTAGTAGAATTTACAACGGCCGTTGTTAAACGAACCATTAAATCGATGTCTTTTAATACGCCTGCTCCTGCGCCTTTACAAACTACTTTCTTAACAGGACAACCAAAATTAATATCTACCAGGTCGGGTTGCGTGGCGTCAACAATTTTTGCGGAGAGTGCCATGGCTTCTTCATCGCCACCGAAGATCTGTATTCCGATAGGGCGTTCATAATCGAAAATATCCAGCTTCTTTTTGCTTTTAATGGCGTCGCGTATCAATCCTTCGCTGCTGATAAATTCAGTATACATCAGATCGGCTCCGTATTGTTTACACACATAACGGAACGGCGGATCGCTCACGTCTTCCATCGGCGCAAGCAACAATGGAAAATCGGGCAGCTCAATATTATTTCCGATCTTAATCAAGGCCGTAAAGATACGGAATTAATAGGAAATGGCGATTTGATAAGGGTTAAGGAATGTTAGGACTTTTTAAGAGTAAAACCGTTACTGATTTTTCTTCCATAAAAATGTAAACGAAATTTCAGAAGTAAGCCTGCCCGATATTTTGAGTTATGGCTGTTGATAAAGCTTCTTTAATATTACTTCATACTGCGGGTTTCTTATATATAGGAGTAAATCGTGGCCGCTAGTCTCTGAATTACCTTCGGAAAAATTATAAAAATCAAAACTATTGTTGCCCTTTTGTTTCTCTAAGAACATTTTTTGAGTGTTCTTGTTTTCTTCTTCACTATAGCCTAGTGTAGTTGAAGAAAAATCTCTAGTGTGTTTCTTTCCCTTGAAATAGGGATTAAGTTCTCTTTTCAAAGTTAAATCGGCATTATTGAACCCAATAACAAAACTATAATTATTTGAAGAAGCAAGTTTGTTTATACGTTCATCGAACAGATCGCGAAATGTATTTTCTCCAGGCATAGCCGGAGCAATTAAAGCCGCATGAAAATTTTTCATTACTGGTATAGAAAACTGTTGAAGTTCCGAGTCATTGGCTTTATAAAATAACTCAGCGTTCTTTTTTAATCTGTCTGGCACTTTAGAAATCTGGTTAAACATGCTTTCACAAACAATATTTGCCCCAAGACTATGGGACACAAAATAAATATCCCTTAAATCAACCCGTTTTATGAGTTGCCTGAGTTTATCTCCCACTTCATAAGATGTTCCGGTTGCATACCTGAAATTACCCGGTAAATGATCTTTCCTGTCATTATCCGACACGTATGTGCCGTCCCATAGTATTTTAACGAATATGTGTTTTTTGTTTGTATTAAGGTTTGATATCTTATCGATCAAAGAATCAAGTTTTTCGGAAGCCTGCTCCTGGCTATTATTAAAATCAGCAATCAGAAATGTAAGTTTTACATTATCGGGGTCTTTATTCAGTTTAGATGTTTCTTCATTAATAGATCGCTGAATGTGCTCTATTTGCTTTTTTTCATATTCGTCGTAGGACTTCGTGGTTTGGGCCTCATAAAGGGCTCTAAGCGACGCGTAATAGTCGCAAATGTTATTACACTTTGGAGCGAAACCCTTTTCTGACTCTGTAACAGGATAAATGTCACCATTCCTGTCAAATGCGATCGAAAAAACAGTATTGTTTTTCCGGTATGCTTTAAAATCTTTTATTGTATTATTGAAAACAACCCTGTATTTGAATTTATTTTCGCATATGCAGGAGTTATCTGAAGAACCACTATCCAATAACGGAACAATTGGTTCGCATTTTAATGCCCAATCTTGTAGCTGATTATATGTTCTATAGTATAACGTGTAAGGATTGGTGGCAAATATTTTATCAGGATTAAATTTCCGATATTCATGGCTCTTAACAGCGGTGCTGTTCCAGTCAGGATTAATGTCGCATATATCAGGTTTCCCGCTTGCGCAACAGTTGATCCTGAAAACTTTTCTGTCGCCAAGAATATTGCAGGGGGTACATAAATTTAGTTGAATATGCCCTTCTTTATCGAGATCATAAAAATACAATCCCGAGAAATAAGATAAATTGGTGGTAAGCAACATAGAATCCCTTGAGAGGCTGTTGTACTGACCACTTATTATTTTCATATCTTCCAATACTGTGCCTAAACTCTGCTTTAAAAAAGCATCGGATTGAAAATAAGTCCCAAACCAATCCCCTTTTTTTATTGCCGGAAACCAATATACCTGGTAAGCGTTCCTCAATTTATCCAGAGTATCGTATTCCAGCTCCACCTTACGCAGGGCAAAATGGTAACTCTTCATCGCCAGCGAATCTTCCGGAATACAACGTTTAAAAAGGCTGTTTGTCGCACTTTGCATTTCAGGTGTAATACTTCTTAAAACTCTTCTGGCCTTTGCGTTTTCAAAATTGTTTCTTTCAATTGTTACATAATCAAATAGGTTCCTGAGTTTATGCTTTTCATCAACGGGGTAATTCGTGTCACGGCTCGCAAGATGCTTATTCAACGCCGCGGCAGAGTCAATCGTTTTTTTTAGATAGAACGTTTCACTGCAACCAAAGACAACAATACCTACAGCCAGAAACAAAATATATTTGTAGTTTCTCATTTTATGATTGATTCCGTGCTTATTCCGAAAATAAGTTGTGGTTTGCTGTTAGTATAATTAAAGAGGTGAAGTTTTTCTGCTTTTTTATCTTTATCAAAAACCGTTCTGTTCCTTTCTTCCGAAACACAGTTATGTATAAGGTGTTGCGACCACGCGTTGGCCATTCCTCCCTGCGAACCAATAAAAAACTCGAAATCTTTTGGAAGATAGCTATGTAACTGGGGCAAGCTTCCTTCAAGATCAAAACCCTGATACTCGAACGCGATAAATGTTCGGGCTTTGTTTAATCCCAGCTGCCCGGCATCCTGATAGGCAAATCGTGTATGATGCTTTTTAAGCGCAAATCGTTTTTCAGGAATTACCAGATCAGGATAATCCTGTTTATCAACATATGAATTACCGCTGTATGTTTCTGTGTACGCTTTCACTTTATAGTGGTTTAAAAAACGGAAATGCATACTTCCGCCGCCAGTATAAAACCTATCTCTGAGATCTGCAAACGGTTGAACAAAATCTCCCAGATAATCTTCGCACATGTTAAATACAAAAGAGTTAAAATATCTTTGCTGAATAGTATCCTTCGCCTGCCCGCCACCAACTTTAAGTTGCACGAAAACCAACTGTTGGCTCCGGTTTCGTGGTGAGGTAATATTATTATAAGTGCCTTTCGGATAAGTAATAAATGTAGTCCCTAATGTGAACGCGCTTTGATATGAATTGTAAACCCCGGATCGGTTACCATAATACATTGGGTTAATTTCTTCATAAAACCATCTTGGATTGCTTCCAAGGTTAACAGTTAACATTGTGCTCAGGCAAAGATTAACCATATTCCTGTTCAGGTTCTTTAATCCGTTTTTACTGTCTTTGTTCCCAAGTCCTTTCTTTCCTAATACTAAATTGAATGAAACATTTGCCGAACCTTGAAACCAGTCGCTTCTGGCCCATCCTCCTGCGGCTAAGCTAAGACAAGCTCCGGTATTCCAGGAAAAAAATAATCCTGTCTTAACTATCAGATTAGAACTTACCCCTGCATCTCCAATTGGTTTATTCATAAGAGCCACGGCTTCAGGACTACCAAACTGATTTTCTCTTGCTGTTTGGGCAAATGAAAACTGTGAAGATAAGAAGCACACCAAAAACATTATTTTAAAACCAGGGAATATTTGTTGGAGTATAGTCATCAAAAGATTTTGACTGTGTATCGATTCAATTATCTTGTCAAATCTAACAGAAATTCTTAAACGGTTAATCAGTAAAAACCCTGATAAAAGCGTGTTAAAATTTCGATTTTAGAATGTCTCTGCGTTCTCTGTTTCTCTGTGGTGAATTATAAGACATAACAGCCCAGATCCTGCCTTCGTCAGGATGACAATTCTTTATTATAAGCAAGTAAAGTATGAGCCCACCAAATCATTTTTCCTTTTTACCCACACATTTTCCCGTTTAATCAAAACAAAGAATAAACCCGCAATTAAGTATGTAATTTTACTTCAGAAATGAAACAGTTTAGAACCCCGTAAGGTTCGCTGCTAAAAGAACCGCTCTAGAATCCCGTAAGATTCGGCGGAATAAAAACAAAAAACAGTTTAGAGCCCCGTAAGGCTCGCTGGAAAAGATGTTGACCCCGCTGCGCCTTCGCAAAGCTTCTGCGTAGCAAGGTAAGGTCTCATCGGAAGAACCTAACAAACAAAGATTATTCCCGGATGCAGAAGATGTAGCCGGGAATTTTTATGAATCAAAAGGAGTGAAGGGTTAATTGATCCATTTTACAGGATAATTTCGCTGATATTGCCTGTTAAACATGTATCTTTTGCCTTTAAGATAAATAAACTTGTTTTGATCAAAATGCAAGAGCACTTCATTAGCATCAGGACTTATTGTTACAGGATCTATTTTGATTATGTTTTCTCCAAGTTGCAAATCCTGAGAGTAAAAAACTAGTGGATCTGTAGTTGCCCTTAACACTTGCGCTTTATAATTTGCATTATTATTAACCACAGTAAAGCTTGTTACAGTTGTTTTACTTAAAGTTAATGTGTCGCCAAAGCTTTGTGAAAATTGCGGAAGAGAATTCGTGGTTTCTATGAAAGAGTTTTGCCCTCCAAGCGATACTGAATTAAAAACCACTCGCATTGCTTTAAATTCGGCAAGAGGATTGCTAATATCTGCTTGAAGTGTAAAATATCCAGGAAATCCTGTAAAACTCTCCAGCAGCTTATTGTTATAAATTACGTAATCAATTTGCGGTGGACTTTTTAAACTATTGTTAGGATAAGAAGCATAAAAACTGGTAGAAAAGCCAAGAGTACAAGTGTCGGTAGACCCGCTTGCGCCTCTTATAACAAGACCAGAAGAAAAGCCACCGTAAATTTCATCATCGTTTAATACCGATTCATACCGAAGTGTCTCAGTTTTTTTCTTACACCCTGCAAATGCAATAAAAAGCATGCAACACGCTATAATATTAATATGCTTTAACATGGCGTTTCACTGCTAGCTTTTTAATTACACTTAACTTTTTACCTGATACCTCGGTCTTAATTGACTTAAAAGCTGAAACTTCTATCGTTCCGGTTTTATAATATGAAAAAAGTGATTTCAATCTTAGAGAATCTATAGTAACCGAATTAAATGGCTGGTAAATCCACTCCACTACCCCGTCATTAAAACTACTGGGATTGCTTTTAGCTTTTAAAGCGACAACAAGAAATTCATGATTTTTAAACGCACTTAGATCCAGATTTAAATCCTGGTGCGTGTTGATAGAATCGAAACTTGTCCAATTAAACGTATTTACATAAGGAAATGACATCGTATCATTATAGTTAATCTCACTAAACTCGGGCGAAATAAATTTGTAATTGCAGGTTGGGAAAAATAATCCAAGCTTGTTTGAAGGGTAGCTGATATTATTAAAAGAAGTTTTATTGTTGCAGGTTACAACAGCATCGTGATCTAAATAAAAGCTATTGTTGAATTGCTTTTCAACATAACCCGCAAAACTTACTGTCGAATCAAAACTTCCTGAGCTGTTATCGGTGAGATTAATTGCCGTAAAACCGCCAATCATATAGTTGGCGTATATAGGATCAAGAATAACATCTGGAGTTTTACTTTTTTTGCATGACGATAAAGCCACAACAACTAAGAAAAAGAAAAAATGTTTCACGGTGATTTTATCTTACTTCCCAACCTTATCGCCATCATAAGCCCATTTCACGTAAATGGCACCCCAGGTAAAGCCTCCGCCGAATGCAGAAAGAACAAGATTGTCGCCTTTTTTAAGTTGCTTTTCGTAATCCCAGAGAAGTAATGGAATGGTTCCAGCGGTTGTGTTTCCGTAACGTTCAATGTTCATCATTACTTTTTCAGGGCCAATGCCCATACGGTTGGCAGTAGCGTCAATTATACGTTTATTAGCCTGGTGAGCAACGAGCCATTTTACATCATCAGAAGATAATTTATTTTTCTCCATGATCTTTGCGCTTACCTCAGCCATGTTGTACACCGCATGTTTAAACACAGCCTGTCCTTCCTGGTGAACGTAATGCATTTTATTGGTTACGGTATCCATAGAAGCAGGATTCAGAGATCCTCCGGCTTTCATATGAAGATAGTTCACGCCATTTCCATCGGAGTGTAAAACGAAATCCTGAACCCCCATACCTTCTTCATTAGGTTCCAGTAATATTGCGCCGCAGCCGTCTCCGAAAATAATACAGGTGGTTCTGTCCTCGTAATTAATAATGCGGCTCATCATGTCCGCTCCAACGATCACAACTTTTTTGTAGCGTCCCGTTTCAATGAATTGCGAACCTGTTGCGATTCCATAAATAAATCCTGAGCATGCGGCTGAAAGATCATAGCCCCAGGCGTTAACGGCACCTATTTTCGCACAAAGAATATTTGCAGTGGCAGGAAAAACCATATCAGGAGTTACAGTAGCGCAGATAAGAAGATCTATTTCCTCAGGCTTCATTCCTCTTTTTTTGCAAAGAAGATTTACGGCTTCAACAGCCATATCGGAAGTTGCTTTCTTTGGATCTTTTTCGAGGTGGCGCTGTTTGATGCCGGTGCGGGTGGTGATCCACTCGTCGGTGGTATCAATTATTTTCTCAAGGTCAAAATTAGTTACAATATTCTCCGGCACGTAGCCTGCAACAGCGGTTATGGCAGCTCTGATCATTATTGAAATACTTGTTTTATTTTTTCTTCAAGCTTAGCGTTAACCATGTCTTTAGCGAGAAGTAATGCGTTCTTGAAAGCGAGCGGAGTTGATTTTCCGTGGCTGATAAGAACGTTGGAGTTAATTCCGAGGATGGGGGTTCCTCCATAGAGTTCGTAATTGAATTTATCGAAATAATCGTCTTTTATCTTTCGTGCTTTCACCATTTTGTAAAACACTTCGGCTTGTTTAAGCACAACGTTTCCAACAAATCCTTCGCAAACGATCACGTCGGCCTTGTCGTTAAAAATATCATTGCCTTCTATGTTTCCAACAAAATTAAAATCTTTAGAATCTTTCATTAAGTTGTAGGCGGCCTGTGAAACCAGGTTTCCCTTTTCAGGTTCTTCGCCAATATTAAGAAGTCCGATTTTAGGATTATCAATTTTATAAATTTCTTTTGCGCAGATAGAACCAAGAACGCCGAACTGATATAGTACATCCGGCTTACAATCTGCATTGGTACCAACATCCAGGATAATTCCCCAGCCGCCCGATTCTTTAGGAATAATTCCTGTGATACACGGACGAATAACGCCTGGAACAGCTTTAACAGTGAACATGGCGCCAACTAACATAGCGCCGGTATTTCCTGCACTGGCAAAAGCCTGTATCTGTCCTTCTTTAAGATATTTAAATCCAAGAAAAATACTACTGTTAGGTTTTTGAGAAAAAGCTTTTGTAGGATGTTCTCCCATTTCGATCACCTCAGTGGTGTGAACATATTCGAATTGATTGGGATCAACATTTTTACCTGTAAAATATTCTTTAGCCACTTCCGAATCGCCAAACAAAACCAGTTTAACGTCGGAAGGAAGTTCTTTGGAAGCCAGGATGGCGCCATCGAGACAATTTTGTGGTGCATGATCGCCCCCTAAAATATCAAAGCCTATTTTCATTGCAGAGAGAGGAGTTGAGTTAATACAGGGTACAATAATACAATTTTAAGACAGGTTTAAAAAACAAAAAAGCAGGTTTTTGACCTGCTTAATTAACAATCGTTTATGGATATTATGCCTGAGCTTTTTCCATTACTACTTTTCCTTTGTAGTAAAGTTTGCCTTCAAACCAATGAGCACGGTGCATTAAATGCGCTTCGCCTGTGGTAGTGTCTTTGGCAATTGTCATAATTGGCGCTTTATACGTTGCACGACGTGAATCTCTTCGTGAGCGCGATAATTTTCGTTTTGGATTTGGCATGATTTCTTGTTTTAATTTTTATTATTCTTTTTTAATTTATTCAGTTGCTCCCACAAGGGGTTGACCGGTACATCTTCATTCTCTGAATCAGTACTGATCGTATTTAGTTTATCCAGCGTTTCGTAATCGCATTCGAACTGATCTTCATCAATTTCTTCGCAGGGAACCTTACGAACCGGAATCGCTAACAGTATGTATTCGTACAAATAGTGTGACACATCAAACTCTGCTTCCTTCTCACCTATGACAAGGATATCGTCTGTGCTTTCTTCAGGATTGCCATGCTTGATCACAAGATCCCCGCTGGCTTCCACCGGAAAGTCAAAATCTTTGAGGCACCTGTCGCAGGCTATTCCCACCGTTCCGCGGATATCAAAATGCATTTGCAGCAAATTGTTCTGCTTGGTTAGAATCGCTTTCACATCCAGTTTCGCTCTCTCGATCTCACTATTTTCAACACTTTTAAAGAACTTCTCATTCACTTCGAATTCAAATTCATGAATTCCTACGGGCAAGCCGGCAAATTGTATAATGTACTGACTTTTGCCCATATCCTTTAAAAAGGGAGACAAAATTACTGTTTTTTAGTTAATGTGCAAAAGTTTTTCCCCTGAAAACAAGGCTTTTGGAGGCTCTTTACCGATAATTTAGCTCAATATGGCTGTTTTAGCGGATAATCAGCTTTTTAACCAGCTTAAGCTCATTGATCCTTAATTCTACCAGATACATTCCCTGGCTTAGTTCGGCCGCATTATGCAGCTGTAAAGCGTGTTCTCCCGAAGTATACTCCGATGCCTGAATTTCTTTTACCAGAGAGCCTTTTACATCCATTACTTTAACCGAAACTTTTGAAGCAGACTGAATGATAAACTTCACCGTACTACTTTGCGAAGCCGGGTTCGGATAGATTTCGTAGCCTGCCTGCAGCGACAATTCATTCATACCCACTGAAGCCGGTGTAAAGTTAAGATTGTCGATAAAGATCCTGTTTCCAAAACCATCTACGCCATCTTCCTTAAAATAAAAACGAAATACTACACTAGACTGATTTACAATAGCAGCATAAGCGGGGTAATTATGAAGTTCCACCGTTTTCCACTGACTGGCAATAGGTGTAAACCCTCCGGGAGACGTGCCGCCGGTTTGCCCGGCAAGATTAGCCATGGAAGGACTGTAAATATCGATCCATGTTGCTTCACAATCTTTACTCGCCTGTACTTTAAAAATATCGTTATGTGTAGCCGATGCCCTTGCATAAGAAACATCGAACGTAAGACTTGCAGAAGGATTTGCCTGTAAGTTGAAAATTCCTGTTTTGAGATAATCTTCCTGTAAAGGGGGATTGTTTTGTCCCTCAATAAAAAAACTGCTACTGCCATTGGAAGCAATACCGGCGTGTTTGGCCCAGGTGGTTCCGGCATCGGGGTTAATAATGGTCCAATTCGTTGGTTCCGAAATTCCGGTCTCAAAACTTTCTACATAAGCCGACGCGTAATTGGCAGCGCCGTTAAGTGCGTTTACCGTTTTGGTAGAAATGCTGGAGCCAGCGCTGTTCTGCACCTGCAGGCTCACCGTATACATTCCCGGATTTGGAAAAAAGATGTTAGTACTACTGAACGTTGGTGTTGTTAAGGTTGCAGATCCTGTGGCTGCCCAACTATAACTTGTTACGGCGCCATTGGTAGAATAGTCTTTAAACAATAAACTGTTTCCGGAACATACTTCATAAACTAAGTTGGCTGAGTTGAAATCGCTTACAGGAACGCAGGTAGAAGGATTCATTACCCCTGTAAAAGCAAGGTTTGGCAGGCTTGAGAGGTTATCGCGGTTAAACCCCGGAAATCCAAGGATGTTTTGCATCAGAGTAGATTGGTCATTGGTAAACATGTTCGAGCAATACGCGTATTCCATGTAATTCTGAACGTTTTCAATAATTCCAGGGGTACATATCTGCGAGTTTAAATTGCAGCTCTGGTGCCCTTCTGTAAGTGGCGTATCCGGAATTCCGTCGTCGCCGCACGAAACACCCGGTGAGTTACTCCAGCCCCAGACATGTTCCAAGCCAAGCCAGTGACCCACTTCATGAGTAAGCGCACGCGATTTGAACGGTTGTCCGGTTCCAATGCTTCCTGTGTAATCCTGTAAAATAACAATGGCGTCTTCAGGCCCGAATACGGTTCCTGGTAAATAAGTGTATCCTGCCGCTCCGAAGGTAATGACTCTCACCACATAAATATTGAGGTATTTTGTAGGATCCCAGGTATAAACATAATCCTGCCCGTCCCCATCCCATGCATGAGTATTAGGGTCTAAATGATGAATGATGCCATTGGTACAGTTTCCCAGCGGATCCTTCGTAGCGAGTCGGAATTCGATCTTGCAATCAGTTGCAATGGGTTTAAATGCGGGAACAATATTCGCTGTATCGGTATTCAGTTTTCTGAAATCCAGGTTCA
>JAJONO010000018.1 GCA_021323535.1 Bacteroidota bacterium
CACGTTTCATAATAAATTAAAAAATAGAGGTGCAAAGTTGCGAAAAATTTGAGGATTTTCAATAGATGTGCTGCATTTTTATACCTTTGGGTATAATGAAGTACTTTCTTGTTTTATTACAATGCCTTGTTTTTTCCTTTTTAGGTTTCTCTCAAAAAGATGAAGTTACAATTAAAGGCATTGCATTATGTGTTCCTGATAAGTATGGAGACACTCTCCCGGTTGTAGCCGCAAAAATATATTTTCGGTTTAATGACTCTATTTCTTTTGTTGTACCTACTGACGAAAATGGCCGCTATCAAGTAGAAGTTCCCAGATTTAAGGGGAAAATAAACGTAACGTGTGTTACCACTAAAGAGTCTAAAGTCAAAGGCAAAAAACGATCTGTTGTATTTACTCCAAAAGACGTAAAAGTGATTGATCTTAGTAAATCCTTAACTCCTGTTTTTGTTGCTAATTTTTCTTTACATCAGGCTTGCGTTTTATATCGTGCTCCTGATATCCTATTCAAAATTAACTCGCTTGAAACCGAGTCCGGCCAGATTTCAGAAAAGAATATAAAAGATTCCATTTCTCTTCTTGTCGACATTATGAACGATGATCCTCATTGCGTTGTTGAAATAGTCGGGCATTCTGACGCTGACGAGAAGGATAAAAACGCTATATCTCTCAAAAGGGCCGAGCTTGTCGTTCAGGCAATTGTTGAAAAAGGAATTCAAAAAGAAAGGTTAAAAGTTACGGGAAAAGGTGATCAGCAAATGTTATACCCCAGCAGTGAAATAAAAAAAGCCAAAACAACTGAAGAAAAAGCAAGAATGAAACTAATGAACAGACGAGTTACCTGGAGAATTGTAAGCTGGGATTATGGCGTGGATCCTACTAAAAAGCAAACTTCATCAAGTGACGACGAAGAATAATCTTACTCCTTCACAAAAGATTTCACTACTGTTTTTTGTCCTGCAATATTGGCACGAACAAAATAGTATCCCTGTTTTAAGGATGAAACATCTAGTGACTCCGCGTTTCCATTTTGCCTGAGAACAACACTTCCCAAAAGATCGGCAATCTCGTAAGAATCAACGACTCTTTCACACTTCACATTCAGTACACCCGAAGCCGGATTTGGAAAAAGTAAAAAAGAAAAATCGTTTTTAGTGTTCTCCTTTATACCAACAGGATTATAGGTGTATACTGTAATTTTATCGCGATCTGTTCCTCCGTTATTGATCAGAAAAATTTTGTCGCCGGTTGGAGATACAGCAATGTCTCTTAATCTTCCGTTAAGGGCCTGATCTCCGGCAAAGAATTTTTCAGGGTTTGGACTAACACTTGTAGAAGGCGCCATTGTTACTCCATCGGGGTTAAGCTGAAAGCGATACATTTCCTGGTCGGTATTTAATCCGTTTTTTAACGTTACAACAAGCAGACTGTTATCCCAGCCAGGTATTCCGCTTCCGGCTTTGTTATAATAAATTCCATCGGAAGGCGCCACTGTACACCAGTCGCCATTGCTGCCTGCTGTAGGTTGTGGCGTTGCGCACCATGAATACAAAGGTTCCTTTAATCCGTCGCCTGTAATTCCCGGATTTGCAGTAAAACTGCTTATCGACGCTGCTTCACCCGGGTAATTATTATCGGCATGGTATCCGCGAATATATTTCCAGCCATAATTTTTACCCGATTGTAGTACGTTAATTTCATCGTCGGTCCTATCGCCATGCTCAATGGAATACATGATCTCCAACAGGGGATTAAACATGAGTCCCTGGGGATTTCTATGCCCTCTGGTGAATACGGAGCGCCCCGGAACCGGGTTATCAGAAGGAATAGAGCCATTGATGTTAAATCGATGGATTTTACCATTATTAACGGAAGTATCCTGGCAATAATTATTAGGATTTAAGGATTGAGGGTTGTAACAAGTGGGCGAATTGGTTTCAGAAACGCCATTATCCCCTACCGTGAAATAAAGATAGTTAGTGCTGTTTTGACTTACTGCCATTAATCTTCCACCCAGATGATCAAAACCCGACGGAAGAAGTACGACCAGGTCCGTTGCCGCAGATACACTATCTCCCGACGCGTTCCAAGTGAGTCTTACAATTTTGAATCTCGTAGCGGGATTGGCGGCTGTTCCGCTATTGTATGAATAAACAAAATAAATATACGGCGTAGCCACATTCATAAAATCAGGATGCAGGGCTAGTCCGTGCGTACCCGTGCCTATATTTGGCTGATGACAAGACGTACATTGTTCAGATGGAAATCCAGCAGAATAATCGGGCGCTGTATAAACAATTTTTTTAGCACCTGTGATCGGGTTCACCCGCGATACAACTCCATTTTTTTCTGTTATCCACAAATTACCTTCCGGACCGTATGTAATTTCCCATGGAGTAGAAAGAGTTGTGGTTAGCTCGCTTCTTATGAAAGACTGAGAATAGAATTTATTGAAAGCCAGAATGGAGAGTAAAACGTAAATGAATTTTTTCATGCTATTTCTTTTTAATTTGAGATCCCGAGCCGTTTTGAAAAGACCGTTAAACTTTACGAAAAATTGATGCCAGTTATTTTTTAAAGAAAAAATAAATTGCTCCTAAAAGCAGTGCAAAACCAACGGCGTGATTCCAGCGAAATGTATCGGTTTTAAAAAACACGAGAGTAAACACCACAAAAATGCTGAGCGATATTACTTCCTGAACAAGTTTTAGTTGCCACATATCAAATGGACCACCATTTACAGATGCCCCTATTTTATTAGCAGGAACCATGAGGCAGTATTCAAGAAAAGCAATGAGCCAGCTAATCAGAATGGCCGTCATCATTCCGGTATTTTTCAGAAAAGAAATTTCGCGGAACCGCAAATGACCGTACCATGCAATTGTCATAAATGTGTTCGACGCAACAAGAAGTAATATGGTTTGAATGGAGCGGGACATGCTATAAAGTTTAATGTAAAATGTAAAGAGGAAGAGGGAAAATGTAACCCCGCACCTTATCCGTTTTCCATCTTACATTTTCCATTTTTTATAAGCCAGTGTATTTCCTGAACAGTTTAATCGCCAGCGCCAGAAGAATAATACCGAATACTTTCTTGAGAATAGCAATTCCGCTGGGGCCTAGTATTTTTTCCACAAGGTTGAGGTACCGAAGTACAAAATATACCACAATCACGTTGAGGATAATCGCAATGATAATAGAGAGAATATTATACTCAGCTCTTATGGATAGTAAAGTGGTAAGTGTACCGGTTCCCGCAATGAGCGGAAAGGCTAAGGGTACGACAGACGCCGAGTTTGGCATGGTATCCTTGTTGATTTGTATGCCGAGGATCATTTCGAACGCTACAATGAAAATAAGAATTGACCCTGCAATCGCGAAATCACCAATAGAAATTCCGATAACATCAAGGATAGAATTCCCCACAAAAAGGAAAACAATCATAATGGCAAGTGAAACCCAGGAAGCTTTAAGCGCGTCAATGCTCCCGGTACGTTGTTTGAGAGATATAATTACAGGAATGGACCCTATGATGTCGATCACAGCGAACAGCACCATGCTTACTTTGAGGATCTCTACGATATCAAAAACCATATGTAAAATTAGTGTTAAAATGGGAATTTATACGATTAAAATAGTTTTAAAATATAAAATAGAATCTCTATTTTTATCTAAATAATATGATCTATGGAGAGAAGATTTAAATTTAAGTCGTTGCTGACCTTCTGCAACAACGAATGGATGGTGAACAACCTTAAACGTTATCGCACTACATTTGACAAGGAAGAAATTGACTACATACGTGTTGAATTAGCATTGTATAACAAATTGTTTGATGAGGAAGATTGGAACGCAAAAGTGAACCTGAAATGTTTCGATATTAAAGGCAAAGAAGAATTCTGTAATCGTGAGCTTAACATAACCGTTAAAAAAGAAGAAAATATTTTTTACCTCCGCGATGGATGGGGTGTTGAAAATAAAGGCGGGTTCTGGAAAAAAGGAACTTATAAGTGGATGGCCTTCATAGATGATATTTTCATTGGCGAACAGGTTTACCATGTGAATGAAGTTGGCCTCGTTACCAACAGCAACAATCCTTATCTCGAAATAGAACATATTAAACTTTACGACAGTCACTCTAACGGCTGGCAGGAACGTGATCGTAAATATCTGAAGGCGTTCAGTAAAAGCGAAACAAAATACGTGTGGGCCGAAGTAAAATTCAAAAATACCACACCACTGGATTATCATTACGAGATCTTCCTTAATTTTTATGATGACGCGGGTCAACCCAAAGCTTCTCTTTGCCAGACCGGCTACGTGGATTCCAACAAACTGGATTACACCTACACATTCGAAAAAGCCTGGGGCAGTGATAGTGGCGGCATCTGGACAGACGATAAGTACCTTGTAGAAGTGGTTTTCCATGATGTTCTCGTAGGCGCAACAACATTTGAATGTGGCCCTAAAGCCGAAGAAGGAGAAACACCGATCATTAAAACCATTGAACAGGCTGTTACCGCGGGCGTAAATAATCTTAACCGCGACAACCGCTTAAACGAAATCGAAAATCTTAAATCACTTGAAGAACTTCTTGCCGAACTTGATTCTCTTATTGGCTTAGAAAGTGTGAAGAAATCGATCCGTGAAAATATCACATACCTCAACTTTACAAAACTCCGCCAGGAAAAAGGTTATAAAGACGCGTCAAAACTTTCGCTTCATAGTATCTTCACTGGAAATCCGGGAACAGGTAAAACTACTGTAGTAAAAATGCTCGGTAAGATCTACAACAAAATGGGATTGCTTAGCAAAGGCCATGTAGTGGAAGTGGATCGCGCGGCGCTTGTAGGAGAATATATCGGACAAACTGCGCCGAAGACCAAAAAAATGATCGACAGTGCCCGGGGAGGAATTTTATTCATCGATGAAGCTTATTCACTCGCACGTTCGGATGACGACAGCAAGGATTTTGGAAAAGAAGTAATTGAAATCTTATTAAAGGAAATGAGCGACGGAGCTGGCGATATTGCAATCATCGGCGCAGGTTATCCGAAACAGATCAAAAGCTTTATCGAAAGTAATCCGGGATTAAAATCAAGATTCTCGCATTATTTTCATTTTGATGATTATCTGCCTGAAGAATTATATTCTATTGCGATGTACGCGGCAAAAAACAAAGAAGTTGCCTTCTCTGCAGATGCCGACGCATTCCTGAAAGAACAACTTACCGAATCATACCGTAAGCGTGATGAAAATTTCGGTAACGCGCGGTTTGTTCACGCGTTGGTTGACGAAGCTAAAATAGATATGGGATTACGTTTGATGAAAAACCCCAACCTGAAAGAACTCACCAATGAAGAACTATCTACTATTACACTGGAAGATCTTCAGAATGTGTTCGTCACCGAACAAAAGAAAAAACTCAAATTATCTATCAACGATAAACAACTCAATGAAGCTTTACAGGAACTGAACGATCTTGTTGGTATGGACAAAATAAAACAGGATGTTCAGGAGTTGGTGAAACTTATCCGTTTCTATAATGAAACAGGAAAAGATGTAGTGAACAAATTCTCTTTACACTCTGTATTCACCGGAAATCCCGGAACAGGTAAAACCACGCTCGCACGCATCATTGCCAAAATTTACAAAGCGCTTGGTGTTCTTGAACGCGGCCATGTAGTTGAGGTGGATCGTGAAGGATTGGTTGCCGGGTATGTTGGGCAAACTGCTCCAAAAACTGCGGAACGTATCGAAGAAGCCATGGGCGGAATTCTTTTTATTGACGAAGCTTATGCACTCGCCAACAGGAGTTCCTCAAATGATTTCGGACAGGAAGCCATCCAGGTTATTCTGAAACGTATGGAGGACCAACGCGGAAAATTCGGAGTGATCGTTGCCGGTTATACTGAAAATATTCACATGTTCATTGAAAGTAATCCAGGATTCAAATCACGTTTCGATAAAACATTTGTGTTTGAAGATTATAAACCAGAGCAATTGTGGAGCATTACCCGCAATTTATTAGCGAAAGAAAATCTTACCGCTACACCTGAAGCGGAATCGCATATTAAAAATTACCTGATCGGACTTTACGAGAACCGCGATGCTTTTTTTGGTAATGCAAGAACAGCGCGCCAGGTAGTTGGTGACGTAGTGATGAAACAAAATCTTCGTCTCGCTTCAATGCCTGCGGACCAACGCAAGAAAGAAGATCTTGTTCAGCTTGTGTATGACGATGTAAAACATCTTCACGTAGAAGAAACCGGAAGCCGTTCAACGCTTGGTTTTAAATTCGGACAATAGCATATGCCAACTTGTCTAAAAGCTCTAAAATTTTACACAGATTCTAAAAATAAAAATCCCGTTACGGCGGGATTTTTTTATTTACCTTAGTGTCATCTTCCTATGCCAAACGTTTTAATTCTCTGTGCCCATCGCCCGAAACGCTCGCCCAGTCAGCGTTACAGGTTTGAGCAGTATCTTCCTTTCCTGGAAGAAAAAGGATTTAAGTTCACCTGGTCGTATCTGCTTGATGAAAAAGACGATAAAATATTTTACTCGCCCGAAAAGATCACCGACAAAATGAGGATCATAAAAAAAAGTATTTCTATCAGGAGGAAAGACAGAAAACGTTTTAGCGACTTTGATATTATTTTCATTCAGAGAGAAGCGCAGTTTTTAGGTTCGTCTTATTACGAGAAAAAAGCTTTTGAATCCGGAGCTAAAGTCATTTTCGATTTCGATGATAGCATCTGGTTGGCAGATACAAGTCCTGGCAACAAAAAATGGGAATGGGTAAAAAAACCTGACAAATTTTTCGATAACGTAAAACACGCTCACGTTGTCATTGCAGGAAATGAATACCTTGCCCAACAGGCAAGAACAAAAAATGAAAACACCGTTGTTATTCCAACAACAATAGACACAGGCATTCATGTTCCAAAACCTCTCCTAAGAAACAAAGAATTTGTGACCCTTGGCTGGAGCGGTAGTCATACCACTATAAAACATTTTGAGTTATTAACGGATGTGCTTCTTAAAATAAAAGAGAAGTATAAAAACAAAGTCCGTTTTAAAGTCATTGGCGCTGGTGGTTACGAAAATAAAAAACTGGATGTGCAATCAGTTGCCTGGAGTGAGGCCACTGAAGTTGACGAACTAAATTCGATAGACATTGGCATTATGCCTTTGCCCGACGATAAATGGGCCAATGGTAAATGCGGCTTAAAAGGGCTTTCGTACATGGCCTGTGAAGTGGCTACACTAATGAGCAATGTTGGAGTGAACAAGGAAATTATCATTGATGGTGAAAATGGATTTCTTGCATCGACCAATGAAGAGTGGTTTGATAAATTGTGCCGGCTCATCGAAAACAAAGAATTACGCGAGCGTCTTGGAAAAAAAGGAAGAGAAACTGTAATTAAAAACTATTCCGTAGAAGCCAACAAACAAAAGTATTTAGACGTCTTTAAAAGCCAGAAATCATGACAGATCAAACCAATTCTTTCCTCAGTTTCTCCGTGTCTCTGTGGTGAAATATCGGTAAGAATTTTCAGAATTATCCTCATTTGTGAAATAACATGTTAACCCATCCTGATAATTTTTTTCATTCCTTACAGGAACCGTATCGCAGCTGCTTGTTATTTTTACAGAAATTCATTCGCGAACAACATGACGGCATTTCTGAGGAGTGGCATTTCAATACTCCGTTTTACTATTACAACAAAAAGTGGCTTGGTTTTATTTCTTATCATCCTAAAACAAAAGAGATTTACATTTCATTCACCGATGGTCATTTAATGAAACACAAATCATTGAAAAGCGAAGGAAGAAAAAAGGCGAGGATATTCAGAGTGGATCCAGAGAAGGATATTGATGTGAAAGCGTTGAAAGAGATCTTGAAAAAAGCTTGTCAGCTTAAGGAGTGACCACCAATTCCGATTTCATCTCTGTGTATTGTAGTAACTCCCCGATAAAATCAGGAGGTTCCCATCCTGCCAAGGGTTTTAATAATATATTTTTCAGTTGGTAATAAACTTTTCTGAATTCTGAGTGCGTAGTGGATACTGTCTAGTATCTCTTTCTGCTTTTCCTCCACTTGTTTCTTTTGCTCCTCTACTATTTCCTTCTGAGCGGTAATGATCTTATTAGCGGTTTTATTTCTCTGTAAACTACGGAAAAGAAAAATGGAGAAAAAACTTACGATTATCAATCCAAACACAACGCTGAAAATAATGATCCTGTGTCGTTTTTTATCTTCTGAAGCCTGCAACTCTATTTTTTCCTTTTCCGCTTTTGATATGGCTTTTAATTCAGCTTCTTTTTTCCCGTATTCATACTCAAATTGTTTTTTTATTGCAAGCTTACGTGTCTCACGACTGTTGATGCTATCCCGCATCTGCACAAAAAGTTCCAGCATCTCATAGGCTTTACCAGGCTGGTTTTGATTTTTATATGTGCTCCGGAGAATACCGGCCGCGTCCCTGATCAGTTCCGGGTAACCAAGTTCCTGTGCCACCTTCAGACTTCTTTCGCCATAACGTACAGCGGAGTTTAGATCTTTTTTCTTCATCATAGTCTCCGACATATTTTTTAAGCAAACCGAAATCCCGGTTTTATCCCCTATTTCTTCAGCAATCGCCAGCGATTCATTAAAGAATTTCATGGCGGTTTCAATATTATTTTTATTGGCGTATGTGAGGCCTATATTGATCAGGGAATTTGAAATTCCCCGTTTATCTTTCAGCTCTTTTTTGATCGCCAGGGATTTAAGATGAAATTCAAGAGCTCTATCGAAATCTCCTTTTTGATTGTATATACTTCCTAGATTGTTATAGGCGTAGGTTGTTCCCCATTTAAATCCATTCTTCAGGTTTATTGCAAGCGCTTTGTTCAGGTATTCAATTGCCTTTGCCGTATCACCCAACGAAATATAAACGGCCGAAATATTGTTCAGCGATCTTGCTGTACCTTCAGCATCATTTGCTTTTTCCTGTATTCCAAGAGCCTGGTGCCAGAACTCAATGGCCTTAGATTTATTCCCCTGCTCATTGTAAACAAGAGCGATGTTGTTCAGACAAAGAGCAACGCCTATTGAATAATTAATCTCCAGATTAATTTCTTTGGCTCTGAAATAATAATCCAGCGCTTTTGAAGCTTCACCTTGTTGTTCGGCCAGAAAGCCAGTATTATTAAGTGCAGATGCAAGGTGTTGCTTAAAAAACAAATATCGCGGCGAACCGGCAACAGAATTTTTTAAATTCTTTTCTGCAATGGCGATCGCGGGCCTGGTGTACTGATTAATATTTTCGAGTTCACATTCATCGGCTAATTTGTTCAGAAGGATCAGTTTTACTGAATCATTTCCTGTTTTCTTTAAAATGTTCTCCAGCGAATCTATATTCTGAGAGCTGGAAGTAAAAACAAAAAGCAGTAACACCAACAGGTATTTGATCTTAGTCGCCTTCATAGCAATAAAGTTAAGGGGTGAATAATTACTAATATAACATTATTTCAATTAAGAATGAATTAGATTCCGGTTACCAAAGAAGGAATTATTTATGACGGATCCGGCCCTGTTTAAAGAAACAGATAAAGGGAATAAGGCTCTATTTAAACGCCTTCAAACTAAGATCGAGACTTTTAACATGATGTGTGAGCGCACCGATAGAAATAAAATCAACGCCGCATTTGGCATAGTCGGCAATGTTTTTTTCTGTGATTCCTCCTGAGGATTCCACCTCGAATTTTCCATGAATTAATTTAACAGCCTGCGCGGTTTGTTCAGGTGTATAATTATCGAGCATGATACGTTGAACCTTGCCGTGAGCGAGAACTTTTTTTACATCGTCAAGGTTCCGTGTCTCGACCTCGATTGCCAGTTTCTTTTTTTTGCGTTTAAGATACGCGTTGGCTTCATCAATGGCTTCAATAATTCCTCCTGCGAAATCTATATGATTATCCTTTATAAGGATCATGTCGAACAAACCATAACGGTGGTTGGCTCCTCCTCCAATTACAACGGCCCATTTTTCGAAGAAACGAAAACCTGGCGTTGTTTTACGTGTATCAATTACTTTTGTTTTTGTGCCTTTACATAAATGCTGCAGATAAGCCGTTTTAGTGGCTATTCCGCTCATACGTTGCATTACGTTAAGAATAAGTCGTTCGCTGGTTAAAAGCTTCCTGGTGTTGCCGTAAATGATAAATGCGATATCTCCCTTTTTGACCTTGTCCCCGTCTTTCAGAATTTTTTTGATGCGGATCTTCTTATCCACGTGTTTCAGAATTCTTTCAGCGGCCTCAATTCCAGCTATAATTCCATCTTCTTTTATTTTAAGCTGCATCCAGCCTTTATGATCTTTAGGAATGGTAGAAAGAGCGGTATGATCGCCATCACCCACATCTTCTTTTAAGGCGTTTAAAATAAACTGTCTGAAGTTGAAATGCTTCTGATGAAGTCTGATGAAATCAGTCATTATCGTTCTCTAACCTGAATTGCGAAATAAGATTATTCCGGATCAGGATAGATACCCTGAATTTTCCGTTGGAGGTTTCGAGTGTACCGGTAATATATTGTGAACTGTTGTTCATGGAGCTTACATGCGAAGAAGAAAAACTCTTCACTGTATGTTTCTCAAAAAAATATTTTATGTTGGCTTCGGCCTGTGATTTGCTGAGCACGTCTTCCTGGTTGGCAATCTTTACCGATACTTTTTCGGCAAAGTATTTTGCGATTTCGGCCGATTTGCCTTGCTTTAAGGCAGCAACGATTTCATCAGAAACCTCGGCTCCTGAAAAGAAAAGACTAAAAAGAAAGTAAAATATAGATATAGTTAGTTTCATTTCTTATACAAAGTTACATAATTTTCGCATTTTTACAACGTGAAATGTGTGCTTATACAGGTTGATAAAACGCAGGACGCTTACCTCTCTGAAGGTATAGCCCTTTATTCTAAAAGGCTTGGTAACTACACATCCTTCTCAACATTAACAATTAACGTGCCAAAGGCCGTGCGCCAACGCTCGCACAACGAGCAGAAACTGGAGGAGGCGAAGCTCATTATGACCGAACTTTCGAATGAAGATACCCTTGTTTTGCTGGATGAAAAGGGTAAAGAATACACTTCGGTCGACTTTGCAAAATTCATAAGCCAGAAACAGAACGCTTCGGTAAAACGCCTGGTTTTCCTGATTGGCGGGCCTTTTGGCTTCGATGAAAGCATTTATAAGCGAGCCAATTCTAAGCTGGCCCTGTCTCAAATGACCTTCTCTCACCAGATGGTAAGGCTCTTTTTTGTGGAGCAGTTATACCGTGCTTTCACCATTTTAAAGGGCGAAAAATATCATCATTTATGAGCGTTAAAAAAGGTTAACATCCCGACATTAACCACAAAGTGACACAAGGAACTGCACAAAGTTACACTAAGGCCTTTGAGTATCTTCGTGAAAACTTTGAGAACCTTTGTGGTAAAAACAGTGATCCTAATCAAAAAACATCCAACTCAATCCAAAACGGAATGCCATATCAGGCTGATAATAACCCGGTACAAAGAAGTAATTGTTTCCTGAAGATTTCTGTAATACGTTCTCCACTTTAATGAACACATTTACGGGCCTGATCCGCGCGTTGAGGTAAATATCGAGGAATGGATATTCTCCGGCGGTTGACTGATCCTGTAGATGAAAAGACTGCGTAGCCGGCATGTAAGCGTAAGGATAAAAAGAAGAGTAATATTGGAGCTGCCCACCAATCTGTAACTGAAGATTGTTCTTATAAAAAATTCCGGTGAAGAATAATTTTGCTGTAGCAATGTTGGAAGGAACACTTACATAGTTACTGTTGGAAGTATTCTGTACAATGTCATGTAACGAAATTCCAAGATGTTTGAATAATACTACATGGTAATTGGCTGTTACACCAACATTCTGAATCGGTGTTACAACCTGCCTTGGCATAGCAACGTTGTCAAAATACAGGTAATTGCTTATGTCCTGGTAAAGCAGCGAAAGCCCCAAAGAGCGGTTGAAATTATATCCAAGCTTCGCCTGTAAAGTAGTTTGAGGTTTAAATCCGTTATTGAACCACATGAAGTGATTGCTCACCCAGTAGTTGTAAATATAATCCGGACTTCTATTCTCATACAGCACATTCAGCCAGAGTTTTTGCGCTTTCCTTTTATTGATGGAAAGAGAAGAATGATTTTCTAATTTGTAATTCCCCGTGTTGGCTCCTGCGAAAATGTACTGGCCATTAAAATGTGTTTCAAAGGACATTGTGCTTTTGTTCAGCGAATCTTCTTTTTTGAGCGCTTTACGGAAAACAAAATCGCTGGTGATAATATCACTGAAAAAAACGCTGTCGGCTTTCTGCGACACCTGGTTTATTTCGTTCTTATATCCCAATGAAAAACCAAGATTATCCGACACATAAGAATAATCTAATGAATTGGTGATCTGCATCACGCGCGAACTATCTTTGGTTGTAACAGTATCAAGATACATGATCGCGTAATATTTATCGGTTTGAGGAGCGGCGTCGTTGTACTCGTAAATATTAATATTGAATTTTGATTTGAGCTGAAGATAGTGTCCGTTTGCGCTGGCAGAATCCCCTTTATTCAACCTGAACCAGGGATTGACCATTGCTTTGTATTCCTTATTATCTCTCACAGCATTCGTCAGCCTCGCTGGAATTAATTCCTTACTTTCATATAAGGTTGAATCGGTCAGAATTTTTCTTCTTATGCCACCGCTCTCCTGGTACCTGTTGCTGTTGGTGAGAAAATAAAAATAGTATCCCGCTCTTTTTTTACTTGTAGTATAATTGCTGCTTATAAAAAGATTGTTGGTGTATGTTTGCTGCTTGAGATAAAAACCAGTAGATGTATAACGGTTAAACCTCATCGTAATGTTTACTTTCTCTTTGTAACTCTGAGTGAATAATAATTTCAGAATCTGCAGACGTTTGCTTCCTGCAATACCGTTAAGATTCGCGTAAGGGCCTTTTGTGATACAATAAGTAACCTGTTCTTCCCTGAACAGATCATTACTCATTGGTGGCTGGTACAATCTGAAACCGAGGTTATCGGTACCGTAAGAAAAAATATAATTCGGGGAAGGAAGACCAATATTACCCATATAGTTCCTCGGAAAAAAGTTGTGAAACTCAGCAATGGAAGTATCGGGATATACGTTTACGAAAGTTTTAAGAACATTGTTCCCCTCTGTTTTCTGTCGAATGTAATCCGGTTTAGTTGAATAAAACACTTGTGACTGAACCAGCGAAGACAATAAAAAAAGTAAACACAACAGAAGTGTTTTCTTGGCATAGCTTGTTATAAAATTACAGGGAAACAATCAGAGGTAAAGCTAAGAATTTTCGGGCTTATCAAAGGAGTTTTTATCCTCTATAGATTGTTTGTAAAGCTTAAATTTTGTTACTTCCAATACCCCAGGTTTTTTTACCACAGATAAGCAGAGATACAGAGAAAGCTGTGTAATATAATCTTCTTTGAAAAACAGAAAGTAAGGACACGAAGAAATTCCTCCGGAATTTTAATACTTGTCAAAAAAGTGCTGCTCTACATCAAATGTAGACTTCAATCCTACTTCCTTAAAATCGTTCTGGATCCATTTATCGGCAATCTGGCGGCCCTTTTCTTTAAGTTCGAGAAGGAACTCCCAGGACGTGTTCATTTTACTGCTGTAGCTTAACTGGCTCAAGGCTTCGTAACCGCTAATGGTATGAACAAAAATCTCCCGGTTGGATTTATTATCCGCTTTTAAAATGCCGTTACGGATGAGTTCATTCCTGTAGTGAATGAGTTTCATTTCGTTAATAAGACTGCTATTGAAAGAAATCTCGTTCACACGGTCAGCAATATCCCTTGCTGTTGTTGGAACAGAATTAATGTTGATGGAGTTGATCTTTACAAGAACAATATCGCGCAAACCTGTATTGCTGATCAAAGGGAATATCGGCGGATTTCCCATGTAACCCCCATCCCAATAATATTCCCCTTCGATTTCAACAGCCTGAAAAAGAAATGGAAGACAGGCGCTGGCCATTACCGCATCAACTGTAATTTCTCTATTTGAGAAAATTTTAGCGCGATTGGTTTTCACGTTGGTAGCGCAGATAAATAATTTTTTCTTGTTGTATAATTGAAGTTCTTTAAAATCGATAAGGTTATCGAGAATGTCTTTGAGCGGATTATAGTTGAAGGGATTAAAATTATACGGCGACAACACCTGCGAAATAGCATTGAACCACATGTAACCGGCGCTGTTATAAATATCGCCGTTACCGTAAACTTTATCAAACATTCCCGGCTTAAATAAAAAGCTTCCGCTCATCGCTATCCTTCTCCAGAGTTCTTCCAACAGTTCCTTTGCTTTTTCAGGCCCGCCAATATGCAAACCATAGGCGCACGTAACAGCGTTTACAGCACCCGCACTTGTTCCGCACATTGCTTCGGCAACAACTGCTTCTTCTTCCAGTAACCGGTCGAGTACGCCCCAGGTAAATGCACCGTGCGCTCCTCCTCCTTGTAATGCTATTCCTACTAATTTTTTATTTAAAGCCATGAGGGGTTGGTATATTATTTCAAATGTATGATTTTAATCATAAAAGCGAAATTTTTTAATCAACATTAAGGGTTCCTTTATCGAATTTAACTCTGTACGCCGCTAATTTCAGGAAAGGATTGTGCCAGTAAAATCAATTTGAGAAGAATGGTTTCTATAGTTCACGAAGACCCTGAACCGCGGCTTCGTAATTAGGAACCAGCTTAAGACACATCTCGTAATCGGCTTTCGCAGCCACTTTATCTTTTAATTTTGTGTAGGTATATCCACGAGCAAAATATGCCTCAACGTAATTCGGATTCACACCAATCGCCCTTGTAAAATAATCGAGCGCTTTGTTGTTATCCTTTTTCAACTCAAGGTAAAGAGCGCCTAGATTGTAAAGACAATTATCACAATTTTTATTTTTCGTAAGAATAGCTTCGTACTCAGTAATCGCTTCATCAGTCTTCCCAATATCCTGCAATAATTTAGCGCGGGCATAACGGGCATCATCTCTGGCAGGATTGATTTTTAAAACGTTGTTGTAATACTCTAACGCGAGAGGATCCATTTTGGCGCCGTATAAAACACCGAGATCAAAAAACGCGTCTATGAATTTATTATCCTGCTCAACCGCCGTCTGAAAACTTGAAATCGCTTTCGCGGTATCGCCACTTTCCCTGTAAATACTTCCTTTAAGATAATAGGCTTTGGCAAGATTTGCATTTATCTTGAGCGCCTTATTTACATAATCAATTCCTTTCTGATATTGCTTTACAATGAAATATAGCTCACCAAGTTTTAAAAGCGTTTCTGTATCCTCTGGAAATTTTTTTTCCATGATCTCGAGAAGTTCTTTTGCCTGGCGGGTTTTATTCTGTTCGAAATAAGTAATGGCGAGCGTGTGATAATGTCCCACTTTTGTACTGTCGAGTTTAATGGCACGCAACGCATCGCCAACAGCTTCCGGCAATTGACGCAATGAAATATAAATTCCCGCGCGTTTGTTGTAAAGTGACGGATCACTTGGGTTTTTGAGTAATTCGGCATTCACCGCTTTTAGTTCGGGCGAATTTAGTTTGATACTTAAACTATCGGCTTTTGAATTGAGCGCTTTTACTTCCTTATCCTCCACGTTTGGCTTACAGGCAATTATTGTAATTGCAAGAAGGAAAAAATAAACAGCATTTTTCACGAACGTATTTTTATTAAAGATCATTTGCCTGTGCGATTAATTCTGCAATATCCAGAACTTTTGTTTTGTCTTCTTTATTGAAATTTTTTACACCGTCGGTCATCATGGTATTACAAAACGGACAAGCCACCGCGATCACATCGGGATTTAAAGCCAGCGCCTCTTCTGTTCTTTCCACATTCACTTCTTTATTTCCAGGCTCAGCTTCTTTAAACATTTGGGCGCCACCGGCTCCGCAACAAAGTCCTTTCGCACGACTACGTTTCATTTCTGCCAGTTCCGAATCCAGTTTCTGAATAATTTCGCGTGGCGCTTCGTACACATCGTTTCCTCGTCCTAAATAACAAGGATCATGAAACACAATTTTCTTTCCTTTGAATGCGCCGCCTTTTACTTTGAGTTTTCCCTGGTTGATGAGATCCTGTACCAATTGAGTATGATGGATAACCTCGTAATTACCACCTAAAGCCGGGTATTCGTTTTTAAGGATATTAAAGCAGTGCGGACAACCCGTTACAATTTTTTTAATGCCATAACCATTCATTACAGTAATATTCTGCATGGCCTGCATCTGGAAAAGAAATTCGTTACCAGCGCGTTTGGCCGGATCGCCATTACAGCTTTCTTCAGCGCCAAGGATCGCGAATTTTATATTTACGTGGTCGAGAATTCTGACAATCGCTTTCGTGATTTTTTTAGCGCGATCGTCGAAACTGCCGCTGCATCCCACCCAGAATAAAATTTCCGGAGTTTCGCCCGCGGCCATCATTTCGGCCATTGTTCTAACAGTTATCGGAGTGTTGCTCATTTCAATAATTTAGTTTTCTTTGGTCCAGTTAGCCCTGTCTGACGGCGAGAACTGCCATGGGGCGCCATTGTTTTCGGTATTGGTGAACATCATGTTAAGTTCGTTCGGACTCTGACTCTGTTCCATCACTAAAAATCTTCTCATGTCCATAATGATAGCCAATGGATCAATGTTCACCGGACATTCCTGAACGCATGCGTTACACGTGTTGCAGGCCCAGATCTCTTCCGTACTGATATAATCAAACAATGATTTACCGTCATCTACAAAAGTTCCTTTGTTCTTATCAATGTTCTTACCAACTTCTTCTAAACGATCGCGTGTATCCATCATGATCTTACGCGGCGATAATTTTTTTCCTGTAATATTTTGCGGACAAGCGCTGGTACATCTTCCGCACTCAGTGCAGGTGTAAGCATCGAGAAGATTTTTCCAGGTAAGATCCTGAACATCTTTCACACCAAAACGCTGCGGATTATTAGGATCTGTTTTCGCAACATATGCCGGATCAAAATTAGGGGCCACCACGTCGGTTACACTTTCAAGCGTTGTGAATTGTCCTTTCTTGCGAAGATTAGAAAAATACGTATTCGGAAATCCCAAAATGATGTGAAGGTGTTTTGAGATGGGAAGATAATTGAGGAACGCGAATACCATGATGATATGTCCCCACCAGCCAACTCTCTCAAGAATTACAAGAGTGTCGTGCGACATATTTCCAAAAAGTGCCGGGCCGATAATGCTGCTAATGCTTAATCCTAATGAATTTCCACCGGTATTAACGGCGTGCGACTCTCCTCGCGAATAAAGAACCTCATCGGCTCCGTTCATCATAAAAATAAAGCAGAGTAAAGAGAGTTCTCCAAGAAGAATAAGGTTAGCGTCTTTCATTGGCCAGCCTTTTAATTCTTTCATATTAAGGCGGGGCACTTTTAAAAGATTTCTTCTTGACAAAAAAGCGATGGTTCCTATGAAGGCAAGTACGGAAAGAATTTCAATAAAACTTACCATAAAAGTGTAAAAGCCTCCGAGAGCGGGACGAAACGCACGATGCGCGCCGGTAAAGCCGTCCCAGATGATTTCCAGTAATTCGATTTGCGTGATGATGAATGCAACGTAGAGAAATAAATGCAAAATGGCAGGAATGGGTTTCGAAAACATTTTCTGTTGCCCGAAAGCCACCAGCAACATGGTTCTTAAACGGTCGCCCTTATTATCAGTTAAGCTAATGTCGCGTCCAAGAAGAATATTCCTTCTTATTTTTCTGACATTAATAGTAAAAAGAACTGAAGCGCCGATGAGAAGTATAGCAAATATTACAGAGCTGATCATAAATAATTATTGTTCGTTTATTGGAACAGGTTTTTTCTTTCTACCGAAAACCGAGAAGTGAATGTAACGTTCAGGATTGAGTCGAAGATCTTTGAGTAAACGATCGAGATCAACAGTCGACTTATTCAGGTTCCTGTAAAGCGTGTCATTCTTCGCCAGTTTACCAAGGGTTCCTTGTCCCGCATTAATTCCTGCAAGCAAGGTGTTCAATTCTTTCAATGACTTATCGGCATCTTCAACAGCCTGTTTTAACTGCGCTTTAGCAAGCTGACTCGTTACAATATCCATGTTCATGAGAATGCTATCGATACGCGCGCCGTTTTTGTCAAGATTGGCAGTTACGCCATTTAAGTGAGAGAGGATAGAAGAAATTTTTACTTTTTCGCTGCCAACCAAATCATCCAGTTTATACGCGGTTTGTTCTAAAGTGAGAATCGCTTTTTTCACACCCTCAAATGATTTGTCGAGATTATCTCGTGTTTTTGCATTGAGAATGGAACTAACAACAGTGATTACACTGTCCATTGTTACAATTAAATCTTCCGCTTTTGCCTGGATAGGCGCGATACGTTTATCGAGTTCGGCTTTAAAACTTGCTTCAGCTTCAGCTTTCAAAGTATCGCCATTCTTTGCATAATCCTTTGAATTACCAAACACAATTTCTACGGCCTTTGATCCTAGCAAATCGGCACTCACGGATTTGGCGATGGAGTTTCTTGGAATTTTAATATCCTCGGTAAGAAGGAACTTTACAAGAACCTTGTTCGAATCCCTCTGGCGAATAAGGGAAATATCGGTAACCTGCCCGATCTTGTAACCATTCACAAGAACCGGATTCGCAGGAATAAGTCCGTCGATTTTAGGATAAACAGCATACAGATAATCCTTATGCGTGAAAATGTTGGATCCTTTCAGGAAGTTAAGTCCCCATATAAAAGCACAAATGGCCAAGACAATAACGACCCCGATTTTAAATTCTTTACTTACCTTCACAAAAGAGCTGATTTTAAAGGTTAAATATACGATTTTTAATTAATTTGGCTGCCTGCAATTATGAACCAGAAACTGAAGAATGAAGAGCTGGAAAGACTGAGCGTGAGCGAGTTCCGTGCTTCCGAAAAGAACGCGATCGTAATCATTCTCGACAATGTTCGTAGTCTTAATAACGTAGGATCAGTATTCAGAACGGGCGATGCCTTCCTGATCGAAGAAGTTGTATTGTGCGGGGTTACCGGAACACCTCCTAATAAAGAAATTGAAAAAACCGCTTTAGGCGCCACTTCAACCGTGAAATGGTCCTACTCCAAAACCACTTTAGAAGCCTTAAAAAATTATAAGGAAAAGGGTTATAAACTTTACTCCGTGGAGCAGGCTATGAAAAGCATTCCCTTAAATACGTTTACGTGGAGCAAGGAACCACTTGTTTTAGTATTCGGCAATGAAGTTTATGGTGTTGAGCAGGAAGTGATCGATTTCTGCGATGGCGTGATTGAAATTCCACAGGCCGGTACAAAACATTCGTTGAATATTTCGGTAAGTGTGGGCGTTGTTCTGTGGGAAGCGATGCGCGGAAAACTGTAATTCAAAGTCCCGCGCGCGGAATTGTCAATCCCACTATTTTCTTATCTTTATTACTCTAAAAAGACTTTGAAAATGCGGGGAAGATTCATCATCATTTTATTTGTTGCTCTGCAAATTGGTTTTATCGGAAATCTGATGAGCCAGAATTTTTGTGAATCACAAAGATTTATCAAGGCTGATTTTTTTGATGACTCGGCTATCACTTTTGACACAAACCTGGTTTATGGTTCAGCCATAGATTGGAAGGGCCGGGAAGATGTGCAAAAATTTCATATTTTTTATCCTAAACCCGGAAACGATCCCATAAAACAAAGGCCCTTTATTATGTTGATGCATGGTGGTGGCTTTAAACCTGAAGATGATTTCAGTAATAAAAATCAGTGGAACGAACTCTGTAAACTATTTGCAAAAAGAGGTTTTGTTGCGGCAACGATCGATTATCGTGTGGGATGGGATGACCGTAAGAAAAAATGGAAAGATTATACACCGGAGGAAAGGAAAAACTCTACGGGAGTAAAAGCCATTTACAGAGCTAACCAGGATGCAAGGGCAGCTTTGAGATATTTTGTAAGTAATGCTGCAAGATTTGGCATTGACACCAATAATATTTTTATTGGCGGAAGAAGCGCTGGAGGCGATTTGAGCCTTGCCACAGCTTTTATGACACAAAGAAATTTAGATTCTACTCTTTATACGGTTATTCCTATTGATTGCCACAAATTATTTGGCAGTCTTGACTCCTCTACCAACAATTTAAAAAACAAATTCAGGATCCGGGCTGTAGCAAACATGTGGGGGCCTATTCCTGACACTGCATTTATAAGTGAAGCAGAAGCAAGATCAATTCCTATAATTATGTTTCACGGAACAGATGATCAGAGTGTGCCTTATAAAAAATGGGAAACAGATAATTTTCCATTCGTTCAATACGGATCTTTTTTCATCGCTCAACGTTATAAACATCTTGGCGCCTGTTATGAATTAAACACCAAAATCAACGGCGATCATGGCGAAGATTTCTGGAACGATTTTCTGGCAGAGCGAATGTCGTTGTTCTTTAAAAACGTCATGTGCAATACCTGTAAGTCAGGAGAATTTGAGTCGGACGTTTCTTTAAAATGGAAGTTGCACTTGTTCTTCTCGTCGGGAGCTGTTATGAATCTGATCGTTGTATTAGCCGTTATAGCTGTTGTCTTTTTTATATTTAAAAGATTACGGAAAAAGAAAGTGAAGTCGTTGGGGAATTCAAATTTATAACTCATTTTTTAACCGCAAAGGCGCAAAGGATTCGCAATGGGCGCTATTAATTGCATCTTTGCGGCTAGGTAAGAGTTGCTTAAAGTCTCACTCCAACCAGTAACACATCATCTGTTTGTTCATTCTCACCTTTCCATTCAAGGAAGGCATGCCGGATAATTTTTTCCTGTTGTTTCATATCGAAGCTTTGAGCCGATCCGATAAGTTTGAATAAATTTTTCTTCATCATCTTTCTGTCGTGAGGGCCGCCGAACTGATCCGCAAATCCATCGGTAAAAGTATAAAATGAATCTCCCTGGTTATAATTAAATATATGACTGGTAAATTCCTTATTCTCGCCATACCGTATTCCTCCGATACCATACTTTTCTCCTTCAGTTATAACCATGTTGCCATTACTGAAAAGAAGGAGGGGGCGATTGGCACCTGCGTATTCAATCACCTGTTTGTCTTTATCAATTATACAAAGAGCCATGTCCATTCCATCGTTCGAAAGATTATCGCGCGATCCCTGGTTAAGAATATAGTGTACGCCAAGATTCAGTTTTTTGAGAAGATCGCCCGCGTGAACCGCCTCGTTTTTGTTAGCATTAAGAAGGTTATATCCTATCATTGACATAAGCGCTCCGGGAACCCCATGCCCTGTGCAATCGGCAACACATAAAATAGTTTTATCCCCTGCTCTTCCGAACCAGTAAAAATCTCCACTGACAATATCTTTTGGTTTAAAAAAAATAAATGATTCCGGAAACATGCCTGAAAATATTTTTTTATCCGGTAACATGGCTTCCTGTATGCGCTTTGCATAGCTGATGCTGTCGGTAATACTTTTGTTCTTTTCTTCAATGTCGGCATAAGCGATCTTAAGTTCATTATGAAGCATTTCCACGATTTCTTTTTCACGCCGCATCTCGCGTTTAGAAAAAACGTTGTCTATGGCGCTTGGCAAACGAAGCATACTGCTTTTCAGGATATAATCATCAACTCCCGCTTTCATGCATTCTACTGCAAATTCTTCCGATACAGAACCTGTTACCAGTATAAAAGGAATATCGGGATAAATTTCGCGCGCCAGATTAAATGCTTCGAGAGAATTAAAACTTGGCAGTGAATGGTCGGAAAGCACGATGTCGGGGATAAAATGATTTAATCCCCCAATGTATTCGTTTCTTGTGTCTACCACATGAATGTTATAGGGGACCCCCGCTTTGTCAAGCACACGCTTCAGAAAAAAAACATCAGAAGGATTGTCTTCAATTAATAATATTTTTAGATTTTTTTTCATAGGGTCATCGTTTAGGTTGATTAAGCAGTATCCAATAAAAACCAAGTTCAGCAACAGCTTTCGCGAAATTTTCGAAACCAACGGGTTTAACAACATAACTGTTTACGCCGAGTTTGTAGCTCTCAATAATATCCCGGTCCTCTTTTGAAGAAGTCATTATAACAACCGGAATGGAGCAGGTACGACTATCTTCTTTAATTGCACGGAGCACCTGCAGGCCATCTACTTTTGGCATTTTCAGGTCGAGAAGGATCACTTTCGGGCCGTCTTCCATATTTCTTCCTTCATAAGCTCCACGCGCGAAAATAAAATCAAGAGCCTGAGCTCCATCTGTAAGGTGTACGAGATGATTGGCCAGGTTGTTTTTCTGAAGAGAGCGGATCACCAGACCCGCATCATCTACGTTGTCTTCTACTAAAAGAATTTCTACTGCATTTATTGTCATAATTGTTTATTTAGGTAGTGAAAAATAAAATGTGGCGCCTTCGTTTTCTTTTCCTTTCGCCCACACTTTTCCGTTATGTTTAAATATTATTCGCTGTACCAGGGCCAATCCTACACCGGTGCCTTCAAATTCGCGCGGATTATGGAGTCGCTGAAACACACCAAACAGTTTATCGTAGTAGTTCATATCAAACCCTGTCCCGTGATCTTTCACATAATATACGTTCTGATCATTTTCGGTATAGGACCCTATTTCTATTTCTGTGTTTTCTTTTTTAGACGAATATTTTATCGCATTTGAAATAAGGTTGGTCATCACCAGCTTGATCATGTTGTGATCGCCATATCCTTTTTCCAGCGGCAGAACATTTACATTGATCTTACGGTCAGGGTTTTTAGAAAGCTGATCGTCCAGAACACCTTTTACCAGCGAATTCATTTCGAGGGTTACTTTAATGAGTTCCTGTTTTCCAATGCGGGAGAAAGAAAGAAGATCGTCGATAAGCTGGCCCATCTGTTTGGCATTGCTCGTAATTACTTTCATGATGCGTTTACCTTCATCGTCGATGGTGTGCCCGTAATCTTCCCAAAGGATTTTTGTATAACCATCAATAGCTCTTAAAGGCGCACGCAGGTCATGCGACACGGAGTAGGAAAAAGATTCCAGTTCAGAATTTACCGCCTGCAGTTGCGCTGTTCTTTCAAGTACTTTTTTCTCAAGATCTTCGGTAAGCTGTTTCAATGCATGCTCTACCCGTTTACGTTCAGAAATATCGATCGATAAAATAAATACGCCTTCAGGAACACGATGGAGGCTCAGTTCAAAGTAACCCTTGCTTCCGTTGGGAAAAGTGAATTCATTTTCAAGGTGGGCCTGAACCCCATAATTCATGCATTTTGTAATGGTCTTAAAAAGTTCCGATTGTTCAATCCCTGGATATTTTTCCATTATGGTAAACCCGATGAGATCTTCTCTTTTATTCTGCGCCATTTTTACCAGGGCGTCGTTCACGTAAACATACCTGTAGTCCTTATCCAGGATCTGCGCCCCTTCCATCATATTGTCGAGTGTTGACCGGAATCGCTTTTCCGCTTTCAATGCTTCCTCCGTTCGCCTCACTATTTCTCCTTCCATCTGCTTTTTACTCACACGTTGTTTTTCAACATCGCGAAACACCAAAACTACACCACTTAAATCTCCTTTGCTGTTAAATACCGGTGCGGCGCTATCATCAATGTGCACTTCGCTCCTGTCTTTGCGGAGAAGCAAAGTATGATTAACAAGGTCCACTATCTTTTTATCACGAAGCACCTGCTTCACTGGATTTTCGACAGGGTTCCGGGTATGTTCGTTGACAATGTCGAACACGTGTTCCAGTGGTTTTTCCTTTGCTTCGCTGATGGTCCATCCTGTTAAACTCTCGGCAACAGGATTCATAAACGTAATAACCCCGTGTTCGTTTGTGGCAATAACGCCATCGCCAATAGCGGATAGTGTTTTACTGAACCATTCACGGCTTTCACTTAGTTCGAGATTTGTTTTGTATCTCAATCGCAACGTTGTAAACACGATAATGAAAACGGAAATGATGATCAGAAAAAGAGAGGCCTGAAGGATCTTGATTAGAAAGGAGGCACGTCGTCCGCTTTCTTCGTTGGCCCGTTTCCTTTCTTGGAGAAGAAGCTCTTCATCTTCCTGCAAAGCACGAATGATGTGTGTAAACTCTGTGGCAAGTTTCACTCCTTCCTTGCTGTTCATTCTTTTAAGAGCGGCATCAAAACCTTTTTCGCGTCTTAACAGGATCAGACTTTGGGCAAAAGCGATTTTTTCTTCAATGAGCGAGTCCAGTCTTGCCAGTCTTTTTTGTTGAAATGGATTATCAGCTGTAAGAATTTTAAGCGCACTCAGATGTTCCCGTTCATTTTTTATGACAATAACAAAAGCTTCATTGAAAGATTCCCAGCCTGTGATGATATAACCCCTGTTCTGGTTTTCAATGTCTTTGAAGAACATGTTTATCTTTTCACTTTGGTGAAGTACTTCTTTAGTATGATACACGAGGCTTTCAGTATCTTTCTGAAGTTTGTTGGTTTTCTGAATAAAAAAGCAGACAATGGTAAGTACCGTAATGATAAGTAGAAAAATAAAGAAGAGTTTCCGCTCGAAAGAAAGGGAAATTTTCTTTCCATTGTTATTTGGATACTGTTCCGACATGCAAAAATAAAGCTGGTAATCTTTATGCACCGGGGAATGCAGTTCAGTTCTAAATTACCAAAAAAATATCCTATAATTTAAGAATTTCTCTTAAGGCTCTTTTTGCAAGCCGAAACGGGAGTTTTTCTCTGTGAAAAATCGATTTTATCAGGGCTATGAGGAAAACCTGAAAGAATAAGCCTGATCATTCAACTAAAAATTTTAGATTTTTACTTTTTTCTCAGTAAAAATACGGATACAAATCAGGGTTTTTACTATTTGACCCTTCGCGCTCCTTTTTTCACCCCCTGATAATTAAAACACCTATTTTAACAAAATAAACCTATTATTTTAACTGAAACATTTCGTCTAAGGATACAGGTACTTTGTTAAAGGATCATAGCATTTGGTGTGGGTTTTCAACCTATTGGTCTTAATAAAGAAATCAAATCAAAAGGATTTAGAATGCTGGGATATTCAATATTTTTTCTGTAATTTGATCATGAATTAAAACTTACCTCCCCCTGTTCACCATGGTAAGAAATTAATGTTTTTATTATTTTATGTAAATGAGAAAAGATCTACCAGCAAAGACTCAGATTTTACTATGTATCATTTTGCTTCTCCCCGCTTTTTCATGGAGTCAATCTATTGCTAATTATGTAACTGTAAGGAACACGGGTGTGACATACACATCCATTAATGTTCTTGGCTCTGCCTTCAATAACTGGAGAAACATTACCACTTTTACACAGGATGACAACCGTTCTGATTTTACAGATATCGGTTTCGATTTCTGGTACAACGGAGTACGCTATACGCAGTTCTGTGTTTCTACGAATGGATTTATTGATTTCTCAACAAATACAGATGATGGCGGTCCGACCGCCGACGATTTCGGATATAACAATGTTGCTTTTACAACCGCAAATATTGCCAACGCCACCCGTCCTGCTATTGCCCCCTTTTATGACGATTTAACTGCGCAAGGTGGTACTGCCGCTCTTGGGAACAGCCTTAAATATTATTTATCAGGATCGGCGCCTAACAGAACACTTACTGTAGAATGGATCAACATGGCTGTTTATCAGAACACCAGTCCCAGTCTTAATTTCCAGGTAAAACTTGTTGAAAGTACAGGGCAGATACTTGTGAATTATGGCACAATGGTAACAGGCACACAGGTATTCTCATATTGTATGGGAATCAATGGTCCAAACATGTCGGCCCCGCCTACCGCTGCGCAACTAAAAATGTTACAGACTGTAAATACAAACGTTCTTAACAATACCGTGCAGAATAATTTATCTGCCATGCCCGCGGCAAATTCACAATATATTTTTACACCGCCCGTACCAACGCCAACTGCAGGTACATTAACTTTTTCAGGGATCACACAAAGTGGTATGACATTAAACTGGACCAACTGGGCCGCAAATGAAATCGGGTATGTCATCTATAATTCAACCGACGGCACCAATTATAATTTTGTTACACAGACTGCCGCTAACGCTACTTCCAGTAGTATAACCGGGCTAACATCCAGCACCACCTATTTCTGGAAACTGTATGCTGTTACTGAAGGTTGTTTAAGCAGCGCCATTAATGGTACGCAGGCAACATTATCTGCCGGAACAAAAACTTCGGTTGCAACCGGAAACTGGAGTGTTGCTGCAACATGGACACCATCCGGCGCACCTACAATTGGCCAGGACGTTTACATAGCTACCGGGCACATGGTAACTATTACTTCTACCGCTGTTTGTAATTCCCTGAATCTTGCAAACACATCTACCCTGCAATTCAGCGGAACAACTGCAAGAACTTTTAGTGTCAATAAAAATATTACTATAAATAACACCGGTTTGTTCCGCGTGAACACAGCATCAAATGTGACTCATTCGATTTCAGTCAAAGGAGATATTATAAATAACGGTACCCTCGATTTTGCTTCCGATGGTAACAGTTTTTGTAATGCTTTTTTTACTAATAACGGAAACCAGACCATATCAGGAACAGGAGCCACTACCCGATTTAACCTCGTAAATATGAACCTTGGAAATTCCATCAATAATACACTTGATGTTTCATCGACTACTTTTTCCGCCGCTACGAATTTCCTTACACTTACGAATGGTACATTTAAACTTTCCTCTCTCAACGCCATAACCATAACTCTTTTTACACCGCTTACAACAATTCCGCAAAGCGGAGGCGTTTGGTTAAACGCTCCTAACGCGACAATGAACACGGGCGCGGGTATAACGCTTATTGGAAAAATGACTGTTTCTCAGGGAACACTAAATGTTGGAAATGCCGCAGATGAAGATCTCCTTTCCAGTGGTGGACAATTAAACGTGTCGGGCGGTGCTGTAAATATTGCCGGGAAGTATTATGCTACAGGTATCAACAATCTTTGTTATTGCACCATTTCGGGAGGAACTGTAACTGTTCCTTCACAGGGATCCGCCAATACATCCATAGCGCCTTTTCAGATTGTAGGAGCAGGCTCCCAATTTAACATGTCGGGCGGAGTTTTAGTAATTGCAAGAGAAGGCGGAAGTGGCGCGCAGGATCTTGGTTACATTAATACCATTGCGAGCGGAGCTGTTACCGGTGGTACGCTTCAGATCGGCAACAGTACAACGCCCGCAGGACAAACCATTAATATCAATAGCAGTCATCTCGTTGGCAACCTGATGGTGAACAGCGCCAATGTTACGGCAAGACTGAATACCAATTCTCTAAGTGTTGTAAACAACATTCGCATGGCTGCAGGTAACCTGAATGCGAATAACCTGAACATTTCACTGGGAGGGAGCTGGCTCAACAACGGAGGTACATTTACTCCTGGGACCGCTGCTGTCACTTTTAGCTCAGGCAGCGCACAGAACATTCTTAAGACAACCGCAGCCGAAACTTTCAATCATTTATTATTTACCGGCGCTGGCGTAAAAACATTTTCTTCAGCTGTAAACGCCACCGGTAATTTTTCGGTGAATTCGGGATCAAGCGTTGATGTAAGCGCATCCAATTTTTCTCTGGCATTAAGAGGTAATTATTTAAACAACGGAACATTTAATGCGCGAAGCGGACTTGTGCACTTTAACGGAACAACCGCACAAACTATTGGCGGAAGCAGTACAACCAACTTTAACGATATTACATTAGGCAATACTGCAGGAGCATCTTTAACCAGCGCGCAAAATCTTTTAGGAACACTCACACTTACAGCGGGGACATTAAGTTCGGCCGGATTCTTAACCATGGTTTCAACGGCAACAGCAACGGCACGTATTGCTCAAATCACCGGATCGGGAGACATTTCAGGAAATGTAACCGTACAACGATTTGCTCCTGGAGGAACAACAGGCTGGGCGCTTTTTGGTACACCGATATCTTCAGCTCTTACATTAACAGCCTGGGATGATGATATCGCTATCAGCTGCGCTACTTGTCCGGATGGATCCGCCGGAGGATTTTTATCGATCTATACTTACAATGAAGCAACACCTGGATTATATGACGATGCTGCTGCTTATATCCCGTTAAGTACAATTAACGATCCTATAGTCGCAGGAAAAGGTTACTGGGTTTATCTTGGCGATGGATTTACCACAACCAATAACATTACTCTTGATGTGACAGGAACGGTAAGAAAATTCAATTACAATATTCCTTTGTCGTATACCAATTTCGGATCTGCTGCAGACGATGGATGGAACCTTATTCACAATCCTTATCCTTCTCCTATAAGTTGGAGCGCTTTGAAAGGAGCGACTGCCAATGTTGACAATGCCATTTACATTTATAATGCAGATCTTAACGGAGGAACAGGCGGACATGCCACTTATGTAAACGGCATCAGTAGTCCCGCCATTGGTTCGGGAGGAGTTGGCAACACCATTCCAATGAGCCAGGGCTTTTATGTGCACTCTACTGGGGCCACTGCTCTTAATGCAACAGAAGCTATTAAAGTAGCAGGCAATCCTACGTATCTTAAAACGACTTCATCCTCGTCAAGCACCGCACCGTTATTAAGGATCAATATGAAGTATGGTCAGTATAACGATGAAACCGTATTGTATTTTGATCCTTCGGCGACTGATTTTAAGGATGCAACTTACGATGCCATTAAAATGCGCGGGCAGGATCCAGCCGCTCCAATCATAGCGCTTGAAAAGGGTGTTGATCAGTTTCAGGTAAATGGCGTTGCTCCTATCAATGGAAATTTTACCATGCCTTTAAAAACATTAACAGGATACAATGGCAGTTACACCATTTCTGCGAATAACTTCACTTCTTTCCCAAGTGGCGCGTGTATCACACTGTACGACAAGTTTACCAATACAACAACCGATCTTAAAACATCATCTTACGTTTTCAACCTTGCCGATACAACCACGGTAGCGCGTTTTAATCTTAACATTACTCTCAATCCGCTTAACGTTAACGCTAATGTTTCGCAACCAAGCTGTCCTATACCAACCGGAAATATTATTGCCTCTGGTGCAAGCGCAGGTCCATGGAACTATTACTGGACATCGAACGGAACCCCGGTAAAGACGAGCCTGAACAAAAACACTCCTGATACGCTTTATAATCTTGTTTCCGGAAATTTTGAACTGGAAATGAACACAGTGGGCATGTGCGATAACAGTACGCTTCAAACCTACATGATCAATCCCCAGGTTCCGTCAACGGCTGCGTTTTCATGTGCTGATACCCTTGACCTTAGCGTGAATGCATACCTCACATTTACCAATTCATGCGTTAATTCTGTTCTGTATTTCTGGACATTTGGCGATGGAAGTTCTTCCACCAATGTTTCTCCGATACACCCTTACAATTCGCCGGGTGATTATACCGTTAAACTCATGTCGTGGGGGCCATCAGGCTGCGAGGACACCATTTCTAAAATTGTTCACGTAAAAGGTAGCGCGGTAGGAATTAACTCTTCAGGTATCAACGCCTCAGATCTTATTGTAAAAACTGTGGGCGAAAATGAATTTGTACTTCAGCAATTGTTTGATGAACAACACTCGCTTAACTTTAAACTACATGATGCTTCCGGTCGCTTACTGAAAGACTACGGTGATATTTCTTCAACACAAATCTCCTTGCAGGTTGATCTGAGGAACTTTGCACCTGGAGTATATTTCATGACCGTATCATCAGGCACGATTAGTAAGACAATAAAATTACCTGTAAAATAAAGAGAAAGAGGGGCTAGTAAGCCTCTCCTTCTGTATTTTTTGGTTTACTCTTCTCTTTATTCTTTTTGGTTTTTACTTTCTTCTTTGATTTTTTTCCTAAAGAGAATTTTTTATTGTTAGGGCTTTTTTTCCAGGCTTTTCTTTCCTGTTCCTTTGCGTTTCGTTTCGAGTATTTTTGAACTTTCTTTTCGCGTTTCAACTCTTTGCGTCCACTCATGCTGTTATTGCTTGCCAGTGGTTTCGAATCGCCCGGTTGTTGAGCCGTTGCCTTTAGTCCAAACATAAGACAGAACAACAACAGGTACTTAATCATAGGTTTCATTTTTAATAATTTTAGATTCCTTATAATATTCTACTCAATATTCTTGCCAGCCGCAACTGTTAACGAATGTGAAAGACTGCAACATTCGTCAAAACGCATGTAGTTATGTTGCATCCATCCAAAATAATCAAATTGATTTTCAAACTGTTATTGTATTGCAACCGTGTTTACTTTTTACGCAACCAGGCTAAACGGTTTTCCTTTGTAATGGCCGTTCCTTTACAGCTATAAACCTTTCCCCTACGTACGAAGCTTTGGGGACCATAAAAAAATAAAAAAATGAAATCGAAGATTAACGCATTCCTTAATAAGGAATCAAAAAACATGAGTAAAACACTACTAAAAACAGCGCTGTTCTTATTAGCAGCCGTTCCTGCAGCTATGACTGCACAGGTTGATTTAACAATTGGATTAAATTACTCGTACAATCCACCAAACAATTGTGATAACCAGTTTACCGGCATAACGGTCGACATTTGTAACAATGGCTCCTCCTCTTCCGGCTCGTTCCTGGTTGGAATTTATCTTTATAACCCATCAACGCAAGAGCACTGGGTTCTTGACCAGACAACCGTAAACTCGTTAAGCGGAAGCGCTTGTGTTACCATCAACAACTGGGATATTGATATGAACCAGTATCCGAGTCTCCCTGGTCCCGGAACAAACTACAGAGTTGGCGTGTGGGCCGATACAGCGAATGTAATTTCTGAATCGAACGAAAATAATAACGCTTCACTTTTATCGGGAAACATACAAGTGTGTGCAGCTTCAACAGGAATTAAAAATCAGAATATTTTCGTAAGTGCGTTTGATGTTTATCCGAATCCCTCGGCATTGCAGAGCAATTTTAAATTCACTTTAGCAAGAGAAGAAAAAACAGAGATCGTTATTTCTGATATAACCGGTAAACCAGTTTCAACTGTATTTAATGGGAATCTTCAGCCGGGCTCTCACACCATTCGATTTAACTCAGGGGAATTAGCAGCAGGAATTTATTTTGCAAGCATTAAAACCCCGGGTGGTAGTGTTTCACGTAAACTGATCGTGCAAAAATAAACCTGTACGTTTAAGGTCCCTGCCTGTTCCTGTGTTATTTCGCTTCAGGACCAAGCGGGGATCTTTATATTCTAAAACCGATCACTGTAACATCATCCACTTGCTCCAGTGTTCCCTGCCAGCTCTGGAGAGTTTGCTCAAGAATAGCTTTTACTTCAGATAAAGGTTTGGATGAAGCTTCGGAAATTATTTTTTCAAGATTTTTATACTTGAATTTTTTTCCTTCTTTTCCTCCGAACTGATCGGCGTAACCGTCGGAGAATGTAAATATGATGTCGCCTTCTTCAAGAAGGATTTCTTTGCAGGTAAACGGCTGAAGTTTTCCATAAGAAAAACCAACAGGAAATTTGTCTGCCTTATATCTTGTAACTTCTCCTTTACGGAACAACCACATTTCGTTATTAGCGCAGGAGAATTGTAGTTTCCTTGTTTTAAAATTGAAGCGCATCATAACCATGTCCATTCCATCTTTGGATTGCTGGCCCTGATTTGTTACAGAAAAAATATCGAGAATGCCTTCGCGAAGCAGGTCAAGAATGCGATTGGTGTCCCGGATATTTTTTTCTTTTACGATCTCATTTAATTTCGAAAATCCGATCAGGCTCATAAAGGCTCCGGGAACGCCATGGCCAGTACAATCGGCATTAGCTATCAGAATTTCATTTGCATCGCCGAAGGCCCAGTAAAAATCGCCACTTACAATATCCTTTGGCTTATACATGATAAAATGATCTTTAAAACTCTCCGCAAAAATTTTCTCAGAGGCTAAAAGCGAGCGCTGAATCTTTTCGGCGTAATGTAAACTATCAGTAATATCTTTATTCTTTTCTTCAATAATGGATTTTTGTTTCACAATCTCATTATTCATTACTGAGAGTTCTACGGTGAGTTTTTTCTTTTGCTTATAATTTCTGTAAACAAAAGCAAGAAGAATTAAAATGAGTATGAAGCCAATAACAAGAATTTTCACGAGAGAATCTCTTTTATTGATTTCCTCGTCCTGCATTTTTAACTTAAGATCGGCAATTTCCAATTCCTGCTGCTTCTTTGTACTCTGGTATTTTTCTTCGGCGTGCGCTATTTCACTCATTTTATTCCGATTGAAAATACTGTCGGCATATTCTTTCGACATACGGAACATTTCAAACGCGTTTTTATAATCTTTTTGTTTGTAATAAATAGAGGCCAGCGCGCTTGAGGCGTTACTGATCCATTCTTTGTGATGGATGAGTTTTGCTATTTCCAGTCCATCAGTAATATATTGAATGGCAAGTCCGTTTTTATTTTGCTCGCTATATACACTGCCAATGTTTATGAGAGTTGCTGCAATGTTTGCAGAATCGCCGAACTGAACAGTAAGGTCAAGCGCTTTTCGGTAATAAATGATGGCGCTGTCCATCTGTTTCATTCCGCGGAAAGTGATGCCTATGTTATTGTATAAACCCGATTTAATTTTTGTGAGGTCATGCTTATTGGCGATGGAAATTCCTTTTCGGAAATAATACAATGAAGAATCGTGTTTATTCAGAGATTCGTAACAACTTGCTATCCGCAACAACGAAACACAGGTAAAACGTTCATGGATCTGCGCCCGGAGTCGCAATGCTGTCCGGTGATATTCAATGGCTTTGTATTGACTGCCGAACCGTTCCTGTATAAAACCCATGAAGGAATTAGCATCTGACAATTTACGTTTCGCTTTTTCTTCATTGATATTTTTCAGGGCAACAAGCAAATGGGCCTGCGCCTTTGAATATTCTTCATGTTCCTTATAATGGATACCCATCATGAGATTGGCAAGACCACTAATGTGCTTGTTATTGAGATTAGCGGAAACCTTCATTGCGCGTTGCGCGATCTTTTCACAACTGTCGAGTTCAAATACAGAATAATACTGGTCGAACAGATTGAACAAGAGGACAACTTTTACTGAATCATTTTTTTCATTACGTATAACTCGGTTTAAACTATCAATTTTTGTTTCTGTCGCGAAAAGGAGTTCTGCCCCTGAGATGGTGAACAGAAAAGTGAACAGTAGGATTCTGAGAACGCGCAAATGCATGAACCAAATATAGCATTTTGACACTAAGAGGTATGGCTATTTACTAAATGAGTATCAACAATCACTAACTATTCAGTCAAAGTTATCTATGCACCTGCGTTTATCTTTTAGCGTTTCAACCGCGCTCAGCGTGACGTTCTCTTAGAACTGCTGAATCTTACCAAAAAGGGTTTTTATGTACCGGATCATTACTGTTAATGATCACCGGCCTGAAACCAACAAAAGGCGAGGCGTTTGTGTTTCTAAATTCGTTCTGGAGTTTGAGATAATCCTCTTTATTTTTCCAGCTTGTACCAATGAACCAGATTTTGTTGGTGCGTTTCTCACAGATGATTTCAGCAACATGTCCGGCCTTACCGAACGTTTTCATACGATCCGGATAAATAGTGTCGACAGGAAATGTACTATAATATTTCAATCCTTTGCCAAAAAGCGTAATAATGTCTTTTTCGTTCCAGCCATAATGATTTGCAGAAACGAGATCAAAAAGAGAATCGTTCTTCTTTACACGTTTCCTTACTAACTCAAGACGCTTCATGGTTGTTTTATCGATCATTCCTTCACTGATATCAAAGATCGTGTTATATCCTCCCTCGAAAGCAATTCTTGCAAAACCATTCCTCGCGGCATAGAGCCACTCTGTATCATAAGGCAATCTTATAGTAAGCGGTTTTTCCTTAAGATTGTTCTGTCTTATGTAGATTTTAATTTCTTCTTCCAGCCACCTGCAGAATAGTTTGGCCCCGTCGATGGTTATATTAACAACTGGAAAATCATTATACTTTTCCTCACGGAAATAAGAATTAGCCAGCTCTATGTAGCCATACACGCCCCAGGTAGCAGGAAGCACCTGTGCTGTAATATAATCTACATCACGGTTCTGTGTGAGAAGATCGGCAAGAAAGGTTTTGTATTCAAGATTTGTGATGCCCATGTTGCGCATGGTGTAGGCCTCAGTTTCTATTTTCTTGCCGTTGTAATACATCTCATCAGCATCAATGTGTGTGTACAGACCTTTATCCGATTTGTATAATTTCTGAAGCATCATCTCTTTTACTTTTTTGTAACGGGTCTTATCTTCTTCTGTAAGAACAGGGGTAAATTTTGTTTCCTTCTGAACGCGTATAACAGCTTCCTTCACCTGTGGTGTATCAGCAATAAAGAACGGAGCCTGAACGATCATTTTCCCGAAGGTATCTTTCTCAGGTAAATTCTTCGCCAGGGAAGTCACTGCGGAAACTGCGGGATCACTATTGGTGTTTTTTAAATACGGCGAGCCATTTTCTGTTACAGAAACAGCAGGAGAACCCGTTACAACTTTTACTTTTTCATTTGTCTTTAGAAATGATAAAGTAATGAATAAAACAATGACGAAAAGCAACATGGATAAAAACAAGCCATAACCTCCTGAACCGTTTCTTCCCGAAAGTTTATTGAGCATGGTCCTTTCCTTCGTTTTGTCGATCTTCACATTGTATTCCTTTTTCAGAATGAATTCCGCCAGATCGTCATTAGCCGAAGCTGAATTTTCATTGAGAAAAAACTCTTTCAATGTCTCGTTGAGCTCGTTATCATTTATATGGTTCTTCTGCGCCATTATTTTTTATCGATACATTCATTCACTTCACCGGTGATTTGTTTTTTTAGTCGCATGTAATATACTTTCATCTGGTCCACCGGTTTGCTTACGTAAGCGGCAATTTCCTCGTAAGAAAAATCCTGGGCCCGCATTAGCAGTAAAATCCTTTTCCAGTCCTCGAGTTGTTTCAAGGCAATTTCGAGGCAAGCCATGTGTTTATTTACGGGCCCTTTTATTTCTTCCTGCTGATGTAAAGATCGTTCATGTTTTTCTGTCAGCTCAATGGTCTCCACCGGGCTATTTTTTTTCTTCTGGTAATGATTTCTGAGGTTATTTACAAACACTGTAAAAATAAACCCGGCAAATTTTTTTTCAGTTTCGAATTTATAATCACCCGCAACGTTCATTATTTTATAGAGTGTCTGGTAAACCAATTCCCAGGCTTCATCTTCGTCGAGGTTCCATTTTGCAACTGCAAAGCCATAAAGTTTCCTTCCGTAATTATTATAGAGAATAGTTACAGCATTCTTATCTTTCTTTTTTATTTCCTTAAGCAGTCCGATCATAGGATCGATTAAATGTAAGCAATTTCATTCGAAGGCCGCCTCATCTTTAAAAAGCCGGGCAGGAAATAGTCCTGAATTTCTTTTTAGAAGCTCGGTATCCCGATTCATAATGCTCCTTAGCCGTTCTTATTTTGTATTCGTAGTTCAGTGTTATATTTTCACCAGCTTTCACATTAAAGACCCATTTCAGCTGGCCTTCGTTTTTGTCGTAAAAGGCCCTGCCAAAATCCACTTCCATTTTTTCTTTATCGTCTTTATCGAATACCGGCACCTGATCAATCACTTCTACGGGAAGTGTTTCTCCTGAATTGTTTTTAACGAGGATCTCTGTTTTTGTTTCCTCCACCGAAAAATTACCAATGAAAAAATGTTTGTGATCTACGGTCTTTTCATTCCTCGCGCATTGTATATTCTTATCTTTTCCCAGATACAGGTCCAGTGTATCGTTATCCGAATACGTATTCAGAAAAGTTCTACCCATGTAAGTTCCCATATTGTAAATGTTAGTGGTGCCCGGAATAAGATTATAAGCGTTCCACGCCGGGATCTTTGCCATTAAAAATCCAAAAGGATCCATTTTGGGAATGCACAGGTAATTAAAGTCAGCTTTCATCTCGCTTGTATAAACATCAATGGCATAAGGTTTGGCATCGGAGGGGATAGAATATTCATGAGCAATAGTATACTCTGTTACGGCGTTCATCACTTGTATCTCTTTGAATTTTACATCACCCACCGGATTTTTTGAAGCTGACGCGCTGAGAGATGGCAATGAAAAACCATTTACCGGATCGGCAGTGGTTAATTTCATGTTTACATCCTGCCAGGATATTCCGCTTGCGTTAAAAACATTGGCCCGGAACACAAACTGTAAAGGCTTAGAGGGACCTTCGTATTTAAAATCATAAAGCGGGGCCCAGCCGGCTTTTGGAGTGAGGAATTTAAATTTAAATTTTACACGTTCTTCATTGGGACAATTTACGGTGACTTTAATTTCCGACATTGTTTTAACAGTGACTGTAACAGCCTGTTTCACCTGATTTTCGTGGTTATTAATTTTTTCGTTCAGAATATCTTCCTTTTCTCTCAGATAATATAATTGCGTGGCTAATTCGTAATAACGTTTATTAAAAAAGTTAGAGGCTTTCTCAATCTCTGCTACCGAAACACCTTGTGTTGATAATCCTCCTATGGATTCGCCTTTGAATAACAAATTCTTTTCCGCTTCTGCTACTTCACTCTTGCAGTTTATCAATCCGAGTTGCTTTTTCCAGGACACAATACTATCCTTATAATTGATCACGCGTTCATTCACATTTCTTTTCTCTTTAGTGTAATTGATATGTTCTGACACTGTAACAATATTTACTTTAGGATTTGAGATGGAAACATTCACCGAGTTCTCTACTATATAAGGGGTAAGGTCGGTGAACACCACAGTGGTTTTACCTTTTGGCAAAGTGATTTCTTTTTCACAGCTGATTTCAGCCGCCGAAGTATATACTGTTACAAAATTTATCCTCGCTGTGGTTTCTACTTCTTTCTGAGCGCCTAACATCCATGGAAGCGCTATAAGCATTGCTGTTATTTTTTTCATGTTATAATAAATAGGTTAAATTAAATTGTGGTGTCGGTTTAAATTTTGGTTTTATAGTAACAGGATCATATCCCATGTCAACCATAAACTGTATGAATAACATATTTCTGTTCTGCGGAACATATCTGTATCTTTTCTTTTTATAATCAGAATGGTTCCATTGTATCATCGGACTCACTACTACATAAGAACTATCGGTCCAACCAAGCCTTGCGCCGAGTTTTATTCCTGTAACACGCGACAGATATACGGCCATATAATTAAATGTTGCAAAATGATTCACCGCGGAAATCTGTTTACCTGAATATTTTTTGGCAAGAGCCGTGTAATTGATATCCCATCTTCTCCATTGTAAAATTTTTCCGAGATCGCCCGCGCTCAGGACATAATACTCCGGAAAAAAATTACGGAACGTTTGAACAGAGCCAGGAAGATTATAATTAAGAATTCCTCCCGAAACATAATACTTATCGGCGGGCGAAGAAAACGAAAATGAAACATTGACATTACTTCCGTTGTATCTTCTTATTCTATTTTCGCCAGCAGAGCTAAAACTGTAATTGTCAAAATTTCCTGCTGCAGATTTTACACTTAACAGTTTACAAAGTACCCCTACTCTTGTATATACTTTTCCGAACAGAATAGTCCGGTAAGCAATTCCTGCACCAGCATAACTATAATTAGCGCTGTCGTTTATGTTTGTATAACCTGCAACAGCTCCAACTCCGGAAAAATAATTTACGTTGTACATCGATATGCGCGCTGAAGTAGAAAAAAGTTTTTTCGGAGAAAATTCATTTCCGTGATGCGTGATGTTGGCTGTGATATGATAAAGACTTGATGCCAGTATCGAAGGGTTTGTTTCGAAGTTGGTGTGTCGCACAGGATCGTAATTATAGATCTGGCCAAAAACAAATCCGTTCACGAAAAGAAAATATAAAATGAGTTGCTTCATTACCAGTATAAACAAAATCAGGTAACAAAAACCTACAATTAAATGATTTTCAGGACTTTATATGCTTTTGACGCATCATAATTTAACCACACAGGGATTTTGTTTCGCAAATTTTCTCTTCTCTGTTTCTCCGTGGTAGAAAACATTATGGTTTCCGGAAAGAGAGTGACAACATGGTTTCAATTCTTTATTCAATGATTACAATATTGTTTGTTGAGATTGTTGAATTTAACGAAGCATTCCTTTTCGTACCTTCAATAAAAAAACAAGATGGCTTTTGATGAAAAATTAAACGATCGTTTAAGAGAAGCGCTGGCTGATGTTCCTAAAAAGATTGAAGAGAAACACATGTTTGGCGGAGTGTGTTATATGGTTAACGGAAAAATGTGTGTTGGAATTGTAAAAGACGAGCTCATGTGTCGTATTGGTCCCAACGCCTATGAAGCAGCTTTAAAGAAACCCGGTTGTCACGAAATGATCTTCACAGGCAAGCCAATGAAAGGTTACGTATTTGTGAACGAGGAAGGAATGAAAACAAAAAAAGATTTAGAATACTGGGTAAATCTAAGTCTTAAGTTTAACGACGAAGCAAAATCGTCGAAGAAAACTCCCGCTAAAAAAACAAAGAAAAAATAATCACATCCTGATCTTCGTTTTTAAAAATTCGAAGTATTTAGGATCGTCGTTTTCAAAAATTTCGTCTCCTGCAATGGCATAAGCCCGTGTGAGCTCATCAGCGGCCCTGGTTAAATTTCCAACTTCAAACTGACATTGGCCCAAACGTAAATGAATAAAAGGATTTCCGATAGCACCCGGACAGTGCATTACGCTTGACAAATTATCGACGCCCGCCTGGTAATCTCCACCCAGAAAATTACTGTCGCCAATCGCTGCCAATATCCAGGTACTGGCTTCCCAATCTGTTTTCGGATCCGGCACCAGGTCAAACGCCTGCCAGTATTTTTCTAACGCTCCGGAATAATTTTCTTCCGATGCAAGGTTATCACCCTCTTCACAAAGAAGATCAATTCTATCTGCGGTTTGTTCATCCATTTCCATATTTTATTTTTTTGATAATGTTATAATATCTTTTACTTCTACAATTTGTTTTTCAAATCCTTTTGATGCCGCGTTGATCATGGCGAGTCCGAGTTGTTTCAATGTAGAGCCCGACCCTGGAGCCACGGCTTTTAACACCCAGTACAACCATCCAAAATATTTATAATACGTAAGCGTGTTTTTTAATCCTTTTGTAGGATATAACATTCCCGGCCTGAAATTGTATACTTTCTTAAAAGGAAGTTTCCCGAGATCATTTTCCGTTTTTCCTTTCACACGCGCCCACATGGTTCTGCCTTTTTCTGTACTGTCGGTACCCGCACCGGAGATATAACAAAAGATGAGATCAGGGCTGACTTTAGAAAGCGTTTCGGCAAAATGCATTGCTAGTGTATAGGTCTTTTTGAAGAACTCTTCTTCTTTCATTCCTACTGAAGAAACGCCAAGACAAAAAAAGCAGGCATTGTATCCTTTTAGTTTTTCGATGATGGCAACCATGTCGTAAAAATCTGCATGAATGATCTCTTTGAGCTTAGGATGTACAACTCCGCACGGCTTACGGTTTATTACCAGCACTTCCTCCACAGCGTTGTGATGAAGACACTCATGAAGAACGCCCTCTCCAACCATTCCGGTGGCGCCTGTAATAATGGCTCTCAGTTTCATATATTAAATATAGACTTTTTTGTAGCTTTGAAACAAATAATTTTCATGAGCATAGATCCTGAAATACAATTGTGGAGAGACAAAACGAATAAACTCATTGCCACTTTTGAAAGGCATATTCAAAATGGAAAACTCAACCATGAGAACATTGTAGCTTTTGTAAAACAGGTTATGGGAGCAGTTATCAGGAGGGAGCGTTTTCATAACCCCTATCACGACACTGAATTTGAACAGTGCTTTGATTCGTTTTACCAATACATTCAAAGATCATCGAGCCATCAAACGGCCCTTGTCATGATTCCGATGCAGGCACAGTTAATGGAAACAGGAGGGTTAAGTATGAAAGAACTTATTGAATATCTTCATGAAACTATTTTGCTTGAAAAAGGATTGTTTGAAGAAAAAGAGACAAGTCCCGAAGATGAAGATGACTATGCCACAGACACTTTTAACTCTGTGCTTGATCGCGTTGAAGAGTCGGCCGAAAATAACGATTACCAGAACGCTATTTTTTTTCTTGATGAAGCTTTTGTGATCGCAGAAAATAATCCCCTGCTGATATACGATCGTTTAAACATGATCAATAACCGGGCTTTTTATAACTGCCAGCTTGGTAATTATGAAGAGGGGCTTAAGGATTGTACAAAAGCTATCAGCGAAGATGCAGATTACGGTGTGATCTATCATACACAAGCGGAGATATACTTTGCATTAAAGCATTATCGGAAAGCTCTTGATTCGATAAACCTGGCTATAGAACGGGAAGACACTGCGGATAAACACGAATTCAAAAAGAACATTTTATCTAAACTCTGATCTTATCGGGAATTAATTCCCCATCCTTAACAAAATTAAACTCCTTTATTATCTGGCATAAACTTTTTAATGTACTCCCGGGATCCGGTCAGTTCCGTGAAAGGATGCCTTCCTTTTTCTATTGGCTGACCGGAACCAAAGATTGATTTTTATTATTAACCATTAAAACATTAACAACATGGACACAGCCACAAAACGCCCGATGCGAAACATTCTTCTACAACCTTCATGGTATAATCCTATTGACAAGTTCTTCAGAAATGATTTCCTTGCCTTATGGAACGGTAATATTCCTGAAACCCTTCCTTCAGTAAATATTAAAAACGAAAAAGAAAACTACCGGATAGAAATGGCCGCGCCGGGATTAAGAAAAGAAGATTTTCACATCGACATTGAAGAATCTGCACTGACCATTTCCTGCGAAAAAAATTCTGAAATAACAGAGGAAAAAGACGAAGAAGGTTTTTACAGGAGAGAATACAACTACTCTAATTTCTCGCGCAGACTGGCGCTTCCTGAAAACCTCGACATGGATAAGATCGCGGCCAAATACAACAACGGCATCTTAAACGTTAGCATTCCTAAAAAGAACGGCGTATTTTCTAACAAAAACCAGAAAGTAAAGATTGAATAAAGAAAATCTTTAACCACTCTTCATCTACCGCGTGGGATCAGGACAAACTCTGGACCCCAACCGCAGAAAGAAAAGGAAGAATTCATAGATTAAGTGGAAGAAAGGCTTTGAAATATTTCCTTTTTCCTACCACAGAGACACAAAGAAACAGAGCAACTTTCATCGGCGATGAAAATCAAAACTTTGTGGTCTTTGTTTCTCTGTGGTTTAAACTTATTTGTCAACCCAGACCTTGGCCTTTTTCATATGGCTGAAACCTCTTTCAAAAGGAATATAATCCACAATCCTGCTTATTCTGATGCTGATAACCACTTCCACAAAAAAATCGTGGAGGGCATATACATTTACGAGATAGTCATTATCAAAATATGAATCCAGGTAAATTCCGTTCTTCTTAATGTAGCTTGCTTTAGTCTTATCGTTGTCCTTCGCAAACTTTGATATGGTAATGAGTTGTTTTTCCATTGTACCACGTTTTAAATTACATAACAAAGTACGTGAGGTTTAAGTCGGTACTAAAGTTTTAAAGGATGTTTTTGTTGCGTGTGTAAGATTTTCAATACTTTTATAGTTCTGTACGGTTGGTCCTACCTGAAAACAGGGATATCCGAAGGCACATTTTTTGACTACAAACTTACATGGCAGATTTTAATTCAATCATAAATTCAGGAAAACCCGTGCTGGTAGACTTTTTCGCTGAATGGTGCGGTCCCTGTAAAACTATGGCGCCTATTCTCAAAGAAGTGAAAGAAAAAGTAGGCGACGCCGCTACGATCATAAAAGTAGATATTGATAGAAATCAGGCGGCAGCTAGTGCGTATCATGTACGAAGTGTTCCTACTCTTATACTCTTCAAAAACGGAACGGTTATCTGGAAACGTTCGGGAGTTATACAGGCCAGCGAGCTGATAGAACTTCTCTCTGCTTAAATAGAAATAGATTAAAATTGTTTAAAGGTTGTTTAAACAATTTTTTACCATACTCCCTTAATGTAATTCTCCACTTTATTGAACGCTTCATCGTCTTTTCGTACATAATGGCAATGATAGGTTTTGGTGGCTTCAGTGGCTACATGAATATCGCTCTGAGAACTGAGTAAAATAATATTTGTTTCAGGTTTCTGCGCTTTGATCTGCTGTATGGTCTGAAGTCCGGTTTCAGCATCGTAATATTTTGTATCGAGAAAATAATCCATGATAATAATTCCCGGGTCCTGGCGATTAAGCTCCATGAGCGCAACTTCCCCAACGGGAAAAATTTTCACTTCCTGCACATCCGGGAATGAGGTTTTGAGGTACGCCTGAAGCGCTTTGGCATAAGCAGGATTATCCTCTACAATAAAAATTGTTTTCGATTTTATTTTTTTTGTCCAGAAATAATCCACTGAAAGTTGTTGTTCTTTTTTAGTTCTGCTAACACTCATAATAGCCTCTCTCAATTTCTCAACAGCTTTCTTATCTTTCTTCTCAATATACTCGTAAGCCCCCGCTTCCATAAGGTCCCCGGCCACCTGCACGTCAGGCTGATTTGTAAGTATGATCACGGCCAGCTTGGGTTTCTTTTCATGGATCCGTTTAAGAACCTCTAATCCGTTCGTTCCGGGAAGAAGGTAATCCAGGATCACCACATCGGGTTGTTCATCCAGTGCCGCAATACACTTTTCGGCTGTTTCATACGAAGTAACATTAAAATGCCCTTCATCTTTAAGGGCCTCATTCAAAAAATAGGTGTATAAATCGCTATCTTCTACAATAAATATGGAAAAACGTGTCATGATCGTCTGTCTTTTACTGGTGACTCATAAAAATAGGTGCCACCTTATTTATCGGTTGGTTGGTATGGGGTAACATAACTTTATTATTTTTGATTCAAAACACGGGAATATGAGAACAAAATTTTTCTTAGCATTTATTTTACTCTTTTTAGTTGTCTCACAACAGGCACAAACTCTTTGCGCAGTACGATCAGGCGAAGAGTGGGGATTTATTGACAAAAAAGGAAAATGGGTGATTAAACCAAAATACGAAGGAGTAGATGGTTTTTATAACGGTTATTGCATTATAGAACAGGACGAGATGGAAGGATTGATCAATACCAAAGGAATAACAGTTCTTGAACCAAAATTTGATTTCGTTGGAGATGTTAGTGAAGGCATGGTTGACCTGGAAGATGAAGACGGGCTCATTGGTTATTTTAATGTTACAACAGGTAAATTAATCCCACCGCAATTTGAAGACGGCGATGAATTCATTGGAGGATACGCGGTCGTAATGGACAGCATGGATCTGTGGGGGGCCATTGATAAAAATGGGAAACTGGTGATTCCTTTCCAGTACGATGATATTGATGAATTCGGAGAGGGACTGATTGGTGTAATGAATGAACACAACAAATGGGGCTTTGTGGATGCCACAGGAAAAACAGTAATTCCTTTTACGTTTGATAATGTACTGCGTGAATTTAAAAACGATTCGGCTAAGGTGCGTTTGGGAGATGAAACCTGTTATATTAACAAAAAAGGAGAAATATTCAGTAAATGGAAACTGCCGCCCGCCACAAAAAACAAAAAATATTCATGGTTCAAGGTTAACGAAAAATGGGGAATGCTTAAATACAATGACACGATCATGAAACCTCTTTATGAAACTTTTGGCAGCAGGCAAAACGGTCGCTTCTCATTTAAGCAGGGAATGAAGTATGGAATTGCTGACACAACCGGTAAGCAAATCGTAAAACCGAAATTTGACCAGCTTAGTCCATTCGTAGAAGGGCTGGCACATGCTTCAGTTAACGGGTTGGTTGGCTTCATAAATAACGCCGGCAACACTGTTATCGAATTCAAATATCAGGCAGCAACGGGTTTCAGCAACGGACTCGCGGGTGTAAAGCTAAATGGCAAGTGGGGTTTCATTGACAAAAAAGGTAAAATGGTCATTTCTCCCCAGTTCGACTCTGTTGAAGGAAGCTTTCATGATGTAAATTCAGATGTTGGTTCCTGGGCAAAATACGATAAGGACTGATTTATTTTACAATCGTTCTGAAAGTAAGACTTATCCTGGCGTCTTTTACTTTAGTTGTTGGCGGCAAACGGTGTAGCCAGTAAGTCTGCGTTTCATCTTTCATGGCAAGAATACTTCCTCGCTCGAGAACAAGTGATACCGTTTCTTTGGTTGATTTGTGTTTGAAGGAGAATTTACGCTCAGCTCCAAAGCTCATCGACACAATGGTCCCGTTCTTCTCCAGCATTTTTTCTCCATCGCTGTGCCAGGCCATCCCTTCTTCACCGGTATGATAAAGGTTTAACAGGCAGGAATTAAATGTTGCTCCTGTGATTTTTTCCGCCAGTAATTTCAATTCAAGAAGTTCTTTTGTCCAGGGTAACGCGGTTTTAGTCACACCCGAATAAGTATACGAAAAATTCTCATCGCCATACCAGGCCACTTTTCTCGCTGTAGAAATAAGTTTTCCCATGATCACAGCTTCATCGTTTTTCCATTCAATACTTTCGGGAAGAACATGAAAATAATAACGTGCTTCTTGCTCATCCATTACTTTTCCGTAATAGATAACAGTACCATCAAATGGAAGAATATTAGCCGGTTCAAAGGAATCTGAAAAAAGGTCCATGTTAAAAAACACAAAGGTAATGCACCATTAGCGTTAAAAAACATCGAAAACAGAGTGATTTAGGCTGTTTTTTACTATTTATTTAAATGGTATGCAATATTTTTATAAATTTAATACCCTAAATATTATGAATTTCTCCGGTTGAGAACATCATTAAAGAAAAAAGAATTCCCCATATGAAAAACCCTTTCAGAATCCTCCCCGTTTTTATCCTTATGACATCTGTGGCCTTTGCCCAGGATTGGACATTTGTGTTTTCGAGTTATATTCAGAATAAAGGAAAAGGTATGGGCGGCGCCACTATCCAGATCTACCAGGGTTCGACTATATTATCAAGCAGTACTTCCGAAGGCGATGGTTTTTTTAAACTTGAATTCAAACCCAATGCGGAGTATATGGTTGTACTAAGTAAGCCGGGGTACAACACAAAACGTTTTTCTGTTTCAACACTCGGTGTTCCTGCCGGTTTTAATAAAGATAATTTTAAAAGCTCTCTCAAGATCGAATCCTTCTCGTTATCCGAACCTTTACCGGGAGTAGATTATTCATTGCTTGAGCAGCCTTTACTTAAGATCATTTATAATCCATCTAAAAAAACATTTCTCGACGATGTGCCTTACACCAATGAGCGTTTAGGAAAACTTGGCGAATTACGCGCAAAGGAAGAGGCATTGATCACAAAATACACCAACGAAGTAAAGAATGGCGACGCTGCCATGAAAAAAAGTGATTGTGAAGCTGCAAAAACGAATTACAACAATGCAGCAGCAATATTACCTTTTGAAAAATATCCAAAGGAACAGTTAGCCCTGGTAGATAAATGTTTAAACGCTAAAGCGGAAGAGAAAAAGAAAGCCGAGGAAAAAGCGGCTGCAGAAGCAGCTGCCAAAGCAAAGGCTGAAGCTGATGCAAAAGCTAAAGCCGAGGCAGAAGCAGCCGCCAAAGCTGAGAAAGCGGCGGCTGAAAAAGCAGCAGCAGACGCGAAAGCAAAAGCTGATGCAGAAGCGGCGGCAAAGAAAAAGGCAGACGAAGAAGCGGCAGCGAAAGCTAAGGCAGAAGCTGATGCTAAAGCGAAAGCTGATGCCGAAGCAAAAGCGAAAGCAGACGCTGAAGCAAAAGCCAAAGCCGAAGCGGAAGCAGCTGCTAAGAAAAAAGCAGACGAAGAAGCAGCAGCAAAGAAAAAGGCTGAAGAAGAGGCCGCGGCGAAAGCTAAGGCAGAAGCCGACGCCAAGGCTAAAGTGGAAGCAGAAGCAAAAGCCAAAGCAGACGCAGATGCGGCTGCAAAGAAAAAAGCTGAGGAAGAAGCGGCTGCTAAAGCTGCAGCGGAAAAAGCAGCGGCAGATAAGGCAGCAGCAGATGCTAAAGCAAAGGCCGATGCGGAAGCGGCTGCGAAGAAAAAAGCAGAAGAGGAAGCAAAAGCGAAAGCAGATGCTGAGGCAAAAGCCAAAGCCGAAGCAGACGCGGCCGCCAAAGCTGCAAAAGCGGAGGCGGAAAAAATAGCAAAGGAAAAAGAAGCAGCTGATAAAGCTGCCGCGGAAAAAGCAGCTAAAGAAAAAGCTGACGCAGAAGCAAAAGCCAAAGCGGAAGCGGAAGCTGCAGCTAAGAAAAAAGCTGAGGAAGAAGCAGCCGCTAAAGCAAAATCGGAAGCAGACGCAAAAGCAAAAGCCGAGGCCGATAAGGCAGCAGCAGAAAAAGCGGCGGCTGATGCAGCGGCTAAAACTAAAGCGGAAGCAGATGCGAAAGCCAAAGCTGAAGCAGATAAATTAGCAGCAGATGCAAAAGCGAAAGCTGATGCAGAAGCTGCAGCTAAGAAAAAATCGGACGAAGAAGCAGCGGCGAAAGCGGCAGCGGAAAAAGCTGCGACTGAGAAAGCGGCCGCTGATGCCAAAGCAAAAGCAGAGGCAGATGCAGCAGCTAAGAAAAAAGCAGAAGAGGAAGCAATTGCTAAAGCAAAGGCGGAAGCCGAAGCAAAAGCTAAAGCCGAAGCAGACGCCGCCGCCAAAGCTGCGAAAGCGGAGGCGGATAAGTTAGCAAAAGAAAAAGAAGCGGCGGATAAAGCAACAGCAGACGCAAAAGCAAAAGCTGATGCCGAAGCAGCAGCGAAGAAAAAAGCTGAAGAAGAAGCAGCTACTAAAGCCGCGAAAGCGGAAGCGGAAAAATTAGCTAAGGAAAAAGAGGCGGCAGACAAAGCAGCAGCAGAGGCGGCCGCTAAAGCAAAGGCTGAGGCTGATGCGAAAGCCAAAGCGGAGGCGGAAAAGGCGGCAGCAGAAAAAGCAGCTTCAGATGCAGCGGCGAAAGTTGCAAAAGCTGAAGCAGATAAGCTTGCCAGAGAAAAAGCAATAGCCGATGCGGCAGCTGCAAAAGCAGCAAAGGAAAAAGCAAAGGAGAAAGCGGCTGCTGAGAAAGCAGCTAAAGAAAAGGCTGAAGCAGAAGAAAAACTGGCAAAGGAAAAAGCGGCGGCCGACAAAGCAGAAGCAGATCGTATTGCTAAAGAAAAAGAAGAAGCCGAAAAAATTAAAGCGAAAGAAACTGAAGCCACCGCCACCAATGAACCTGGCGAAAAAGGTGATGCTAAACATCGTATTCCCCAGGCGCTCGGAGCAAATAAATATAAAGAAGTCATTACCCGCGCCGATGGTTACATGAAAATGAAACGTTATGCCGAAGCTAAAACAGCTTATGAAGAAGCTCTTACTTTTAAGGCCGGTGATCCTTACGCAACTGCTAAGCTGGACCAGATCTCAAAACTTACAGCTCCCAAATAATTTTATTCCTTGAGTTTACAGTTTTATTCAAGAGACTTTTTAAACCTGATTAGCGTTAATTCGTGAAATTAGCGCCTTACTTCAAAAACCCGGACAATCGATCAGTCTGTATTTCTTTCCTCTCTTTTTACAAGCGAGTTGAACCTGCAATGAAATTTCGTGCGAGCCAGCAGTGTTGCCCGATAACTTTGAAATGGTGACATCATAACTGTAACCAAATTTGAAGAAATCATTTTGTAATCCCACCAAAATAATTACGGCATCGTTGTTTCTGTACCACAGGCCTGCAACAAATGGTCCTCTTACATAATATAATCCCAGGTTCAACTGGGTGAATTTCTGTTGCTGCTGAAATAAAATATTAGGCGATAAATAAGTCTTCTCTCTTTTCTCGAGTTGAATCATTGCTCCTGCATGCGTTGTAAATTTTGCAGGCAGTTTCGAAACGCCAAGTAACCCTTCATCGGGTTGCGTGATATGGTTCGCTGCAAATCCAAAATAGTAACGTTTACTGTAACCAAGAATTCCTGCTGAAAAATCGGCGTTGGATTTTCGTTGAGAAGGAACTGTTTCATTCGTGTTCCATACAAATCCTCTTCGTGCATCTATCATATCACCAAAATTAAGTTTTGTTTTATCCAGGCTTTTCTGAAAATAAGTGGCCTGCAATGCCATGCGAATAGAAAATTCCCGTGTTACAGGAGCATAGTACGAATACATAAATCCCGCTGTTGTGGTTTTTAAAGTTCCATGCGCCTGGTCGTCGGTTGTTACCAGCAGCCCTACTCCACCCGCCAGCGCTTCAATGTGCCGGTCGTATGACATACTGTAGGAAACATAAGTCCCCGAAAGATTAGGCCACTGGTTGCGGTAGTTCATCTGTATACGTGGACAATAACTGTTTCCGGCAAAGGCAGGATTAAGATATAATTGATTCGCGTAAAATTGCGTGAATTGTATATCCTGTGCTTTAACAGCAGAATCAAAACAAGGCAATGTCAATAGAAGTACATACCAGTTCTTCATGATAAAAAGGTTATATACTTATTAAAAACAAAAAGAGGTAACACCGTTATGGTCGAACGTTGAACGCTGGAGTTAACCCCTATGCTGAGGAACGAAGTATCTCATCCGAATCAATGATAATTTTCTTTTCGACTGATTTTCAGTAACTAAGAAGAATTTTCTGAAATTAATTTTGTGCAACCAAAAGGTTACATATATATTTGTGAAACCAAAAGGTTACATATTATTATGAGAAGAGATGTTTTTCAGGCCATTGCCGACCCCACACGAAGAGATATCCTGAGTATGATCGCGTACAACCCTCTTAACGTGAACAGCGTTTCCGATAAGTTTGATGTGAGTCGTACCGCTGTTTACAAACATCTGAAAATTTTAACCGAATGCGGGCTCGTGATCATTAAACAACAGGGACGAGAACGTTTCTGTGAAGCAAAACTCGAAAAGCTTAACGAAGTTTCGGATTGGGTAGATCAATACAAACGATTCTGGACCCAGAAGTTGGATTCACTCGAGAGCTATTTAGAGACACTGCAAAGCTCCGAAGCAAAAAAAACTAAAGTTAAAAGTCAAAAGATCGTAGCCAGGAAGAAACCAGGAGCAAAAAAACAAAAAACCAGAAACAAGAAATAATATGGCAACAACACCTAACAACACCGATGATCGTGAATTAAAATTTACACGCGTTCTTAAATTTCCACGCGAATTGGTATTCAGCGCATGGACCGATCCTAAACATCTCATCAACTGGTGGGGGCCACGGGGTTTTCATAATACTTTTAAAGAATCGACTATAAAACCCGGAGGAAAATGGACATTCACCATGCATGGACCAGACGGAACAGATTTTCCGAACCAGATTATCTATAAAGAAATTATTAAAAATGAATTCATTTCATTCGATTATGGTTCAGGCGAACCAAACGACCCGCAGCAATTTTTTGTCACAGTTAATTTTTCCGACCAGGGAAAAAACACCGAAATTACTATGAAAATGGTTTTTGCTTCTAAAGCAATTCGCGACGAAATGATGAGCGCCAATGGTGCGAATGAAGGCAACAAACAAACCTTCGATAAACTCGAAGAAGAACTTCTCAAAATTACTTCTAACGTTTTTTCTGTTCAACGCGAATTCAGCGCGCCACTGGAACTTGTATGGAAAGCTTTTACACATGCTGATCAATTGAAGCAATGGTGGGGACCAAAAGGATCTACCGTCATTCATTCAAAAATGGATCTTCGTCCCGATGGCATTTTTCACTACGCATTACAGGGTCCCGACGGCTCCGAAATGTGGGCGAAATTTACGTACCGTGACATTGTACCAAATAAAAAACTGGTGTATGTAAGTTCTTTCTCCGACAAAAATGGTACTACGCAGCCTTCGCCTTTTCCAATTCCATTTCCACTTGAGGTATTGAACACAGCCAGTTTCCTTGAGAAAAATGGAAAAACAACAGTTATTATTTCAGGCTTCCCGATTAATGCCACAGAAGAACAACTTAAAACATTTGATTCGTTACACGAAAGTATGAACGGAGGATTTAATGGAACATTCGATCAGTTGGAAGAATTTCTTTCAAACAAGTAGACAACACCGAAGTATCATAGATCACTTCAGTATAAACTAAAAAATAAAAATATATGAGAAAAATAATTTCATTTGTGCACATGTCCCTCGACGGTTTTGTAGCAGGGCCGAGCGGAGAAATGGACTGGATCAAAGTTGATGAAGAAATTTTTGATTATGTCGGTAAGCGGATAAGTGAAGGCGACACGGCACTGTACGGACGCGTAACTTACCAGATGATGGAAAATTACTGGCCTACCGCAGGAGATAAGCCAACAGCAACCAGGCACGACATTGAACATTCAAAGTGGTATAGCAAAGTTCACAAAATTGTTTTATCAAAAACAATGAAAGGAACGGGTTTGATTAATACAGAAATTATTAGCGATAGCGTTTCGGGCAGAATAAAAGAAATAAAACAACAAGCAGGTAAAGACATCCTGATTTTTGGCAGCCCAACGGCAACACATTCACTTATGCAACAGAACTTAATTGACGGCTACTGGTTATTTGTTAATCCTGTTATTCTCGGACAGGGTATTCCATTGTTTGCAGACATCAAAGACAAAATAAAACTAAAACTATTAACTACTCACCAATTTAATTGTGGGGTAACTGAATTGAATTACATAGTGGAAAAATAATTATTAAAAACAAACATCATGAGTCAGCATACAGAACCATTCGTAATTGAGCGTAGTCTCAAAGCGCCACTTGAAAAAGTGTGGAAGGCCATCACAGATAAAAATGAAATGAAACACTGGTACTTCGATCTTCCTACATTTAAACCGGAAGTTGGTTTAGAATTTGAATTTACCGGCGGTCCCGAAGATGGCGTTCAGTGCGTTCACCAGTGTAAAATCACGGAAGTAATTCCCGGAAAAAAAATCACCTATTCATGGAAGTACAAAGGTTACGAAGGCATTTCATATGTAACATTTGAGTTATCGCCCGACGGACAAAACACAAAGCTCAAACTCACGCACAGGGATCTTCATACATTTCCTCCGAATAATGCTGATTTTGCAAAGAAGAATTTCGAAGCCGGCTGGACAGATATCATCGGAAAATTCCTGGTGGAATATCTTGCAAAATGATCCTGTAAAGAAAAGCTGCAGATTCCGCGGATTCTCACTGATAATTCATCTGTGGAATCTGTGGCTAAAAAAATAACCTTCCATTTTCTGCGTTGATATAGTTAAAATCGTACTTTTGTCTCCCCATTATGAATAACACAGCTACTCCAACAAAAAGCAAGAGGATCTTTGATGTCATCAAACAATCTCTCAATGGTGAATCGGTCGACTATACACAGGGTAGTATTCGCCGCGCTGTTTTTCTTCTTGCCATCCCAATGATCCTCGAATTATTTTTCGAAAGCGTGTTCGCTGTTGTAGATATGTTCTTTGTTGGTAAACTTGGAGAAAACGCGATTGCAACAGTAGGATTAACTGAATCTGTTATTACTATCATTTACTCCATTGCTATTGGCTTAAGCACGGGCGCCACCGCCATCGTGGCACGCCGTATCGGCGAAAAAAATCCGAAGGAAGCCGCGCATGCCGGTGCCCAGTCTCTTATTATTGCTCTTATCGTTACAGCTGCATTAAGCATTCCTGGCGCTGTGTTCGCGGAAGAAATTCTTACACTGATGGGAGCCAGTGAACAGGTTGTAAAAGACGGCGCGGTATTTACACGCATTATGCTTGGTGGAAGTATCGTGATCATTATGATCTTTCTTATCAACGGAATTTTCCGTGGTGCCGGAAATGCGATCATAGCCATGATCAGTTTATGGATCGCCAGCATCATCAACATTATTCTATGCCCGATCTTTGTTCATTTTTTTGGATTAAAAGGAGCAGCCATTGCCACAGTTATCGGAAGAAGTTGCGGCGTTCTTTACCAGTGTTATCATCTTTTCAAGGGAAGTGGTGCTTTAAAATTTCACAAAGAATATTTCAGGATCGATCCTGTTATTGTAAAATCTATTATTAATGTTGCATGGCCCGCTACTTTCCAATTCATTATCGCGAGCGGAAGCTGGATCATTATTGCAAGGCTTGTTGCCGAAACAGGCGGCACCACCGCTTCGGCAGGATACCAGATAGCTATCCGTAACGTGGTGTTCTTTATTTTACCAGCGTGGGGATTAAGCAATGCAGCAGCAACACTTGTTGGACAAAATCTGGGCGCAAAACAAATTGAACGCGCCGAACAAAGTGTATTGCTCACCGCAAAATACAATGCCTTTTTTATGGGGTTTGTTATGCTCCTGTTTTTATTCGTCGCTACGCCAATCATTCGGTTTTTTTCCAAGGATGAAGCGGTTATTGAATACGGGGCGCTTGCTCTTCAAATCATAGGATCGGGATATATTTTCTATGGCATATCTATGGTAATGACACAGGCCCTTAACGGGGCGGGCGACACAAAAACGCCAACGATTATCAATTTTGTATGTTTCTGGCTCTTTCAGATTCCTCTCGCTTATTTTCTCGCAAAAGGACTCGATCTCAAATCAACCGGTGCATTCATTGCTATTCCTGTAGCGGAAACACTGATAGCTCTCGTTGCTTTTTACTTTTTCAAAAAGGGTAAATGGAAAAGTGTTCAGGTTTAATGCCATTTCAGGATTGCCAAACGAACCAACCTATTATTTACATTAACTAAAACAGTATAGTTACGTTCTGTTTCAAAAAAACACTAAAACACACTGTAAAAATGTTGTTTATTACCAACGGCATTCATCATTTACTAATTCGGTTCACATAAAATCTTACCACTCTTCATAGTTGGTATTTCTAATTTAGCGGCCTTCTTGTCCCCCTGTCCTCTTTAGTTTTATTATTTAAATTCTATGCGAATTGTTTTTACAATGCGGAAAAGCGCTTTACGCGTTATCCTGTTATTCATTGCGGTTTTTATTCAACCCTATACATGTTCCGCTGCAACTTTTACCGTTATCAACACCCTCGATTCCGGCGCGGGATCATTACGCCAGGCTATTCTCGATGCCAATGCAAACGCGGGTAACGACATGATCATTTTTAATCTTGGAGCAGGCGGACCCTTCACCATTAATCTTTTAACAGCATTACCTTCCCTCACCGATAATACCGGTGTAACTATTGATGGATGGAATAACTCGGGCAACAACGGCACTCCTAATACCGTTCCCGTTTTTTCAACCTCCGCATCAACACCTCTTAACCCTACTTACAAAATCATACTTGGAAATGGCGCTAATGTACCAACCGGTTTTGTGATCAGCAGTACCAATAATCTTATACGCGGTTTTGTAATGCAGAATTTCGGAGACGGAACCCCCGACTGGAATGATATAGCCATTACTATAAGCGCGAAAAGCAACACTATTCTTGGTTGTTATATTGGAATGGATCAGACAGGAACAACTAAAGGAACAAGGACCTGTTACGGCATGTGGATCACAGGAGGCAACAATATAATAGGCGATGGAACTGTGGCGGGCGTTAATCTTATTTCGGGAACCATGGGCAGCGGCACAAAAATAATGCTCACTTCAACTTCCGCCACAGCTAATATCATTCGTGGAAACATCATCGGACTTCAGAGCGATGGTACATCTCTTGTAAGCGGTGCGGGCAGCGCTTATGGTATTTATATGCAAAACTCTGCCGGTTCAAATACTATTGGAGGAATTCAAAGTGGCGAAGGAAATCTTATTTCAGGAAATTATCAGCACGGCGCGCTCATTTACACGAGTAACAATGTTATCCAGGGAAATTATATAGGTTGTGCCGGTTCTGGTTTAAGTGCTATAACAAGTAATCCTCAATCCAATGGTATTAGCATGTACAGCGGAAACAGTAATATTGTAGGAGGCTCTTCAAGCGCGGCAAGAAATCTTATTTCAGGAAATTCAAACGTTGGCATTGATTGCTGGGCTGCAAGCAACCAGATCAAAGGAAATTTTATCGGTGTAAATAAAATTGGAAATGCTTCATTCGGAGGTCAGGGCTCAGGAATAAGTATTTCTAACGGAGGCAATAATTTTATTGGCGGTTTAACAGTGGGCGAAGGTAATCTTATCTCAGGGCATGCCGGGTTTGGAATATTGTTAGCATCCTATACAGCAGCTATCGGTACTTCTGTACTTCAAAATACAATTGGTCCACAGCTCAATGGCATTAACACTCTTACTGCTGGAACCCAATCGGCGCCTTTAACCATACTTAGCTCAAATAACAATATAATAGGAGGAGTGGCGGGTGTTAACAGTAGAAATATTATTTCAGCCAATAGTTCGGGCATGACTATTTCCAACAGTAACGGCACCATTGTAAAAGGAAATTATTTTGGCATTGCTGCTGATGGCATTAACCGTATTGTGGGCTCCAGTCAGCTCAGAGGAATTTCTTTGCAAAGCGGATCTGCCAATACTATCATTGGAGGAACAACTGCGGCCGAAGCAAACGTACTCTCCGGAAACTCCAACTCTGGTATTCAAACCAACGGTGTTTTAGCAGCAGGAAATGTAGTTACAGGAAATATTATTGGTCCGCAGGCCGACGGCGTTTCGCTCGTAGCTGGCAACACGCAGTTCTATGGTATTTTACTCAATGGAAGCAACCTTACTATAGGAGGCTCAGCTTCGGGAAGCAGAAATATAATTTCAGGAAATAACGGCAATGGATTGACCAGTTATGGAATTAATATTTCCAATTTAAATGCTACAGGAAATATTATCCGGGGAAATTATATCGGTCCCGGCGCCAACGGACAAAGCATTACCGGAGCTACGCAGGTAAACGGAATATATGTTCAGCTTTCTGCCAACAGCAATACCATTGGCGGTTATCTCGGAAATGCAGGAACCAATCCGCAAGGTAATGTGATTGCTTTCAATACTCAAAATGGTATCAGCATCACTAACTCATCATCCAATCTCATTTCAAGAAACAGAATTTATTCTAATGGAACAGGCGCCTCGCAATTCCCTATCAATCTCAATTATGGTGCATCACAGGGAAACAGCGGTAAAGCAGCTCCTGTTATCAGCAACGTTATTGCAACCGCGGTATCAGGAAATTCTGCAGGCTCGGGAGATACCATTGAAGTTTTTACAAATACAACCGGAAGCTGTGGCGACATGATGGTTTATCTCGGAAGCACAGTGGCAGATGCGGCGGGTAATTGGATTCTCACGGGAGTTACTGTAAACAATGTAGAAAGCGTTGTAGCAACTACACGATCGGTAGCTAACAATAATACATCACAGGCAAGCACATGCACTGCACCTTTACCAATCGAGCTCATTTTTTTTAAAGCTACCTGCGATGCCACAAAAATAAATTTAAACTGGGCAACAGCGAGCGAACACAATTCCAAAAGTTTTGTGATAGAAAAAAGTACTGATGGTTTTAATTATATTCCTATTGCATCCATTAACGCCACGGGTGAAAGTTCACAACGCATAGATTATAATTTTACTGATCAGCAGGTTCAAAAAGAACTCGTGTATTATCGTCTTGTTCAGCTCGACGCGAACGGTCTGGTAAACTATTATCCTGCAGTTTTTGTAAATGACTGCGATAAAGAACTTTTAAAAATTTCGGCCTTCCCTACTTTAGTAAAAGACATTTTAATGATTTCATTGTCCGGGTTGAGCAGTAGTCATGCTGAAATTGATATGATCGATATGACCGGCCGCATCGTTTTTCAAAAAAATGAGAGTGTATCGAATGGAATCATTAAACTTTCTCTTTCCACTTTTTCAGAAGGTGTTTATACACTGAGCGTGAATTGCCTCAATCAAAGACAGTGCTTTAAAGTAGTGAAAGAGTAATATACGTTCTCTCTCTCGCTGAGAATTACATACATCCACTGAATTATTCTCAATGATTATTTCACAAAGATCTGGTTCGTTCCGTAGATGGAATCATTATCTGGCTTGTGATAACTTCCTTTAATATAAAGAATGCCATTGAAGGTGCTGTCTAACAAATGAAACTCGGCGCGTGCTGTATCATTATCATCCGATAATTTGTAATTCAGAAAAGTTCCTTTTGAATTTCCGAGATTGTCTACCGCATAAAATTTGACTTGCAATCCATTGGTAGGATTACCTGTATCGCGAAGCATTTTTGTTTTAACATGAAGTACGGTATTAAGCGCGTGCGGCATTGTTGCCTGGGGTAAAATAACCAGCATGCTTTTAGGATAAGCAAAAGTAAAAGTTATCTTTTTTGAAATGCTTACACCAACAGCTTCGGCGGTAACCGTTGCCTCGCCTACTCTGTCACCTTTCAAAAAACAAATAGCATTGCCGTCGCTATCCGCAATTATTTTTATTTCCTGCGAATTATTATTGAAGCTCCCGCTTGTTGTTTTAAAAGTGACAGTCCGTTTTTCGGAAGATAAATTAATTGGTAGTCCGTTCTCATCACCCAGTTTTACTTTAATTTCCAGTTGCGATGCTCCGTCTGCCGACACAGATGAAGTAGTTCCGGCATCATTTATTATATGTGAAGGTTCTACTTTAGTGCGTTTACATGAAACCACCAGTAAAACAGCTGCGATTATGATCAATTTTTTCATTCTAACAAATTGTAACATGAATTACACAATATCTTACATACTGCGGCTGTGATTCTGTCCAGGCTTTTGTCTGAACCAATATCTGTTGATTTCCCCGAGCAATTCCATCATTGCAAAAACAAAGAGGCATATTATCTGTAAACCCACCCATTGGAACATTAAGGTCAAAAGTTCTTGTTATTGAATTTACCTGGTTCCCGCCATCACAAAGGCTAACTGGTGGATTGACATTTACCTGTATGCTGTATTCTACATTTAATATATCTGGCGGATTTCCAGAACAAACAAAATTAAAGTTCCTCTGTGTAAGGCAAAAGATTCCATCAGGAAAGCATACCCGCGGATGATATGCAGGATTTGTTAAATCAAATTGTGTTAATCTTAATGACATATTTCTATTTTACTTCGTATTTTGGAAACAACTCAGAGTACGCAGTACGCAACCAATCGTACACATCCAGATCGATCGATAAAGAAACAAATGGCGAAAAAGATAATTCGTTTCTTGTTCCTGTTAAAGGATTGGACGGTGTAAACTTTGTCCATATCCCTCCAACATTAAACCTTACCTGATCGGTGATATGAAACCCAAATCCTGTAACCAAGCTGTTTTTTTTGAATAGATCTATCCTACCCTCAGAAGCATTAGCTTGTGGGTTATATGTTAAACCAACTATTATTGAAAAAAGCTTTGACCAATAAAAATTCTTCTTTCCCAGATTATAGCTCCTTTGTCTGTTTACCGGCCTTACATTGATATTTAATCCATAGAACGGTTGGATGTCGCCAAACCTGGCGCCTTTATCAAATAGATTATTATACGCAATGTAAGCCAAGCCTACATCCCCTGTAATATACCACTCAGCCCTTGAAACAAATTCGGCAGATGTTGCCGTATTAACTCCGATGCTAAATTGTATGATATCATCAGTACAAAAAACATTTTGCCTGCTAAAATTGTTGATGTCATCCGATATGCGGTTAATCTTTCTAAGACTGGCAACATTTCCTTCCAGGATAGCCTGGGCAAGGGAAAGACTCTTTGACATTTTTTCAAGGTCTGTTTTTTCAACTCCTTTCCTCTGCAAAATACCAAGTGCTCTGTCATCTGACAACAGTAGATTTATGCCCACCTGGAACCTTTGGAAAAAATCCATATTCTCGATCGCAGTAGTCAAATATACTTTATAACTTACTGTATCGGCCCATGAATGTGGCAACAATACAAACTGAATCTGATTTTTGACCGCGGCAGTATACATTGGAACCGACATCGTAGCAATCTTTACTTCTTCAGCGAGCTTACTCTTGTCGGAACTGCGTGCAGAAAAAGATTTTAATGTTTTACTATCAGCTATTAATTGCGAATTAACTCCTGTTGTTGCTTCTGCTGTGCTCAGTATTTCCAAGACTTTGGTGGATTCAAGAACAGATTTTAAATCGTCGAATTTTGGTCTGTCCTTACTACTGAAGTATGAAATTTCTTTAAACTGTTCGTCAAACTTTCCTTTTATAACAGATACTGAAGCACACTCTTCAAACAGATCGTTGTCATTAGAAAAGATACTGTTTTTCCTATCATTGTCTGTAATTGATTTATTTACAGTTGAAAGAAATGCTTTTGTTATTCCCCATAACTTATCTTCAGCTGATCGCATATAACTATCAAGTGATTTAGGATTATTATCACTATTTGAAGAAAGAGTAAAGGCAGTAGCAACAATTGTTTCTCGCGCCTTAGAGATCAGGTATTTTTTTTCAGACGGAAGGAGTTTTCTTTTAAAACTAAAAAAGAAAGCATATTCGCGGTTGGGCTTCAACGCCGGTATCCCAATTGAAAAACGTGTTCCTTTGTTATTAAAGTAATGGCGTTGCCATGGGCAAATCTTTTTGCATTTCGGCAAACCTTCATCATTTACTTCCTCTCCTTTTTTTGAAGTATCTTTTGTTGTTTCCGCTTTTGCATTACTGGCCACGGGGTCGCAGCTACATGGTATACATTGTTTACAGGAAAGATCGGAAACATCAACATAACTCACTTCAATTTCCATAATAGTAGTATCTATACTTCCAGTAAGACGAAACGGCACATCAAAAGGAATATACTTTTTCGGTATGGTTCCATACATAAGGTTTACTTCTACTGAGTCGTACATTTCTGTACCAATGCGACGCTTGGTTGGAGTTGTTGATGTTGTTGTTACAGTTGAGTTCTGTTGTGTGGTTGTGGTAGAAGGAGCCGCCGAAGGTGTACTTACTGTAGATGCTGTACTGCTTGTTGTTGTAGCTGTTGGTGCCGTTGTGACTGTGGGCGCCGTTGTTGTAGTTACTACTGTAGATGGCGTTGCCTGGGCGGTACTTCCGGGAGTTACGCTCACCGTTGATGTGTTCTGAGTAGTTGTGGAGGTAGTTACCGTTTGCGAAAAAATGTTTCCTGAAGCAATAAATAGATACAGGAAAAATAAAATTCTTATAACTGCATTTATATACATAGGGAGTCTGTTTATGAAATAGGGCGTCCCTAAGATATTTACTGCATTTAATCCGGCACATAAAACTAATTAACAAAGTTATTGATGCCGCCTTCAGGTGAACTAAACGCCGAAACCGTGTTTCTCCCCAAAACCCTTTCAGCACTAGTCCTTCCCAGCTTATTGATTCTTTTCTTCCCGGAAGGTCTATCCGTGTTTTTACTGATAAAAAAACGATTTTTTTGTTAATAAAATGCTTCTGCCTCCACTCAATTACCTTTAATATATCAATATTGCCTGCTTACTATTGCTTTTTAACAATACAATATTTATTATTGAGTTGAGATAAAAAGGCCGGATTCCCCTTCGGCCCATATGATGAGTTCCATTTTATTGCAGAATTTTTTTTGGGAAAATCTTCTCCGGATATAACTTAAACAAAAGCGGACCATGCCATGGAAATGATTAAAGAATTTATAAAAACGTTAAGAGAAAACGTCGCCGCTATTATTACAGCCTGCGTTATTGCCTTGCTTGTTTTTCTTTATTCAACCTTCATTATTCCTGCAAACGAAAAAAAGACCAATCACAATTATCATCACAAGCTGGAAGAGTTCGGCAACCAGGTCACTTCCACAATACACGATTATGCCAATCATGTAGATTCTGTCGCTACCCAGGCTCTTTCAGATGAAATCCTGCCCCTCGATTCCAACAACATTACCGACGAACTCCTGGAACAAAGGCGCGCCATGAAAGACAGCCTGATCGATTCGGGTATTATTGCAGAAAGTAATCTTGATAGTATTACTTCGAGCCCGGTATATATTAATATCCACAGGCGACTGATCGCTTCATACCACGATAATCCATTAGTTCTTATTGATGAATGCAATGTTCCAAAAGAAGAAATAAGAAAACGTTTAGAGGGTGCCACACCACTTAAGCACTGGATCATTTTTAAAATGAAGGATGGAGGCGCTGAAAATCTGAAATCCTCTGTCTTGCTGCATACCGGGCTCGACCTTGAAGAAATTGACAGCCTGAACCTCGCTCTTAAAAAACCGAAAGATAATTTTAAGATCGGCGACAAACAGTATTTTCTGAATTCAATTCTTATTAAAGAACAACGTTTAGGAATAATAGGAGCCGAGGATATTGACAAATATAACCAGCAAATACAACGGTTTGATGCCAACATCATTATCATTTGCGCTACACTGGTTATCCTCCTGCTGCTTATCATTCCTCTTATAAAACCGCTCATCAGCAGTGTAAAAGAAAGGCTCACGCAGTTTGATATGGTGAGCGCCACAGTGGGAATCTGTATCTGCAGCATGCTGCTTTCTGTTGCCATCTTCACCTTTTTCTTTTCGAGTACCGGCAACGAAAAAATTAAAAAAGAATTATGTTATACCAACCAGGTGTATTCTATGGGAATACGAAACGAATTTAATTCGCATAAAGCTGCCAGCGATCTCATCACCAATAAATTCATTTCTCTGAAACAGAAAACTGCTCACGCGAACATTGATGAATTTGCTTATAACAATTTTGTAAAGCCAACACAAACAGACGGGTGCTTTTATTCGGAACTTCCGGCCGACATTTCAAAACAACGTATTGTAACCCATTTTACTAAAAGAGGAATGACCTTGCCCGATGTTATCTGCGAAATTGATTCCAGTGCAACTATGACCTGGGATATTACCAGTAAGCGGAGCATAAGAAAAAATTACAAGGACAGGCAATATTTTAAAATACTACAGGAAGATCCTGCTAAGAAAGTTGTAACAGCAATCTATTCAAGATACGATAACAGTTTTAAATTTACTTTTATTGCACAATCCAAACGTTCAGAAATCCTTCAACATCCTCTGAGAGGTTTTGTATACAAACCGTTTTTCAGGTGGGAGCGTGAAGATAATTCCTACGGTTACATGATCTGCGATGAAACCGGAAAAGTGTTGCTTCACAGCGATACTACAAAACGATTAAGCGAGAATATTTATTCGTGCTGTCATAATGCGAACGAGCTGTCCGGATTTTTTCGCGGGGAAGATATCCCATTTATTAAATTGGATTACGACGGGCAGAAGCACTGGTTCCATGGCAGCCGTTTATTTTTAGGAAGCGGAAACCCTTATGAAACCACGCCGCTTTATCTCTTCACCTTTAAAAACATGCAGTTTGAAGACGATCTTAACGTGTACTGCATTTCAAAAGCTTTTGTGATTGCAATAGCATTTGGAGTTCTTACAGGTTTATTATTGCTGGCTTATTCAGTTTTTCTATATCATGGAAGTCTTTCTGTCTTCTCAAAAACACATGTGTATTGGTTATTCCCTGATAGAAGCAGGCTCAGAGAATTCAAAGGACTAAGAAATACAAATTACATTGGTTGCCTTGTCATTGGTTTCTGTCTCTGGTTCTTTCCCGATCATGCCTTATTCCTAAGCATGATCATTGCAATTAATCTTGCTTTTGTAAATTTTGTTTTGCTCTCTCAACGCGCGTTCAGAATTGATGTAAAATCAGAGGAAGCAAATAAAATTATATCGGCGTTCGCTATTATGATGTTCGTCTGTATTTTCCTCTCGTGCTTTTTGTATCACATGAATTGTTCTAATCTTGCTCTCACTATTTTTATCATAGGGCACGTATGTTTCCTGGGTTATCTGCGCTCTTTCACCAAAACGGTTACCGAACCACCTGAACAGAATCCTGCGCCATTTGAAAACAACCGTTACCGTAAATTTCTTGCCAGCACCATGACGCTGCATTACATTGTGGTTCCGGTGGTAATTCTTTTCAGTCTTTTTGCTTTAGAAAAATCGAAGCTGTCCGACATTCATCTTTCTATAAAAGCAAAATCGGAGGGACGTGATATTAATTTCGTTAAGAAAGTGAATTACTCCGAAGATCTTATTTTTAACGGGATTGAACCGACAGTATCTCCGTCGGATAAAGTAAAGAACCAGCACAATTTCCAGATCCATCAATATTATAAAGACATGACGTATGTGCGACGTGAGCTGTTCACCACTGAGAACGGTTTTAAAGTTATGTTCATAGTTGCGTTGCTTGTGATCATGGTCATACTTCTCACTGTTATTGCAGGATTTTACACCCAACGCTTTTTCTTTTTTGATCTTGTAATTCTTACTAAACTAAAAGAAACTGTGAGCACTAAATTCACCAACTCCTTCTTTATCATTCCTCCTTTTAACGACGACGATCTTAAAGAACTTGAAAAAAATGAGATTGGGCCTCCGTACATTCTTACCGACGAGATTCATTCCAGTCATGTTTCTTCCGGTAAAAAACTCGACCTTATTCTGAATAAGGCGCTCGATGTGCACATGGAAGAGTATGTTAAGTTATGGACACCACTCAGCGATGATGAAAAATTTGCTCTTTATGATTTTGCTTCCGATTATTTTGTAAACTACAAAAACAAAAAGCACGTAGCTTCATTGATACAAAAAGGACTTATTATCTCCGACCCTGTTACGGGCCGTTTACGTATTATGAATTACAGTTTCAGGAACTTTATATTTTACTACGAAAAGAAAGATCCTAAATTCGACGCGGCTGCAGAAGAAAACAGGGAGAAGGGTGTTTTCGCCAGATGGCGATTGCCTTTACTGATCATAGCCAGCAGCATTATTATCCTGGCCGGAATCATCTACAAAGAAAAATCAGAACAGATCATCATTTACAGCGGATCAATTATTAGCGCCGTATGTATAAGGGGTAATCCGCCCAAATTTTAACACAAAAAAATCAGGGTTTTTACTGATTGAGGTTTCAGATTTATTTAGTTTTTTAGCTTATTGATAATCAATCAATTGATTATATTTTTAATATATATCATAAATATATATAATATAAATAGTATATATTTGTACAAACAATTACAAATACATTTATAATATATATGGCAAAAAAGAATATAAGGAGAGAGCGGTTCGAAACTGTAGCAGCACGAAGAGTACAAAAAATAATAGATTTTCTTGATAGTTTATCTAATTGTGCTAATACTGCGAATTATGAATACTCTCAGGAAGACGTAAAAAAAATGTTCAAGGTAATCAGAGAACAACTAAGTACAACTGAGGCAGCCTTTGACAAACAGTTAAGTAAAAGCGGTAAGAATAATTTTAAGTTTTAGATTATGGGTAAACATTGGTATTACAGAAAACAATATGGTGATGCGGGTCTTAATCGTAAACCACCTCGATTAAAGGACTTGGGCGAACACTCAATTGGAATTTTTGTTCGTGAGGTACTTCAGAATAATATGGATGCAGCTGAAAAAGGCCAGCCTGTAGGCGTTAAAATAAAAATTAGTGAATGGAATAAAAAACAAATTTCTAATTTCTTTGAATTTCTTGGCCAAGACCACATTGAGCTTCTAAAAAAGGCGTGTTCTGATCCAGATCCGTCTGTAACACCATACTTAAAGGATTCTAAAAATATTTTAAGCAATAAAAAAAACAACGCCTTCCTTATAACTGTAGAAGAAAAGAACTGCATCGGTCTTTTGGGTCCAATTCGTGAGACAAAAAAAGAAAAATCTCACTTTGATGCATTGATGCGAAAAGTTGAAAATAATGAAGCTAAAAAAGAAACTACAAATACTGGTGGGACTTGGGGAAAAGGAAGTTCTATATTTACCTATACTTCACAATTGTGGACTTGGTTTTCATATACAAAACTGTCTGTTCCATGGATTGATTCAAATAAAGTAGAACACAAAAAGCGATTTATCGGAAGGTGTATGCTTGCACCATTTTTTGATGAAGTCACGTATGAAAGTTATTTAGGTGATGGTTGGTTTTGTGATTTAAGCAGGCTTGAAACTGAAAAAACAGACGCTTACCCATTTATCAATGAAAAAGCTGATTACTATGCAAATAAATTAGGGATCGACATTAGAAATAAAGCGCCAGGAACAACGTTTTTTATTCCTTTTTTTAACCCACAACTAGAATCTAAAGGTTCACAAATCAGTTTAACTCAATTAAAAGATGAATTCGTTGAGCAGATTCTCAAAAACTGGTATATTCCAATATATAATAAGGAATTATCTGTGAGTATTGAAATTGATACTAAAATAATAGTATTAAACAAAGAATACCTTACGTCTGTACCAGAACTTAAATTTAAGTTAGAACTGCTTGATTGGTATTATAAAAAATGCCCGCCGGATAAAAGATTTATAAAAGAAACTATTGAAATCGAAGTTCCCGCATTAAAACAAGATTTTCTAACTGATAAAAATGATTTTGCAGAAAATAGACAAAAGATCAAATCAGAACTTATTGTAAGAATAATAAATGAAGACGAAGATTTTATTGACAATTGGAAGACCATTAATCATGTAGGTCTATCTAGAAATAAGGGTATGATAATAACTAATGAAGAAGCTATTCAATCAACATCTTTTAGGAGTGAAAGCATCTATTTCGCAGGATTAATGAGTAATGACGAAATTTCTGAAGAAAAAAGAAAACACCTTGATTTATTTTTGGCTTATTCCGAAAATCCGGCACACAATAATTGGTGTAGATATGCGGAAGAGTATGACCGATGTTTCCTGGAACGCTTTGAACGAACAAGATTTAAACCAGAAGCTTCCATTAAATATTTATTCAACGAAATTTATGGTGTATTTAAAAAGCTTTTAGGTGATGAAAAAGAGAGCAACGATAATAAAGATATCTGCTCTATATTTAAAAAACTTGCAAGGCTAAAAAGTAAAGGAGACGTTCATGGTGGTAAGTCACTATTTCAAATGAGAAAGATTAAAGAATTTGAAATTGATTCTCAAGGAAGATACATTTTTGAAAGAAGAATAATTTCAAATACTTCTGATAATCGCATCGAGGTTAGTTTTAAGTCCTACATAGATTCATTAGAAGGAGAAAGAGATAAAGATTTTGAATACCTTGGAATTAAAGATTTTAGTCATATTGAGCTACTAGACGCGAAAGACAATTTAATTATTGGAGGAGTAAGCCCATCAATCAAACTTGAACCGGAAGAAGATCTTATTGTCAAAATTCGGACTTGTAAAATAGAGAACAATCCATATTTCAAAAATGTAGACCCATTTATTAAAACAACAGCCAAACTAATAAGTAATGAGTGAGAAAAATATATCTATTTCGCCATATGCTAAGGCAGATAATGTTATTGACATTAAAGGTTTTATCAAGCTTGATGATTTAAACGACCAGATCGAAATTCCTGAAAAAAAACATCTAAACCTTTATAATTTTTCTACAGCAACAGGTGATTTAATTGTACCAAGAAACTTTAAAACACTTCATATTATTTTAAAACCAAACTGGATCAGTAATTACACTCAGAATGATCTTGATCATTTATTACTTAAAGGTGAATCTTCACACGAAATCTTAAAGTTAAGACTTCAAGTTTGGTGCAAGAATACTAGGTGGTGTAGTGAGCAAGTGGCGATGTTATTAAGAGACGTTAATAATAAAAATGAGATTATTTATGAAATTCCTTTGTGCGATGTAAAAGAGGAAGTTGTAATTTCTGGTTTTATAACGCGTGAAAAGGTTGGCAGAAAAAGTGAATCTAGAAAGGCAGATGCGATCTTTTCCGTATTATCCAACTGTGAGGATATTTCTATTCAAATTGACGAAAAGAGAGATATAGGTGGTAACTATCTACCGATTCAACCTGACAATATTGGCGAATTACTTTTCGATGTTCAAGGAATGGAAAACGATTTTGAACTCCCGGTTATTAAATATTCTGAGGATTTTAAACCATTCTTCGTAAAAGATAATATTAAAACTGTTAACGTCACTTTTATGATGTCGATGTTTTATTTTTTAGATTCTTATCTTAAATGGTTAATATTTAAATGTAAATATGATTCTCATGACAAAAACCAGAAAGGACTAATTGAAATTTTCTCAAAATATTGTGATATTTCAAAAAATAGCTTAATAGAAATTGTCGAGGATAAAAAATACTCTGAGACACAAACTAAGGAGTATCTGCGTTTGTCTCTCAACTTATTTAAAGGAATTCAAAAAGACTCACCGGTTAAATATTCAAAAGAATTAAAACAATTAATCAAAGACGAAACAAAATGAAGTTTTTTAAAAATAACACCAATTTCTTCTTGAACATCTTATACCCCGGAATTGAAGATCAGCCGGAAAACGTCAACGCGTTTAATATTTATTCACAGGAAAAATTCAACACTTATATCAAAAAATTGGGAGCAGAAGAGGAAGGAACTGTTTCTAATAAGGAAATTCAAATAATAGAAAAAATAAAAAGTGATATTGAAAATTTAAAAAATAAATATAAAACAATTGACAAAGACAGGCTGGAATTTGACCTTGCTTTAATCTTTCATAGTAATTTAAAAGAGTTAAACTGGGGAAGGTATTTATTAGATGATTATAGCATGTGGAGATGGCTTTCGACAAACCATTTTCTAAAAGAAGTTCTTTGGAGAAGAGGAGAAGATAAGAAGAAAAAGGGTTTAGTTATTGAATCTGCTAAATCAACCTTTGACCACTTAATTGGAAAAAGAACACGAGATATTTTTCCAAGAAGATATTTCTTAATTGGTGAAAGATTATATGATAAAGAGAAAAAATATGAGCTATTAAACAAACTGGCTGTATTATCTCGAGAAAATAAAACTGGTGGCTTTGGAAACTTAGTTTTAAATTTAATTGACACAAAACTCTTGAGCCCTAACGACAATGTTTCTAAAACTATTTCGCAAGTTTTATTTACTCAAAATGAACTTGCAGAAGACAAAGAAGTAGTAAGAGCTTTTACAAGATACAATGGCTTTAAAAAGAGATTACTAAATAACGCTGGAAAGGACATTTTTGAGAAAGAAATCTGTATCGGGTAACTAAATTAGATTTTTTATGGTATCTGCAATTTTCTCCCCCATCAAAGGAGGTACAGCATTTCCAATTTGTTTAAACGCCGCTGTCCGATTGCTTCCTTCTTTAACACCTTCAAAATAATAATCGTCTGGAAAAGACTGTAGTCTCGCAGCTTCCCTAACAGTAATTGAACGGTTTTGATTAATGTCAGGATGAATATAGTAATGTCCGTCCTTAGCAATATGAGCAACCACTGTTTGGGAGTATTCTAAATCTTGAGCAACTACTTTAAATCGATCAATAAAACTACTCCTGTTAGAATGAGTTTTTAAATTTTCAGGAAGATCGTTGTAATCAAGTCTTTGTTGATTATTTTGCCACTTTTGAACCGCTATTTTGTATATTTTTTTATCCTGTATAGTATGGGGTCGAGCGACATGTTGAGTCAAAACATCAATTCCATTTCGGATGCAACTACTTTTGAGATAATCATTAGTTGGCCCCGAATAATTTTGAAATTTATCCTTTCCGCTACCAGCTATTACTGATGGTAAATCTCCAAAAAGATGTTCTATTTTGTGCCCTGTAGCAATTTTAATTTTTTCTAGGTCTGGAATGCTGATTTTTAACCCCTTCTTCCAACCTATGATAATTATTCTCTTCCTATTTTGCAATACACCAAAGTCATTTGCGCTAATAGTAAAAAGCTTGAAAATATACCCTTTTTTTAAAAAAAGTTTTTTCATATTCTCAAGATAGATTCCTTTTCCAGCGGATTTTAATCCCAAGACATTTTCGAACACAAACAATTTTGGAGAATATTTTTCGAGATATTTTGCATACTGGACATATAAATAATTTCTCGAATCGCCTTTCATTCCATCTTTTGATCTGGCCCTACCTACAAGAGAATATGCCTGGCATGGTGGCCCGCCTATTATCAAGTCAACTTTTTTTTTACTTAAAAGTTTATCAATGATTTTGTGAATTTTCGGATTGTTTTCTGAACCAATAGGTAAGTTAATTACTGACTCCATTAATTCAGCGGGAATTAAATCGTATAATTGCTTTCTTGAGATACTCCCTTTTAAGTAATCAATATAAAAATCTTTTTTGTTAGTGGATTTAAGATAATGATATGCGATACGTGTTTTTAAGGTAAGACATGCTGCTTCATCCATTTCAACATGAGCTATTGGATTAAATCCTGCCCTTATAAACCCTTCTGAAAGCCCTCCAGCACCAGCAAATAAATCTATGTAATTCATTCCAGCTAAAATTCCATAAAATACAAGGCATATTTTTAGTTATTTATCCATTTTTTTTAACATGCTAATTTTAATATTAAACTGCCAAGAATTTTATACCTTTTATCGGCTTTCAACCCACACTCCCACACATGCACTACCTTCCAGCCCGATAGTTTCAGGGCTTTTTCTTTCTTTTTGTCGTTGGCAATGTTGGTGTTAATCTTATTCAACCACCATTCCGTACGGGTTTTTGGAACCACAAAATACTTACATCCTTTATGCCCATGCCAGAAACAGCCATGCACAAATATTACAGTTTTATATTTCGGGAGAACAATATCAGGCTTTCCGGGAAGGTTCTTTGCGTGTAGGCGGAATCGAAATCCTTTTGAATGCAGGAATTTCCGGACCAGAATTTCAGGTTTTGTGTCTTTACCCTTAATTCTGCTCATATTGTAACTTCTGACCTTTTTCGAGTGAACGTCTGCCATGCTAATTATTCACCATAAAGTTAAGCACCAAATAGAAACTTCCACCTGCCAAATTGTAAATTTCCGCAACAGGTTTTTAATATTTCCCTATATTCATACCATGCTCCGCCCCATTCGGATAATCCTCTTTCTGTTTCTCATTCTCCCGCTCTTCCTCAAAGCGCAGGACCTCCCTCCCCTGCCCGCAGATTATGTGACCGACGAGGCCAATGTTCTTACGGTAACTGAGAAAACCAAACTGAA
>JAJONO010000019.1 GCA_021323535.1 Bacteroidota bacterium
CACATAATACGGCGCCAGCCAACTCCATGAAACAACGTTTGAAGAAGACTGATTTATAAACCCTATTGTCATTGTAGGACTACAGGTCATTGAAGGAGGCGTAAGTGTAAACTGGGCTGTTACCTGCTCTACATATACCGTTTTTGTTTGTGATGCTGAACAGGTGCTTCCTGGTGCAGGAATTGTAGTTGCAGAGATTGTATAAACTCCCGGTGCAAAATAAGGACTAACTGTAGATGATACATTTGACAGGGTTAAAGAAGAACCCGGAGTAGCCGAACCAAAATTCCAGAACACCTGTGAAATATTAGAGTTGGCAGTAACATTAAAATTGGAACCAAGGCAGATTGTAGAAGGAGCCGTAATGCTCAATGAGGGCTGATTTACCGAAAAATTTACAGCGGTGCTGCCCGTACAGTTATTGTTATCAGTCACTGTTAAAGAAGCAGTATAATTCCCCGTAACGTTGTAAGTAATTGTTCCCGGATTTTGAAGTGACGACGAAGTCGTGCTTCCTCCCGGAAAACTCCAGTTATATGTTAAACCTCCCCCTGTTGGAGACCCGGAAATACAATTTGAACCGCTGAACGTTGCGCTGTAAGGTGCAGAACAGGCGCCAAGCGGGCTTGGATTAGAAGAAATAATAACAGACGGGGGCGCAGAAACATTTACTGTACCAATAGTGGTATTATCACTGCAACCATTAGCGTCGGTTACAGAAAGAGTAATACTATAACTCCCCGGAGTAGGATAAGAATAAGAAGTTGTGGACGTAACTGTAACAGTTTTAGGAGCGCAGCCGCTAGCCGGTTGCGCAATAGAAAAAGCAGGAGTTGGTTTAGGCGCCACTTTAATAACGATGCTATAAGATGTGGTTCCTCCCACAAGACAGGTTACGGTGTAATTTCCTGGCGTTGTATATGCAACGCTTGGGTTTTGCAAAGTAGATGTTTGGGAGTTACCGAAGTTCCAGGAATAAGAAGAGCCCGATGTTACAGAAAAAGTGATTCCTGAAGGGAGACAAACAACGGTTGAGGTAACAGAAATCTGGGCCCTACTATTGAATGCGTAAAAACAAACAAGAAGAAAAAAAAGTTTGGCTGTTTGTTTGAACATGTTGTTTAATAGCTTAAATTTGGATTTATCAAATATAGTGAATTACCTATTTAGCACAAAGATATTTTGAAAAAAATCTTGCTTGTCATATTAATTTTCATTAGCTTCCGGAATTACTCTCAGGCAGTATCTCCCAATCTTGCTTCAACATTAAAACACGATACGTGTCTTAACAAAAAATTCTCTATTGTATTTTATCTTTTACCCGACAGTTCTTTTTTTCCTGTTGTTCAGGCAAATTATAATGCCATTGTTAATCAGACTATAACTCCGTTCATTAATCATATTAACGAAGTATTTAAACCCATCTGTGTTTCATTCGAGGCCTGCTCCACAGTAGTTATTCCAAATTATCCGTTTTCGCAATGGGATCAGCAGATTACCGATCCGATCGTTACATCGAACTGGTACACCGATCGAACTATTAATTTTTATCTTCCTGTAAGTGCAACAACTACGCTCTCTAATGAATCAGGGGGCTACGCTTATCCTCCTCCTGCAAATAATACAGTGACACCAACCAAAGATGTAATAGTCTGCGAGCTATCGGTACTTACAACTTCAAATGCGGTTTCCTTCCAGAGCACCGAACCACTTCATATCATGGGTCATTTTTTCGGTCTCGCCAATACCTTCGACGAACTTGGAACTCCTGCTGTGCCTGCTCCACCGGCACAAGCCATCAGTGGCGAATTTTTCGACAGAACCAATTGTACCACCAATGGAGATCAGATCTGCGATACCGAAGCTGATCCTTATCCTTTACAATACAATCCGAGCATGATTCCTAATGCTCCCTGTTGGTATGACAAAACTCCGGGACAATTAGACGGTAAATCGCAGTATTATGTTCCACCTGTAGACAATATCATGTCGCGCTACGGCTGTCGCTGTAAATTCACCCAGGAACAGTATAATAAAATGGCCCGTACCATTCTTAAGCAACGCCTTTATTTACACTAATTTACAGCTCATTTAACAGCTGTTTTCATTCTGCTTTCCGGCATAATTTTGCAAAGAAAAAACCTTCCTTTTGCATCAATATTTTATTACATTTACCTTCTCTAATTAAACAAAATGGATAAATTCTCTTATTTAGGAAACAGTGATGTGAATGCGGTGGAAGAGCTTTTTGTACAATACCAGAAAGATCCGAACGCAGTTGATAAAACCTGGCAGGATTTTTTTAAAGGATTCGAATTCGCCAAAACAGATTATTCTTCTTCGGGCGGCGCAATCCCCGAAAATGTAAGTAAGGAATTCAAAGTAATCAGCCTCATTACAGGTTACCGTCAGCGTGGGCATTTATTCACTAAAACTAACCCCGTTCGTCAGCGTCGTACTTATGAGCCAAGTCTGGCCCTCGAAAATTTCGGACTTTCAGATAAAGATCTCAATGTTGTTTTCCAAGCCGGAAATGAGATTGGAATTGGCGCCGCAAAATTAAAAGACATTATCGCTCATCTTGAGCAAACATACTGCCAGAGTATTGGCGTTGAATATTTATACATGCGCGAGCCTAAAGTGTTAAAATGGCTGCAGGAACGCATGGAAAAAAGCCGCAACACACCTACTTTCTCAAAAGAAGAGAAAAAAGTGATCCTCAAAAAATTAACACAGGCTGTTGTATTTGAAAATTATCTCCATACAAAATTCGTGGGACAAAAACGCTTCTCGCTTGAAGGTGGCGAAGCTGTTATTCCTGCAATCAATGCCTTGATGGAACATGGCGCTAATCTCGGCATCGAAGATTACGTGATTGGTATGGCTCACAGGGGACGTTTGAACGTTCTTACCAACATCATGAATAAAACCTACAAAGATGTTTTCACGGAGTTTGAAGGAAGGCCAAGTGAAGATTCTTTATTTGACGGCGACGTGAAATATCACATGGGTTATTCATCTGATCAGGTAAGCGACGGCGGGAAAAAAGTTCACATCAGCTTAACGCCAAATCCTTCGCACTTAGAAACTGTTGCGGCAGTTGTACAAGGTATCGTTCGCGCTAAAATTGATAATCTTCATAAAGGAGAAAATTTAAAAGCATGTCCGGTTATTTTGCACGGCGACGCTGCTGTGGCAGGACAAGGATTAGTTTATGAATTAATTCAGATGAGCCAGCTCGACGGTTACAAAACCGGTGGAACTGTTCACTACGTGATCAATAACCAGGTAGGGTTTACAACCAACTTCGTTGACGCACGTTCATCCACCTATTGTACCGATATCGCTAAAGTTGTTCTTAGCCCGGTGTTTCACGTTAACGGCGACGATGTTGAAGCATTATGTTTTATATCGAGACTCGCTATGGAATTCCGTCAGACATTCAAACGCGATGTGTTTGTGGATGTTCTTTGTTACCGTAAATACGGACACAACGAAGGCGATGAGCCCCGTTTCACGCAACCGTTATTATATAAGGCAATCGCATCACATCCGAATCCAAAAGATATTTATGTGAAGAAACTTGAAGCAGAAGGATCTTTTACTGCCGAAGAAGCAAAAGAAGTGGAAAGTACTTTCAAAGCTGAACTTGACACGAACTTAGACGAAGCTAAAAAAACAGATAAAGCGAAAATCACTTCTTTCCTTGAAGGAAACTGGAAAGGCGTGAAGATGGCAACTGATAAAGATTTTGACGAATCTCCGAAAACCATCATCGATGAAAAAACTTTCCTCGATCTCGCTAAAAAAACCACGGAACTTCCGAAGGATAAAAAATTCTTCAATAAAATTCAGAAAGTATTCGAAGACAGAAAAGCCATGATCACCAACGATAGTTACGATTGGGCCATGGGCGAACTTCTTGCTTATGCTTCATTGATGAAAGAAGGATTTCCGGTTCGTTTCAGCGGGCAGGATGTTGAACGCGGAACGTTTTCGCACCGTCATGCTATTGTAAAACTGGAAGATAGTGAAGAAGAATATACTCCACTAAACAATATTGACGCCAATGTAAAACTGAGCATCTACAATTCATTGTTAAGTGAATATGGTGTTCTTGGTTTTGAATACGGTTACGCGTTTGCAGCGCCAAACACACTTACCATTTGGGAAGCGCAGTTCGGTGATTTCTTCAACGGCGCGCAAATTATTATCGATCAGTATTTAACTTCTGCAGAATATAAATGGAGAAGGATGAATGGCCTCGTGCTATTGTTGCCTCACGGTTACGAAGGGCAAGGTCCTGAACATTCCAGCTCACGTATGGAGCGTTTCTTACAGGCTTGTGCCGACAACAACATGCAGATCGTTAATACAACTACACCGGCACAACAGTTTCATGTTATTCGTCGCCAGTTAAAACGCGATTTCCGTAAACCATTGGTTTGTTTTACTCCAAAAAAATTATTGAGATATCCTAGCTGCGTAAGCAAACTTGCAGATTTCACAAAAAATAATTTCCAGGAAATTATTGATGATAACGTTGATGCTAAAAAAGTAACACGCGTTGCTTTCTGCTCAGGAAAAGTTTATTACGATCTCATTGAGCGTCGCGAAAAAGAAGGCGTGAACGATATCGCATTTGTTCGTATCGAGCAATTGTATCCGTTCCCTAAAAAACAAATTGACGCGATACTAAAAAAATACAGCGGCGCAAAAGAATTTATGTTTGTACAGGAAGAACCTGAGAACATGGGTCCTTGGCGCTTTGTTGACCAGAACTTACGCTCAATGAATTTAAAATACGTTGGTCGCCCTGCCGCGGCAAGCCCTGCAACAGGCTTTGCGAAACGTCATGCCCAGGAGAACGAAGACATTATGACCAGCATCTTCAAAAAAGTATTAGTAAAATAAAAGATAATTAAATACACAAAATTGTTATGGCAATAGTAGAATTAAAAGTACCAAGTCCGGGAGAATCGATCACAGAAGTTGTAATTGCGCGCTGGGTAAAACAAACAGGCGACATTGTTGAGAAAGACGAAGTTCTTGCTGAGATCGACTCTGATAAAGCCACTTTAACCCTGAATGCTGAAGACAGCGGAAAAATTGAACTTCTTGCCGCTGAAGGCGACACGGTGAAAGTTGGACAGGTAGTTGTTAAAATAGATAATTCATTTAAACCGGAAGCCAAGGCAAAAGAAACAAGTCAAAAGTCAGAAGCAAAAGTAGAAACCAAAAAAGAAGAACCGAAAAAAGAAACTGCCAAAGTGGAAACCGTTAGCAAGGAATCTTACGCTTCGGGAACACCAAGTGTTGCTGCTGCCAAGATCATGTCTGAAAACGGAATCAGTTCAAAACAACTGAATGGGACAGGTAAAGACGGCCGTATTACCAAACAGGATGTGCTTGCCGCTTTATCAAACGGATTGCCTACCGCTTCAAAAGTGTTAAGCAACAGCTGGCAGGGCGGTCGTGATAAAGAGAAAACAAAAATGACTTCATTGCGTAAAGCAGTGGCCCGTCGTTTGGTTTCTGTGAAGAACGAAACGGCCATGTTAACTACGTTCAACGAAATTGACATGAGCGCCATCTATGAGATACGTGCCAAATACAAAGACAAATTCAAAGAAGTTCACGGATCAAATGTTGGTTTCATGAGTTTCTTTACCAAAGCGGTTTGCGAAGCCTTGTATCATTTCCCGGCAGTGAACGGAATGATTGATGGAGAAGAAATTATTTATAATAAATATTGTGATATCGGTATCGCTGTAAGCGCGCCAAAAGGATTAATGGTTCCTGTGTTACGCAATGCAGAACTCATGAGTCTTGCCGAAATTGAAAAAGGAATTAAAGAACTTGCCATTAAAGCGCGTGATGGAAAATTAACCATTCCGGAAATGGAAGGCGGAACGTTTACGATCACCAATGGTGGAGTTTTCGGAAGTATGATGAGTACTCCTATTATCAACCCTCCTCAGAGTGCGATCTTAGGAATGCACAATGTGGTGGAGCGCCCGATGGCTGTAAACGGACAAGTAGTTATTCGCCCCATGATGTACGTAGCTTTAAGTTACGATCACAGAATTATCGACGGACGTGAGAGCGTAGGTTTCCTTGTAAAAGTGAAAGAGATGCTCGAGAATCCTAATAGAATTTTATTTGGTGGTAAATTACCAGAAGAAATATTACTTGGCTTATAAAACGCGGATTTCGCTAATTACGCGAATCCAGATTCAAAAATTCCAGATAAAAAAAATCCTCTGGTTGCTCCAGAGGATTTTTTATTCTATTTATTTTAATTCAACACTATTTTCTTCATAATGTTCGTATTGTTGTTACCAGAGATCTTTAAGAAGTAAATTCCCTTAGCAAGATCGCGGGTGCTGAAACTGAACGAATTCTGTTTTACTTTTACCCAATCCCTTAATAACACATGAATCACTTTTCCCTGCGCATCTAAAATTTCGAAAGAAAGATATTCCTGCTTCGGAATGTCAATTTCTACTGTGAAAATATCGTTTGCCGGATTAGGAAATACGTTCACTGAATTTGCACTTTCGTCTTTTGAAGGAGCGTGTGTCACCATTCCTGAATTCAATACGAGTTGCGTTACCCACGCACCATGCGCCCTTGGATAGGAAGCGCTGTACGTGTAGCCATAATAACCGCTCACCCAAACTTCGCCTGGATAATTGTAACGACGCTGTGAGCCCGAGTAATCGCCCCAACGTTCAAGATTCGCGGCAAGAAGGTTTATCCACGTGGCCCCATTCTGAATCCTGATCTTCGGAGAAAAATCTCCCAATCCATCGGCTCGTATTGCCGAAATTCCTGCATACACTTTATCGGAAGTATGATCAAAATTTATAATAGCATTATCGTCGGTTGGACCGTTACCCGCATAAGAAATATTGGGATACGCAAAATCCATTGTATCATTCGTTATCATATAGCCTGTTACTGTGGGGCTGGCGGCGGCTGGGTTATCAATGATGCCGTAATATACCGTACTTAAATTATTGGCCGGGTTTTTTGTGTTGTGAACATATTGAATTTTGTTGTTCTCGTAAAAAGCGCCAAGGTTTCTACTGTCGTTCGTGGCAAGAGATTGTGAAACCGCCGTTGGTTGTCTTCCCGGAGGGGGGAAATAATATGGTTGACTCGCGATCATTACTTTAGAAGTAACTGTTAAAGTAGGCGCACCGATTGTATCTGTAACATTCACCAAAAACACGCTGTCGTTTTGTGAAGCAAGATTTCTGTTGGAAACAAAATACATGTTTGGTGTTTTGAGGTTGCTTCCTCCTTTTGCAGGACAAAGATTCCTGATCGCTTTTCCGTTGAATTTAATATTCGAGTGAAGTACCGAGCCGATAGGAAGTCCCGCGTAACCCGAATCTTTTTTCATCTGCCATACTAAAGTTTCCACAAAACCTGTTTGCCAGCTACTATCGTTATACAAATAATTTACGCTCAGAAATAATTCCTTTTCAGTCATGGATATCATTGGGTAATCCGACCAAAGTCCTACATTGAGTGGGTCTCCCGGAAGTGTGTATAAATTCCAGTTTCCATTCGGATCATTTGTTTGTGTAAAACCCACAATGATCTTGCTGGTAGTATCTACAAAACCAACGAGGCAAACCAATACAAAACGGTCGCGAAGAGGATCGTACATAACTTTAGGATCAAATTCCTGGTGAAGACTATTGATAGGCGTTGTAAAAGCCGCGAGTGATTTTACCGGAGAAACGGAATTTGTAACAGTGTTCCGGATAAAAATATTCGTGTTCTGAACAGACACTAACTGTCCGCTGTTTGAAATAGCCATATCGTTATCATTGGGCGTGCTAACTCCCCATGGGTTTGCGAAAAAACTTTGTCCGCCCACAAGATTTGGCAGAATAGCGCTTTGCGACTTTGCTTGCGGAACCGATTTTTCGGGATAATTATACTGTTCCATTTTAGCTGATCCCTGTTTAGGCATTTCGCGGAGCATCAGCTTGGGATTAAAATCTTTCTGAACAGCGGAAAAATTAACGGTAGTTTGTTTTTTGATCACAAAGTGTTTTTGAACCGGAGCGGTTCCTTTGTTTGTTGCACGCTGCGCTCTTGTAATGCTGCAGGTAGTAAGAATAATAAAGAGAATGTATAAATACCTCATGAGTCTGGTTTTTAAATTCATTATTAAAATTAGAAAAAAAAGCCGGACTTCATACTTGTTTGTCCAATTATCTTAAATTTAACGTTTGAAAACCAAATGTTATGAAAAAACTGAATTTAACCCTTGTTTTTGTTCTTATTGTTTTTGTTTCGTTCTCGCAAACAAAAAAAGAAACTACTAAGAAACCGAAATACGACGAGGCCCTCGCTAAAAAATTAAAGGCCGACGATTACGGCATGCATAAATACGTAATGGCATTTTTAAAAGCGGGTCCTAACCGCAACCAGGATTCTGCCACTGCGGCGCAGTTACAAGCGGGGCACATGGCCAACATTGAACGTATGGCAGCAGCCGGCGATTTGGTGTTGGCTGGTCCGTTTATGGATAAAGGCGAAGTGCGGGGTATTTACATTTTCAATGTAGAAAGTGTAGAGAAAGCAAAAGAACTAACAGAAACTGATCCGGCAATTAAAGCGGGAAGACTGATCATGGAACTTCACCCATGGTATGGCTCTGCTGCGTTGATGCAGGTGAATGAGGTACATAATAAGATTCAGAAGAAGGGTTTTTGATTTGAACAATGCTTTTACTTAGCTGGATTCCATACCTCATGTATTTTATTTATTGGCGAAGGCGTTATAAACCATTGAAGAAAGAATTCGTGTTTGAGTTTGTTAAGTGTAAGTTTAAGATAAAGATAAAGAAGTGGTGATTTTATGAGATTCCTTTTTTCCCTTTTACTTTTATTTCAGTTTATGATCTTACTATCGCAGGAGCCAAAAACCATCAAAGTAAAAAAGACAAATGACCCGCAGACAGATTCTGTGTTTTACGATTTTGAAAAAAGAGCGCTTTACTCCAAAACCTCTGGTTACGACAATAGATTTAAAACTCTTAAACAATGTACCTTAAGTTATTCTACAAAAAGAAAATCGGGAACCCTGGTAATGAAAAAAAGTAAACTGCCTTCAGAAGTTAAAGATATTCTCTCTTCAAAGTCGAAGGAGATCGTTTTAAAATTCACTGACATTGTTCTGTTAGCCGACAGTTTAAATCCAAATGAAAGAAAATGTCCAAATCTCACCATAACAAGAACCAAAAAACTAGGCTTTTTCCGGATAGCTATTGGAGGATGGTTTGGCATCCCAACTCCTTTTCCTTCCTGGAGAACTCTAGGGACGAAAGTTGAGTGGGGAGATTAAAATTTATGGAAATTTAGTGTTACCACGTCTTATAATCAGAAGGAATTAAGGTGAAAAAAAGTATTCTAATAGCTATTCTCATTTTGTCAGGCTTCAGTTCTTTCTCTATTTATGTTGGGACACATTTACCCCGCCTGATTGAAACTTCAAAGATCATTGTGTATGGAAAAATAGTTTTTATTGATAGCATCTCTTTTAAAATTGTGGTTCTGAAGAGAATCAATTACATCAGTAAAACAGATACACTTTCTATTCAAAAATTCAACAACTGGAAATGCGCTGAAAGGTATTCGGAGTATGCTATAGGCCAAGAGGCCATCTATTTTCTGGAGATAAATAAAGACAATAAATTTCAAACAATCGGAGGTGGTAATGAAGGGGAGCTAATAGTAAGATCAGACAGTACTTATCTTAAGGATTACGATCAAAAAAGGTTTCCATCAAAAAAAGTTTCCTTTCTTTCGAAGTACTCAACATTTATTGTCACCGACCTTACAACAACCATACATGGAATAAAAATATATTTTGATAATTTACAAGCCATCAATGCTGAGCTCAAACAAGATGCTCCCGGCACAACAGTTTACCGGCATAATACTATAGAAAAGTTACCGAAAAATTCATTCCTGAATATTATTCTCGATCAAAAGCAACGTGGAATACTTTGATTCGTCAGTGAAAAAAGTTATCTTCGGTTACAGCTTAATATGAAATCTATACACGGTCTCGCAAATTATTTCGGCTATTATAAATCGAATTCCGAATTTGAATCTGTCATCAACCAACTGCTTACAAAACCATCCAATTACAGCAGTCAGACACTTTACATTGTTTGTAAAAAGACAAAGATCGAAATAGGTTTTACCAATGAGCGCATGATAAGAAAGGAAGATGAGAACAAGCCTATTATGGGAGGGAAGCCCATCTTCACGCATTTTAATATTTATTCTCAAAGCGAACATTTATTTGAAGAACTTCCTTTTGGGATTTTATTTTCGGACAAACAACAGGATGTCCGAAACAAGGCCGGTGAGCCCGCAAAGAGTATTGACAGGAACACACCAATACTGGGCTGGAATAAAAGTGATTATTATGAATTACCTGATTCGAATCTTGACTTTCATATTAAATACAATCCGGCCGACAATTCTATTGAATACCTCCAGATTTCTCAAAGAGAAAAAATAATTGTTGAAGAAAGCCAGCCGAAAATATGAAGTGAAAATAACAATTGATTATTTTTCAAACTGGTAATGCGAATAATCCAGCAACAAGGTCTGAAGAAAATCGTGATCGTTTTGCTGAACATTGCTGATGCCATATTTTGATCGGATCTTGTCGCCCAATAATCGAAGATGCTCCGGCTGATTCTGCGACCTCGCAAAGTCAATCACTTCCTTAATGGTATTGGCGTCTTTATCCGACATCATAGCTACCTGCTGGTAAACAATTTTATATTCGGGTTTTTGCTGATGCAGAATAGTTTCTTTGATGGAATAAGACCTGTTCAACTGTATTACAGTAGTTCCGGCTACCATATCGCCAAACCTTTGCGATTTTGAAGAAACCGCTACCGTAATAAGTGCTATCATGGGCCTGTCTACAATACGAAAAACCGAACGCACCAGGTAAGAACCAAAATTAGGTTGGGTGCCATTGAGTTTTACCACCTTTATTTTCATGATCTTTTTTCCGAAACTTTGCCCGTTGAGGAACGTTTCGCACCACAAATGATAAAAGGAAGCAGGTAATAAGAAAAGAATCAAAAGGCCGATCATAACCTGATCGAAGCTTTCATCGCCTTGGTAATCATAACTGTATCGGTTCCTGGAAATGGCGTATGAAAAAATAACAACAATGATACAGGTATAGGCAAATACGAATACACCATCCAGCAAAGCCGCTAATACTCTTGGCCCAACCCCCGCTGCTTCATAAGAAAGCGCAACATTCTGAGTAGTATTTATTTTGATAGTTTCCATCTGGTTTCTTTGCCCGTTTGTGTTTTAATATATAAATTTAGTGGTTCTAAAGATAAGAAAAAGATAGGAAAATTAAGCCCGTCCGAACGATGAAAGAGATTACCTTTTTAAAACAAAATGCCGGAAAATGGGAAAACTACGAAAAGGCTGTTGAAAGCAAAGAGTCTATCAAACCTGCACAATTAACCGACATGTTCATTGAGCTTACCGATGATCTTTCTTATGCCAATACAAATTACGACCAGTCGAAAACACATTCTTACGTAAACAGTCTGGCATCGAGGGTACATCAACTGGTTTACAAAAACAAAAAAGAAAGAGGAAACCGTTTCGTCACTTTTTATACCCAGGAACTTCCGATGATGTTTGCGAGATACCACAAACCTCTTTTCTATTCATTTATCATTACCGCAGTGGCCACTTTCATTGGCGTGATTTCACAGTTATACGACGATACGTTTGTGAGACTGATCCTTGGTGATATGTATGTTGAAGAAACCCTGGAGCGAATTAAAAAAGGCAATCCTATCGGAATTTACGGAGAAGGAAATCAGTTTTTAATGTTTGTTCATATCACAAGCCATAATATCGAAGTTGCTTTTACAGCTTTTATGTTCGGACTGGCCACCGCTTTCGTTACTTCTATTTTTCTAATTTTCAATGGTATTATGCTGGGTTGTTTTTTCACCATGTTTTACCAGCACAATGTTCTTGGCAGCGCGCTGAAAGTGGTTTGGATTCATGGCACACTGGAAATATCGGCTATTATCATTGCAGGATGCGCGGGCATTGTTCTTGGTAATAGTTATCTCTTTCCTAAAACACATACAAGAATGCAGTCCTTTAAACGCGGCGCCATGGACGGATTAAAAATTCTTATTGGTATTGTTCCTGTACTTATTGTAGCAGGTTTCCTTGAGAGCTTTATAACGCGTTACACCGATATGCCTTTAAGCAGCAGTATTGCTATTATCGGATCTTCATTCGTTTTTATTCTTGGTTACTTTGTTGTTCTACCGCTTTACCTGAAATATAAATACAAATTAAAATATGACTGAGCAAAAAATCTATTATAAAAAAGTACGCGACTTCGGGCAGGTATTCGGCGCCTGCTTTGGTTTTATTAAACAGAATTTTAAACCCCTCTACGGGAGTCTTTTATTTTTCGCAGGACCTTTCCTGTTAATCGTTGCAGCTGTTTCTGCTATTTCCTTTGGGTCCAACATGGCCATTAACAGAATTGTGAGAGGCGGATTTGATGAGATCTTTGAAACGCTCTTAATTCCTTATCTCACTATCCTTGGGGTTGGCATGATAGGCATAACGGTATACAATGTGGTCCTCAATAAAAACATTATTGAGAATGAAACTCTTCAGTCGAACGAAAAACTTACCATTGGTCATTCAATGAAAAACCTGTGGACAGATTTTACCCGCATTCTGGGTAATTCTTTTTTACTCGGGATAACTATTATCGGTTCCCTGGTGGTTTTGGTTGTAATTTTCGGAGGTATCATTTCTGTTATTGGTGAAGGTGGTGGCGGCGGCGCTATTGGCCTGGCAGTAATTCTTGTTATCATTCTTTTATTCGCCATGTTAATATTCGGTCCCATTTTATCTTTCGTTCCAATAGCCGCCATGTTTGTTTGCCAGCGCGATCATATAGGAATTTTTCCTGCGATTGGAAAAGTGTTCCGCTTTATGAAAGACAATTTCTGGATCACCTGGGCGGTTAGCTTTGTTGGAATTTTAACTTACAGTTTTCTTAGCTGGTTTGCGCAGGTTCCGGTATTTATCATGACTCTTATCAGTACCTTTTCACGGATTAAAGACATTGAATCCTCAGGAGTTGAAGGCTTTGATACTTCAACTTCAATGACCTTTATTATTGTTTCAACCATCTGCACTTTATTAACGTACGGTATCACCGTCATCTATCACCTCATTGTGATCTATCAATACACAAATCTCGAAGAGAAAAAAGAAGGTCAATCTATACTGGAAAAAATCAATCAAATTCAATAGTATCCTTTCCCTCTCACATACGCGCTGTATTTTCATTTTACTACTCCTCCTTTTCTCCGGAAGAATAGTTTCTTCGCCGTCGGACTCACTTCGCTTATTTGACACTGCGGAAGTAAAAGTGATCCGGCCTTCCGACGCTGCAGAAAAAAAACTTCAGGAAGATTCAAAGCTCCAGTACAATCACAAAGTTGGTGTAACAGGAAAAGGCTTTTTTCAGAAATTACTGGAATGGCTCTCCGAAAAATTCTTCGACAATGTTGAATACGACAGTATTGATATCACACGTAGAATCATCATCTGGACCCTCATTATCATTTCTGTCGTTATTGTTATATGGCTGCTGTTGAAATCCGATATGGTGGGGCTTATCCGTCCTAAAGCCAAAGCGGCATCATTTAATTTTTCTGATGTAACAGAAGATCTCGATTCCATAAATTTCAACCAGAGAATAAACGACGCTTTAACCAATAACGATTACAGGCTCGCTTTGCGCTGGCAGTATCTTAAAGTATTGTACCTGCTCGACAAAAAACAGCTCATTGTTTTTGCACCTTTCAAGACAAATATCGACTACAAAAACGAATTGAAAAATAAAAATCTACAGGAAAAATTCATGAGCCTGAGTCGCACATACGAATACGTGTGGTATGGCCAATTTGCATTTAACTCAACTCTTTACAATAACAGCGCGGCCGAATTCGAGTCCATTGAAAAAGAAATAAATGTTTAAGAAGAATCAAAAATATATTTACATCTTTTTCGGGATCTTTATCGCGATCGTTGTTATTCAGTATCTTCTCCCAAAGCCTGTGAACTGGAGCCGGACGTACATGTCTAAAGACAAATCTCCTTTCGGGTGTTACGCTATTTACAATCTCATTGAAGGGGTTTACGCGAATAAATTTACACTCAGCAATCAGACTCTCTACAGCATAAATGATAAAGCGCCTGAAAACACATCGGTGCTTATTATTAACGACAATGTCGATCTTAATAAGAACGACATGAGGTCCATGTTCGAATTACTTCATCATGGGAACAATGTGTTTATTGCAGCAACACACTTCGACGGCCTTCTTGCAGATACGTTTCATCTTCGCACTCGTTTCGCGATGTTCAACTACATGACCTCGATCGATTCTCTGATCAACCGCCCTGGAGAAAAAATACGTTTCACAGCGAAAAATCTATCTAAGAAATCTTACTCTTACACACAAATTGCCAATGTTTCGGGATTCGAAAATTTTGACAGCACTTCATTTAAGATCCATGCCGTTCTTCCTGATTCAAAGGCCTGCCTCATTAGCACTGTAGTTGGGAAAGGCAAACTGTATCTTATGAGCGTGCCCGATGTTTTTGGAAATTATTTTGTTGTCAATCATGATAACAAGGGCTTTGCCTATACTTGCTTAAGCATGATCAAAAACAAGGAAATGTATTGGGATGAATATTATAAATCCTTTAACGTTAAATCCGGATCGCCTATCAAATTCATTCTCGAGAGCGATACGCTATACGCCGCTTACCTTTTGCTTTTCTTCACGCTTCTTTTTTACATGATCTTTGAAGGCAGAAGAAGGCAACGTGCCATTCCGGTGAAAGAGCCTGTAACAAACACCACGCTCGAATTTGTGAATGTGATCACGCATGTTTATTATAACAGCAAGAACCACCAGAGCATTGCTACAGAAAGAATAAAATACTTTTACGAAACTGTACGAAAAAAATTCAACGTGAGTACCAATGACATTAACGATGTATTTTGTACGGAGATCAGCGACCTGAGTGGCATAGAATTTAAAAAAGTAAAACAACTTTTCTCTTACTGCGAGCGTCTGAAACAGGCAGTAGAGATCTCAGAATACGATCTTGTGGAACTCAACAGGCAGATAAGTAATTTTAATAAAAACAGTTTAAGATAAGATAATGGAAAATCAATTTCAAAACAGGGTGAACCTCAGCGAACTCACCGAAAAAACACAACAGGTAAAAGCTGAAATCGCGAAGTACATTGTGGGCCAGCAACAACTGGTCGACTTTTTACTCATCGCTATTTTATCAGATGGGCATGTTCTCATTGAAGGTGTTCCGGGCGTTGCAAAAACACTCACGTCGAAATTGCTTGCGAAGGCGATCGACGCGGATTTTAAACGCATTCAGTTCACGCCCGATCTTATGCCGAGTGACATTATTGGTACATCTGTTTTTAATTCGAAAACAACCGAATTTGAATTTAAACGCGGACCATTGTTCGCTAACATTGTTTTAACAGATGAGATCAACCGTTCTCCCGCAAAAACACAGGCCGCCCTTTTTGAAGCCATGGAAGAGAGACAAATTACAGTGGATGGTACAACTCACCCACTCGATCAGCCTTTTATGGTGCTTGCAACACAAAATCCTATTGAACAGGAAGGAACGTACAGACTCCCGGAAGCGCAACTTGACCGTTTTTTATTTAAGATCAATGTTGGATATCCGTCGCTGGAAGATGAAACAACCATGATCATGAATTTTCATAAGAACGAGCACAAAATTGATTTAAGTAAGATTGATAAAGTTCTGTCGAAACGCTCGGTGATTGAACTGAGAAAATTAGTGTCGCAGGTAGTGGTTGAAGAACATCTTATAAAATACATTTCGCAGATTGTTCAGGCAACACGAAAAAACCCGGGATTATATTTAGGAGCTTCTCCACGCGCTTCACTGGCAATTCTTAATGCGTCGAAGGCCTGCGCGTGTTTACAGAACCGCGATTTTGTAACACCTGAAGATATTAAATATGTTTGTTTCCCTGTGCTTCGCCACCGTGTTATGCTTACACCAGAAAAAGAAATGGAAGGAGTGCAGGTTGATACAGTGATACAACAAATTATTGATAAGGTGGAGGTGCCTCGTTAAAACCACGAATAACAAAAATTATTCTTTGAGAAACTCTGTGAATTCTTTGTGAACCTTTGTGGTTAAAAATAGTAAATGAAAAACGCACTTCACATATTTAAACAAATCCGTTTCACCACTATTTTTTATTGGGTGGTATTCGTTTTAATTGTGGGATTTATTAACGGATTTATTTTCGACATCCTTTATGAGACCTCACTCGGTGCGTTGCTCCTGCTCGTTCTTCTCACTTTCGTAGATGCCATTCTCCTTTTCAGACACAAAAACCCGGTAAGCGCCACCCGTCATACAAAATACACGCGTTTAAGTAATGGCGACATAAACGATATTACGCTTCACATTGAGAACTACTACAATTTTAATGTGAAGATGGATATTGTGGACGAACTTCCGGAACAGTTCCAGATGAGAGATTTTAAAATAAGCGCTTCACTGGAGCCTGCGCAGCAAAGAAGATTCATGTACCAGATCCGCCCTCTTGAAAGAGGCGAATATCATTTCGGGAAGATAAACGTGTTTATTACTTCTCCTCTGAGTTTGATCGAACGTCATTACAAGATCGAAGAACCTTTCATGATGCAATGTTATCCTTCATTCATCAAATTACGCCAGTATGAATTAATGGCCATCAGCAACCGCCTCTCTGAACTTGGAATTAAAAAGATCAGGAAAATTGGCCACAGTACCGAATTTGAGCAGATCAAAGAATATGTAATTGGCGATGATATACGAACCATTAACTGGAAAGCAACTGCGAGAAGAAGCCAGTTGATGATCAATCATTATCGCGACGAACGTGCACAACAGGTATATTGTTTTGTGGATATGGGTCGTATTATGAAAATGCCATTTGACCAGTTTACTTTATTGGATTATTCCATCAATGCAAGTCTTGTGCTTGGCCATGTGGCCTGGATCAAACAAGATAAACCCGGACTTATTGGCTTCTCTAATAAAATCGGCCTTCATGTAAATGCCGACAGAAAAGGAAATCAGTTACTTCGTTTGCAGGAAGCTTTGTATAATGCAAAAACAGATTTTAAAGAAAGTAATTACGACGTATTACTCAATCACGTTAGGACAAAGATCACACAACGTAGCTTAATTTTGCTCTTCACCAATTTCGAAACATTAAGCGGTTTAAGAAGGCAGTTAAAATATCTGCGAAAAATGGCAACGCAACACCTGGTGGTAGTTATTTTCTTCGAGAATACGGAAATGAAAGATCTCCTGCAACAAAAACCTCAGAATACATTTGAGATCTACGAACAGACCATTGCCCAGAAATTTGATTATGAAAAACGCCAGATCACCAGGGAACTTCAACAATACGGCATTCTGAGTGTTTACACAACGCCTCAACAACTTACCGTAAACACACTCAATAAATATCTCGAAATTAAAACGAGAGGATTGATCTGAGAATTATTCCTTCACTACTTTAATTGTTCTACCGTTTCCTTCTTTAGTAACTATTTTCATGAAGTAAATTCCGCTCGCAAAAGTACTGAGACCAATCTTGTGTTCGTTTGAATTATTTACAAACTTCGCTTTTTGCTTATACACGATTTTACCTGAAGCGTCAGTCAATTCAATATTACATTCAAATTGTTTTGTTGTATTGATATTGATCGTTAGCTGGTCCTTCGCCGGATTCGGATAAATATTAAACGCGATTTCATTGTCGCCGTTCATAATTCCGGTACAAGAAGAAACCGTAATTGAAACAGAATTATTTCCAACACATCCGTTTAAATCAGTTCCTGTACAAGTATAAACCTGGGAAGCGGAAGGAATAAAATTAGCAACCGTTCCAGTAACATTTCCGGGTTGCCATGTAAATGTATTTGCGCCCATTGCTGAAAGAGAAACCATTTGTCCCTGGCATACAAAAGTATTGTTTGCAGAAATATTAATGGAAGGCAATAGATTTACGTTGACGGTGGCCGTCTTCACATTATTACATCCACCACTCGTTCCTGTTACGGTGTAAACTGTAGTTGAAGCAGGTGACACAGAAATACCTGCGCTTGTAGCGCCAGTGTTCCATGAATACGTTGAAGCCCCTGTTGCGTTTAAATTTGTAGAAGCTCCTGAACAAATTGTCGCGTTATTTACGGTAACGATCGGAGATGAGTTTACTGTAATAGTCGCCATTTTAATTGCAGAAGAACAGCTGCCATTATAACCTGTAACCGTATACACCGTTGTTGCCAATGGAGAAACAGAAATGTTTGCAGAAGTTGCGCCGGTGTTCCATGAATAGGTTGCAGCGCCTCCTGCTGAAATTGTTGCAGATGTTCCTGCGCAAATTGTTTGAAGTGTTCCTGTAACTGCAACGGTAGGAGTTGTGTTTACAGAAACTGTTGCGGTCTTAATATTTGTACATCCTCCTGTAGTTCCTGTTACTGTATAAACTGTTGTTGATCCAGGTGATACTACAACGGCCGCACTTGTTGCACCTGTGTTCCATGAGTATGTGCTTGCTCCTGCTGCAGTAATAGTAGCCGAACCTCCGTTACAGATCGTTGGACTGTTTACATTTACAGTAGGAGATGCATTTACATTAATGGTTGCAGTTTTTACATTCGTACATCCGGAAGTTGTTCCTGTAACTGTATAAACTGTTGTTCCTGCCGGAGACACTGTAACATTTGCTGCCGTTGCTCCTGTATTCCACGAATAGGTTGTAGCTCCGCCCGCTGTAATGGTTGCTGTTGCTCCTGAGCAGATCGTCTGCACGCTGTTTGTAACTACAACTGTTGGGTTTGCCGTTATATTTACTGTTGCTGTTTTTACATTCATACAACCGGAACTTGTTCCTGTGACTGTATACACTGTCATTACCCCAGGTGAAACCGAAATACCTGAACTTGTTGCTCCCGTGTTCCATGAATATGTTGTTGCTCCGCTTGCATTAATAGTTGCTGTTGCTCCGGCACATATTGTCTGAACGCTATTCGTAATTACAACTGTTGGTGTTGTGTTTACGTTTACAGTCGCTGTTCTTACATTGGTGCAACCGGAACTTGTTCCCGTTACCGTGTAAATTGTTGTTGATGCCGGAGAAACGCCAATAGATGCAGTTGTTGCTCCTGTGTTCCAGGAATAAGTTGCTGCTCCGCTAGCTGTGATAGTCGCTGATGAACCAGAACAAATTGTCTGAACACTATTCGTAAGTGCAACAGTTGGTGTTGCATTTATACTTACGGTTTGATTAGAAGGCGCACCGGGACCTGCTCCGTTAGTGGCTATTAATGTAACTGTGTATGTTCCTGAGTTAGCAAAAGTGAAAGAAGGGTTTTGTGCAGTTGGTGTTGAAATACTCACCCCTGCCGATGGTGTTACGCTCCAACTCCATGAAGAAGGAGAATTGGTTGAAACATCGTTGAATGTTTTTGGTGTACCGGTACAAAATGTTCCTGAAAAATTAAATGCAGATGACGGTGGTAAGGCTGGCGGAACAACATCTACTTCATACACTCCCCTTCCATAAGTTGCAGCACGCAATTTTGTTGGATTCGCAGGTGAAATTTCCATATCATGAACCGGCGTATTTGGTAATCCATTGTTGTAGAGTGTCCAGTTCGGGCCACTATTATCTTTGTAGTAAACACCTACATCCATTCCAACATAAACCCTGTCTGCCGAACCGGGTTCATACACGATACAATTTGTCGGAAGATTCGGAAGATTGGATGAAACGTTTGTCCAGCTGGTTCCTCCATTAGTTGTCATGAAGACTTTATTTCCCGAAGAATAACCACTGAATACAACCCACGCATTGTTTGCATCTGTTGGATCAATAGCAATAAATTCTGCCTGCGCAGAAGCAATTGGTAATCCTGTATTAAATGCCGCCCATGAGGTTCCTGCATTTGTAGTTTTATAAACTCCGGAATTTCCATGAATAACATAAATCACCTGGTTGTTGGAAGGTGCGATTGCAAATTCGATGACGCCTTGTCCTGCCGTTCCCGGAATTGCAGCGAGAGTTGTCCAGGTGGCTCCAAGGTTTGTTGATCTCCATAAAGTTAATCGCGAACAATACAATGTGTTTGCTGTTACCGGATCCTGTTTCCATGGCGATACCCAATAGGTTCCCCCGGTTAATCCGCTGGTTGCGCCGCTCCACGAAGCACCACTGTTAGTAGATCTCACATAACCTCCATTAGGTGTTGAAGCAAACATGTTGGCATCATTTGTTCTGTCAATAAAACAATCCATTCCATCGCCCGGGTAACTAGCCGCATAAGTTGTTCCGTTATAAATATTGGAACCATTATCCTGGTGACCAGTGATCCATCTGTTAGGCAGTAATGATGAAGTTCCGATACGGTAAATTTGAGCGATGTTTCTTGTTGCTGTAATATCGGGCCATGAAGTACCATTGTAATAATAAATTCCCCCATCGTTCGCAGAGTATAATGTTCCTGTGGAAGTATATTCGAGTTCGTGAACATCAGCATGAACATAAGGAGGATTAGCTGCGGTGCTGTTCCAGCAACCGATATTGGCCCAGGTTGCTCCGCCATTTAAACTTCTCCAGTGATTTACTCCGCCAACAACAACTTCATCTTTATTCAGAGGTGAAGATGCAATGGCAAGGTCGTACCATCCTTGTCCGCTTCCCGAAGATCCTGCACATGAATTAGCTAGCACATCGGGAGTAGTTGACATTACAGTGAATGCTGTTCCACTGGTTACTGAGCGGTACAACCCTCCGAAGCCGCTTGAAGTGTTGGAACGTAATACATAAACATAGGCCGGATCGGCAGTTGTTACTGCAACGGCAAGACGGTTGGCTCCTGTTGTGGGAATGCCATTGGAAATTTGAGTAAAAGATGTTCCTCCATTAACTGATCTGTAAAATGAGTTATTGGAAGTAGCGTAAACTGTATTGGGATCGCCCGGTTTAAATTCAAGATCGAACGCGTCGAAAGTAGTGATCTGTGACCAGCTAGTTCCAGCGTTCGCTGTGCGGTAAATTCCGGCATTTGTTGCCGCGATTAGTACTTGTGTGTTGGATGGATTGATAATGAGCCTGCGGATCAGAAAATAATTGCTGACAGCATTCGTGAGGCCGGTTACATTCCAGCTGTTTCCACCATCGGTTGATTTTAAAACGCCGGTACTTCTTGTATCTCCCGCGTCTCCATCTCCGGTTGCAAGATACATGATGGTGGTATTGGTAGGATCAATGGCCAGATCGGAACATCCGATCACGGTAAGGTTATCGGTGTTAGTGGTCCATGAAGTTCCGTTGTCTGTTGTTTTCCATAATCCTCCTGCCGGGGAACCAACCCAAAAAGTATTCGCGGTAGTTGGATGAAATGTTATAAAATTATCGCGTCCCGCTTTTCGCGGTAAGCCATTCGTAGCAGATCCTGTCATTGCTCCCATGGGGCCAATAGCTGTCCAGGTAGTTGAAGCGATTTGTGAGGAACTACTGGTGATTACTTTATTTGCTGAATTTACCGGAGGATTTGCGGCAAGAAATGCTTTGAAGTTGGCGTCGTTTTGTCCGAGAACCGAAAGATCGCCGCTTGGATACACACGGGGTTCAACCATATATTCCCAGCGCTTAAATGGTTTATAACCGATACCTTTTACGGTAATATCTTTATCCTGCCAATAATCATTGAAAGCTTTCTGAATATCATAGAAATTGGCGCCTGGTTTATTTTTCAGGATAACCCAATCATCCGGATTTGCAATTGAAGTTTTTGTATTCTGCGCGAAAAAGTTTACCGATAAGAATGCGCATGCGAAAAGCAGTAAAAATCTTTTCATGTGATTTTATTTTAGTTAAGGGGTATCTGAAGTGAAATAACCTCTAGTAATATTAGCTTTTTAAATGCAAAATATCAAGCAATTGGACGAATTTCAGGCGAAAAGAAAAGGCCGGGTTAATGAACGCCCGGCCTGAGTGAGTAAAATGAAATTTATAATTATTATTTCAAAAAGCTTAAGATCTTCTCTACGCTGGCTTTAGCATCCCCATACAACATTTCTGAATTTTGTTTGTAGAATAAAGGATTATCTTCTCCTGAGTAACCTGCCGACATAGAACGTTTCATAATAATAACTTTCTCCGCTTTCCAGGCTTCAATTACCGGCATGCCATAAATAGAACTTGCAGGATCGTCCTGTGCACTTGGATTTACTACATCGTTTGCGCCAATCACCATCACCACATCTGTCTCAGGCATATCCTCATTTATTTCGTCCATTTCCAAAACAATATCATAAGGCACGTTTGCTTCTGCTAACAATACATTCATATGGCCCGGTAAACGCCCGGCTACAGGGTGAATGGCGAATCTTACATTCTTACCGGCTTTACGAAGTGTTTGAACCATATCATAAATAGGATATTGTGCCTTTGCAACTGCCATACCATAACCCGGAACGATTACAACAGATTTTGCTTCTTTTAATAAGCCTGCAACTTCTTCATGATTCAACGCTGTTACTTCACCTTCAATTGCTTTTTTCTCGCCACCCGAACCCGTGCCTGCGCCATTGGCAAATATCACCGCAAAGAACGAACGGTTCATGGCGTGGCACATGTGCATAGAAAGAATAGCACCTGAACTGCCAACTAAAGCTCCTGTAACAATTAATAAATCGTTGCTTAACATAAACCCCGCCGCTGAAGCTGCCCAACCTGAATAAGAATTCAACATGGAAACCACTACCGGCATATCACCTCCACCGATCGCCATAACCAATACAACACCAATAAATGAAGCAATGGCAGTCATGATGCCAAGGTATAACATACCACCTGTACCTTCGGCTTTACAAAAGAAAACACCAAGAACAACACAAGCAGCAAGCAGCAATAAGTTCATTATTTGCAGTCCTTTAAAAGCCCATGGTTTGGAAGGAATTTTTCCATCCAGTTTTCCCCATGCGATGATAGAACCAGTAAATGTAATGGCGCCGATAAAAATTCCCACAAACACTTCCACCAAATGAATCATGTGAGCAGCGCCTTGCAACTCATGTGATTTAGGATCTAAGTATGAACCAAAGCCAACGAGCACGGCGGCTAATCCCACAAAACTGTGTAAGATCGCAACCAACTGCGGCATGGCTGTCATTTCAACCCTGCGCGCAAGCATTAAGCCGATTATTGATGCAACCGCAATTGCCGCGATGATGTAAATATGCCCTGCAACACCTTGTCCTAATACAGTAGCAATAATAGCCACAATCATACCAATGATACCGTAGAACACACCTCGCTTCGCCGACTCCTGTGAGGACAAACCTCCTAAGCTTAAAATAAACAGTATACTCGCAAATAAATATGCAGCTGTTTGTATTTCTTTTACAATGAACATAAGATCTTATTTTTTAAACATTTTCAACATTCGGTGAGTAACCATAAAACCACCAACAATATTAATACTGGCAACCAAAATAGCTACAAAAGCCAATATGGTCATAACATTTTTCATATCATCTGTTGTTTGTAACAAACCACCCACCACAATAATTCCGCTGATTGCATTTGTTACCGCCATTAAAGGTGTGTGCAGTGCATGCGCAACATTTGTGATCAATTGCCATCCAACAAACACTGCTAAAACAAATACTGTAAAGTGTTGGATAAATTCAGGCGGTGCAAATGCCCCGACCAATAACAATAAACCTCCAACAACTACCAGGCTGATTAATGTTGATGTTGCTTTTTTCTTTGCGGTTTCTTCTTCCGATTTTTTTGTTTCCTCCGCAGTCGGGGCCGCTGCTTTCTTAGCGCCGCCACCAGCTGTTGGACTAACCTGTAATGGCGCCGGAGGCCAATTTATTTTTCCGTTGTAAGTCACCATTGCTCTTGACACAACGGCATCTTCCATATCAATTTTAAATTTCTCGGCTTTACCCATGTCATCTAAAAGGTGACATAAGTTATTTCCATAAAGTTGCGATGCCTGGTTTGGTAACTGATTTAATTTACCAACGATCGTAACTCCGTTATCAGTCGTATAAATCTCTCCGTTTTTGGTAGAAACACAATTTCCACCACTTGAAGCCGCAAGATCCACAATCACCGATCCTGGTTTCATTGCTGCCACGTGGTAATCCAACCACAATTTAGGAGCGGGTCTGCCCGGAATTTGCGCTGTGGTAATAACGATATCAACTTCTTTTGCCTGCTCTAAGAATAATTTCATCTCCGCTTCAATAAATTCTTTACTCATCTCTTTTGAGTAACCTGAAGCGGTGGCACCATCTTCGTTTATTTCTACCGTGAGAAACTGCGCGCCCATGGACTCGATCTGCTCAGCAACTTCTTTGCGGGTATCAAAAGCTCTTACGATTGCACCAAGAGAGTTTGCTGCGCCAATAGAAGCCAATCCGGCAACACCGGCGCCAATCACTAATACTTTTGCAGGTTCTACTTTTCCTGCCGCAGTAATTTGTCCGTTTAAAAATCTTCCGAAATGATATGAGCCTTCAATAACAGCGCGATATCCTGCAATGTTTGCCATTGAAGAGAGAACGTCCATTTTCTGCGCCCTTGAAATACGGGGGATCGCATCCATTGCAATGGCGTTCACTTTTTTATCGGCGAGTTTCTGGAGGAGTTCCTGATTTTGAGCGGGCCATAAATAGCTCAGCATTACAAGGCCTTCACGCATCATGGCAATTTCTTCCACTGCCGGTTCTTTAACTTTTAGAACGATATCCGATTTACCGTAAATATCTGCAGCGGTAGGAACTATTTTAGCGCCTGCCTCTTCAAAATCTTTATCAGAAAAGTTTGCTTTTACTCCGGCGTTATGCTGGATATAAACTTCGAAACCCTGTTTTTGCAGGCGTTTCACAGTTTTTGGAGTCGCTGCAACTCTTAGTTCATTTGCAGAGATTTCCGAGGGAATTCCAACTTTCATGTGTTATAGTTTTTTGTTTGGTTGTCACATGTAATGCCTATTTCGTGAATTGTTTTTTTCATCTGACGCTTCACGAAACAGGCATTTCATTGTTGAGCAATTTAAGCAAACAAGAAACGCAAAAAATTGAGAATATAAAAAAATGAGTTGTTAATGTATTGATAGACAAATGAATACATAATATCAGTTGTTCAAGGTTGCAAAATGTGACCTTTGAAACAGTTCATAGAAAATATTTTGTAGCGGTTGGATAACCAATGATGTTACGCTGATCCTCACTGCCTTTTTTATCCGAAAACTCATCCAAATACTGAAATAAAACTTCAATGTTTTTTGAATTATTTTCAGTTTTCTTTCTGATCTCTTCAAATAATAATCTTAGTTCTGTATTATCTGCCAAAGCCTTTCTTAACATCACGAACACATCAATAATTTTAATGCTTATTGCAATTGCCTCTTTACTCTTTAAAACATTTGAAAGCATTAAAATACCATGTTCGGTAAAAGCGTAGGGTAGGTATTTCTGGTTCTCACCTCTCTTCAAGGTCGCAAAATGCGACCTTGAAACTTCACTTTCTTCTTTTGTCAATTCAAACATAAAATGATCAGGAAAACGTTCCATATTCCGTTTGACCTGCTCTTTTAATCGTTTTGTCTCAACACCATACAATTCGGCAAGGTCTTTATCCATCATTACTTTATATCCCCTGATAAGCAGTATTTTATTCATAATAGTTTCATGAGGGATCAGATCCGACGCATTTTGATTTTCCATAAGAAAAACGAAATTATTGTCTTTAAAGAAAGACTCCTGCTATGAATTATAGAATGAGCAGGTTGATTTAACGAAACCGTTTTTAAAGCTGCAAAATGTAGCTTTAAGATTTGAATAAATAAAGTATTCTTAAAATTGAGAATATTGAGAGATTTCGTTTTAAAACTCTTTTACTTCCAACCTTACTTCTGTAATTTTCTTTTTCACTTCCATTGCCGCCTTAACTAACGAGATTAATCCAATGAGTAGCAGGCCATGTTCTTTTTTTATTTCGGTGAGGTCTTCACTGATATCATAAACGCTGGTTGCAATAATGTACAATGAAGTTCCTATTTTAATAAGAAGTTCCGCTTTTAAAAAATATCTTTTCATGTAAACGTACTTGTAAATTGTCATTTTATTAATTCAGATTTTTTTCCATAAAAAACATCCAGATCGGTAGTATGAGTATCAACAAAATAGTTATCTCTTTTTTGCCATATTTTATATCCATTCGCTGCCCAGGTTTTGGGAATCTGCGGTGAAGGCGCATTCGTGTATTCTGCCAGCCAAAGCGGGTACCTGGCTAACTGGTTATTGTTCAGGTATTGATTGGCAAACGCTGCTCCTGTATAAATCATTGGTATTCTTTTACATTTTTGCTCAAGGTTCTTTAAAAATATGAGCAGATTATTTTGAATTGTAGAGGGATTGATATTTGTATTTTCAGGTAAGCTGGCCTGTTCTATATCAACAATGGGAGCCATATCCGTTAATCCCTGTGAACTAATGGTTGACCAGAAATGTTCTACCTGTTTTAATGGATCTTCATTTGTATGATAAAAATGATACGCTCCAAGTAAAAAATCCGCAGAGCGTATGATCTCCCAGTTTCGCCGAAATTCAGGATCAATATATCCTACACCTTCTGTAGCTTTACAGATAATAAATGTGATGCTATCTTTTGTTGGAATTTCGGATGCTTCGTTTCCATTCCATTTTGAAATATCAATTCCATAATGAATTCGTATCTCATCTGTATCCTTAACCGGATCGGAGGATTTAAAGGTTTTAATGCCGTTAAGCGAATTTGAAATGCACTTCAGGCTGTCTTTTAAAGAGAGATGACTGTTACTGAGATTTGAAAAATACTGATCGTATGTTTTTGTTTTTACATACACAACGGCCGTGGCGGCGCATAAAAACAAACAAACAAACATTAAAAGAAAAAAAATGGCTTTCTGAATAACGGATATTTTTTTATGCTCTTGTATTACAGGTTTGTTCTTGTTTCCAGTATTGTCTATCGATGGGGGCAAATGACTCACAAGGTCAAGTATATTTCCGGCAACCATAAGCAAACCAGCTGTTGTATCCAATATGAGGTTATACTGGTCGGCGCGAAATTCAATTCCTTTATAAATTATGTTCTTCTGAATATCATGTATAGTGTCGGGTACTGCTGTATAATCCCCTTTTGTATTAAGTACAATGGTATTACTCACGTTCTTCACCGTGTTAAAACCATCCTGAATGAAATACATCTTTTCGGTTTTTTCCTTGTAGATGGTGATGTACCCGTTCTTATTCAAAGAGTTTAAAAGCGATATGAGCTCGAAGAGCTCTTTAACTTCTTCAGTTCTTTTTGCTTCATCTTCGAAGAGTTCTTTTTTTAGAAAAAAAACAGCGTATTCACCCTGGTTCTGAATGATCAATGCTCTTCCTGACTCTTCCGTGAAATAATTGAGTTTAAGGAAATCCTGAATAGATACCGGTTTTGCAGGGTCAGTTTCGCTTAACTTCAGGATGATGGATTGCTCTCGCTCATTAAGTATTTTCATTGTCTGTTGATTGTTTACCTGTTTGCGCTGATTGTTTATTCTCGCTTAAGTTTGGATAGTATTTGTTCAGCCACAGCTTTTCTATTTCGGGTTTCGTTAATTTCTTCAGATAAAAATTCACAGGAACTCCTGTAATGGAATCATTTTGTTTAATAGATGATAAATAATTTTCGAAAGCATTCATCATCGAATTAATATCGAGTACCTTGTTGTTCTGGTGATCTATTTTCCCGAGCCCCTTCATAATGCTCTGGATTTTTGCATTTTGAACTGCAAGCATCCTGGCGCCGTTTTTGGCTTTATCGGCTTCAGAACTTATAGTACCTGAAACAGGGCTTTCTTCCGAATTGACAGCGTTAATAAGTGTTGCATCTGCTTCGGCTAGTTTACTGACTCCAAGTGACAAAGTATTTGAGTTCATGGAAGGCACTGCTCCCATTGTTACCATACTTACGTGAGAGGATACTGATTGCGTACTTAAAAAAGCTTTTACTTCGCTCATTGTAGATTCGTCAATACCAAATCCTCCCGATGAATTTTCAAGCCAACCACCGATTTTTAATTTTTCATCGAGCTGCGATTTAAGTTTGTCCGGATTTCCTTTACTGTTTGAAGCCGAATTTAAAATATGAACCATTCCAACAAAGCTCGATCCGTAACTGGCGCCAGTGATCAATGATACCGTATTATTGTTTGCTGATGAATTCTCTTCAGCAGGTGAACCGTCTGATTTCAGACTCTGTGTATTAATCTTGTTTGTTGTGAATAATGTATTCCACACTGAGACTGCTTTGTCGGCATCTATTATTAGGGGTTGAAAAAGTTTTACCGTAGCGTGTGTACAACTTGCCATAATGATAAGCGTGCCTGCAATGTTATGGTTCTGGATCTGGCTACTTACCTGTGACGATACAGCTTTTGTGATGTCTTCCGACTTATCACCCATATCAACAGTATTGGAACGGATAAATTTTTCCATGTTGGCCATAACGTCGTCCTGCAAGTTGCTTCCAAAAGAAAAATATTGCGAATCCATTTTCAATGATTCAGCCGATAACGGCAATGGCATCAAAACACTTGCTCCAAAATCAACCGGACTTTCAAGGCTTTCCTGTATTTCCAGTTCGCTTAAACCGCTTCTTAGTTTTTGTATACTGGTTTCATTTTCGATACGGCTTGTCATATAGTCGGATGCTGCATTTTTTATAGCCGAATCTAAACTTTGCTGTTTTTGTTTAAGTTCCATTACTGCATCTTCCAGATCCATATCGGCAAGTTCATTCATTGTCATAACCATACTTCGCTTCATCATCATGAAAGAATTAAGTTTATCCTGCATCGAATCAATTTTCGCCTGGCAGGAATCTATTTGCCGGAGAAAATCAAGCACCCTGGTATCGACAATATTGCCTAATACCAGGGATGGATGATTGTATGGAATAGAAGATGGCATGCGTATTATTTAATTTGTTTCACAAATATTTTTTCCCCAAATGAAAATTTATGCCGGAACCAGAATCTGTGTCCTACGGATTTTAGTGGCTACGCCGCTAATTTGTGATTCGGTAGTAAGCATGGAACTTTTTTGTTTTGATTGTCCCGCCTGATTAACCTGGTTTACTGAGGACCATTCTCCGAAAGCATCACAAACAATAACTTTGGCAGTATCATTGTATATTCCTGTTTGTCCGTCTACATACTGCATACCACAACTTGATACCACATGAATATCTACAGGATTACCACCGATACGGGTTGCCAGTAAATTAGCAGCATAGTCGAGACACACACTCAATCCGATTCTTTTTCCCTGAAAATTAATCGTGTGATTAGGCCCCGGTGATTGGTTCCATTGTAAAGGGACAATTGCCGTATTTTGTTTGAGTATAGCTGGGGCCGCCGCATCCCAACCAATTGTGGTGGCAATAGTTCCGTCATGAATAAGATCGATATTTGACAAATTAAGTTTTCCGGTATGTTGCAAAGCTCCACCGCCAATTCCATACATAAGATCATTGTAAAATTGCCCGCCAGCTGCACTTTCATTCACGATCGTTCCAAATACCACTAAAACATTAGTTGGAGTGTTTGCAAGAATGGTTCCGAGATGTCCTTCCACAATTGTTCGTTGGGCAGCTGTATATGCTCCTTCCTGAGGTTGTAAAATAAATTCCGGTAAAACAACTATTGTCCCAAGAGTTGGATCGGAAGTATTTCTGAATCCCGTTTGTGCTGCAGCAATACAGTTGCTAATAAACGCGATGTTGTTGGGTATACCAGCAGGTGGTGCAACCATGGTAGCTCTTGGTGCGCCATAGTAATCATTAGGATTAGCATGTGTATTCTGCACCAGTACTGCCACATTAATATTTTTCATTGCCATAGTGTAAGTGTTTTTGTTTTAGTGCCTACTCTGGTCAGTTTTCGGCTTTCCTGTTGAGGTTATCTATAGTAGATAATCCGTTTAGTGCTACTTTTATTTTTGAACTCTTGATCGATGCTCCGGTTCTGGCTTTTTCGGACGAGAAATCACCTGTGGTCATTTTATCCGAAGTTGCGTTTTGTATAACAACAACCGATTTCATATGCGATCGTCAACTCCCCTCGGCAAATGCTTTCACTGCATCTGCACTGTGTTGGATTTAACAGAAGAAATGGGTCTCATTACTGTAAAGAGCCGGCAACTACTCAAATAGTCGCCGGTCTTAAAATCACGCAGTTTGTGTTACGTTTACATAACAGTTTTGAAGTGGCGGAATCCCTTGCGCGCTTCCTGTCCAACTCTGGTAAGCAGATTGAACAGCTGCATTCTGATCAGCAGCAACAACTGTTTGAGCATAATCATATACACCCTGTAAGGCAGGTGGATTTTGTTTGCTAAATGAAACTCTGAATGTTGGCATTGTATTTTTATTTTTATTTTTATTTTTATTTTTTGCCTACTCTTTTTAAGTTTTCGGCTTCCCTTTTTAATTAAGAAAATTTTAATGCGAATGTTTTTTATTAATTGCCGGCGTCTTTACTATCGTCAGCGCTTCCTGCCTGGTTAAATTTGTTTGGATAGTATTTAGCCAGCCATGCACGGGCAATCATGGACTGTGTGATTGGTTTGAGATAATAATTCACCGGAACACCAAGATTGCTTCCGCCTGCAATACATTTCTGGATATAATCATCCATGGCTGTCATCATAGAATTGGTATCAATGATATTATTTGCACCGTCATCTATAGTAGCCAATCCGCTGAGCGCAGAAGTAATGGTTCCATTTTTCAGAGTCATCATTTGCTGACCGGTTTTAGCAGCTCCCGCGGCAGATGCGATGGAATTATTTTCACTTGCGGTGGCGCCCTGAAGCGTAGAAAGTTCCTGCATTTGTTTTGCCGGATCGAAATCAGAGAATCCCTGTACGCCCATTTTTACCTGGTTGGATTTGATGGAAGGAATAATTCCCATGGTTACCAATGAACAATGCGATTGCACGTTTTGAACGCTCAGCAAATTCTTAGCGCTATCCGAAAACGACGCGGCAACACCAAAACTTCCGGTTCCTGAAGCAAACCATCCGCCAATATCAAATGTTTCCTGCATCGATGAAGCAACTGTTTCCATGCTTTGTGATGACGAGCTGTCGGTTGTATTTAAAATATGTACCATACCAACAAACGACGATCCGTAAGTAGCTCCGGATAAAATGTTGAATGATTTATCAGCTTTAGTATCGGCAGTTGCTTCAATCTTGGCTATCGACATAGGATCGTTTGTTTTAATCATGTTGTCGGGGAAGATAGCGTTCCACGCACGAACAGCTTTATCAACATCCATGATGAATGGCGCAAATACCTGCGCGTTTTTGTGCGTACAGGTTATACAGATAACGAGTGTGCCTGAGATACTGTGTCGTGACACCTGGCTGTTTACCTGGCTCTGAGCCGATGCAGAAGCCTGGCCTGATTGTCCTTCTCCGAAAACACTAAGCGATTCGCTCACGAAAGAAGAAACCGTTGTTGCGTGTGATTCTGAACTCTGAGCATTTTCATCATAAGAAAAATACTGTACGTTCATTTGAAGCGAATCGGCAGAGATTGGCATTTCCTTGATCATACTTTTGTTGTAATCAATCGGACTTTCAATTTCTTCACTTACTTCAGAGACTAATGCTCTCAAAGGCTGTATAGCTTTTTCGGAGGCGATCTTGGCTTTGCCATAATCAATGGCTGCTTTTTGTATTTGCGTGCCAATATCCTGTGATTCACCAATAAGATCGCTAACATCAATTCCCATGTCTATCATTTCCTGGATAGTCATGTCTATACTCCGTTTTAAGGTGATAAGGGAATTTAAATTTGTTTGAGCCGCATCTGAGGGGGCCTGTAAAGCACCAATTTTAACGATATTGTCCAGCTTTGCCTGTGGCACGATGTTACCTAATACCAGGGAAGGATCGTATGGAATAGTAGATGGCATGTTAATTTGTTTTTTAATTTTTATCCTACTCGTATGGCTTTTCGGATTCCTCCCCGTTTTTTGTAGTTTCTGGTCTCTACTTTTTGTTTAATCGTTGCAACACTCACTAAACAATACAAAGAAAGTGTGGTAGCCTCCGGATTTTACAGGCAAAAATGTGGGTTTTAAAAAACAGATAATTTTATCTGGTAAGTAGTTGTGACGGGCGATAGACAGCCGTATGGTTATGACTCGTAAAGATTGAAGATGTCGTTCTTAATGGCAAACAGTACCAGGCCTGCGGTATTTTTACAGCCAATTTTCAGTAGAAGATTATTCCGGTGGCCATTCACCGTGCTTTCGGTAATAAATAATTTCTGTGCAATTTCAGGGCCGGTAAGTTCTTTACAAATCAGTTGTAAAATCTCTTTCTCTCTTGGGGTAATTCCTTTGTCGCTGACAATACCTTGTTTTTTACTTTTCTTATGCATATAATTATGCATGGCTCTCATGGTAGTGTCATTAAAATAAAAATCATTCTTTACCACATTTCTGATAGCACTTTCAACTTCATTTAACTCGGCTGTTTTTAAAAGATAAGCGTTCGCGCCGGCTTCAATGAATCCGTTAATGAAGTTTTCTTCTTCATGAACCGTAAGAATAATGTTTTTAATAGAAGGGTGTATGCTTCGAACGGCCTTCATGCATTCCAGTCCGTTCATTACCGGCATGTTGATATCTATTAGTGATACATGAACCGGTACAGTTGATGTTGTTATTTTTTCAAGCAATTCATTTCCATTTGTTGCCTCAATAACAACTTTAATATTTTTAAAATTATTGACCAGGTTGATAATTCCTTTACGGAACAGGAGCTGGTCCTCAGCAACTGCAACATGTATCATAACAATGTATTATTAGTTAAAGGTATAGTAATGGTGCTGGAAAATCCCTTATTCAACTCCGAAGTTACATTAAAAGTTCCACCCAAGGAAAGTGCACGGCTCTCTATATTTTTCAAGCCGATACCTTTGTTTAATTTCTGGTCTTCAATGTTCATTCCAATACCATTGTCTCTGTAGCTTAGCAGCAGCATATTATTTATTTCATTTGTACCAATAGTTATCCATGCATTTTCTGCACCTGAATACTTAATGCAATTAGATGTGTATTCCTGTATTATCCTGTAAATAGCCAGAGCAACGTCATTATTCAATGATTTAAGATTAAAATTAATTTCAAGCTCAAACTTAACGATTGATACGGAGGATACTGTTTCAAAATGGTTTTCCAGCGTTTGCTGCAAGCCAAATAATTCCAGCTCAAAAGGTATCAGGGCGTGAGAAATTCTTCTTACCCCGGTAATACCCGATTTGATGAGTTTCCTTGAAATCTCAAGCTCTTCCGGTTTTATCGTATTCCCCTCCTGCATCTGATTTACAGTTAAAGATAATGTGGAAAAAATATTTCCTATCTCATCATGCACTTCTTTTGCAATACGCATTCGTTCCGATTCAGAAGATTTGATTGTGCTTGATAAAAGGTCCTGTTTATGCTGAAGCTCCAGCTCATGAAGTTCTTTTTGTTTGAACAACAACCGCTTCTGGTAACGTACAAAAACCAGGGCAAGACCGGTTGCAATGATCACAAAGGCAACGATCACAATGATAATACCTAAATAAAAATTCAGTTCGTTTTCCATTTGAGTAGGGCTATTGTTACCAATGTGTAAAAGCTCACCAGCAATAATGTATGAATAGACCATACATTAAGCGCCAGGGAATGAGTAAACCGTGTAATTATATTACTGAAAGAAAACAAGACAATAGACCCGGAAAAATAAATGAATATTCCTGCAATAATATAATTTATGTTTTTGTTAACATGCCTGTCCTCACGTATCGAAAATAAAAACCAGGTAATGGACAGCAATATAATAACGAGCGCCTCTATTGATCTCCCCAAAGTATTGAACGTATAAATATCTTCAAGGAACCAACTATCAATGATTGAAAACAACAGGAAAGATATCGTAACAACAAATCTTGCAGTACGTGTAAATTGTTTTTCCAGCAATATACTGTAAAACCAGAGCAGAAGTAAAAATTCCAAAGGTGTATAGATATGTAATAAGGGAAGATTATTAATACTATAGAACCAGAAAATAAGCGATAAAGCCTGAGTAATCAGAGAAAGAATAAAATAATAAAATAAGGGTTTTAGCTCCCTCTGGTCTTTGTGCCTGATTTGTTTAAATAGCAATAGCACCGGCAATACAACAGACCACGGAGAGTATTTAAAAAATACATCCCTTAGCTCATCAATCATAAGGAAATCAACTACTGTGGGCCGGACAGGTAGGAGGACAAGGATATGAAAAATCATATCTATCGGAACTTGTGTTGCCTTCCGATGTTAAATCCCCATAACGAACCCCCGATTCGATCGGGTCGGCACTCGTATGAAAATCCGCTACAGCTTCAAAAATAAGACAGGGAAAGTGACTAGCGCCAATTCCTGTTAGATTAGGTTTTATTCCGATCCTGCAAACCACTCCAGTAACAGTATCACTGATAGTACTTGCATTAACCTGGTCCACAAATTGTACAAATTCTTCGAACTTAAATACGAATGCGTCGAGCGGCAAATTATTCCCTGTGGGCGACACTTTTGACGTAATAAGTGTATGTTCTCCACTTTCCCATCCATTCACATATTCATCCGCAACTTCTTTAGTGAGGGTGTATTGTTCTGCAAAGCTTTTCATAGTTTTTATGTTTAGTGGTTAAATATAAAAAATTATTGAAGCAAAGGAAAACCTTTTACAGTAACAATCTTACAACCCGAATAAATCCGGCCTCCTCAACTTCGTTCTTTCAACGCTTTGCTCGTGCCGCCATTTCTCGATGTTGGCTGTGTGTCCGCTCATAAGAACCGACGGAACTCCCCAGCCTTTGTATTCGGCGGGACGCGTATAAACAGGCGGCGCTAATAAATTATCCTGGAAAGAATCGCTTAATGCAGATGTTTCATCATTCAATACTCCCGGAAGTAAACGTATGATGGCATCGCTTAAAACAGCAGCCGGTAATTCTCCGCCGCTTAACACATAATCGCCAATACTTATTTCTCTTGTGATTAAATGCTGACGAACACGATCGTCAACTCCCTTATAATGACCACACAGAATAATAATATTTTTAAGAAGCGATAATTGATTGCAGGTTTTTTGCGTGAGCAATTCACCATCAGGGCTCATGTAAATAACTTCGTCGTAATTACGTTCACTTTTTAATTGCGAAATGCATTTATCAATAGGTTCAATCATAAGAACCATTCCCGCTCCTCCGCCAAATGCGTAATCATCAATCTGTTTTGCTTTTCCTTCAATGGCGTAATCGCGAAGGTTGATCAGGTTTACTTCAACATGATTTGCAGCAATGGCCCGCTTCATGATAGAATGATTGAAGGAACTGTGCATTAAATCGGGTACGGCACTGAGGATATCGATTCTCATAGCAACAAAGATATACTTTATACCTGAATTTTTTTGCCGCAGATTACACAGATTTTCGCTGATAGGAATTTATCGGGTGTCCAAAATAATCTGTGAAATCCGCGTGAATCTGTGGCTTATTTCTTTAGCGGCTGCAGCAAATACTCCAATCCGTTCAGCTTTATTTCGTACATCGTCTGCAGAAGCATTCCCAGCTTTCCATTGGGAAATCCTTTGCGGTTAAACCATTCAAGATAACTCACTGGTAAATTACACAGCACAACGCCCTGATATTTTCCGAAGGGCATTTTCATTTGAACAAGATCAAGAAGGAGTTGTGGGTTTGGGAGCATGGCATAAACTTAGCTAAAAAATCGTTGAAATAATTTTGTTTTAACATTGTAATAAGTAACTTTAATTAAACAATTTTTTTGGAGACATGAAAAGATTGTTACTCATTTTACTTTCCCTATCTTATTTCGTAGCTTACCCGCAGTTGACATGCAACGCAGGCGGAGATGTTTTTGTACTTACCAGTTATGATGGCGGACACCTTACTATTGATGTTGATATGAATATTCCGGGAATAAAAATCGGTATCAAATCTTATGAAAGAACCGAAGTCACCATTGTAGGAACCTACTCTGCCAATGTAGATACAATTATCATCCGTGGATATAACGGAGGCAATAATCATTGCCCGCCCGCATTTACTACAAACACAGTTATACAGGCGGCGGCAGGCACCGTTAAGATTTATAACAACGGAAGTTTTAGTCCGTATTACAATTACACATGCTCCTCGCTTACCAATGCCAATACGATCATTTCTTATTTTACAAATGGCGCTGCTACACGGTTACGGGGTTATGTAGGCTGGTACGGATGCTGGTGCAACCCGCAAAAGTTAAGCATTGCCGCGGCTTATTGCTGTAAAGGAGCGTATAACTGTTTTACGGCCCTGCCACTCGATCTTATTTCCTTTAAAGCGTTTCATATTTCACAAAAAGAAAATGTAATACGATGGACCACCCAAAACGAATATAATTTTGACCGTTTTGAAATTTATTACAGTCACAATGGAGAAGAGTTTCACAAAGTGTGCGATATGAAGAGTAAGGACAAAAACAATTTGCAGACTAGCTATGAATTTAAACACCAGCCTTCAACCGAAGCGGGAATTTACTATCGGCTCAAAATGATTGACAAAGATTCTGAATTTAAATATTCAGATGTTATTTACCTGGAGCCCGGTAAGCATTTTCTTCCTTTTTCAATAAAGAACAAAATCGTAAATGAAAAAATTGAATTTATGGATGTTCTGCAACCTTGTGTGGTTAATTTATATTCACTTAACGGAACTCTCATAAAATCTTTTTCTGTGTCAGAAACAGAAACCATATTTTTTATAAGCGATCTTTCGCCGGGGATTTACATGTTAAAGAATGCCGAGGGGAGTGTGGTGGAAAAGATCATTAAATGATAAAATTCTTATCTGGAAAGTATGATTTCAAAAAAGATATTTTTCATTATATATTACTTCGTTTTCTGTTAACATTTTAATAAGCTCCTGTTTTGATTCCATCTCAAAATGATGTTCCTTTTGGTTTTTTATATATTCAATTAACCTGTCCTTGTCTTAAATTGAATATGTAAATGCGCCATATCCCTCCTGCCAGCCACCAAAGTGGTTAAATAATTTTTCTCTTTTTATGTATTCTGTTGATGACATTTTAATATCCTTCACAAAATTTGAAAGAGATAAAGTGGGATGTAAATCGGTAAGAATATGAATGTGATCCTCAATACCACCAATGCGATATAAATGGCAATTTTTGTTTTTTATAATTCCGGAAATATGTTTGTAAAGGGCCTCCCGTTTATTCTCTGTTAGTGTTTTTTCGCGATGTCTGGTGCTAAAAACAATTTGATACAGGATTCGGGTATATGTGCTCATTGAATCCAAATTTAATTTATAATTAATTTTGAATGTAGATCGTTTAACGAAATTCACATTCAAGCCCTTCAGGCTTGATCGAAAACCATAAATGGTTTTCTATTCACGTTGAAGTCCTTCGGACTTCGCGATGGCACATTGAGTCCGAAATGCGTATAAACCATCCATTTAATTCCCAATCCGAAAGGATTGAACGTGAATGGAAAAATTGTTGGCAAAATATTTTCGCAACCCTGAAAAGGTTGAACGTGGCATAAATCATTCCGGTAAGACATTGAAATCCAAAATGCGTGTAAACCACCCATTTAATTCCCAATCCCGAAGGGATTGAACGTGAATGGAAAAATTGTTGGCAAAATATTTTCGCACCCCTGAAAGGGTTGAACGTGGCATAAATCATTCCGGTAAGACATCGAAATCCAAAATGCGTGTAAACCATCCATTTAATTCCCAATCCCGAAGGGATTGAACGTGAATAGAAAAATGTTGCAAAACATTTTTCGCAACCCCAAAGGGGTTGAATGTGAATTACATCTCCTTGATAAGATTGAGAAAATCATTAAGACGGTGAGCACCTTCAACTTCTTTTTTATCGAATACCATAAAATAACGGAAATTATTCCCGGCTTTTCTTTCCCATGCTTTACCGAGCCGTATCTTTCTTTCCGAGTCAGAATTATCGCGGTCGTCGCCCTTGGTTTCAAGTAAAATGGTTTTTCCTTTTTTGGTATGAATAATAAAATCAGGATAATGATTAATGAAACCATTTATTTTAAACTGGTGTCTTTTCTCATCGTTTTTTGTCCAGAATGTAATATTAGAAAGGTTTGCAATTTCATTTATAACCTGTTCCTCCCAAGGATTCATCCAGGCTTCTTTATCATACAATGATTTGGTAATGTCTTTGGAAATTGTGCCAGGAATAATTTCTACCGGGAAACTGTATTCCGATTTCATGAATATTTTATCAGTATCTAAAAAATCCCTGAAACTCTTTTCTGCAAATTCGTCTTCCAACTCTTTTATTTTGTCTTTAATGAGTGAAGAATAAGTATACTCATGAGCAAAAAAATCCTGGTACTGTTCATCTTTGAAATCCTGAATAATTCTAAGAACAAAATTCCTTACCTCCGACTCTTTTATGTATGGCAGCCTTGGCATTAATTCAACAATTCTGCCGGCCAGGTTCTTTGCCCGGCTTTCCTTTCTGGAAGGATCAAGAATGTATTGCATCAGGTGACCTTTAATAAGGCCATCCACTTTCACAAAAGTTGGTGTATGATCGGTTCTGGTTTCATCAAGATCGACTTTATACAACTGCGAAGAAACATGATTGAAACTGATATTTGAATCGGCCCGTGCAAGACTGAAATCTTCCAGTAAATCGCCTTTGTCTAGCAACCTGTCTTCCTCATTAAAAATATTGATGGTACCTTTAATATAAAATTGCGGGAGCTTTATATGGGAAGCCTGATCTGTGAAAACTTCCTTCATTCTGTACTTTTTCACCATAGGCTCAATATCTGCGGGTAATACGATAGCTCCGGTGTTCTGCATCTGGTCAATTGAACGTTCAAAAGCGTTGTGCTGTTCTATTGCCAGTTTTTCAATTTTACTTGTAGTGCTTTCCCCGACATCTTCAATTGTGTTAATGATCTTATCAACATCAATTTCAATACCATCGTCTTTGTTGCTTTTGACTTCGGTAATAGATCTCAAAGCATTTTCACCGGATGATTCCATTTCGGCCACTTTAAAATCCTTGCCGCTGAAGCCGGCCCTGTTCAAGGCCTTAACAATGCTATCCAATGTGTCGAGAAATCTGGCAGAAGCAGTAAGTACATAACTGAGATTAAGTGTTGGCGATTCGTGCTTTTTAACGTAAGGCTGACGAAGCACCCTACCCAGAATCTGTTCCACATCAACAGCCGATGATTTATCGGCGAGTGATGCAAGAATATAGGCAAACGGACAATCCCATCCTTCCTTTAAAGCATTAACTGTGATAATATATTTTACTTTGCATTCTCTCGACGTAAGGTCAATATCTTTTATTTCATTGATATTGGCAGTTTTTATTTTAATCTCCTCCGATGGAATTTTTAGCTCGATGAGTTTTTCCTTCAGTTTTTCAAAAGTTGTATTGTCTGTGGCATTTTTTGGCTGTGCCTGAAACAGAACAATCGGTCGTATGTATTTACCGTTTTTCTTTTCTTCTTCTTCGGCCTGAAGCTGCAGTTTTTTTCGAAGCTGTATGGCCGAAGCGATGACTTCATTTTTATCAGGATGATTATAAACAATCACCGGAAGTTTCACCATGTTTTCCTTCTTCAGTTCAAAAGCATCGACAAAACTGATGATATTACTGTTTTTCCTGGGAGTAGCTGTGAGGTCCAGAATAAAACACGGATTCAGATTACGAAGCATTTCCACACTCAGATCCGTTTCGGCGTTATGGCTTTCATCTACGATCACAACGGGATTCAAAGCCTGTATAACACGCATAAGTGAAATTTCTTCCGAATCACCAACCAGTCCGCTGAACGAATGAAGATTACTGTTATCCTTGTAAACTTTCCGATCCTCTTTATTTTTTGCTCTTAAACTATCGAAACTCAAAATAAAAATACTGAGAGATTCCTCTACACTTGAAGCGTTAAATCCTGTTCCCTGCAACAGCGAATTTTTATCATATACTTCCACCCGTCCATTGAAGTGAGAATTGATTTTCTGACGATATGGATGTGTAATGTCTTTTAAGTTCTTTAGTGTCTGCTCCAGGATTGTTATTGAAGGAACCAACCATACTACGGCTTTTGTCTGTTCATAATAAAAAGCCTTAAAAATTGTTTTGATTGCGTTGCATGCAATGAATGTCTTTCCTCCTGCTGTTGGAACTTTTATACAGATGTGAGGAGCGTTACGAACATTATTCTTATACTGCTCGATAATTGTTCCGGGATAGGGTGTTAAAGGGGTTCTGGGATGACTTAACCAAAAATTATGAAAAGCATCCTCGACATGCTTTTTTTCCTGCACCTTTTCAAGAAACAATTCCAGATCGTTTATTACCTGCTGCTGATATGGTTTCAGTTCCATTTTAAAATCTGATTATATCTCTTGTAATTTTTTTAAAAACAATGTGATGCTTCGTCATTAATTCTTCCGGAAGCAAACAAACATCAGCATAAATAATATACTGGTCGGCCTTTGATGTAATCTTACTGAGAAATGCGTAATTCAGAGTTGTTGTTCCATCGGGATCGTAGAAAAAATAATAATTAGTACCGTTGAAGCTATTGAGAAAATATTCATTTTCTCTTATAGAATGCGTGGAAAGGAACTGGCGCGTTTCCGAATAATAAATGTACTCGCGGAGCTTATCTGTTTCAATTAATCTGTTCAGTTCATTATCTTCATTGAACAAGGTGTTTCCGAGTTCGTAAAAATCGAAACTTCCTTTGGCTGGGCCAGATTCATTATATCCTTTAATGACGCGCTTTATCCGTTCGGCTGTAAGTTCATTGGCGTAATCCATCATTTCAATAAGGATAAATTTCCTGTTTGCACCATCCTGTTTGTTGAGATTCAAAACAGCGTGCGCGGTTGTACCCGATCCGCCGTTACAATCCAAAATAGTATCTCCGTCTTTGGTATATGTCCTGAGGATTTCCATAATAAGATCGACCGATTTTGGTTGGGGAAAATCATTTTTATTGAATCCGGGAAAAATTTCTCCAAGTGTAATTTGCCCTTTTTCCGTATAAAATTTTGGATCCTGCCAGATGGTAAATAATTTACGTTTCGCGTTTTCACCATCATCTGTTATTGCGTAACTTTTACGAAAAATCTTCCATTTATCCTTCGACCTCTGGGCAATCAATAAGTGATTATCTTTTTGCGCAAGATCTTTTCCCCAGGTCCAACAGCCTTCAAAGCCATCGGGCCAGAGCGGTTCCACTTTTACAGAAGGGGTCTTTTCTTCAACAGAAACAGTTCCTGTTTTTGGATCCACAAAAAACGGGTAGAATAAGTTCGGACGATTCGTGCGGTTAAATTCCCGATGAGTATTTCTTAATTCAAGTAATCGGTATCTTCCACTTTCATCTTTTAGTTTGTATTCTTTCTCTATCAGCTCTTCAGTTTTTTCGATACTGAAAGAATCTCTTTCCAGTTTTGTTTTGCTGTAAACAAGAATGTATTCATGATTGGTGCTGAAATATTTATCCTGGCTCCTTCCTTTGGGATTGCATAATAATGTGATTTGAGACACAAAATTACTTTCACCAAAAATTTCATTCATAATACACCTTAAGAAGCTGATCTCATTTTCATCGAGTGAAATAAAAATCACTCCATCGTTTGAAAGTAGTTTTTGTAGTAACTTTAACCTCGGATACATCATGCATAGCCATTTATCATGACGACTGAAATCATCTCCTTCTTTTCCAACAACATCGTCCAGCCATTTTTTTATCCTTGGATCATTCACGTTGTCGTTATATCGCCATCCTTCGTTGCCCGTGTTATAGGGCGGATCGATATAAACACATTTTATTTTCCCTTCGTATTGAGGAAGCAGAGCTTTTAAAGCTTCGAGATTGTCTCCATGAATGATCTTATTGCCGCTTTTGATTTCGTCTTCTTTTTGTATCCCGTCAAAACCATATTTATGATTCAGAACCCGGAAAGGAACATCGATGTGATGATTAATCACTTTGTCTTTTCCTATCCAGTGCAGCGTGGGCATAATGCGTACTTCAAATGTATAAAAATTATATACATTATGTATACATATGTAATACGCTAGTTTAGAGGCTACTGCATTGAAAAATTGGATTTTTGCGGTATGGCCGGACTACATATCGGAAAGAAGATAAAAGAAATGGTGGACAAGTCTCACTTCACGATTACCGATTTTGCCAAAAGCATTAATCTTACAAGAGACGGCGCTTATAAAATCTTTGCCAAAGAAAATATCGATACTTCACAACTACGCCAGATATGTAAAGTTCTTAATCATGATTTTTTCGCTTACTACAGTAAAGATGTTCCTGTTACTAAAGAACCAAAAGATGCTTACGGTTACGCCACTAAAGATGAATTAAATGCTCTTACTAACGTTGTACAAACACTTGTACAGGAAATAGAAAAATTAAGAGAAAGTCTTCCGCAGCCAAAAACCAAAACAAAAAAGGCTCCCCGTAAGAAGTAGAAAATATGCGTATCAAACGCTTCTTGTTTTAAGGTTTAGATCTGGTTTTGCCCCACAAAGCCCGGTATTCCTTAGACCAGCTTTTTTCTAAACCCGACCTAAAATTATGGGAAGTTTCAAAAATTCATCTAACTTAGGTGGACTTTATGAGACTTCCCCTCCTCCCATTTCTGCTATTATTCTCGCTATTGTCGTGGGGGCAACAGTACGCCGATAAAAAGTTTTTTCTCGTAGATTCTCTTGATAAAAGTAAGCTCGAAAATTACGATCTGGGGCTCCTTGATTCTATGCTTACAATTTATCACAAAGAAAAAGTGGATACCACAAAGCTCAGCCACATTTTATTTATGGTAGAGAATCTTGAAGACCAGAACGCATGGATTCCCTACAACGATATTCTTTTTAAAACAGCTAAAAAAGCGCTCGAAAATAAAAACCTCGATAAGGCCACAAACCGTTTTTACAAAAACATTCTCGCAGGTGCCTACAACAACCTGGGCTTTTATTATAACCAGATAGGAAAAAAAGAATTTGCGCTTAATTATTTTAAGAACAGCATGGAGCTGCTCGAAGAAATAAATAACAAACAGGGCCTTAGCGATGTTTACAACAACATTGGATTGATCTATAAGAATGTTGGGCAAATATCTAAATGCCTCGAGTATTATTTCAAGTGCCTTAAGATTTGCGACGAGCTTAATGATAAACGCGGTAAAGCTTCTTCGTTGAATAACATTGGAATGATGTACATGGACCTTGGAGAATATGTAAAATCACTTGAATACCTGCGCGACGCTCTTACCGAATGGGAAAAACTTGACGTAAAACGCGGCATGTCGTCTTCGCTGGGAAATCTTGGTTTGCTGTATTCTAAAATGGGGCGCCCAAACATGTCGCTCGAATATTATTTCAAGGCCCTTATCCTCAATGAAAAAAACGGCGACAAGGAAGGCATAGGAACTTCATTAGGAAATATAGGTTGGATCTTCTTCGAGCAAAACAAATACCAGAAGGCCCTCGATTATTTTGAGAGGAGCCTTTCTTATAGGAAACTCGTAAACGATCAGGCTGGAATTGCATACGGATATCACAGCCTCGGTAGCGTTTACAGAAAACTGGAGAATTACGATCTCGCTCTTGAGTACGGAAATAAATCGTACGAGATGGGAAAAAAATTAGGATACCCGGATATTGTTAAACGCTCGTCGCTTTTACTTTACACAGTTTACAAGGAAAAGAAAATGCCTTCTGAGGCCCTTGAAATGTATGAGGACTTTATGCAGATGCGTGATAGCATACAGAGCGAACAAACGAGAAAAGACGGAATAAAAAAACAATACCAATACGAATTTGATATTAAAGAAAAAGAATACAAATCGGAACAGGAAAAAAGAGAGATACAATATAACAGCGAAATTCAGAGACAAAAATTAGTCTTTAATGTTTCACTCATCGGCGGAATCATTCTTTTACTTTTTCTCGCAGTACTGTATCAGCGCTTCAGGATAACAAACAAACAAAAAGCTATTATTGTAGATCAGAAAAAAGAACTCGATAACGCGTTTAACGCGCTCCACGAAAAAAACAAGGAAGTAATGGATTCTATTTATTACGCAAGAAGGATCCAGAGCGCTTTACTAACCACCAACGAATATTTTGACAAACATCTTAAGAAAGACTATTTTATCCTGTACAAACCAAAAGATATTGTGAGTGGAGATTTCTATTGGGCAACCAACATCGTTCAAAATGGTTTAAATAATTTAAAAATTGATCAAAGCTCTACTCCTGATGATTTAAACAATCTTAAACAACCTTTAAACCTTTTTTATCTCGCCGTATGCGATTCTACAGGTCACGGTGTTCCAGGGGCTTTTATGAGTTTACTTAACATTGGTTTTTTAAGCGAAGCCATAAATGAAAAGGGCCTTAGAAATCCTAACGAAATTTTTAGTTACACGCGTAAACGCCTTATTGAAAATGTAAATAAGGAAGGACAAAAAGATGGATTTGATGGCACCTTACTTTGTTTTGAATCCATTGAGAATGGAAATACGCAGATAACCTACTCATCCGCTTATTGTAAACCTGTGCTTGTAAGAAATGGAAGAGCCATTCCTTTGCAAAACGATCGTATGCCAGTTGGAATGAGCGAGCGTATGGAAGATTTTAAATTGTATTCGATCACCGCGGAAGCAAACGATATGCTGTTTCTTTTCACCGATGGTTTTGCCGATCAGTTTGGCGGACCAAAAGGAAAGAAATTCAAATACCGCCCGCTCGAGGAACTAATGACTTCCATTGCCAACAAACCTGTTAACGTTCAGCAGGAAAAACTTAATAAGGTATTCGACGATTGGAAAGGACATCTCGAACAGGTTGACGATGTATGCGTAATAGGAATTAGATTATAACGCAAACGAGTAGCCCGCCCTGAGCGAAGTCGAAGGGATGTATGTGTTATTGGAATACGTCTTTAAAGTTTAAAATTCTTTAAGGTTTAAATTTGTTTGAACCGCGTTTTAAACCGCTTGAACAAATTAAACTATTTTACGCATTAGGTGCAGCATTGTTATTTGCCAATCCTGCTTTTACCAGAAAATCATTCAGGTCCTTCATTTTTTTTGCATCCGAAAGAACCTGTGAGTTTGTCTCGTTAATTAAATAATTGGAAGTTTCGGAATCAGAACGGGCCATATCAGAATATTTTTCTTCTTTAATATCAATGGTCAGGCGCAGGTAGTTCCCCGGTTCCATCATCTCTGTCATTTCGTAATGGGTGGTTTTATTCACGCCTTTCATCATAACATCACTGATGCGTGTTGCCCAGAAAATTAAGCCGGCATTTAAAGCGTCTGGCGTAGAAATTTCTCCGGTGTATGATCCGGTTCCTATACTTAACACAAATACTTCATTGTAATTAATGTCTGTATTCTTATCTCCAAAACCGTATTCACAATGATTTTTTGAGTATTCAGACAGAGCTCCCATAGAGGGATTATTAATGTAAACGCCACCGTCGATACAGGTACGATAACGGTTTTCCTCAATGCCATTTTCATCTGTGTCGGGATAAACAAGTTCAAAGGCCGGAAGATATGTTGGTCCGGCAGATGTTGCCCTTGCAGCTTCATACAGCAGAATATCTTTTTCAGGATCTGTTTTCGAGACACGTGATTTAAAAATCAAGGGCTTGTTGTTTCTGAGATCGTAGGAGCAGATCATGATGTTGGTAAGAGCGTGGCTCATTTTGCTTTCGCCGCACACATCAGTAAATACTTTTTTAATCCCTTCTTCGGTAAATTTAGGGCGCCTCAGATCATCTACTTTTTCAATGAATTCACCAAACTTTGTTCTTCTACCAGGAAAAATTTCCTTTCCTCTATTCAAATAAACATCCATAATATAGTCCAGCGAATATTTACATCCCTGGCTTTTATCATTAGGGTTCGTTGGAATGGTAACCGCTCCGGCAATAAGTCCGCCGGTAGATGTCCCTGCGATAAGATCAAAAGATTGCCAAAGTGGTTTCCCTGTTATCTCTTCAACTTTTTTTAAAATGGTAAGAGGAACAACGCCTCTTAAACCGCCACCGTCTATTGAAAGAATTCTGAATTTTGCCATAAGTTCTATTTTGTATTATGTCTTTTGCAACGAAACGTCTTTTATCATTGACCTTAGTCGCTGTTTTAAATATTAATAAACTCCGCTTTCACCCACTGTGAACCTGTATCTATTCTGTACCAGCCGTTTTTAGATTCGTAAATGGCAACAGTTGTTCCTTCACGTAATGTTTTAAGAATGGCCCCGGTAGTAGCCGGCAAACTTCTTACATTAAGCACCCGTGCATTTACTGTTCCGTTCTGAAGCGTATCATTAACAACAATGGTATGCCCTGAAAAATTGAATTGGTTAAGCGCGTTGGCTACAAGAGGAATAAAGTTTTTCTGCGCGTCTTCCACTTTGTTTCCACCAAAAAAATTTGTTCCGGGACAGGTCTTTGTAACACCTGCGCCATTTTTCCGCTCGCCGGTATTTAAATCATACCAATGATGATACACAACAGAATCTGTACTTGGCGTAAGATTGAATTTTTTGCAGAGAACAGCATTGAGGTTAATGATCGAATCACGGTGTGGTTGCGACATAGTATCGCCATCGGTATTAAAATTCCCGATATGCTCAATGCAAAGTCCGATACTGTTTGCTCCTTTTATTCCGGCAGGAATTTTATCAAAGCTTCTGCATACCGCAATGGTTCCGTCGGGATAAGTAGTAAGATTCTGCGCTATTTCTGCGAAGCCACGTTCAATGTGCCCCCGCTCCATACTTTTTAAAAGCTCGAAATGATTGTTGCCTTTAAAATGCGCGTAACCCGGAATATAGGTATGATGATTCTGGATGACTTTAATAACACGGTTAAATGACGTATTTGTTACCCACGCCTGAAATTCAGCGAAAGTGTATAATGTGAATTTTCCTATTGTTGTCATGATAATTTTATCCTACGGGGTTAATGTCCTGGTCGTTATTAGCTGGTGTGTTTGTGTTAGTTGTCGTATTCGTATTGGCCGGTGTGTTGCCTTTATTCTCATTGAGTTTAAGCCCGAGGTAGGCTGCCGAGCTTGCACCTGTTAGGGCCAGAAGCGTGTTATCAAGAATAGGAAGAGGCTGGCAAGGACAAACTTTATAAATATAAATTACCATTGCAATGAGCGTGAACACAACGTTCTGGAAACGATGCATGCTGACACCATTTTCGTCGGAGATAATATCAATGAGCCAGTTGGTACTTGCTGTATTCTGGTGCCTTGATTCGTCGGTCTGGCTTTTATCAATGCTTCCGCCAATGGCAGCAGTACCTAAGCTTATTCCCATTAATGCAAGAACAGTTGTATTAAACACTGCCGAAGTGGTGTCTTCGCAACACTGAAAAGCGAGGTAAACATAAGAGCAGGAAATAATAACCGTCCAGAAACCAAGCTGGGTTCTTGCAAGACTGTAAGGTTTTGGGATTTCTTTAACGTCTTTTCCAGCATACTTTGCATTTTTGTTTGCTGCATTTTCAAGGAACTCTTCATCATCGGTGATAGGATCACGTAGTACTCTTGAGAAAAGTGCCAGGGCAATAAATCCGGCAACGATAATTCCCATTAACGTCCATGCGATCCACATATTTGACGTGTCTTTTGCGCTATCGCAGTGACATTTTACTTCCCTGGTGATCACAGTAGAGTTCTGAACAGCATTATTAAGACTTCGCGACAATTTTGCTGCCAGGCTGTCGGCCATGCTGGAAGCGGAAATCAGAGGTTTACCTTCAGGATTTGTTGTGCCGGTTGGAATTGAATCCGCCTTGATATTAAAGGTAAAAACAGCATTAAATAATAAAAACAGAATAATTTTTTTCATGTGAAGATAATTTATGGTATCAATAATAAGAAATTAAAGTCGGATAGCTATCAGTAAAAACACGGATAGAAATTCGCTTTTTTGGTTAATTACTTGTTAGTAGCTGTTGAAAACCTTATTTTTGTGTAAATTAAACACAAATATGGCCAAAGAATATCCACGCATTGATATAACAGTAGACGCAGTTGTTTTCGGATATAAACCCGACGAAGGTATTTCTGTATTACTGATCAAACGAAAAAAAGATCCGTTCAAAGGAACCTGGGCCATACCGGGAGGATTTGTAGAAGTGGATGAAAGTCTTGAACACGCCGTATCACGCGAATTAAAAGAAGAAACCGGTATTGAAGTAAATTACCTGGAACAGCTTTATACTTTCGGCGAACCAAAACGTGACCCCAGAAAACGTATTGTAAGTGTGGCCTATTACGCCTTGGTAAAACCCGATATTTACGAAGTACACGCGGCCGATGATGCCGAGGGAGCCGAATGGTTCAATATTGAAAAACTTCCAAAGCTCGCGTTCGACCATAAATATATTCTTGAAATGGCCATTTTCCGTTTAAGGAATAAAATTTCATATGAGCCTGTTGGCTTTGAATTGCTCGACAAACACTTTCCGTTTTCGGAGCTCCATAAATTATATGAAACGCTTTATGGGAAAGAGATTGACCGCCGCAATTTTAAAAAGAAATTTCTGAGCCTTGGTATTTTAAAAGAACTTAAAGAAAAAAACTCAGGAGGAAAGGGTCGCCCCGGCCTGCTTTACCAATTCGATAAGGATAAATATTTCCAGTTGAAGAAGAAGGGTATTGTATTCGAAATCTGATACTACATCTTTGTTTTCACGCAAATTTCGCCAATTGCGCTAATCTGAATTAATTCTTTTTTACATTCGCGAAAATTAGCGCAATTAGCGTTTTTAATTCCCAAGTCAATTTGTGTTATTATTACACAATTTATTCTTATTGATAATCAACATCTTATCTCAAATTAGTGTAAATTTTACACAAAATATTTGGAACTTACCTTTTTAAGTCTGTACATTTGTGTAAGAAATACACAATATAATGTTTAACCAATTAAAAAATAGAAATCATGTTCGGATTTAAGTACATCAAATTTGATTCAATGGACCACGTGATCCATTATCAGAACGGAAAAGTAAAAAAAGAAGGTAAAGGTCTAGCGTTCTTCTACTTCGCGCCTAACAGCAGTATTGTCAGCATCCCTTCTAAAAGTGTTGACTTATCATTCGTCTTCAAAGAAGTAACCTCCGATTACCAGGATGTGATCGTACAGGGTAATCTCACATTCAAAGTAGCCGATCCTTTAAAACTCGCCAAACAACTCGACTTCACGGTTGACGAAAACAAAAAACACCGTACCAGCGACTTTGAAAAATTAACGCAAAGAATTCTCTTCGAAGCGCAGACCGCCACCTCGGGTTATGTTCACTCACTCGGCATTACCACTGTTCTTTCTAAACAGGTAGAAATTGAAAAAATGCTGCTCGATGGTTTAACAACCAGCAATGTACTCGAAGTTCTTGGAGTAGAAATTCAGGGAGTAAATATCCTGAGTGTAAAAGCCAATGCGGAAATGAGCCGCGCGCTCGAAGCCAAAACCCGCGAAGAACTGCAGAAGGACGCTGATAAAGCCATCTACGACCGCCGCAACTTTGCTGTTGAACAGGAAAGAAAGATACGAGAAAGCGAATTGAACACTGAGATAGCCATCGAGCAAAAACAAAAACAGATCGTTGAGAAAAAAATGGAAACAGACCTGGTAAAAAGCGACAACGACCGTAAACTGAAGGAAATGAAAATTGAGATGGAGATTTCAGTGGAGGAAAAAAATACCAGTCTCATTAAAATGAAAACCGAGAACGATAAAAAAGAAGCCGATGCTAAAGAATATATGCTCAAGGCCATCATGAATGTTTACAAAGACATTGACTGGAAAATTCTCACCGCTCTTAATAGTAAAAACATGAATGCGGCAGATAACATTGCACTCGCCTTCCGCGAACTTGCTTCTAACAGCAGCAAAATTGAAACCCTTAACATTACTCCTGACCTATTAGACAGTTTATTAACCACTAAAAAGAAATAATATCATGAACTTTGATCAAGCCATAATCGTAAGAAGCAAAACCCGCCTTGAGCAGTTGATAGAACGCTTCAACACTAAGGCCCAGACAAAGTTCTATATTGAACGGTCGGGCATGGACCTTAGCATCTATGAAAAAGAACACGATGCATTTTATAAAGCACTTGATGAACTTACAAAACTTGTATCTGTATTCCGAAAACATAAAGTGCTCGACCGTTCTTTTTTACCCAATTACATTTTCACGAAAGACGACCTCATCTTTGTACTCGGCCAGGATGGACTTGTTGCTAACACCGCCAAGTATGTAAAAGGTCAGCCCATCGTAGCCGTAAATCCTGATAATAAAACCTACGATGGAATACTTCTTCCTTTCACGATGGACTCTGTGAACGCCATCATTCAAAAGATCATTCGCAACGATTTTAAAACTACAGCAGTTACTATGGCAAAGGCTGAGTTCAGCGACGGACAATCGTTACTGGCCTTCAACGATTTTTTCATCGGCCCAAGAACACATACTTCGGCACGTTACGCTTTGAGTTTTCACAATCAAAAAGAAATGCAAAGCTCAAGCGGGTTGATCGTGAGCACAGGAGCAGGAAGCACAGGCTGGATGAGTTCTGTATTAAACATGGTGAATGGGATCTCTTCTTACTATCATCACGAAGAACAGTGTACTCAAAAAATGAACTGGAACTCAAATTCATTATTCTTCGCCGTAAGAGAACCTTTCCTAAGCAAAACTTCTTCTATCAAACTTTGTTTCGGAGAAATTACGCAACAGGATAATCTGATCATCGAAAGCCAGATGCCTGAAAACGGAATTGTATTCAGTGATGGGATAGAAGCCGATGCCGTGCAGTTCAACTCAGGAACAAAAGTCACCATTTCCATTGCAAAAGAAAAAGCAAACCTGGTATCAAAATAAATCATTACAGTTATGCTAACAGAATCAAAAGATTTAATTGAGAAGATCAACACCGCTAAGAAACCGGAAGACATTATTTCCGTTTCCAATTTCAGAGATGAATTCAGAAGCATTCTCAAACTTATTCATCCCGATGTTTGTTCTTTGAATGGCGCAAAAGAAGCCACAGCACGAATGGCCTGCTGGAAAGATTTTCTTGAGAACGGAAAACATTACGAAGATGACTGTGGGATTTTAACGACAAATGGTTACTGGGCTGAATTTCAATCTTCAGAACCTAATCTGCAATGGTCGTTTGAACACTTTCACAAACTCAAATCAATGAATGGCAATCAAGCGGAACACTTCAATAAATATATTCCTAAAGAACTTTCAGGACAACGATTTCATTTTGAAAAGCGCTCCATCCCTCTCTCCGGCTTAACTCTTTCACAGGAACATGTTAATTGGGTTCTTAGCCGCTTGCTGGAATACTGCGCTTACCTGGAAGAAACCGGATGGGTTCATTGCGGACTTAGTCCCGAATCTGTCTTCATCATTCCCGAAACACACGGCATCCAGATATGTAGCTTCTATCATTGCACCAGGGTACGTAGCAAAGTAAGTACCATCTCTGCAAAATACCAGAACTGGTATCCTGCTTATCTGTTCGATACGAACAAAGCGTTTCACGAAATAGATATTGAAATGGCTAAAAAAATTGCCGCGTATCTTTTAGGCGCTCCTTCCGGAAACGCCGTGGCACTGAGGAAAACGCACAAGCCAGAATTTGTGAACTTCCTCGTGTCACATCACGACAATGCGCACGAAGCTTTGTTTCAATACAAAGAAATACTTTCAAAAAACTTTAAAAAACAATTTCATTTATTAACCATTTAAAAAATTAGAAATCATGGGCGGAACAAGATGGAGCGATGACTCCTACAACAATCTGAAGTTTAATTATTCTTCAAAAACAAGAAACCAGGTATTCACCAGTAAATTCATTGATCAACTAATGGATCCGAAAGGATTAAAATTTCGTGAAAGCCGCGATTCAGACGTGCATCCCGAAAGTGTTGCCATTATGGTGATGCTTGATGTGACAGGAAGCATGGGAAGCATTCCTGAAATACTTATCAAAGAAAAACTTAGCGCATTGATGCACACACTCATTGACCACGGTGTACCGGATGCTCATGTTTTATTCGGAGCCATTGGAGACCATTACGCGGATCAATGCCCTATCCAGGTAGGACAATTTGAAGCGGGAACCACCGAACTCGATCAATGGCTCACAAAAATTTACCTCGAAGCCGGAGGCGGCGGACAAAACAAAGAAAGTTATCATCTGGCCTGGCTGATCGGGGGCCGGCACACATCTATCGACTGCTTTGAAAAACGCGGACAAAAAGGTTTTTTGTTTACAATAGGTGATGAAGGTGTACATGAAACGCTCGAAGGAATCTCCATAGCACAGCATTTAGATTATTCCTCTGAAAATGTATCGGCAAAACAATTGCTTTCAGAAGCCCAAAGACTTTATCATGTGTTTCATCTCAACGTAAAACAGGGAAGCGCTGGCAACGACCGGGGTGTAAATGAACAATGGAAAAAATTACTGGGTGAGAATGTTATCCAGGTAGATGATTATAATAACATTGCTGAGATCATAGCCACAACCGTTGCAGTTGTTCGAGGCGCAGATATCAAAACCGTTACATCAACATTCGATAACAATGTGGCAAACAACGTAAGCACAGCATTGGCTAAAATAACTACCGATGTGTCAACAAACAAAAAGAAAGGTCTATTTAAATTTTTTTAATATGAAAAAGATAATAAAAACCTCCATCGTTCTGGGATTGTTTTTTGGAGACGAAGGCAAGGGACTAACCACCTCTTACCTTGCCCCAGACCATAAATCGTTAGTCATTAGATTTAATGGTGGTCACCAGGCTGGTCACACCGTTGTAAAAAATAATGTACGACATATATTCTCAAATTTTGGTTCAGGAACCATGAACGGAGCCCACACATACTGGAGTGAATTCTGTACTTTTTATCCAATAGGATTTTGCAAAGAGCGACAAGTATTGGTGGAAAAAGGTTTCTTAAATCCGGTTTTCTTCATTCATCCATTGTCACCCATTACTACGCCCTTCGATGTTGCTTTCAACCGACAGGCTGAAATGAATAATAATCACGGAAGCGTTGGTGTGGGTTTTGGTACAACGGTGCAGCGTCACACTGAAACACCTTACAAATTATACGCACAGGATTTAAAACATCCCGACATTTTTGAATTCAAATTACAGCAGATAGAATACTATTATAAACAACGTGGGTTGACAGTTGGTCCAACAAAAGATTTTTTTGATTCGTACATGGAAGCCGTCAGGGAAATTCAGGAATCAGATTACATACAAATTGCTCCGATTAATAAGATCGTCCACGCCTATAATAATTTTGTGTTTGAAGGGGCACAGGGAATAATGCTGGACCAGGATTTTGGATTCTTCCCGCATGTTACCAGAAGTAATACTACCTGCAAAAACGCTTTGGAAATTATGAGTCAATGTAATCTTGCTGATCCTGAAATCTATTACATCATGCGTTCTTATCTTACACGTCATGGAAACGGGTACATGCCAGGCGAAACTGAAATCACTTTAAAAAACGCCGAAATGGAAACCAACGTGCAGCACGACTGGCAGGGGAAATTCCGTAAGGGGTATCACTCTTATCGTCTGTTGTCTTATGCTTTGGATTGCGACGAGCTACAACACAAACAATTAAATCCTGCAAGAAATTTCGTGGTATCCTGTCTCGATCAAACCGATGGTAAAATCCTGGTAGATGATAAAGCAGTGGAATTAAAAGAGTTCCTCAATCATAACCTGTTCTCAAAGGCCAATCTCATTCTCACATCGGAAGGCGGGGTAACATTAAAAGAATATAAGTCCAACGCGAAAACCGCGGCGGCAGAACTGGAAGATATAGCGCAGTACTTCGTATTTTAAAACAGAAATACTAAATTAGTGATCATAAAAAGTAAACATGTCAAAGGCCATACTTATCACCCAATGTCTGCAGAACGATTTCGTGAAACCCATCGAACTTCATGATCCTTTACCAAACTCCCTTCACATCGGTTACCAGGAATCCAAACGTTTAATGGGTGAATTTCCGAGAGAAGGCATGTTGATGAATTTGATGGAATGGGCCTATAAACAAAGTATCAACGATCTCGAGATAATCAACATCCGCGATTGGCATAATATGGAAGATCCCCTTCAGGCCGCGCATCTTAAACAATTTGGCGCGCATTGCCTGCAAAACACTCCGGGAGCAGAATTCGTTTTTGAAAATGTACGTGATAAAAGCAGAGATACCATCATTAACGCTTCGGGACTCAATGATTTTGTGGACACACCTCTTGAAAGTATTTTAAATAAATATAAAGGCAAGGAAGTGAAGGTGGGAATTATTGGCGTATGGACAGAGGCAAAAGTTTCTTACCTCGCTTATGACCTCGCATCGCGTTATCCGGGTTTTGACATCGCGGTTTGCAATGCGTTAACAGCGAGTTCTTCTACGCACATGCACTTTGTTTCGCTTGAACAGCTTAAAAAAATACTGGGAGTGGATCTGTTTTCTTCGGTAACTGAATTCGCCACCTTTTTAAGCGGAGATACCGAGGCGATTGGAAAAGTACGCGTGCAAAAAGAAACAGGATTAAAAATTACATTCGATAGCGACTATAATTTAGCGGATGAAGACCGCGGCATTATCAATTATCTTTTCCGCAATTCAAGATCTGCAGAATTTAAAGTGCTCGATGGAGGCTTTTCAGGGAACGTTGTATTGAAAGCGAAAACAACAGATGTACACGGACATGAAGAAGTGGCCACTGTGATAAAGATCGGAGCACGAAATCCTATTTCCGGAGAAAGAGACTCGTTCGAGAGGATCCGTGACATTTTAGGAAACAACGCGCCAAACATTGTAGATTATACCGAAACCGAAAATCGCGCGGGCATCAAATACCGTTACGCTTCCATGTTCGATGAAAAGGTAACTACACTTCAGAATTTTTATGGCAAGACCGACGATCTCAATAAAGTATTTTATTTCCTCGACATTGTCTTCAAAAAACAACTCGGTCGTTTTTACAAAGCGGCCACCTCCGAAAAACTCGATCTCCTAAAGTATTATGATTTCTCTGGTAAATACGCTAATTCCGTACTTAAAAAAACAGAAACGCTTGCTGGAAAAATTGATGTTACAGCTGATACTATTTCTGTTGAAGGACAAACCTGTTATAACTTATATAAATTCTATTCGGAAGATTTAAAAAATCTCGAATCAAAAGTGGTGCATTCGCATTACATGTCTTACGTACACGGCGATCTTAATGGCGCAAATATTATTATCGACGCGCAGGATAACGTGTGGCTCATTGATTTCTTTCATACTCATCGTGGACATGTTTTAAAAGATCTTATCAAATTTGAAAATGATCTGACTTACATCTTCATGAAAATTGATTCGAAAGAAGAATTTACAGAAGCTTGTCGTTTTGTAGACACTATTCTTGGTGTAGATGACCTGTGGAACGAACTCCCGTCAGTGGAGTTTAAATTCCCGCAGATGAACAAGGCTTACAAAACGGTTAAACACTTAAGAGGATATTACAAGGATCTGATTCATACCGATAGAGCCGCGCACCAGTTGCACGTTGCCTTGCTTCGTTATTCTGTTCACACCATATCGTTTGACGAATGTAATACCTGGCAGAGAAAACTGGCCCTCTACTCTTCCGGAAAATTAGCGGAGAAGATCAAACAATTTATTGTGACTTCATCGGCATTAAGAATTGATTATTTAAAAGATGTGCCTAAAATCGGAATGACCATTTTACCGGGACGAAAAGACAGAAAACGCGACCTGGATGAGGACATTGAAGCCATCAAAAAAGAAAATATTAAAGTGGTTGTTTGTCTTATTTCTCCCGATGAATTTGTGAGTTACGGTGTTACCGACCTTTTTGATAAATATAAAAAAGCTGGCTTGCATGTAAAACATGTGAGTATTGTCGACCAGGGAACCCCAACCTTTGAAGAAATGAAAAGTTTAACGTCCGATATTCATTCCGCAGTAACACACAACGACAAAGTTCTCATTCATTGTGTGGGAGGATTGGGAAGAACCGGACTTCTTGCAGCCTGTTATCTCAAAGATTATTACAAGGTCTCCGGTAAAGATGCGATTTTAAAAGTCCGCGAATCACGATCTGTAAGAGCAATTGAATCCGATGCGCAGGAGAAGTTTGTGGAAGAGTATAAATAATAATTCGCACTCCAGATTTATTGCTTTAAACTGTCACGCTGAGTACAGTCGAAGCGCTACGATTTACATCCTCCTCTCCTTCGACTAGCTCGACCTGGCGCCACCCTTCGTTAAGGAATAGCTTTCAAATCTTTCGCCGCTTTCATTAATCTTATTAATTCTTCAATATAGCCTTCCTCGTCATTGCGTTTCGCTTCAGTGGCCATCGCGATTGCATTATCGAACGAAGCCTTGCTTTTAAATTCACTGTCTCGCATCAGTAATCCAAATTCGGAAACAGCGCAGGCCAGTTTAAAATTATCCGATAGTTTATCCGCAGATTTTATAGAAGTATAAACCGGGTGTTGTATCAGTTTAGAAGTAGTATCATTCTTTCCCGGATCTTTGTAACGGAATTTTATATTCGCTAATTCATTATTGCTCGCCGCTACATTCATTGTCTTCTGATATTTTAAAGGATCCGTTTTTACATTCGACTCTTCGCTTCCTGTCGTAACAATCTCATACAAAGCTGTAACACAATGCCCCGAACCTAATTCTCCCGCGTCTTTTTTATCGTTATTAAAATCATCATCGTTTAAACGACGGTTTTCATAGCCGACCAATCTGTATTCTTTTACATAAGCGGGATTAAATTCCACCTGTAGTTTTACATCTTTAGCAATGGTATTAATGGTTCCTCCGAATTGTTTTACTAGGACCTTCCTGGCCTCAAGAAAATTATCAATGTAATTGTAGTTTCCGTTTCCTTTATCGGCTAGTAATTCCATTTTATTGTCTTTGATATTTCCTTCACCAAATCCAAGTACAGAAAGATAAACTCCATTGTTACGTTTCTCTTCGATTAGTTTTTCCAATTCACTTTCACTCGAAACACCAACATTAAAATCGCCATCGGTAGCAAGTATCACTCTGTTATTTCCTTTTTTAATAAAATGTTCTTCAGCGATTTTATAAGCGAGGTTAATTCCTTCTCCACCAGCTGTTGATCCTCCTGCTTCCAGTTTTTCCAGTGCGTCAAGGATCTCGGTTTTATCATCGCCGTGGGCTTCATCAAGTACAAGTCCCACCGCTCCTGCATAAGCAACGATAGACACTTTATCGTCATCTCTTAATTCAGGAACCAGTAACCGAAATGCTCTTTTTAATAAAGGAAGTTTATCCGCATCATTCATTGATCCGCTTACATCAATAAGAAAAACAAGGTTGTTAGGTGCAGCTTTGTTCACGTCTATCTCTTCGGCCTTAAGGCCAATTTGCAATAAGCGATGATTTTTATTCCAGGGACAATCGGAATATTCTGTTGTTACACTAAATGGTTTTCCTTTTTCAGGAACAGGATAATTATAATTAAAATAGTTGATCCACTCTTCTACACGAACAGCATCTGTTGTAGGCAGCACGCCTTCCATGATCATGCGGCGCATATTACTGTAAGAAGCTGCATCCACATCAATAGAAAAAGTAGAGTATGGGTTGTTAACGGCAGACTGAAAACCTATTTCTTTAACTGTTGCATATTCTTCGGTTGATTCTAACGGCGCCGCCATACAATGAGATATACTTATCGCATCCTGAAGCTCTTCATGGCCTTTAATTTTTTCCTGGCTTGGTCCGCAACTTGCAGCCAATAGTATCACAAGGCCCAGCAGGACCCGGTTTTGGGTTGTTTTCATAAAATTGAGGATTAGTTGTTTTTATATTGATATTCATTTTTGAAAAAGGTAACCCACGACAAACAATCATCACAATGATGCAGGAAAAAATGTACATGACTGTTATGCGAAGGCGATTCATTTCTTCTGCCAAAACGTTTATGGCAAGGGCCTTGTTGTATAGGAGCCTTTGTCTTTTATAAGTGGATTAGCCCGGAGCATAAGTGGCTCATTTTAACAAGTCGCCGTTAAAGAATAACAATAATTGTTAAAGCCCATTTACATCCTGTATCTTTTAAACTAAGTTTATATTATAATCTAAATGTCTTTTTATGCTCCTGCGAATTGTATCTAAAATACCATTTGTAGTTATGACAGGGTTTTCATTCCTCCTGTTCGGCATCACTATTATTTACTGGAACTTTAAACCCGACGTTAATTTTCTGTTAACCAAACAGGACGTTGTTTTTAATCCTGTATGGAGAAGCGCTTTCTACATTCACATCTTCGGTGGAATGTTAGCTATTGCATTAGGGCCGTTACAATTCATTAAATTTCTCAGAAGAAAATATCTTGAAGCACATCGTCTTATTGGTAAAACTTATGTGATCGCTATTTTATTTCTCGCCGCACCCACGGGATTATATATGGCCTTTTATGCCAATGGAGGCTTTTATGCTTCGCTCGGGTTTTTCCTCATGAGCATTCTCTGGTTTTATACAACCTTCATGGCAGTGAAAACTATCCGCCAGAAAAAGATCGATGAGCATATTAACTGGATGGTGAGAAGCTACGCGCTCACATTCGCGGCTGTTACGTTGAGAATTCTCGTGCCACTATTTTCATTCACAACTGAAATGGAATCTCATACCATTGAAATAAGCACGGCCTGGATGAGTTGGCTCGTAAACTTAGTCGCTGCGGAAATTCTGATCAGATCAAAACTTAAAAGTCTTCAATTATAAATTTTAAAATCAACCAAAATGAAAACAAACATCGTAAAAGTTACACTGGTGCTGTTGGTATTCACAGTCGCCATTTCTCTTAGCTCGTTTACAGGTTCAAAAAAAATGCACGTCACTACAAAACCAGTTACAGTTATAAAATATGAATCGGAGTACGCCGCGGTACGTGCTTTTGTAGAAGATAATATCACAACTCCAATCCGCGAACAAGGAACTGCAAACGGAGTAAAGATCAAATCTTTCAGCCGTTGTCCGAGCGGTTACCGTTCTAATATTGCAGGTTCTTCCGATTCGGTAAAGACCAGTAAGTTTGCTTATGGCAAGATCAATCTTTACAAAGGTTGTTCTCCTGTTCATGTTTGCGATTTCAGAGTTTGCGTTGATAAAGCGATTGCCGAAGTAAAAAACAAAGGGGATAAAGAATATATGACCGTAAGAGAATGGCTTGAGGAGAATAACAGTGGCAAACAGGAAGATGTGAAGACAGTAAAAGAGTCTCCGAAAGAGATTAAGGGTTAATTGTTTCTGGTTCCTTTGTTTTTTGTTAATTGGCTGAATTCAAGTGATTTATATTCGTTCTTAAAATATAAAACTTCGATTAAGCTGCAATTTGTTAAAACTTTCATGTCAAGGTAGGGTTTTGGTTTCTAAGAACGTTTTAGCTTAGTTAAACCCTATAAATAAAAACCTATGAAAGTAAAACTACTCTTTGCCGCATTCGGTCTTGCGGCAGCATTCTCAAATGCCCAGCCCAACATTAGTTCGTGGCATCTAAACACAACAGGAGCGAAAGGTAAGTACTGGACCACTCCAGGACCTAATCTCGTTACTATGACCGATTCGTCGGGTATTACCAAATTGTGTTACACATCTACGCACGTGTATGTAAGAACAAGGTCACTCGCCTTTAATTACACTATGGGGCCATCGCTCAATCCAAATCTTCCTGCGTCTCAGAATTACACATTTAAACTTCCTAAAACTCCAACCCAGCAAACCGGAACCAAAACGAATGTACCTACCGGCGGTGTTGTGGGCCTCTCCATTAATGGGGTTATTTTATTCGGTAACAGAAGCGCCGATTCTTATAAATCTTCTACCAACACCAACACAGGTTCAGGAGATAATCAATGGCATTGCGATGCATGGTACAATGAAAAAACTACCATGGATACTTCCGGAAACGGACATTCAGATCAGGCGGGTAGATATCACTATCACGCTAATCCATCTACACTGTATTCAGATCCTTCAACAGCACACTCACCAATTATTGGTTTTGCGTTGGATGGATATCCGGTATATGGTCCTTTTGGTTATACAACACCAACCAATAGCGCGAGTGTTATTAAACGTATTGAGAGCAGCTACCAGTTACGTTCCATTACAACAAGAACAGCTCTTCCTGGCGGAGCAACATCAAGTCCTGCAGGACCAGTTGTGAGCGCCACTTTTCCTCTTGGTATGTACGTTGAAGATTATGAATACCTGGTTGGATCAGGAGATCTTGATGATTTGAACGGACGTTATTGTGTAACGCCTGAGTATCCATCTGGAACTTACGCTTACTTCATGACTACTGATAATACAGGTTCTCCTGCGTATCCATACATTTTTGCTTCGCAATACTATGGTGTTATTTCGGCAAGTGATATGGGACCAAATCTTGGAAACGCGGGAATGCCAACTTCAGGATTAACCTGCGTAACAACTGTGACGGGAATTGAAAACAAGCTTCTTGATAACAACGACGTCATCATCTTCCCAAATCCTGCAACTGATTTCCTGAATATCGCTCTGAAGAACGATGTTTATAAAAAGTTCACTGTTACAGATGTATTAGGAAAAGTAGTTGTTTCAGATAACTTAGACATGAATGGAAAAACTGTTTCTTTGGAAGGACTTCACAAAGGAATTTATCTTATCATGTTAACGGACGCTAACAGCAATACGAAGGCGGTTCGGTTTGTGAAGGAATAACTTTTATCTACCATCTGATAATATAAAATAAGCTGGTGTCACTCTGAGCGCAGTCGAAGAGCGACCCGGCTTATTTTATTTCATATATTTTCTCCCTCATCTCCACCAACAAATCATTCGCCTTATTTACATCAGGGCTTTCAGGCAAATCACTTTTTTCATAAAGCTCGTTTATTTTCTCTACTTTTTCATTGGCGAGTTTTACAAGGTCATCGTAATTAAAAGTTCCCGAACGGATGTTCAGTAAAAACTCACGGTCGTTACGACGTACATTAATTTTACCTTCTTTCGCAATTTCTTCGGCCATGTTCAGCAAACGAAACGTATGCATCATGTTCTTCGCGTCGTAATTCTTTCCATGTTCGATGGTATTTTCATAACGCGCGTCGTTGCGTTTATCTACCCAATCCCAGTATTGTTTGTAATCCTTGCAATATTTTGAATAGCCATCTTTGTTGAACGACATGATCGCCAAAGGTTCTAATCCTTTTGGAATTGAACTCAGGGAAACATCGTGCGCATCGGGACCAGAACTTACCCCACGTAAATAACCTTCCGTTAACTGACTGTTATGAAAAACAGAAAATGCTTCCCGCATGTGAGGAACATTTACAAGGCCACAATCTTCCTGGCGGAAATTATTGTTCTTCAACCACGACTTCAATGAAACGGAACCTTGTCCTTTGATGACATAACAAAAATCAAGAACTGTTTTTCGTTCTTCGTCAATAGGATTTACAATTTTCTTGTTCAGTCCTTTCGCTTTTTTGATCTGAGATTGCGCATAACCTGCGAATGTCTGATTACACAACTTCGATAAAAACAATTCCGGTTTTACAAGATCCATGATTGGATGTTTGTACAAAATACAATCAGCAGGTGTGTTCAATAATTCGAGAATGTTCGGATTATTCACTGTGAGTAGATCAATAAAACGTTTGAGTTCGTAGTAAACGATGTCGTTGGTTTCGTTGTTCAGTTGTTCTGTATACTGCAATCCATAAAAATCATGTTTAGGAAGAATGAACACGCCCTTCATATCCGTATCTGATTTAGGTGTGTTCAAACCATAAGCATGACTTCCGCTGATACAATCAAGCAAAAGAAGCTGTTTGTTTTTTATGTCATCAATTGTCATTAATAATCTTTTAGTATAGTTTTGAAAAGCGAATCAAGATCCACATTTCTTTCTTTTCTTCCCGGAAGAGAGTTAAATCTCTCTACCGATAATTTTAATTGTTCAGAGATAAATGAATTTAATTCTTTCTCTGCCGGGTGAATATAACTTTCATTTTTGCCCGATTTTAATTCAATCAGTTCTTTTATTCTTGTCTTCAGACTTTCATCAAAGTTAAGTTCATTCACCATCGTCATAAATACAATCGGCGGAACAGTTTCTTTATCCATGATCCATTTACAGGCCAGGGTGGCACGCAAAGCGTAGAATAATTTCTTGAGCTTCACTTCGTCTTTTCCTTCCACATCGGCAAAACTGTTCTTGGCCATTCCGAGATAATGGTGCATTCCCGCAATAGGAGCAAAACATTTTTCAGAATAGTTCTTCAGAACAGAAGCAATGTTTTTTTCTTCATGATAAACAATGGGCGACTGAACCCGTTCAAGTAAAGCGCCGTTCGACTTCCACATGAGCTTGAGACATTTTTTAATATCCCAGCCTGTTATGTCGAGATCGCCATTATCGAGCATCATTTCGATGGTGTCTTTTTTATCCCCAAGGGAAAGGTACCAATC
>JAJONO010000131.1 GCA_021323535.1 Bacteroidota bacterium
AGATAAAAAACAATTACCCGACCCTGAGGACCATGGCATGTCCACCGGAACTCAATACATCCCGCCTGCTAACGAAATCGAAATAAAACTGGTTGAGATTTTCGAGGAAGTGCTCAAAAAATCTCCGGTGGGATTGCAGGACGACTTTTTTATATTGGGAGGAGACTCCATTAAGGCTATTCAGATTGTTTCCCGGCTTAAGCAAAAAGGGTATGAAATAAATACACAGGATGTACTTCAGTACCCGGTTTTGAAAAATCTATCCGGAAAAATAAAGGTTCTCAACTCTGTTGTCAGCCAGGAAACAGTAGAAGGGATTATTCCGCTCAGTCCGATACAAAGTTATTTTTTCAGCAACAATTCAAATCATCATCATTTTAATCAATCTGTTTTATTAACGAGTCATAATCGTATTTCCGAAGAAGCGCTTAAGTTAACTTTAGACAAAATTGTACAACATCACGATGCGCTTCGGATGGTATTTTACCAGGAACACAATGAATGGGTTCAGAAAAATCTGGGAACAACTCAGTCTTATAGCCTTGAAATAATCGAAGACCAAAATGAAGAAAGTATAAAACTCTATTGCGATCGTGTACAAGGAAATATAAATCTGAAAACAGGTCCCTTGTTAAAAGCGGTGGTATTCCGCCAGCAAAAAAAAGAAGATCGCTTGTTGCTGGTTATTCATCACCTGGTAGTAGATGGCGTTTCATGGCGCATTCTGTTCGAAGATCTGGCAACTCTGTACAGCCAGTTTGCTTCCGGAAAAACAGCTGTAATGCCAACAAAAACCCATTCGTTTAAGGAGTGGCAGAACCAGCAATTGCTATATTCAAGAAGCGGTGAATTAATGCGGGAATATGAATACTGGAACTCAAAACATATTTCGCCTGATCAGTTATTGCCTGAGGATTTTCCAGGAGGAAGTAATTATGTATCCGATACAGAAGTTGTTTTCTTTTCAATGAATGAGCAGGAATCATCCTTGTTAATGAGGCAATGTTATAAATCGCTTCACACAGAAATCAACGATATTCTTATAGCAGCATTAACATATGCAGTTAAAGATACTTTTGAAAAAGATAAAGTAGCTATTAAACTCGAAGGACATGGTCGTGAAAATATTGGAGGAAATTTAGATGTAAGCCGCACCGTTGGATGGTTTACAACATTCTACCCAGTTATTATTGATATGCATTTCAGTAATAATCTCCTTCGCCACATAACGGAGGTTAAAGAAAATCTTCATCGTATACCTAACAAAGGTATCGGGTACGGCATACTTAAATACATTTTAGGAAAACAGCTTCCCGAAAGTCACGAGATAACGTTTAATTACCTTGGAGATTTTGGTTCAGGAGTTGATTCAAAAGAAGGAGAACAGTTGTTCGGATTCTCAGACGATTATCGCGGGAAGGAAATATCAGCATCCGGTAAAAGAGATACGAAGCTCGATGTATCCGCTATGGTAACCGGCAATTGTTTAAGTGTTTCTATTGGTTTCAGCAATAAACAGTATAACAGGCAAACTATTGAAAAACTAAGCGCGTCTTATAAGCAGCGTCTTGGCAGCTTAATTGCTTTTCTTTCGAGTTTAAACACCCGGCGCCTTACACCGGTTGATCTCACTTATAAAGAATTAAGTGTTGACCAGCTCGATGAGCTCACAAATAAGTATACTGTCGAAGATGTTTATACATTGTCCCCGCTTCAGCAGGGAATTTATTTTCACTGGTTGTCTTCTCCCGGTTCTCTCGCGTTTTTTGAGCAGATGAGCTACAGGTTAAAAGGCGCGCTTAATATAAATATTCTTGAAGAAAGTTATAATACTCTAATATCAAGACATGCGATATTAAGAACTTTCTTTTCGCAGACGCTTGGTAAAGAAGCCTTGCAGGTTGTTCAAAAAGAAGTACAGCCCCATTTTAAATATATTAAGGCTGCAGAAATTTCCGGATTTTCAATTGCGGAATATAAAAATGCCGATAAGCTCAAGGGTTTTAACCTGCACGAAAGTTCTCAAATGAGATTAACAGTTGTACAGGATACTGACGGAACACATGAATTGATCTGGAGTCATTATCATATTCTGATGGATGGCTGGTGCATGGGACTTCTGATCAGGGAATTTTTTCTCATTTACGACAGCTTGCTGAAAGGTGAAGATATACAGCTTCCTTCAATAACTCCTTATTCTGATTATATAAAATGGTTAGGAACAGTTGATAAGAACAAGAGCCTCCTCTATTGGAAAGAATATTTGTCGGGTTATTATAAACCAAGCTCTCTTCCGGTTTTACGTGAAAAGAAAAATGATTCTTTTGAACATGGAGAAACAGTATTTTCATTGAGTAAATCTGCCAGTGATTTGCTCAGGGCTCTCTGTAAAGAATCAGGAATAACAGAAAATGTTTTTATTCAGACTATTTGGGGAATTTTGTTAGGAAAATACAATCATACAAACGATGCTGTTTTTGGATCTGTGGTATCCGGAAGACCTGCCCAGATAAACGGTATCGAGGAAATGATCGGGTTATTTATAAATACTGTTCCTGTGCGTGTTCAGGCAGAAGAAAAAATGCCTGTAAAGGAATTGCTTCGGAATGTCCAGGATCAGTATATCAGCGGGATCAATCATCACTATGTGCAGCTTGCCGAAATTCAATCCCAGTCTGTTCTTTCACGCCGCCTCTTCAATCATATTTTAATTTTCTTTAATTACCCTGTGTACCAGTCTGAGGCTTCTGTTCAAAACGAGCCGGACGATTTATCAGTTGTTTCATCCGATGTTTTTGAACAGGTAAATTATGATTTTATGTTTGTGACTATGCCTGGTGAAAATATTTCATTCAGGTTTAATTATAATCAGAACGTTTATCAGGATTGGTTAATAGAAAAAATCAAAGACGATCTGCTTGGGCTGATTGAACAAGTAATCAGTGTGCCGGAAAAATCAATCAAACAACTCAATGTTCGTATAGAAAAACAAGAACCCGTTCCTGTTTATTTTGATAAAACCGCTGTAGACACGGGCGAATGCTCCGAGCACCAGAAAAGATTATGGTTCATACACAGGTTCGAAAAAAATTACTTATACAGCGAAGGCCCTGTTTATCATAATATACCGGTAATTACAGAAATAGAGGAAACCCTTCGTTTGTCTGATCTTGATAATGCCGTAAAAAAAATAGTCGAGCGTCATCTGGTTTTAAGAACAAGAATCTTCAACAAGGATGAATTACCTGTACAGGTGCCGTTGGCGGATATTGAAAACATTAGCGTACGAGTTTCAAACGAAAATGCAGAGACTCATTTTTCAGAATTGTGTTTTAATATAATTAATAAAAGTTTTGATCTTGAAAACGATCACCTGATCCGGTTTGATCTCGTTCAGTGCATATCCGGAAAAAAAATATTCGTTATAACTGCGCATCATATCATAGCCGACCGGGCATCGCTTGCGCTTGTTAATAAGGAAATTCTTTCGCTGGCTTATCAGAAAGTAAAGAGCCTTGATGTTGTTGCGGAAAATCAATACGCTTCTTTTTCAATATGGCAAAACAATCTTTCCGATGCGGAAATCGGCTCGTCGCTATTGTACTGGAGGAATAAATTAACGGGTGCTCCTGTTATACAAATTGATACCGATCATCTGAGGGAACATGTTCACGTTTATTCGGCAGGCATGTTGAATAAACATATTAATAGTGAATTGTCCGGGAAAATCAATGCCTTTTGTTCAGAGAATAAGGTAACACCTGTTGTTTTTTTCTTAGCGGCATATAATATATTACTGCATAAATATTCAGGAAGCAGCGATCTGGTAATTGGTACTATCTCAGGAAACAGGACAGAAAAAAATCTTGACGCTGTTATAGGACCATTGGCTAATCTTGTTCCATTAAGAAATGAAATACACGGTGACCTTGTTTTTTCAGAAGTTCTTTCACAGGTTCATAATGAATACCTGGCTTCGATGGCTCATGCAATAGTACCGTTCGAAAGAATTGTAACCGAAGTTAATCCCGCTAAGGATATGAGCCGTACTGCTCTCTTTGATATTATCATGCATTATGAAGTGGATGTGGAAAAAACAGGATCACATCAGTATGAACTTAATTACGGATTGGGAAAATATGACCTTAATCTCCTGATTAAAAACAATGATGGTTTCAGCACATTTCTCACGTATAATAAAAATTATTTCGAAGAGTCGCGAATGAAGCGTTTACTGGAACATCTTACTGTAATTATTGAGCAGGTCACCACCACACCTTGGCAAAAGATAAGCGAGATAGAATACCTGAGGGATATTGATCGAATGGATCTGTTGGGGTTAGGTGAGGATGGGGAAGTTGGC
>JAJONO010000094.1 GCA_021323535.1 Bacteroidota bacterium
GAAGTCAACCCTTTATCGCCTGTTTTTGTGTAAATCTTAAACGCCATGATATCACGAATTTAAGCATTTTATGTTATTGATACATGTCCGACCCCGCTGGGGTCGTGTCCATAATTATTTATGCCTTATTATAAATGTTTGACTCCGGAGGAGTCACACCTGTTAAACATAAAAGCGAAAAAAAATACGACTCCAGAGGAGTCGTACATGAAAATTACACATCCGGATTTGCCCGATCTGTGAAATTTGTATCAGAGCTAGAATGTAAAACTCATATTTACGCTTGGCATAAACGGAAGTTGGTCGATGCGTTTGAAAGTAAAACGGTCGACATAGAAAATATTTTGCCTGTTATAAATGTTAGTTGCACCGGCATTGATCTCAAACAATGTTTTTTCGCTCCAGTTGTATTTGTATTTCACGCCAATATCAAAGCGATGATAGTCAGGTAATCTGCCACCATTTAAAGTAGAAGGAATGTAACCTAAAGCTCCGTTAGCGGTAGGGAAGTTGTAGTTAATGTTTCCTCCAGGATTAAACGAATTGATGAATCCTTGTGTTTGCGTGAAAGGGAAACCGGTACCAAAGTTCCAGCGTCCGTTTATTTCCCAGTTTTTCTTTTTACCAAAAGTATAAGAAGTAACAAGATTCACGTTGTGGCGACGATCGTAGTTTGGAGGATAATTAAGTACAGTCGCGGTCTGGCTGCTTCCAACCCATCTGTCGTTTTTTGTAAGTGAGTAAACCGCCCAAAAGTAAAAACGTTTACGGTCATACTTTAATACCACATCAAATCCTTGCGCGCGCCCTTGTTCAATTACAAAATTCTTTTTCTGTTCATCAGGGCGATTAGAGTTTTGTGTATCGTCGTTGAAAACCTTTTCACGGTTGATATTGATCACCTGTTTAAAGAATTTCTGGTAAACCTCAACGTTTAGTTCGAAATGTTTGAAAATGTCGAATTCAAATCCTGTTACAGCATGAGTCGCTTTTTGAACTGAATTTGACATGGTTTGGAGTTCGTCTTTATAATCGCGGTATGATTTTGAAATATCTTCTTTTGCAGGAGCATTAATAAACCCATAGAAAAGATTAACAACATCCCTGTCGCTGCTTGCGCTGATCAGGGTCTGGCTGTATAAACCTCCTGCTCCTTTAAAGCGTATTTTAGGCGTGATGTTTATTTTAAGAGCGCCGCGCGGTTCAAGAGAAGGCACGCCAAGTGTTGCGTAATACTGTATGCGAAGACTAGGTTCAAACACAATGCGTTTTTTGTTGTCGATGAATTTAAATTTCGTGTACGCCCCAACATCAATAGTGGCGCGATCGAGTTTAATTACTGCGAAGAATGGGTTCTGAAGTTCGAATGTTGTATTGGTTGTTACACCCTCAAATCCGAAACGCGCCTCTTGTTTCCCAATGAACTTCACAAAATTAAAACCGGTATTTACACCTTTGATGGTGCTTCGTTTAGAATCAGCTTCGTTCGACGGGTTTTTAAAATCAATTTCGTATCCCGAATAAGCGAACACGCCTTCAACAAGGATGTTTGAGTTTTGAGGAACGAGTACAAAATTACTTCCGGCTCCGGTATTTTTCCAGCCGAAAGAAGCAATATCGCTGTAATCCACCTTATCATTGAAATTAAAGCCGAACACGCTGAATTTGCTTCCTCCGGTTGAGTTGATAGAAGCTTTAGCATAAAGATCGGTATAGTAAAAAGGCAATCCGTTTTCGTTGGCGTAGCTGTAAATTATTTTCGACGTCTGCGGCAGATAAGAATGTTTTGCCGAAAGAAGGAAAGACGCGCTCGTATTTCCGTCATCTTTTAATTTGATAAGCGGACCCTCTAAGGTTGCTTTTGCTCCGAATGTTGAAATCCCGATTTTCCCGGCAATTCTTTTTTTGTTTCCATCACGGGTAGTAATATCCATAATTGACGAAGTTCTTCCCCCGTATTCGGCACCGAAACCCGCACTGTATACGTCGGCATTTTTCATGATGTCATTATCGAACACCGAAAATAAACCAATGGAGTGGAAGGGATTAAAAACGATAAGGCCATCGAGCAATACTTTGTTCTGAACCGGTAAACCTCCTCGTATGTAGAGCTGCCCGCCCTGGTCACCTGTAAATACTACTCCCGGGAGAACCTGAAGGTATTGCGCTATATCGGGTTCGCCTACACTTGGAAGTTTACTGATAAGGATTGGGTCTATTTTCTGAACGGCAACAGTGGTGTTTTCCACCTTTTCGGTACTGTTTGTGGTAACTTCAACTTCATCGAGTTTAACGCCCCCTTTTGTAGCAAAGAATTTTTTTGTGAGAAGGTCGTTGGCCTTAATGGTTATTTTTTCCTTAATGGTATCAAAATCGAGATTAGTTACAAGGAGAATATATTCTCCGGGAGGAATTTTAGAGATATTAAAATAACCGTTAAGATCGGTGTTGGCCCCTATGGTTGTTCCTTTAAAATAAACGTTGCTGAAAGGAACCGGTTCGCCATTGGCTTTATCGTAAACAAAACCCTTAACAACGCCACTATTTTGTGAAAAGCAAAATGCGGAACTAAAGAGAACAAAAGTTACAAATAGAACTTTTTTTAAACGGGCTGTGATCATATAGTAAAATGTAAACTTTTTTTAGAATCAAGTCGTAAATGTATCAATAATAAACCAATGGAAATTAACCACCTATAAAGTAAATGTTACCACCTGTAATTTTTAACGCCAAAAGGGGGAGGAACAAAAACGGCATGAATCTTTCGTATGTAAGAACAAATGGATATAGACTAAAGGGGCCAAAAAATAGATCAATTATCTTTGTGAAAAAAGAAAAGTTGGTTATATTTACTAGAAATTAGCCCCTAACTAAAAATTTAAAGAGTTTATCATTATGAAACAAATATATCTAAAGACAATTGCCGTTTTATTAGTTATTGTAAGCTTCAATAAGCTTCATGCGCTAGATTATTATTTAAAGTCCGGAACAGGATCTGTGATCCTTCCTGCTCAATGGGGTCCTAATCCTGATGGAAGCGGAACTTCACCTGCCAATTTCAGTGGCAGCCACGTCTGGCATTTTACTAACAGAGCTTCTGCTTCTCTTACAGGTATCTGGAGTGCTGCCGGTACTTCAACAGCAATGATTGAGACGGGGTTTCACCTCACGGTTTCCGGGCCAGGGACAATGAATACTAAGATCGACGTTGCAGCCAATGCAACTATTTCTATCGCTAATAATAAAACCTACAACCTCAACAACCTTGATGTAGATAGTTACGTAAGGTACAATTCAGGGGTGGCGCAAGTAAGGCCTGCAAACTATGGAAACGTAGTAATTGCCACCTCCACTTCATTGAATGGCGCTTTAGGTACAGGACCAATCTGGATCTATGGATCTTTGATAATTAATACCAGCCAGGTTCTTACGATGAATGGATACGGTGTAACACTAAACGGGTACAATGGTTCAGTTTCGGGCGCGGGTACTATTACGGGTGACGCGGCTGCATACATTGAGCTGATTGGCGGAAGCGGGGGAAATAATGGAACATTAAATTTTACAGGCGGGGCCGAAACACTCAATTATCTTTATGTTCAATATGACAACGCAGCTGATTATATTACTTTAGGTACAGATTTAACAATCACTGGCGGATTCTTTTTGCAGGTATTAGGTGGAGTTGATTTAAATGATAATACATTAATCGTAGATAACACGTCCGACGCAAGCTTTGCGCCTACGGCAGCTGATGGAGTTATTATGGGTTCATCGACTTCGGCCCTGCATTTACAGGGAACCATTGGATTAAACAGTGGTACTTTTGATCTATTTATGGATCCTTCAAACAATTCACTAAAATGTCTTAACATAAATCTTCCTGGTCAGGTTCTGAGCGTAGGTAATGCACTTCAGATTATGGACAGTCTCTCTGTTCAGGATGGTGATTTAACTACAAATGGAAATGTAAGCCTGATGTCAACATCGGCCCTGAAAGGACGTCTTGGTAAAATGGGAGCAACGGCTACTATTACCGGAAACCTGAATGTACGCACCTTCGCCCTTGGCGGATCTACAGGTTGGGCCCAGTTAGGCGCAAGTGGAATAGATAATCTAACTTTTAACGATTGGTATAACTACATTCCAATGGCCATTGAAGGTTCTGCAACTGGTGTAACATCGGCTGGAGGTTATTACTTTGAATCTGTTCAAGGATGGACAGAAAGTGATGTTAATGGATATGATACATTAATTACCGTTAACAGCCCAATCACAATTGGGAAAGGTTATTGGGTATACCTTGGAAATGGCGCCAGTGTAACTACCGATATGACCTGGGATGTGACAGGAACTCCTTTCACCGGTCCTACAACAATTCCGGTTACATTTAATGCCGGCGCTCAGGCTGGATTTAACCTCATCGCCAATCCTTATCCATCACCAATATCATGGTCGGCACTTCATAATGGTATGGCCGGTGTAAACGACGCGGTTTATATTTATAATGCCGACGGACCATATGCTTCTTTTGTTGGTGGTGTAGGTACAAATGGCGGAAGCGATGTTATTGCTATGGGACAGGGTTTTTATGTTGAAGCTACTGCTAATACCGCATTAACGGTTACTGAAGATATTAAGTCATCAGGTAATACTGTACAGCTGCTAAGAACGACAAGCGCATCAACTCCAAGTACTGGCTTAGTATTTAAACTTAAACTGAATGGTCCTTTCAGCGATTATGATGAAACCGCTTTCCGTTTCCATTCACAGGCTACTGCAAATTATGATAAAGGCTTTGATGCCAAGAAAATGTTTCAGACTCCTGGTTATGCCGGATACCCTGGTTCTTACAGCAAGTACACAAGCATTTCGAGTAAAGACGCTAACAATGGTGACTACTCAATTAACTCTACACCTGAATTAATGGGACAAAGCGTAAGCATTCCGGTACTTGTTAAAGTAATAAGTTCAGGAAGCTATACAATCAACCCTATTAACCTGTCAAACTTCTTAAATCCTTCATGCGTTGTGTTAAAGGATAAATTATTAAACATTAACCATAACCTGGCTAACGGCGCTTATGTGTTTAACATTAATGATACAACTTCTACCGCACGTTTCGAATTGAACATCTGCGGACAGAACATGCCAACTTCAATTTCAAACAACAGTAATCCGACAAACAATGTATTGATCAGCCAGGATACAAAAGGCCCTTTTGTTGTAACCAGCTTCGAACAAAATACAAAAGCGGTAATTTCTGCTTACAACATTCTCGGACAAAAAATTATGAACGATGTTCCTGTTCAGGGAACTGAAGTAACAACTTATTTAAACTTACCGGTACACAATCAGGCGGTTCTTATTCGTGTAACAACAGATAAAGAAAGCACCGTTAAGAAAATGGTTATCCACTAACCGTGAAGCAGATCATCATAGATCGTTTCAGGTTTATATAAGTTTAAAACCCGGTTCTAAAAGGACCGGGTTTTTTATTTATAAGTCTCTTTTAATATCGTCGTTCTTTTTCCGGATATATATTTTGAGGATTGTTGCGAGAAGAAAAACAAGAAGCCCAATGGAAATAAAAATAACAGTTGGAGATAAACTCTTTCCTTTCTTTGTTTTCAAAACGCCTTCTTTTTTAGCGATTGAAGAACTATCAGGTACGGAAATGACTTTTGTTGCATTGAGTTTCTTTTGTTCTTCTTCTCTCTTTTTCAAATCTTCAAGAAGAGCAAGACTCTTATTCAGAAGAACGGAATCATAGGTATAGTTATCCAGCTCTTTATTGTAATAATAATGGTTCAACGGCTTGTTCAGAAAAGAATAATCTACACCTTCTATTTTTTTGTTCAGGCTAAGATCGGCTTGTATCTCAGGGAACTTTGTACCCAATTGATCAGTAGGAATATCCGCACCAATAGAATAATATTTAGCAACGCAGCCCGGATAAGAAAGCTTAACAAAAAAATACTTGCTTTTAATTAAAGGTATACTAAAAGAATAATTACCCGCAGCGTCGGTATACGCACCATTTATCTGAAGTGAATCCTGCACAAATACCTGAATCTTACATTTTACTATTGCAGTATCGGTATAAGCATAAGTAACATTCCCGGTAAACTGGAGATATCCCTGGGCCCTGACTGAAAAAGCAAAAGACATAAAACAGATAATAAAGACACTGAGTTTCATAGACAATAAATATACAAAACCGTAATTTCGGATTTTTGACCTTAAATATTAACAGGCTCTGCCTTTAAAGTTCATAAAATTTCGACATACCCCCTATCTTTTCAAATTAAAATCACAAAAAACATACTTTTTTGCCTTGCACCCCCCCTTTTTTTGATATATCTTTGTCAAAAATCAACAAAATTATTAAAAATCTACATAAAAAATGAGCACCAGAAGAATTTTAGCAATGCAGGACGTGGTAAAACGCACGCCGGTGGAATTAAACCATCCCAAAAAACAAGTGAGTGAATATTTCGGGGCCAATGTATTCGGAATAGATGCCATGCGCGAGTTTTTGAGTGAAGAAGGTTTCACTCGGGTAATGGAAGCAATGGAAAAAGGTGTAACACTCGACCGTAAGATTGCCGATCAGGTGGCTGCCTGTATGAAAGCATGGGCTCAAAGCAAAGGGGTAACACACTACACGCATTGGTTTCAGCCCTTGACAGGAACAACTGCCGAAAAACACGATGGTTTTTTTGAACCGATCGGTGGGGGACGTGCGATTGAACGCTTCAGTGGTTCACAACTGGTGCAACAGGAACCTGATGCTTCTTCTTTCCCGAATGGTGGCGTGCGCAGTACATTTGAGGCACGAGGTTACACGGCCTGGGATCCTACTTCTCCCGCATTTATCTGGGGAAATACATTGTGTGTTCCTACCATTTTCGTTTCATACACGGGCGAGGCGCTCGATTTTAAAACTCCTTTATTAAAATCTCTTTCCGCTTTAGATAAAGCTGCTACAGAAGTTGCCCAATACTTTGATAAAAATGTTACCAAGGTCATTGGAACATTAGGATGGGAACAGGAATATTTTTTAATTGACGCAGCTCTTTATAACATCCGTTACGATTTACAACAAACCGGAAGAACTTTATTCGGGCATTCACCTGCAAAAGGTCAGCAATTAGAAGATCATTACTGGGGATCGATTCCTGAGCGCGTTCTTTCCTTTATGAAAGATTTCGAATACGAATCTCATTTACTTGGAATTCCGGTTCGCACGCGTCACAACGAAGTTGCTCCTGCGCAATTTGAATGCGCTCCTGTATTCGAAGAGATCAACATCGCGGTAGATCATAACCAGTTGCTTATGGACGTGATGGAAAAAGTGGCCATTCGTCACAACTTCCGTGTTCTTCTTCACGAAAAACCGTATGCGGGTGTGAATGGAAGTGGTAAACACAATAACTGGAGTCTTGCTACCAACACCGGGAAAAATTTATTGTCACCCGGAAAAACTCCTAAAACCAATTTACAATTCCTTACCTTCTTCATCAACACAGTTAAGGGTGTTTACGAACATGCCGATCTTTTAAGAGCATGTATCGCATCGGCAAACAACGATCACCGCTTAGGTGCAAACGAAGCGCCTCCAGCTATCATGAGCGTGTTTCTCGGAGCCCAATTAAACAATGTTCTCGATGAACTTGAAAAAAGCGTAAGTGATAAAAAATTAAGTCCTGAAGAAAAAACGGCTCTTAAATTAAGTATCGGAAAAATTCCTGATATTTTATTGGATAATACGGATAGGAACAGAACTTCTCCGTTTGCTTTCACCGGAAATAAATTCGAGTTTCGCGCGGTTGGTTCTTCAGCGAATTGTGCCGGAGCAATGACGGTTCTTAATACTATCATGGCCGATCAGCTCAATAAATTTAAAAACGATGTTGATGGAATTATGAACAGCAAAAAACTGGAGAAAGACGACGCTATTTTCCAGGTATTAAAACGGTACATTGCCGAATCGAAAAAGATCCGTTTCGAAGGGAATGGTTACGGTGAGGAGTGGAAAAATGAAGCAAAGAAACGTGGATTAAATAATATTCCAACAACTCCCGGGGCATTGGAAGCTTTCATTTCTAAAAAAACACTGAGTTTATTCGAAGATCTTGGAATTTTAAATCACCGCGAACAGGAATCGCGTTACGAGATCTATCTGGAAACGTACACGAAAAAAATTCAGATCGAATCACGTATTATCGCTGATATGGTAAACAACCAGATCATTCCTTCGGCCCTTGCTTATCAGAAAGTATTGGTAGATAATGTTACAGGATTAAAAGCTGTTCTTGCAGGAGCTGATTACAAAAAAGCGAGTGATACACAAATTGAACTGATCAAAGAAATCAGCGAGCGTGTAAGCGTAATTAAAAAAGCGGCCGACGATATGACGGAAGAAAGAAAGAAAGCGAACAATCTCGATAACGCTAAAAAACAAGCGCACGCGTATTGCGAAAAGGTGAAGCCTTTCTTTGATGAGATACGTTACAACGTTGATAAATTAGAAAACATTGTTGACGATAATACCTGGCCCCTTCCAAAATACAGGGAGATGTTATATTTAAGATAGTTTTTCTACCACAGAGAAAACGGAGATACAGAGAAAGTTTAGTAAAGCGAAACAACCTCTGCGACCTCTGTTTCTTTGTGGTTAAATTTTCTTAGTGGTTAAGCAAACACTTTGCGATTGTTCTTATACCATTCCTCACCAAACGATGTTGGCTTTATGAGAACATCATTTTCTTTAATGATACACTCGATTAATCCCATGCGTTTTAAATAAGAAGTAGTGTCCAGCACGCGCTGAAAATGCTTCGATTCTATATCCAGAATTTCAACGGCCGAATTTTTCTGGTCCTCGGAATAAGCTTCAAGGATCTTGTATTTTAATTCGTCCAGAAGATTGCTCACCTGCAGAATTCCCAGTGTGGTAATACAACATTCAAATCCTGTTTTTGTGTAATGAACATTTTTTACATAGCCTTTGCGTGTAAGATGTTTCCCAAAAGCATGGGTTTTATCACGGTCGTTTTCTTCTTTATTATTACAAAGCGTAATATCCCAGCTTTTTACAGGATCTTCGAGATAACGTTCAAATAACCAATTGAGGGTGTTGTGTATTTCCATGAGGTGATTTTAATTTCTTCGAAAGTAGATTATGGAAATGTTAATTATAAGTGGGACTTTAAACAATTACTTAACCGTTTTGCTGTGGAATTTTTTGCCACCGGTTTAAAAGTGTGGAATTGTTATTGAGAAATTCCTGTGTTACCTTTTTTAGGGAGAAATAAAATTACGATAAGAACAACCGCTACAGCTAATCCAAACGTAAATCCCCATTCGCTTTTTCTGGCATTTGATCCATAGGGTAAAAATATTTCCAATGATAATGTAGCCACCATTGATAACGCGCCCCAGATGTATACGATGTGAGCAATGGCCGCGGGTTGAAATTTGTAAAGATTTACCCTGTAATATTTTATGGCGCAGATCAAACCAGGTATAAATCCAATTATAAGAACAATATTGCAAAGCGCTTCAGGAAGGCGGGCCATGATCAATGCATAGGTTACTCCAACAGAAATAAGGGTGCATAAAAAAATAGTACGAGCCCAGATTAAATTACCACGATGGTCTTCAAGTTTAAAAGCTTTAAAACCTAACAGGGCATAAAAAATAAGTGTGAGAATGAAGAGAATTAAAATCATATCGGAAAGTACTAAAAAACTTTGGGTTCTCGCGGAGTTCGCAGACAAGTGATTTTCACTGCCGATTTCTTACCATTTTTCAGATTTTCTGTCGGAATGATGTAAAAAATCAACAGACTGTACATCAATATGTTAAAATTAGGATTAGTCTGTAACAAAACAGTCTTTACTTCCGTCTTACAACTGAATTTAAAAACAACCATCATGAAAAAAATAGTATTATCTACAGTAGCAATTATGTTTTGCTCCACCGCATTTTTCGCGCAAGTAAAACAGGAGAGACAGGTCAGCGGTTTCAATAAGCTGGAATCCACCAGCGCAATAAAAGTATTTCTTACAATTGGTGACAAAGAAGGTGTAACGTTTGAAGCGGAAGAAGATGTTATTTCGAAATTAAAAGCTGAAGTAAAAAACGGCGAATTAAAGTTATACTTAGAAGGTAAAGTGAATTCTAATAACGATATTATTGCGCGTGTAACAGCTAAGTCCATTATAGCAATTGAAGCAAGTGGCGCCTCTATGGTGGATGTGGTTACTCCGCTGAGCACTGATAAAATGGTTCTTGAAGCAAGCGGGGCTGCGGGAATTGAACTTGAATTAACTACTAAGGAAGTTGTGGCGAATGTTAATGGAGCTGGAAGTATTGAAATAAAAGGTTCAACAAAAGAACTGAAAGCAGTTGCTACAGGTGCGGGCCGCTTAAAGGCTGCGGAACTTAAATCGGAAGATGTAATAGTAAGTGCTTCAGGTGCAGGCAGCGCTTCGGTAAATGCTAAAACAAGCCTTAAAGCCGATGCATCAGGTGCAGGATGTGTAAAATATTCGGGCGAACCTAAAGACAAAAAAATAAACGTAAGTGTGAGCGGAAGCGTAAACAAAGCGTAAATAACCCTCTATATCACCATGGCTGTTCTGATTTCCGGAGCAGCCATTTTTTATTATTTTTACTTATGTTTAAAAAAATCATTCCTTTTTGTATTCTGTTTTCTATCAGAATATTTTCACAGAATTGTAATTGCTCTGAATCGTTCGAATGGATGGTAAAAACCTTTGAAACAAACGACGCGGGTTTTCAATATGTCATTGATAAAAAAGGAACCGAAGATTACAATAAGCATGTTGCAACTTTCAGGGAAAAATCAAAAAAGACAGTAAAACTTAATGAATGCCGTGATCTTTTACACAACTGGTTAAAATATTTTCGTCCGGGGCATATTGCTGTAATGATGAATGAAGACAGTAAAGACGGAAAGGAATTAAGTTCTGACGAGATCAGGCAACGCTACAAAAACGAAAGAAAGGTAATACTAAACGAAAAGGAATTCATTAATCAGTTTAATAACAAAAAAAACAGAAATCCTATCGAAGGGATCTGGAGTAACGAACAGTATAAAATTGCAATTGTACCAGATGAAAAAAATCCAGGAAAATTTCTTGGCGTTGTATTAAAAGCCGATAGCGTTTATTGGCTGCCAGGGCAAATTAAAATCGAAATCACCGCCAAAAACAGCGGGTATAAAGCAAATTATTACATGCGTGATCACTCAAAACAAGAGTATACCTGTGATTTACCGGATACAAATTGCGCGGTTCTAAAGCTTAATTGGGATTACTGGAAACGAGACTATCCAAAACGCAGGATCACAGCAAAAGAACAATTACTGATAGCTTTCAGCAAGTCCCGTGTGCCCTTTGTAGAACAGTTGAGCGACCATACCTTGTATCTCCGCATTCCTTCTTTTGCCAACGAACAAAAGAGAAACATCGATAGTGTTCTCAGGTTTTTTGATAAACAGATTCAATCCATGCCAAATCTTATCATCGATATTCGTTACGGAACAGGCGGAAGCGACGCGTCTTATGCCAACATCATTCCTTATGTTTATACAAACCCGATACGATCCGTAGGAATTCGAGTGCTGGCCACTGAAATGAACGCCAAAGCGTTTGAAAAATACGGCCAGAATAATTCGGATAGCAGTTCCGCGAAGTACTGTTACGATATAGCAAAAAAAATGCAGGGAAATTCCGGAAAATTCATCGATACGGATTCTGAAAATTTTTCAGTTGATAGTTCTCATAAGGTTCTTCCTTTCCCAAAAAAGGTGGCCATCATCTGTAATCGATATAACGGAAGTACGGATGAACAATTTCTTATAGATGTGAAGCAGAGTCGTAAAGTAAAAGTGTATGGGCATTCAACCATGGGTTGTCTCGACATTTCGAATATGAATTTTGTGAAGTTTCCTGATAAGCGTCTCACACTTGGTTATTGCATGAGCAAAAGTTATCGTATTCCAAATTATTGCATCGACGGAGTTGGAATTCAACCTGATCATTTTATTGATGACAATGTTTCCGAAAATGATTGGATCGAGTATGTGAGAAATGAAATAGAAAAGTAGCTCGATAATTTCACTCGGATCACCTGGATTTCGCAGATAGTTCTAGAATTATTTAATCAAAACCGACGTCATCGTAAATGAACCAGCCAGGGCAGCATCATTGAAGAAACTTACGGTTTCATCTTTTTCTTTCAACGCGAGTGTGTATAACAATGGTAAATAATGCTCCGGAGTTGGCACAGCAAGATTAAAAGCCTTTCCCTGATTCTTATAATCGATCAGGGGTTTATGATTGTCTTCCAGAATATATTTCTTGAATTTCTCGTTTGCTTCCAGTGCCCAGTCGTGACCAAAAGGCGCGTTAAAATCGTTTCCTTTTACCTGCACATAACCAAAATTGTGAACCATGTTTCCGCTTCCTATAATAAGCACGCCTTTTTTTCGGAGAGCCGAAAGTTGTTTTGAAAGATCGTAGTGATATTGCGCGTCTTTTGTATAATCCAGGCTTAACTGAATAATGGGCACATCGGCATTAGGAAACATGTTTTTTGTAACGCTCCAGCAACCGTGATCAAATCCCCAGCTTTCATCAAGACCAATTGTTGTTTTTGTAACAACCTTCTTTGTTTCTTCAACGAGCCATTTACTTCCGGGAGCGGGATACTGTGTGTCGAATAAAGCCTTTGGAAATCCCCCGAAGTCATGAATAGTTGGTGGCATATCCTGCGCGGTGACAAATGTCCCCTTGGTTTCCCAATGCGCCGACACCATCAGAATAGCTTTTGGCTTCGGAATTTTACTTCCTATGGCTTTCATTTCCCTTGAAAAAACATTGTCTTCAATGGCGTTCATTGGATTGCCATGTCCAACAAACAACAGTGGCATTGTTTCGGTATTCTCGCCGTAATTAATAATATCGTTTAACGCGTTCAGTTTCATTGTAACTCCTGCCAATCCCAGAAATCCTATCGATTTAATAAAGTGTTTCCGGTCCATGGATAATTTTTGTCTATTAAAGTTAGGATTTTTAATTGATCGCAAAACTGATATTGGGATTTTTTAAGCTTAGTTTGATAAACTTTGAAACCACAATAGGCACATGGTTTTATTTTATCCAGGATTGATAACTCCTGTTTCTCATCGAGCAGATTAAAACAAGGTGTGGTAAAAATGGAGATTACTTAAAGCTCCAACCCTTCGATTCAAGATGAGCCTTGCATTTCGTACAGAATTCGTGTTCCTCATCATTGTGATTTTCGCCCTTGGCATCGCGCATAAAACAGGTGGCCGCAGGGCAATGAGGCAAGCCTTGTGTATGTCCGAGTTCATGAATGGAAACTTTAAAGAATTGCTCCAGTGTGTTTTTCTTTGAGAGTCTGAAGTAAGATACCACGCATGATTTTCCTGGCTGGTAACCAAGACCCATGATGCCGTAGTCTTTTATATTTCCTTTTGTGGTGCTTATGTCCTTACCGGTTAATCCTAATATGACCTGGCCCGGTTTAGCTTGCTTTCTCAGGTAACTTATAATACTATCGGCCCGATAGCGATTTCTGGGAGAGTAATACGCTTGTTTAGGAAGATCAATGGGTTTTAATACAATTACATTGGGATAAAGTTTTTTAAGTTGTTTATATACATGAACGGTGTATTTTGAAGGCAGATCAGAGAATGGCTGAATGGCAATGACTGTATTTTCCGTTGAACCTGATTTGCTCTTAAACGAAAATGTAACCGCTAACGTGACTAAGAAAAGTACAAAAATAAATTTCTTTTTAACTCTCTTCATTTACTATTGGCATTATGCTTATAATAAAAGTAGAGAGCTAAGGTTACAAAAAAAAGAAGACGGTAACTTTTTTGGAAAAATTAACTATTGCAATGAGGTCACGCAGATATCGCTTATCCCGCAGATCAAACATATCAGCGTTATCCGTGCGATCTGTATGTAAAAATAACAGAGATTTTATCCGTTACGACTCACAACAAATTTCCCACTGAGGGTTTCGTTGTTTAATTTAAGTGTATAAAAGTAAACTCCGTTGCAAAGATGTTTCGTGTCAAACTTAATAGAACTTCCTTCCACTTGTTTTATGTCTGTTATTTTTTGGCCGGCCGCGTTATATAATGTAAAAACAGGATTGTCTGAAGCTATGATAAAACGATTGAATTTTACGTTAATCTCATCTGAAGCAGGATTAGGAAAAACGCCTGATGAAAGTTTATTCCCATAAATATTGGTTAACCCTGCTGGTCCTGATAAACTGAGATCATCAATATAAAAATAAGCACAATTCCCATTGGTTGAAGTACTGCAAACATTTTTAACCGGGCTACCTGATGAGGAAAGATAAGAATCATCTGTTGCAAAAATCAGCACCATGGAATCAGGTTGAAGCATTGAATTTATATACGGGATAGTAAAACTGAAAGGCGTGTAAATATTCACCGGTGGGAGCTTTTTCCAGCAGAACGCGATGGTATCTCTTTTGTTGGTAGTAGTGTTCCACTTTTTAAGCGCCAGAAAAATGTAAGCAGAATCTTTAGTCATGATATTGGTTGAATCAAATTTATAAAAGCCGTTGACAGCTGTAGGTTTTGCGCTTACCGGAAGGCCTCCTCCCATCAGTTTATCTAAACTATTGAGCGGGGGGCCATAACTCATATAGCCCGGCGAGTAATAATACCAGGACCATACTTTAGCCGCGTAATTTCCGGAATTGGATATAGAACTTGTATCCGACCCATAAACAACGCCACTCCACGAGTTAAAGAAAGTTTTTGACGTTACTGTATTTGTTTGAATACTTTCAAAGTTTCCATTGTACAACTGGGCGAAACAAGTGTTAACGCAAAACAGTAAGAGGATGATCTTTTTCATAAAGTAAAATTATGAAAATCGATAGCAAGGTGTTAGGACAAAAACCGGGGATGCTTGTACAAAAAAACTGTTCTGGTTTAATTTACCATAAGAAACAACAGATGTTTTTGTTTTACTTAATCTCTGTTTCTCTACAAGTAATTTTTAAGTGGTCTGATCTTGAGGTTTTTTTTGGAATTTAATTAAGCATAAATCCCTGCAAATGTTTCCCACCCAGGTTGGCATACTGTATGCCGAGCCCAATCGAAGGTAGCCACCATCGTGGGTTGTAATACCAGAAACCAACGCCAATTCCAAATACGGTATTCCATGAAGTAAGATTTAGTCCGCGGTGTGTATCCACAAAATAAAAACTGTTCTGAACATACGCAGCACCAAATTTGACCTGTCCATAATATGTAAAAATTTTGCCTGAAGCAAAAGTACTGAATGTGCCAACACTTAATCTGGCGTTAAGACAAAATGCTGAAGCAAGACTTTTTTCTTTATAAGGTTCAGAGTACTCTATGGTTTTTATTTTTGGGTCATAAAAAAAAATCTGGCTGATAGATGGACCAATGTTTAGATAAGCCGGTTTAGGAGAAACTTGTTTCGTAAAGTACATGGCTACTTCGGCTCCCACACCCCGATTGAGCTTATAGTTAAAAGACGAGGAGCGTTTAAATTCAAAAGGTTTTGATCGCTCGGTAACAAGCAAGGCATGAAAATGAAAGTGTGGTTTTGTCTGTGAGTAAAAAGTGAAGTGCAGAAAAATTCCAGGTAAAAGAATAAAAGTATTTTTTATATAATTTATCAAGGGGGGACGGTCTGTCTATCTATCCTTTGTGAATTATATAAACTTCCGCCGGATCGTGGTGGCACATTTCATCTTTCAGATACGTAAGCCCTATTTTTTTTAAAACATGAATGGATGCGGTATTTTCTTTAGCGGCTCTTCCA
>JAJONO010000132.1 GCA_021323535.1 Bacteroidota bacterium
CTCTCCATATCAATCTTCTCATCACCTTCTTTGTATTTCATGAACGTGAAAATGAACTGAAACATTTCCTCCGTGGTTTTCATGCTTTCAACACCATTTCCATTGGTAATTGTTCTTGGTGGATGAAAAGGATTGTTGATGTTCTGAACCGTGTTGTCAAATGTTCCATAAACGTGAATGGTTGATCCTTTTTCAATCTTTAAAGGATGTTTAAATGTGTAATAATACTGCCAGCGGAAATCCCACTTGTTGATTCTGATGATGGGAATGGTATCTCCGTTTGGTTTCAACGCATAAGCCAGGTATTTTGTGCCCACAAGATGCATGTGCGGATTGACCGATAACAATGAAATATCATTTGGTAAAACATAGGCCGTATGAAATGTTTTAACTTCATTAGGAGGAATAACAAACTCCGGTTCTATTGGTGAAATTCCAAATGTACCAAGTTGTGATTCGGTGACAGGCCTTTCAATTGGTGTTTTTCTGAAAAAGACATTGATGGTACTGTTGTCGATAGTGTCTTTATTACTTGGACCATAATGTATGTTATTGAGAAGAAACGCTCCGTTCTTTTTCATTCTGTAACCTCCAACTTCTTTTGGATAAGCTGGAGGAATATACCCTGGCAAATAATAAACCGTGTTGGGTGTAAGAGTAGGGAACTGCGGCTGAAGATTGTCAGTGTAAGGAATGTTCATCTTCTTATACACGTCCATGAGTTGCGATTTTGTATCGGAGAAAAGCGATTCTCCAAGCATGTGATCAAATTTTCTTTTTTCATCATAACTGATTAAATGTCCGTTCACGTGATGAATTAATTTTCTTCTGTCGGGAACAAACTCAACAAAATCGATGAGGGTATCCTTGTCGATCTGATACGGGTATTTCATGATCAGGAAAGCATCTGTTCCGTTTCCTTTGATCTGCACGCTTTGTTGTGGTTTTAGAATGAGATCAGGTTTCCCGAAATAAGATCCCGTAAAAAATTCGGGAGCTTTTGGTTCTGCTATGCTGTCGCCTCTCGGGCATTTTGCATCTACCCAGGTGGCGATGATTAATTTTTCTTCTGCGCTTAAAACTCTTTCTCCAGTAAAATGCGTATAATCCGGATCAGCCGGCCATGGCGGCATGTAGCCGGTTTTAGTAGTGAATTTCAGTAGCGCAGATTTTCGAACAGCATCGGAATAGCTCAGAAGAGGAAAAGGACCTGCTTCACCGGGACGATGACAGGGCGTACAGTTTTTAAAAATGATGGGCGCTACTTCCTTACTCCATGTTACGTTTTTTGGAACGATGATTTCTTTTTCCGTTTTTTCACCGCAGGAAAAAAAAGTACATGCAAAAAGAATAGAAAATAGACGAAGGGTTTTCATTTAGTTGCCCAAAGATAAACCAAATTTGATTTATCAAGCCGCAGATTCCACAGATTTTCACAGATGTATCAATACTGCGGGAATCCGCGTAATCTGTGGCTTATAAATTCGAGAATCAATAGTTATAAAACGGACTGATCATCAAATATACCACTACACCCGAAGCGGTCACATATAACCAGATAGGATAACTGAAACGTGTAAGTTTACGGTGTTTCTCTCTCTGGTCGGTTAAACCATAATAGAATGATAACAGAATCATAGGAAGAACAACAACGGCAAGAAAAATATGCGTCAATAAAATCACAAGATAAACAGGTTTAATTCCGCTTACACCAGCGCTTTCTTCAGGACTCATAATGCCGTTATGATCAATGTCGCCATATTTTGTATCGGGAATAAAATAATGTGCCGTAACATAGCTGATGAGAAACAATGCGCTAAGTACAAATGCGCTAAGATTTAATTTTTTATGAAGTGTAATATTTTTTTTCTTGATGGCCAGCAATGAAAAAATCAATAATACGGTGCATGTTCCATTAAGAATAGCGTTAAGCAAAGGAAGCCTGTAAATAAAATCGGGGAACGTATCGGGATGAGGGATCCACTTCTGGTTAAGAACTGTTACCAAACCACAAACAAGAATTGTTGTAATGTAGGCCGTATACTTAATTGCTTTTTCGTTGGAGGTGGTCAAAAATGCCATTTAAAAAATTTTGTATAAAAGTAAGCTCCGATCCTAACATAAAAAAGAAAAGGCAGGTCAAAACCCGCCTTTTTTATCATAAACTAAGAACATTCTTGTTAACTCATGAGCTTGTTCAGCTGTTCCTGGCTAACGCCTGTTGAAGAGTATCCTCCATCATGGAACAGGTTCTGCATGGTAACCATTTTGGTAAGGTCGCTAAATAACGAAATACAATAATTAGCGCAATCTTCGGCACTCGCGTTTCCTAATGGAGATTGCAATTCGGCAAAATCATAAAACTCGTTGAAGCCTTTAATACCACCACCTGCAGTTGTTTTAGTAGGTGATTGCGAAATAGTGTTTACGCGTACTTTTTTAGCTTTTCCATAATGGTAACCGAAGGTTCGCGCAATACTTTCAAGAATTGCTTTGAAATCGGCCATATCGGTGTAGAAAGGATAAGCGCGCTGTGCGCCAATGTAAGATAAGGCAACAACACTTCCCCATTCGTTTAGAGCATCAAGTTTGTGAGCTACTGCAAGCATTTTATGAAATGATAATGCAGATACATCAAAACCTTTTGTTACATAATCGTAATTTAATTCAGTGTAAGGAATATTTTTACGAATGTTCACACTCATTCCGATAGAGTGCAGAACAAAATCGATTTTCCCTCCGAGGTGAGCCATTGCTTCAGTGTACAATTTTTCGATATCCTCAACAACTGTTGCATCGGCAGGAATGATCTTTGAATTGGTTTGCTCGGCAAGTTTATTAATGGCACCCATACGCATAGCGATAGGAGCATTACTTAAAACAAATGTAGCGCCTTCTTCGTGCGCACGCAGGGCAACTTTCCAGGCAATTGAATTTTCATCAAGCGCCCCGGTAATAATACCACGTTTTCCTTTTAACAAATTATAAGCCATAAATAGGTTTTAGATTATGCAAATATAACATTCTCTTATTATAAAAGAGACTTCGTTTACGGGCAAAATATCAGTAATTTTAATATTAAAACCAGCAATATGAAAACATATACATTAGCAGTAATTGCCGTTTTTTCGGCAGGGATTTTAATGGGACAAAATGGCGCTTATGTTGAATACAAAGTCGCCTCAAGTAAAGGTCCAAACGGCACGGTAAAAATAAAATATTCTGAGTTTGGAAGCTCTTCGGAATTTCACATGATAGTTCCGGAAATGGGTGGAGGCTTTACAAGCAAAAACCTAATTAAGAAAACCACACCGGATGTTGTTTATACGATCAATGACAAACTTAAATCTTACTCCGAGACAAAAATAAACGAAACTACTTCTGATGATCCGAAAACTTATGTGGTGAAAAAGATAGGCGAAGAAAAGGTGAATGGTTATAAATGTGTTCATGCTATGGTAACTGAAGGAAACGAAACACATGAAGTATGGAACACAAAAGACATTAAGGATTTTGATAAATATTCTGAAGCATTCCGTCACAATAAAAAGGTTGGTTCTTTAAAAAGAGAACAGGCTTTAAAAGCTGCTGGCTGCGATGGTTTGCCTGTGAAAACAATTCATAAAGGAAATGAAAAAGAAGGCGATCTTACTATGGAGCTTGTAAAACTGGAAAAGACAACGTTTTCAACTTCTGACTTTGAACTCCCTGCAGGTTATTCGAAAGGAGCTTCTTCGGCAGGTGGAACAAAGACCGGTGCACCGGGCGTAAAATCACAGGAAGAAATTATGAAAATGTCCCCTGAAGAAAGAGCGAAATACATTGAGGAATTGAAGAAACAGTACGGCAAGTAGTTTTTATTTACCACAGAGACACAAAGAAACAGAGGGATTTTCACTGAAAGTGAAAATTAAAACTCTGCGCTCTCTGTTTCTCTGTGGTAAAATCCCTTTGTTCAACTAAACGAATCGTAATTTGTTTCATGGTTAATCATAACCCATCGAGTACTTTGTCTTAATGAAATAATTGGCGGTTTCGTAGATCATCATCATTTGTTTTTCCATACTATCAGCTTTGGCTTTATTGCTGCTACAATAATTCACCGGATCAAGATTTTTGAATTTGCGCAGATAGCTCTGATTATTCGATAAAGTTTTATAATAATAAAATCCTTTGTCATCCACACAACCGATTTTATCATCGGCAGAGAATACAACAAAAGGATGTTTATACTTCAATACATTTAAACCAAAAGTATTATCGGTATAAGATGCGCCAATAATTCCCATC
>JAJONO010000133.1 GCA_021323535.1 Bacteroidota bacterium
TAAAGAAAATAATTTGTTGCTCGTGGTAGATAATTGTTTTGCTACGCCATTCTTACAACAACCCATTAAATACGGAGCAGATATTGTTGTTCATTCGGCCACGAAGTATATCGACGGACAAGGACGTGTGCTTGGCGGAGTTGTGGTTGGAAAAAAAGATCTCGTAAAAGAAATTTATTTATTCGGAAGGATCACCGGCCCTTCACTTTCTCCTTTCAATGCCTGGGTATTAAGTAAAAGTTTAGAAACCCTCGCGTTGAGAATGGAACGTCATTGTGAAAACGCTTTATACGTTGCAGAGAAGTTAGAAGGAAATCCAAAACTTGAATTCATCAAATACCCATTCTTAAAATCGCACCCGCATTACAGCATTGCTAAAAAACAAATGAAAGGCGGAGGAGGTATTGTTACCTTCTCGGTAAAAGGAGGATTTGAGGCCGGCAAAAAATTCATGGACAAACTGCAGATGATAAAAATCTCTCCCAACCTTGGCGACGTTAGAACAATAGCTACTCATCCTGCTTCATCAACTCATTGTAAACTCAGTGTTGAAGAACGCGCCGCTGTTGGAATTACAGATGGATTGATTCGTATTTCGGTTGGACTAGAGAATAAGGAAGATATTCTGAAGGATATTTTGGAGGCTCTGGGTTAGGCAAGGTCGAGGTCCTTCAAGGTTTTAAACAACCTTGAAGGTCTTAACGCACTGTTATTTTTTTAACCACATAGATTCATAGCTTCAAATTTCTATGTGAAAGGAAGGAGTGACTCATAGGAAGATCCTTCGGATCTTGCAGAGGTAATTAACCGCAGAGAAACAGAGAACGCAGAGAGTTGCCTTTTCTTTGCGAAACTTTGCGTACACCTTAGGCAACTTTGCGAGAAACCGTAAAGTAATTCCTACATTTATCTCATGACAAAATTCTTTCTACTTATCTGCACTGCTCTCTTGCCTTTTGTTTATTCTTCTCAAACAGTTTCGTACGACATTTATGCCTTAAAATTCGGCGAACGAAAAAATAAAATTTCAATAGAAGAAGTAGCAGTAGGCGAAACCAGCGGCGATAGCACAAAAGTTTTCTTTATGTACTGGTTGCTGAAAGGCAGCAATGGAAAAAACATCCTGGTAGACGCAGGCTTTACCGAAGACGCCAAAGTGGATACTCAGAAAATTACATTTACAGCGCCTGAAAAACTACTCGCCGTTGTAAATGTAAAACCGGAGGAGATCACCGACATTATTATTACACACCCGCACTGGGATCACATTGGAGGAATTGATCTTTACCCAAGCGCCATGGTGTGGATGCAGCAAAAAGACTACGACGATCTCATCTCTAAAAAGAAAAACCCCGAGGCCAGCGGGTATAATAAAGCAGATATTCAAAAAGTACTTAAGAGAAAAGAAAACGGAACCCTCAAGCTCTTACAAGCAAAGCGCGACGAAGTTATTATGCCTAATGTAACCGTAGTAACAGCATCGGTTCACACGCCAGGATCGCAATACGTTACGGCCTATAATGGAAAGCAGAACGTGTTTATTGCTTCCGACAACTGTAAGTATTACCACAACATTATAAGAATGAAATCTATTCCTGGCCCACATGATCAAAAAGCGTATGTGCGCACCCTGCGCAATATGAAAGCCATGATGCCCGACATTGATCTCATCATCCCCGGCCACGACCCACTGGTATTCGAAAAATTTAAAAGCGTAGGTAAAGATGTGGTTGAGATAAAGAAATGATTTATCGCTCCCAATAACACCGTCAGACGATCCGCCGCGGAGGACGAAGGGCGAGAAAAAGTGTCACTTCGAGCGTTCCCGATAATTATCGGGAGAGAAGCGGAATCCGCACCCGCCAAATTTTAACACTTTTTTATCCGTGTTTTTACTGATTGACGAGATTAGAAAATGATTTACATTCAATGTTTGAAAATGAAATAAGATTACTTCAATCTTACAAAAAAGAGTATCGAGAGACAAATTATCATATAAATAATTTACCAGTAAAATAAAAATCTAGTATATGAAGTGCTATGTGTGTGACGCAGAAATAACTGTGGCAAATGAGACTGAGGAACATATAATTATCAACGCAGCGGGTGGGCGACTTAAATCTAAGGATTTGATTTGCAGCAAATGTAACTCTGACTTTGGCGAAACCATAGACAGTTTGCTGGCTAAACAACTCAATAATTTAGCTAATATGTTAATGATAAAAAGGCATAGAGGCGAACCACAACCAATTGTTGGTGAAAAGCAATCAACAGGCGAAAAATATATTCTAGAAGTCGGGGGTAAACCAAAATTGACTAAACCAACAATTGATAAGATTGTTGATGGAGATAAAACAAATATTTCAATTACAGCGAGAAGTGAAAAAGAGTTACGTGAGATATTAACGGGTATTGCGAAAAAACATCCTCATTTTGATGTTGAAGAAGCGATGAAATCAGCACAATGGCGTGAAGAATATTTTGAAGAGGCTTTGCATTTTCAAAATGTTATTGGTGGAAATGAAGTATTTAGAGCCGTATGTAAATGTGCAACAAACTTTTTTATTTATTCTAAAGGTGATGCATCACAAATTAAACATCTTATACCCTATATTAAAGGCGAAGAGGATAAAGAAGTGGTATGGATGCATTATCAGGAAAACTTGTATGAATTAAAACCGGAAGAAAGTTTGCACATAATTCATTTGGTTGGAAAAAAGGATGAACGCGTTTTATACTGTTATGTTGATTACTTTAACACTTATAAATACCTGGTCTTACTAAGTGACAATTATGACGGACAAGACATCAAGGCAACATATTGCTTTGATTTAATAAATATTACACCAATCGAAAAAGAAATAATACTTGATTACAATAGAGAAACTGTGCTTGATTTTTTTATTAATAAAGATGCGAAACCATTTGAAAAAGTAAAGAAATCTTTTGATCATTCTATTGCTCTTGGATTAAAAAGACAAGACGACCACCAAAGGGGTGAATTACTAGAGAGAGCAATTCAAAACTCACTGGGGAAATATCCAGACGGAGTTTTAATAACAGAGGGAATGCTTAATGAAGCAATAGAAGAAATTATGAAAAATATAACTCCGTATTTACTTAGACGAATGAAAAAATAACGGCACTCATTAAAGTTGCGTTTTTTATTTAGACATTAATCTATGAAACTTTTTTCCTGCCTCAGTTAATTGATACCTCGTCGAGCCGATATTCCTAATTACATCATAGGATTCCATTAGAGCAAGGATTTCGGTAGATGGTGCATTATTCCCTCCCATTTGATACCCTTTTTGAATATGGAATATCATGTTCTCATATTCACGCTTCTCATCAGGATTATTTTTTATTCTTTTGGAAAGTTCTTCAAGTTCATTGGAATTAATTTGAAGATTGTCAATGTTATCTTTTATAGAAGTTTTTGGCGGCGATTTCTCCTTTTCTTCGATCAAACTTTTAAGTTGCTGTATTTCCAGATTTTTATTTTCCAAAAGTTTCTCAAAACGTGCTTCTTGATTTAGAATTTGTTCCCTTAGTTCAATAGATTGCTCAAGTGTAATTAGCTGTTTGTTTTCAATTAGCTTTTTTTGATCTTTTCTCCATTTGGAAAATCTTAAAGTCATCCAATATGCAGCATTTGAAACAAATGGGAGAATTGTTAATAGCACAATTGTTGAAATAAGTGGGTAAATTAACAAATAATTCGTGTTGAAAAGATTTGTCGTAATATAATCAAGTTTACTAACAGACAACTTTTTTTCTGAAACAAATAATGTTAGATAAACAATTTTCCAATTCCAAATTATCCAAGAGCATAAAAATGTCCCATAAAAAGGACTAACAGCTCTTTCATATAGTATAGAACCAATTGTTTTTTTAATATCGTCAAACATTTTGTAAATATTCGATTAAAATTAACGAACAAATGTAAAGGTATTTTGAAATTATGAATCAGTAAAAACCCTGAAAAAAAGTGTTAAAATTCTGATATCAAAACAGTCAAAAAAGGCCCTCCCGGGCCCCTTTCTCATTTTACTTCTGTCTTTTAAACTTTAAGCCACTTACCTGTTTGTGTTCCAGGCTCCCGGCGCCGAATAAAGATTTTACGTAATTTTTTACGTTAAGGGCCACATCAACCAGGCCGATGTCGGGGCTATAAAATAAAACAGATTGGTTTAGCTATAAGGCATTACAGATTAACGAAATTTTAGTTTGCAAACAGCAACTTCAAAAATGCGAAACGCTTCCGCAA
>JAJONO010000134.1 GCA_021323535.1 Bacteroidota bacterium
GATGTGGTGAAGGGTAGCCAGAGTGTAATCGCCGAGATTTAGTTTCTGAGATAACTCAAAATTTTTGGAGTTATTCAGGGTTATTACGCTGCCGCAACCAGCTTCTTAAATTTCTCTTTTTTCGATTTAGAGATCTTCGCTTTTTTAATAGAGTCCCTCATTTTTATTTTGATAAGGTCAATATCGTGATTAACCTGAAGGTTCATCCAGATTTCTGCGTCAATTCCCAGAGCTAGTTCTAATAAAACAGCAATTTTCGGATTAATATTTCTATGACCATTAATAACCAGGCTGATTTCAGATTTGCTGACCTTCATTTTTCGTGCAAGTTCCTGTTGTGACATATTTCTTGCCTCTAACTCGTCTTTTATGTATTCTCCCGGATGATAGGTGTTTCCAGGAATCATATCATTTGCAAACTCTCTTTTCTTACTCATAATGCTTAGATATTTCATTAATTAAAATAATGGTGATTTCATTTTCGTTTAATTGTTCAAAGATCATTCTATACTGATCATTAAGCCTCAATGAACATTTGCCTTTCCTATCGCCTTTTAAATATTCAAAATTTAAACCTTTGATTTTCTAAGTTCTTCAACATTCTTTATATTAAACAATAACCTGACTTTACTTTGATACTGTTTTATTATTGTCACAGCGAAATCCTGTTTTCCTTTCATTTCTTCGATAGGCATCAGGAATAAATATTTCAGATACTCATTCTTAAATTCAACTTTCATAAAGATACAAAATGAGTTTACAGATTTGTAAACTTTTTGATCATTTAACGAAATGGGTGCTATGGTTTTATAGAGAGGAATTCTTCTGCGAATTTCTGCGTAACCTTCTGCGACTTCTGCGAGAAACTTTAGGATTAAAAATAAGCCCTTACCTGAGCCCCACCCAAATGAACCACATTCGACGTGGGAGTTTTTCTTCCGCTGTAATTAATGCTCACCTGGATATTGTTACTTAAATTTCTCTGGTAACTTAATTCCCAAGTGTAGTTCTCTCCTTTTTGCAAAGCGTTAAGCATTTCGTACGCCACCGGTGTGTTTTCGGGAGCATTAAAATAAATCTGTATGAAATCCGCTCTTCCGGTCAGACTTCCTTTCTCCGTTTGATTGTATTTTAATTCCAAAGCGTAGGTGTGAAGTAAGGCTTTCTGAATTCCACCTTCAATGATGTTTGACTTCTGGTTGTATTTGTAAATCCCGCTGATCCTGAATTGCGTATTGGGCTGAAAAGCCAAACGCTCCTCGCTTTCATAAGCTTCGATTAAATAATTACGGTTAGAGAATAATTGGGATTTATTTCCCTTTTGTGAAAATAAACTGGTGCTGCTAATGGACCATGATTTTAGAAAATTTACCCGCCATTTTACTTCGTGCGATAATAAAGTCCTGTTCTCTATTCCGTTAGTAAGAAGCTGTTTCGATTGATTATTAATGTAAGTATAATCTGCTCCAAAAACCGCTGAACTTTGATTGAAGAAAACACTTTGTCTTAAATTGTTATTGCTGGCGATTAAAAGCGTGTCGTTCACACTCAATAAAGGATTAAAGCTGTTAAAGTCTTTTGTGTCGGCTGTTTTATTGTCAACCCTGAAAGCGGATTGCAATACCCATCTTCTCGCCAATCTTGCTGCAGCATTCTTTGGATTTTTAATAATGGAACCGGGACGAATATTAAACGAAACACTTGCCTGGTTCTGCAGCACTTTCACATAACTATTCGTTGGGGTGTAAATACGTATGTACCGGGCCTGATCGGAAAACTGCGCTACCTCAAATTCATTTAGTTCTTTTATGTTGTTGCCGTTATAGTCGTTCCAGAAGTATTGGCCCTGGCCAGGTGCGACTTCCAGGTAATAAAACTCTCTTTTATTTTCCAAGCCGTAACCAGTTTCGTAAAACAGGCTCATGGTAATAAATCCTTTAAAGTAACGTGGATTGTATTCGAGGCGATTGAGTAACGTATTGTCGGGCTTCAGAAAAGTTCCCACAACGTTTTTTAATTCGAGTTTCCGGTAAGTGACAAGAAGTGTAATTGGATTATTCTTGATGGAGTAGATCGAACTCTGTAATCCTATGTTTTGCGCATAAGTACTATCTTTAAGTGCGTTTCCGTAATTGAGTTTATCTCTTCTCTCTTTGTAAAATACTTTGATAAAATTCTTTGAACTGTCGGCGTTGGAAATACTTCCTTCCCATTCCCAGAACTGGTAAGCTCTTGGAAGAAGATCTTTACTAAAGGCGTATTTAAATAAATTGTTCTCAAACTCATCGGAATAAGCCAGTCGTATTCTACTGATTTTTTGCGATACCATTGCTTTATGACGATAGAACTCCGTCAATTGAAAGTTGAGATTATCATTGGTAAGAAGATAGGACCCGATGTAACTGGACATGAATTTGCTATCGGAATAATTTCCTGTTACAAGGTGTTTCAAACCCTGGTAGTTATTTCCTTCAGTGAAGGTATTGAAGCCGTAGACGAGCGACGACTTTCCGGTTTTCGTAATACCAATTTCTCCTGCAGCGAGGTGCTGATCGTTAAGCAATACAGAGGTCAATGGCCTGTTCCAGTCACGGTCAAATTCTATGCTTCTGAAACGCTCCACCTGGGTAAATCGTTTTTGAATAAATTCATAGTTGACGTTATAGATCAGTTTGGTTTCACGTTTCAATGAGTCCAATTTAAATACTTCCGCATTTTTACTGAGCACTTTTACGCCACTTCCTTCATCATTGCCTTTGTCACTAGTAGCAAAACGGTTAATGTCGTTCCTGGTGTAAACACCTTCAACCGTAAGAATATTATTGTTCGTCACAGAATATGTAAATCCTCCTGTGAGCATCTGGTTTTGTTTGGGTGTTACCAATGGAATTACAGGCTCAAAGCTGCCTTGCAACAATCCGTTTATTGGTGACACCCATTTATACACTCTCCCGTTTGCTGTGGAAGTAATTTGAATATAATTTCCTTTACCGGTTCCAACATTGCTAAACTTTAATCTATACTTAGCGCTATCAGCAAAGGTGCTGTAAACGTAAACATCGCTGTATTGAATGCTGTTGACGATCGTATCCACTCTTCTGTAAAAGACATCACTGTTGTTAAAAGCCGCTTCTTCGACACCCGACGAATAAGCTTTCTCAAGGGTATCGCCAATGGCAATGAGTACATTTTTTTGTGGCTGGCTCAATACCTGTTGTAAGGGGCGATTTTTATTATCCTGTTCGCTGAAGAAATTCAGAAATACTTTTCCTTTTTTACCCGAGACTTCTTCGCCAAAAAAGAAAAGAGAACGCGCGTAGTTTCTTTCGGCGTACTGAAATTCAGCAACGATACGTTTGTCTTTTGTAATGATCTGTCTCGCCGTGAACGTTAATTCGCCAGTGTTGTAATCAATGATGTAATCGTTCTCCTGTCCGCGTTGTAATAACTTTCCGTCGATGTAAATTTTTTCAGTTCCGCTCAGAATGATAATGAAGGGTTCATTGTCGGCACCTCTTAGACGATACGGTCCCTGATTGTTCTCAACTCCAAAGAACACTTGTCTCGCGAATTTACCCCGTGAAACTGCTCCCGAAGCTGTAGTTTTAAACGTGATTGGCTTTTTAAGAGAACTATCGGTATAAGCGTTTTCAAGAAAAGCCCCTTGCGCGCGTTTGTAAAAATTCATGAAGTATGAATTCTGGGGGCGAGATAGTTGATAATCTCCCACAATGAGTTTTGTATTGTAATTGCTCAACTGGATAAACACTTTGTCAAACTCCTGTAATTGCGCGGTTGTTCCGTCGGCCTGGAAAGGAATGTTATTGTCGGTGGCGGCAAGAACCATATCAATTTCGGGAGTTAATTTTCCATTTACCTGTAAATTGAGATTGGAGTTAACAACCACATCCTGGTTATTACCGAATGAAATCCCACGACTCACATTTCCGTTCTTGTTCAACCCGTCATCCTGCAACAGAAAATCCTGTCGTATGGTATTCGTGTAGGTTATTGTAAAAGGATTATTTGGTCGCGAAAGGTCGGTGTATAAAGCGTTTGGGTTTTTATGAAAGTATTTCTTCTCAAAATTGATTGGGAACCTTTTATAAATAACAAAAATACTGTCGGGTTTTCCGGATGAAAAAATCAACGAGTGAAGTTTGTAATTAACGACAGGTTTTGTGGCTGAATCAGGAAATGTTTTGAAGTAAACCGA
>JAJONO010000095.1 GCA_021323535.1 Bacteroidota bacterium
ACTGTGGATACAAAAAAACTGGAAGAGAATCTTCTTAATAATTCAAAACCTACCGATAAAAATAACGACGATAGCGCCGCTACCGAAGATTTACTTGATGAGATTTAACCGTGAAGAAAGCATTTAAAATATTTTTATTGATCTGTTCGATCTTCTTTTTCGCTCCCAAAGTATTTTCACAGGGAGAAAGAGTGGAAGCTCTGCGCGCCGAATTCATTAAAAAGAAAGTGGAGATGAACGCCAGCGAATCCGAAAAATTCTGGCCCGTATACAATGAGTACAACGATAAAGTAAGAGCCCTTCGCCGCAACGTGAGACAAAGCTTTAAAAAAGCGCCTGACAACCTTACCGAAAAAGAAGCTGAAGACTTGTACCAGCTCGATATGAAATCGAAGCAGGCCGAAGCCGACGTGCATAAACAATATGGCGATAAAATAAAAGGTATTATTGGAATTAAAAAACTGGCTCTTTTACGTAAGGCGGAAGAAGAGTTTAAAGAAATACTGGTGAAGAGCGCTAAAGAAAATTAATTGGATACAAAACCCGACATATACAAAGTGCTGATGACGCTCAGCGCTCTTTTTTTATTACTTCCAAAAACAGAAGCACAGGGTTCGTATGACAGTTTAAAACTACAACTTCCAAAACATTATTTTAAAACCGTGATCGTTTTAGATGCGTATCGCAAACCTGAACAATCCATTCCTGATACAACAGATTTTCTGAGTAAGAAATTAAAGAGCTATGGTGTTAACCAGTTTATATTTTCACTTAACACGCCCATTGCTACATTCGAACGTCCGCAATACGATAGCACACAGCCCAAAAAGAACACGCATCTTTTATTGACTGCCAACTACATGAGATTGCAGCCAATCTTCGATGGCATTCAAACACACAGCCTGGTAAAGACAGGCATTGGAATTCGCCTGGTAGTGAATAGCGGTAAAAAAGGAATATGGTTCATTGATACGGCTCCTTTTGTAACACGCGATGCTACTTACGCCAACTCACCCGCTGAGTGGCGAATGGCCAACACGATTGTGTATAGTCATAACAAGAGCGAAAAGTTTAACTGGCGCATTGGTATTACCAAATCGTTTATGTGGGGGAATAGAAATTATCTTCCGTTTATCGGATTACGTTTCGGCCGTCTCAATAAAACACATTTAAGTATTCAGATTCCACGTCATATCAGTCTTAATGTTCCTGTGAACGATAAATTCACCATGAGTTTCTACACAAAGCCGCAGGGGGGCATGTGGAACTTCTCGAACCGCGATTCGGTGTATTATCTTGGTAATGCAAGCACGTTTCATTTTACACGTTACGAGATCAACACCGGTTTCAGGGCCGATGTGCGCGTGAACGATTTCTTTAATTTTTATGTTGCCTTAGGATTCAGCACTAAGAATAATATTACGTTTTATTCTGAAAAAGAAAATTCTAAGAATAAGAATGTGCCCTATAAGAAATTTTTCTATGAGCAGGATATGCCGGCAACGGGGTTCTTTAATCTTGGATTGGTATTCAAATTCGGAAAAACAAAATCGTATATCGGCGATAAAAATATTTACGATGCCATTGATCTTAACAACACAGTTGGTGGCGGCGATGATAATATCTCAAACGGAAATACACAAATTCCGATTGCTCCAAAGAAGGCTACTGATTTAAATCTTAAGTCGGTTCAGGATCTGATCGACTATAATGATTTCTAGCTCCACTGTTTAACCACAAAGTTACACGAAGTTTTCACGAAGGTTCACTAAGTATTTACATCACCCTGGTGTAACTTTGCGTATCCCTTGTGCTACTTTGTGGTTAAATCCCCTGTATTATATCCTTATTCCCACAATCGTCACATCATCAATCTGTTCATTCTTACCAACCCAGGCATCAAATGTATGAATGAGTTTTTGTTTTTGTTCTGCAAGAGGAAGATCAGAATTGTTAATCAATAACTCTTTCAGATTTTTACTCATAAACTTTTTTCCATTGGGTCCGCCAAACTGATCAGGGAAACCATCAGTTAAAGCGTAGATCATATCTCCCGCTTCGAGCTGAATGGCATGAAGAGTAAATGGTTGCTGATCTTTATCGTGTTTACCAACCGGCATTTTATCAGGTTTAATTTCTATGAGTTGTTTATTCCTTGCAATCCACACCGGGTTATTGGCAGCAGATACGTACAATGTTTTTGTTATTCTATTGAGAGAAATAAAACTGCAATCCATACCATCTTTTCCTCCTTCGGCGCTTCCATCTTTTTTTAAACGCGCGATAATTGTTTTACGCGTATCATTGAGTATTTCTGCAGGATCAGTAAAAGTTTCAATTGCTCTTTCGAGACTTGTAATGTTCAGTAAGCTCATAATAGCTCCGGGCACACCATGTCCGGTGCTATCGGCAGTAACAAAAGCAAAATTGCCGTTACGCAGTTTCGATGCCCAATAAAAATCTCCACTTACCACATCTTTTGGTTTAAATAAAATGAAATACTCCTGCAGATTTTCTTTCAGCATTTCTTCTGTTGCAAGGAAACTTCGTTGAATCCGTTCTGCATAATTTATACTGTCCGTTATTTCTTTATGTTTTTCTTCAATGATATGTTTCTGTTCTTCTACAAATTGTTTTTGGGCGGAGATAATGACATTGGCTTTTTGTTTTGTTCTGTAGGCTCTGAAAGATAGTGCTGCTACAATGATCATAACACATAAACCGGCAATTCCACTATAGGTAAATGTTCTCTGGCGCGTAACTTCCTGTTCGCTTCTTAGTTTTTCTTCTGTAATTTTTGCAGCGTTGGCAATACTGTCTTTGGCACTTTGGAATTCATACTCTATCTGAAATTGTTTTTTCAAGCTTGCTTTTCGCGTTTCGCGGTTATTAATACTGTCGCTCATTTGTACAGATAATTCGTACATCTTAAGCGCTTCTTTGTATTTATCCTGTTTTTCATAGATCTTCTTTAACACCAACGCTGCAGCTCTTATATTCTCAGGAAAATCAAGTTGCTCGCCTATCTCCATACATTTTAAAGCATAAGGCAAGGCCTCGCTGTATTTTCCCTGCAGGAGCTTAATGTTGGCCATGTTGTCGTTACCCAACGATAATCCTTTCAGGTCGTTTGTTTCTGCAGCTATGCTTATGGCGCGTTCCGAAAGCTCTATTGCATTTTTCATTGCTTGTTTCGTACATGCTGCCGGTTTGTCTTTACAATCGGGCTCGCCATGTTTTGCATAAATACGCGCAACATTACAAAGTGTTGCTACAAGTGCGCGGTTCGATTTTATTTCTTCGCTTAGCTTAATGGACTTATAATAATATTCAAGGGCTTTTTCATTCTCATTCATATTATTATAAATTAGTCCTATGTTATGAAGTGACGATGCCATTCCTGACTTATCGTTTATAGCTTCCGAAATCTTTAATGATTCTTTATGAGATTCAAGAGCTTTTTCAGCCTCGCCCTGAAGTTCATAGATATATCCGAGGTTGTTTAATGATGATGCAATACCTACGTTGCTATTAATTTCACGATAGATCTTAAGCGCTTTGTGATAAAATTCGAGCGCTTTGTTTATGTCGCCCAGATCGTCGTAAATAATTCCGATGCTGTTTAATATATCTGCTGTTCCTTCCTTATCTTTCAGTTGTTGTTTTATCTTAAGCGCCTTCTGGTAACATACAATGGCAGTTTCGGTATTACCTGTAAGCTTAAACGCGTAGCCCTTGTTGTTTAATGCCGAAGCCAGTAGTTTGTGAAAATATTTTTTTTGTGGTAAAGGATGATCCTTTGTGTTTTTTTCGGTAACCTCCAATAGTTTGTCGTTAAACACGGGCCATACATCATCCCCTTCCTGCTCAATTATTTTTCCCAGAATATCACAACGGATAGAATCGTTGAGCGGTTCCTTCAGTTTTGTTTTTAATGAATCCAGTGATGGTGTTTGTGCGTGTAGAATAAAACACGAAACAAGAACCAATAGTAATGTAAACTTTTTAATGTACCTGTTCACGAATGAGAGATTAGTGTTGGTAAGATAAGAACTTACATACAAGGTTCACAATTTTTTTAACCACATAGTACGCATAGTTTTAATCGCATAACACTTAAAGGAAAGCCCAGGATTTTGAGTTTCTCGCAAAGTCGCAAAGGGTTCGCAAAAATACGCAAGGCTGTTAGTGCTAATTGGTGCGAACTATGCACACCGATCTTTTTAATCTTATTAATCTGCGGCTAAAACATAGAATAATTCCACACATAGATCATTTATCCTTTATCCCCAAGAGTATTTCCAAACTCATCTTGTCTCCTGACTCTTTATTCCAGGTTCCATTGTTCACGCAGATCCCGCTGATCCGCACACAGGTCTTTTATTCTTTATCATTCATCTTTTGTCCTGCCCATTTTCCATTTTACATCTTCCTCTTTACATTTTCTTAAGGGTACCGCTGATCCACAATCTTCATCTCCTTCCAGTTCTCCGGCTTTCCGATAACATATTCCTGTTCCACCATACCATCGGCTAATAAACGGTTGTAGATTTCTTTGTTCACAAAAGCAATGATCATACTTTGGTCACGGGTTACAACAGGACAAAAACGTTCCTCAATAGAAAGATGTTGTTCTATAACTTTGTTGAGTTCAGTGATAAGATCTATATCAAACCATTCCTCGCTTGACATTTTAATGATCTGTTTTTTATCATTGACGTAAAACGCCGCCTCTACAATGTACCACTTTGGTTCTTCAGAAAATCCCGAACGCCACGAAATAGCTTCAGGCATAAACTTTCCTTTTGTAATTTTCACCAGGTCGTCGAATGTGCTTTCATACGTATCCCCTTCTTCGAATGCTTCACAATCAAACCATACTACGTCATCGAGACTGATATTATATTTTGCAAGAGTTTCTTCCATGAGAATAAAAATAATGAAATTTCTTTTTTGGCCTCAGAAAGACAAGCTTTCTGAAAAAAAAAATTATCAGGAACTGTTGTACTTTAAAACTACTTAACCTTTTAGAAAAGATTTCATAATACAAATTTTGGGATTACAGTATTCGCCAGATTATCACCAAAGTTGCGGGATGCATTTTTTTAAACATTCCTCAATCAACTGCTGTTTTAACTTTGCCAACCTTTGATTTAAACTGATTTCTGTTTAATTTTGGAACACAGATCTTTCCTCTCCCTGATTGGTCTTGTCCTGCACTCAACAAGTTATTCCCGCCACCCTCCGCATTTCCCAGGTGCTTGCTTAGAATTAACGGAGTCATGGTACCAGCGCCCCACCGGTATCCTGCTACGAAAAAATTTAATTCAATGGCGTTTATAACTAATCTCACAAACATGAACAATGAACTTTCGAAACAAGATCTAAGGCAAATGTATAAGGCTGCGATCAAAGCCTTAATTGTATTTTACGGATTAAAGCATACTCATGTCGCTGCTCTTTTAGGCATGCGCGATGATACCTTTAGCAGATGGTTCAGGAGCGATAGCAGATCGCTTTCGGCGGAAGAGATGAAACTTTTTTGCGACGGACTTAAAATTCCATCAAGCGTTATCGAAATATTATTGGAACATACTATAAGTTTCAGGCAAGGCGATGGTTCCATGGAGTATTACATTTCAAATTTTTCGAGATCAAGCGATGCCGAAAAGTTAGCTACCTTCTTTGGCGAACAGGGACGTTTTAAAATTATGTTACTTATCCAGGATTTTCTTCCGAAAAAAGCGCTAAGCAATTAACATGCTTGCTTAGCGTTTGTTTTTTGGCCAATAAAAGTTGACAGTTTTTCAAGAAGTTGCAGTTCGACAATCTGATTTTGTTAAAATTCTTGTCCTGATTTTTTTCATGAAGAACCTTTGCCGTTGAGATAATAAAACTCAATATCAAAAAAATCAGAGCTATGAAAACAATTCAATTCAAAAAGTCAGCAAGTCCATCTGCAATATTACTTATTGCTCTGGCAACATTTATCTTGTCTTCTCTCAATGTAAAATCACAGTGGAATCCTATCTGGTATCCGGCACCAGGCTTTAATCCCGGATATGTTGGAATGGACCCTATGATCGCCGATGCTCCTCCATGGGCCATGGGTGGAAATCAGGTTGGACCAACTCCCAATGGTGGCGCTCCGGCAGATTACGCATGCGGAACAAGTGATGGAAATCCGTTTTCACTCATGGCTAACGGACAACTCATGTTAAATATCGATCAAACCGGTCGCATTGGAATTGGTACAAATCATTTTCCTTCGGTAACAGATTGCAGGGTTGATATTCGTGGAAGCGGTAGTAACTTTCGCATGTATGGCGATGCCAATGGAACTGTGCATGGCAGCGCTGTGTCAGGTTTAAAATTACATTATGGTAATACCAACCTCGGATTTCCTGAATTTCATATTAACCAGGGAACTCCCGGTTCTGCAATCACACGTATGTTATTTAATACCTGGGGTGCCCATATTCATACAGGTGGTACTTTCGGTGGCTTGTTCATTGGTCCTTCATCGAGCCCATGGTACAATAATACAAACGGTAACAGAATCTGGCTCGACGCAATAAACAGTGGCGGATTGGTTGCAGTTGGTGGAAACGGAAACAATGCTCTTGCTGTTTTTAATAGCGCAGGTGCAGGCAGGTTCGAAATGAAAATAAATTCGGGTGGTGGTAACGATACAAAATTTAAACTGGGCGGTTCGGCTCAGTTCGGATTTTACAATAGCGTTGCTACATTCGAAGATGCCAGCACACGTGTAAACGTAGAGGCTTTTGGTATAGATGGTGTTAAGGTAACCACCAATGGCAGTAATGTTAAAGCATTTTATGTAAACAACTCTAATTTCGCTTCAACAACGTCGAACGCTTTTGTTGTTTATGGCGACGGACGCACACAAATTGGTCCTAACTTTGCTAATGCGAGCGGCGTTGCAGCCAATGCCGCGCTTACTGTAAATGGTATGATCCTTGCAAAAGAAGTGCGCATTTCACTTGCCACTGGTACTCACTGGCAATTTCCTGATTACGTTTTTGCGAAGGATTATAAACTTGCTTCTTTAAATGAAGTGGAAGATTATATTAGCAAGAACAGTCATTTACCTGATGTGCCTAGCGAAGCAGAAGTAATGAAAAACGGAATGGGACTTGCCGAAATGGATATTACATTACTAAAAAAGGTGGAAGAACTTTTCCTTTATACTATTGAGCTTAAAAAACAAAACGAAAAGCTTCAACTGCAAATCGAAAAACTGGACAAAGAAGTTAAAGCTTCCAGATAAGTATTAACCTTAAATACTACTTATCATGAGAACGTATAAACTAAAATTATGGGCGCTCTGCTTCATGTTTATTCTCCTGAGAGAAAACATGTATGCACAACCGCCAATATGGATAGCTCCGGGGCAAAATCATACCGCTGTTTATCCTATGCCTCCTTTTTTTATTCCTACAGGAACCTGGAACTGGCAACAGGATTGTAACGATGCTTCTATTGTGGTTACGAATATGAATGCTATGACGTTTTTTGTTCCAGCCAATACATCCTGCTGTATATTAAATGTAGATGTGGATGGTGAAATTGACGATGGTACCGGGCCGTATTTCGTGTCGGGATCACAACAGTATAATATTCTTCCACGAATTGTTCCTGTTGGCGGGACCATGTTTCCCGGACAATCTTTCAATGTAAACACAAGTGCGGGCGGCGGCAATGGCCTTAGCTGCGCGGGCATACATGGTTGTCCAGGCGCCAATATAACATGGCAGGTTTCAGGAGGTACGTGTAACTTTTGCTTCGGAAACAGCATAAATATTACAGTACCTAATAATCCATCTACGAATCCTATTACCATTAACGCTACGTATCAGTGCGGAAGCAATCTTGTGTTAACGCCAATAACCGTAAACGTAGCGCTGCAAACGCCGGTTATCACGGGCCCGCAATCTATCGGCTGTGGCAGCAATCCGTCTTATGTTACCAGCAACCAGGTTACTTATAATGCTTCGTCGGTAGCGGGCGCTGCATTCTGGGTATGGACATGGCCCGCAAGCATGACACCTGTTGGCGGAACGAACGGACAATCCATTACCTTTAATATAACAGGTACAGGTGGCGGCAATGTTACCGTGCAGGCTTTCAATGCCAATGGAGGCCAGGTTTCGTCTGGTGTTTATAATTATCCTGTAAATGTGTGCTGCACGCCGGTGATCAATGAAACAACTGTTCTTAATTCAGGAAACGCGGGATATCTGCAGGAAGCGGGTTCAATTATTAACAGCACCAACGATCTTCAGAGCACAGGCACTGCAACTATGCATGCGGGTGTAGAAGTGGTATTTCTTCCGGGATTTATTGCTGCTTCGGGATCTCAGTCACATTTTTACCAGGCTGCATGTAACTCTGGATATTATCGCCTGATCAATCCGCAGGAAGCTGGTGAATTACCTGCTCCAACTAAAAATAATGAGATTGTAATGGACCCTGCGCATTCTTCATCCACACTTGTAATAAGTCCTTTAAATAAAGAACTTAAAAAGATAACGCATGCCGACGATTTCGATTTCAAACTTCTGCCTAATCCAAGCAATGGAAAAGTAACACTTGCTTTTAATTCGGGATCTGCAAATGAAGTGCTGGTAATTGATAAGCTTGGAAACACGATCTTATCGCTGGGAGAACAAACAGGCAATTCCTGCCTGCTCGATCTTGGTAATTACACCGACGGTGTTTATGCCATACGTGTAAGATATAAAGATAAAGTTGTGAGCAAATTGCTGGTGAAACTGGGAAATAATTAAAAATTGTCCTCCTGGCTGTAGTCAGGAGGACTTTTGTTTTTTCCTTCAGGATAATTCACGCATTGCTAACTTGTAAAAGATGAATAAAAATTAATACTGATTGTAATGAAAAAGATATATTTTTTACTTGCTCTTCTTTTTATGTTTAAAACAGATGCGCAAACTTTATCCGGAAATTGTACCGATAATATTAATGCTACGATCCCATTCGATCCAGCTTCTTTAAATTATGTGAACACCGATGGCACAACCACATTCATTGGTTCTCAAACACAAAGCGGAACCTATTCTGTTTTCCCTTCAGTGAACGGCGCGTGCAACTCACTTAAAAAAGTCATCATCCTTGTAGAAGGTTTTGATCTTAACAACTCCACTGGCCATAACGATATATTTGGAAAATTAGGAACGCTGGGCCCATCCTTGAATTCGCAGGATTATGATGTTATTACACTCAACTTTAACCAAGCCAAAGATTATATTGAACGTAATGCCATGATACTTGTAGAATTAATTAAGCAAGTAAACAATTCAAAAATAGGTGGCGAAGATCTTATCATTATTGGCATGAGTATGGGTGGCCTCGTTACACGACACGCGCTCACATTTATGGAAGCTAACAACATGGCCCACGATTGCAAATTGTTTATTACACTCGACTCGCCACACAAAGGCGCTAATATGTCGTTTGGTGTACAGGAGTTTGTTTTAGATCTTCATAACAGCCCGCTTACTGCCGGGCCCGTTGCTGCTTTGTTCTTTTCTCTTAAAAGTCCTGCGGCTAGTCAGTTGTTACGCCACCAGGTGGGCACCGGTGGTAGTGCTCCTTTAGGATTAAGCACCAATATGAATAAATTTTATTCATCGTTAATTGCAAGCAACGGTTGCCGTGGTTATCCTAAAGAGAGTCGTAACATGGCCATTTCATTAGGGGCCCTGAACGCGAGCGGACAATTAAGCAATTCAAACGCGCCGGTTGTTCCTGGCCAGCTGGCTTTCGATTTTGTAAACAGTATGCAGGGAGGAGATATTCGTGTATATCCGGCATCGCCGCCTTTACCATCAAATGCTTTTGTTAATACTTGTCTTATGTCGGGATTGTTCATTAACTCCACACATCCTCATCTTTCTACACTGCCGCTCGACAATGCTCCCGGAGGATGGGCCGATGTGTACAAGCAATCTTCAGACATGCTGGTGCAGATGGGATTTAGTTCAAATATTTTTGTAGATAATGCCAGCTTTGTTTCTGTCTTAAGCGCGCTCGATTATAAAGAAACCGATTTGTTTTATAATGTAAGTTCAGATATTGGTTCAAATATTCATCTTACAAAAACACCCTTTGATGAAATATGTAACACCAACTTTACAACTAATCATGAGCATATTAAAAATGTTGATCAGGCAATTCTTACATGGATAGATCAGAAAATTGGAGGCATGGCCACTGCGCCTTTGGTTTGCGGCGATTTTAATTTTTCGCAAAGTAATGTAACGCAATCTACATTCTTCTCAAAAAAGGTTCAGAACAATATTACATTAACCAACATTACTGTTAACAATAATATTACCTATAAAGCTTTTGCCGGAAATGAAATACTTCTTACCGGCGATTGTCATATAGCCAGTGGTGTTAATGGGTGGCTGAATATTAAACCCTGTTCGGCGCCTAAGGCTTGCTCCTATTCCGATCCTAATTTAAGACCAATGGTATCCGCAAATAACACTTCCGATTTCTTACCGTTTACGGCAGAATCTTATCATCCCGAAACAGATCCGTTTTGTGTTACTGTAATAGATCCTAAGAAAAGTGAACCTGTATACACCATTGATCTTTGCAAAAAATCAAATCCGGTAAAGGACATTATTTCTTCATCTGAAAGCTGGAACGTGTTTCCTAACCCTAACAACGGTATCTTTAGAATTGTAACCGATGAACAACATCTTACCTTAACAATTAGCGATATTTCCGGTAAAGTGTGTTACAGCGAAAGGGATTTCGTATCTAAAGAAATTAATCTCACAGCATTTGCTCCGGGAATTTATTTTGTGAAAGCTTTCTCTCAATCGGGAGAGTTTTATGTGAAAAAGATCACTATTACTAAATAAAATAAATGATGAATGATAAATAGCACACGTTGTTTATCATTCATCCTTTGTTCCCGTAAAGTATTTCCAAACTCAATCTGGGCTCTGGGCTCTTGCTTCAGGGTTCTCGCAGATGTGCGCAGAAGGTTTCGCAGACGATCGCAACGCTTGCGCCGAAGCTTGTGCCACCGCTAAAGCTTAGGCAACATGCGATCAGCGAAGGAGCAGAGTATTTCCAAACTCAATCTTGTCTCCTGGCGCTCGGCTCTTGCTTCTGTTCCCTAAGGTTCTTTAACTCCTAATGAAACCAAATACTGATACACCTCTTTAGCATTCTCTCCACCGGCTTTAGCATGACGAATCAATGAAATATTATGCGGACCAACAGCATCTTTCATGTAAGGAAAACTTTTAATGGTAGATTTTACAATATCTGTTTTGCCTAACATAGCAGCAACACAAATCGTCATACGTGCGCCTTTGCTTAAGAGATATTCTGCCAACTCGGTGTAACCAACATGTCCCGCTGCACCAACGGCATCTTCCCAATCCCAGGTGCCAAGGTTGTTAACAGCGTTAAGAAGATCAGGTTTTTCTGTGAGCATGGTTTTTACTTTATCCATGTCTTTATGCGCCTGCAACACAAACTCTTTTACAAGTGTTATTTCGAGTGGCGGACCTTTCTCCATCTTCTTAACCGGGTCCTGTGCTTTTAATAATGATGGAAACAGAATTAAACCTGCCCCGCCTGTTACAGACTTAAGCAGAAAATTTTTGCGGCTGATTGATTTCATACTCTCTAAGTTATTGTAGTAGTATGAAAATTCCTTCACCCTTTGGGAGGGATATTTTGGGTTCTCGCAGATAATTCTCGCAGAGATACGCAGAAGGTTTCGCCGACGATCGCAACGCTTGCGCCGAAGCTTGTGCCACCGCTAAAGCTTAGGCAACATGCGATCAGCGAAGGAGCAGAGTATTTCCAAAATCAATCTTGTCTCCTGGCTCTCGGCTCTTGTTCTCGACTACGCTCGAACTGACATGACAGATCTTTTATCCTTTATCATTCGTCCTTTATCCCTTGCTCCACTTTCCGGATATAATTCTATTTTTGTAATATTAAAACAATAACTGCCTGAAATGAAATTTGGGATACAGATAAACTCAAAGCGTAAAGAATTCCTCATCTATGGTATTTCCATGTTCATGGTTTTGTTTTTGCTCAAAATGCTTGAGGCGCACTTCCTGGTTTATAATTACCGACTCGATTTTTTTATAGGTGCCATTGCCATCCTGTTTACAGTTTTGGGTTTATGGTTAGCGCTTAAACTTGTAAAACCAAAAGTGGAGACCCGTATTATTGAAAAGGAAATTCATATAGAAAAAGAAGTTGTTGTTGAAAAGGAAGTTCTTGTTGAGAAAGAAGTTTACATAGAAAAGGAAGTCTATATAGATAATACCGCTCCAAAGGAAATCAACCAAAAGGAAATAGAAAAGCTGGGCCTCAGCAAACGCGAACTGGAAGTACTTAACTTAATGGCGCAAGGACTAAGCAATGAGGAAATTGTTGCTAAACTATTCATCAGTTTAAATACCGTTAAGACCCATTCTTCCAATATATTTTTAAAGTTGGATGTAAAACGGCGGACCCAGGCTGTTGAAAAAGCTAAACGCTTGAATATCATACATTAGTCCGGCTCATACTTTAGTATGAAAACTGCATTTCAGTATTAAAATCACTCAAAAGTGTGAAGGAAAACAGGGATGCCGGGACTACTTTTGCGGCATATTAATCATTAAAATAAATAAGTATTATGAAAAAAAACATTTTAGTATTCGGAACCATTTCAGGTGTAATTGTTAGCACATTCATGGCAATATCTATGGCGATAATGTCTTCCAGTAGTAGCCATAGCGACGGAACCACCAGCATGATCATTGGCTTTAGCGCCATGGCAGTTGCCTTCTCTTTTATATTTGTGGGCATTAAAAATTACCGCGATAAACAAAACGGCGGAACTATCACTTTTGGCAAAGGCTTCGTATTAGGACTTATGATCAGCCTTATTGCTTCTACGTTGTATGTTATTACCTGGGGTGTTGAGTTTCATTTCTTTATGCCTGATTTTATGGACAAATATTCTGCCATGCAGATTAAACAATTAAAGGACAATGGTGTATCGGGTGCTGCGTTTGACGAAGCTCTTAAAAGCATAGAAACTGCCAGTTATAATTATAAGAACAATCCTTTTTTCTTTGCGGCATACACGTATATGGAAATACTTCCTGTTGGAATTCTGATAACCCTCATCAGCGCCCTTATTCTTAAAAGAAAAACACCTGTGGCCACTGCGTAATAATCATCTGCGAATTTAAAAACAAAAGATATGGAAGAACAAAACGAAACAACAAACACGGCTAAGGACACTACTCCTAAAGTAACGGGCATTGGAGGCATTTTCTTTTTCTCCGACAATCCTAAGGAAACGAGAGAATGGTATACTAAAAATCTTGGGCTCGAAATGACACCATGGGGTTCTTCAAGTTTTGAATTCAGGAATCTTAACAGGCCTGAGGAGATAAACTCTCTGCAGTGGAGGCCTTTCAAAAAAGATGATGAATACTTCGCACCTTCTAAAAAGGAATTCATGATCAACTACCAGGTTCAGAACATTGAAGCTTTGGTAGAAAAATTGAAAGCAAATGGAGTAACCATACTTGACACTATTACTTCGTACGAGTATGGAAAATTTATTCATATCATGGATGCTGAAGGTAACAAGATTGAACTGTGGGAACCGGCTTAATAACTGGTTCCTTAAGCCAACCAGACATTTTAAACCACACTTCGACTACGCTCAGTGCAGGCTCCGGACACATAGGTTTTGAATTGCAGTAACGCTTAAAGGAGGAAGAGGTTCTGTCTGCGACAGAATAATATTCAGGCTGTGTTTAAAAATATTTCACCGCAGAGAAACAGAGAGCGCAGAGATTTATTTTCATCTTCGATGAAAATCCCTCTGTTTCTCCACGTCTCTGCGGTAGAAAAAACTTGAAGCTTAACACTCAACTCTCCCTCCGTATAACAAGCACATTCTCCTCACACTTAACAATGACCCGCTCACCGGTTTTAAATCCCAGCTCCTGCAACCACAGGCCACAGAGTTTTATTTCCGGAAAAAACTTTATTGGTGGTAATGTTGTACCTTGGCTGAATTTTGAGACTACGCTCTGTAACTGCTGCTTTTACTTTTGGATTTTTTTGATTCGCTTTCATGACTGTGTTGTTTGTTTAAAAAAGGGCCCGGCGGTACTGCGAATCTGTGAACGTGTCAAAGATGAAGGACTTGCACCTACTCTCCGCCGGGCATGCCTTTTAGTTGTTAAATTAACTTTACACATTATTCACAGATTCGCACAACAAAATTACGGCGAGAATAATGAGAGATGGAAGGCGTTTAATGAAGGAGGGTTTTGGGTTGAGGAAAGTAAAACTATCAAAGGCCACTTATTACGGTTATCTTTTTTATTCTGCTTACAAAAATAGTTTCATATTTCTTATTTGATTCAAATACATTACCGGCTGCAAGTCCATATCTTAATGGTGTTTCCTTTAATTTCTTCCCTAAAATATTATGAATATAATCTCTTTTAGCATACGGAAAATCCGGACAATTATTTTTAGGAAAAAACTGTTGATAAGCCCTGCTCTTTTTAAATTTACCACTGTTATAATCAGTAATATCCTTAACCTCTTCTATTTCTAAGTTATTGACAGAGTCTTTATACACATATAAATAAGTCATTTTCACCGAGTACTTTTTATTTAGTGTACAAACAATTCCACTATCAGTTAAACTATAAGTACCAATATAAAAATTAGTTTCAATTTGACGGTTGCAATATGGTAAATAAATAAGATTACCTTTATTCGTAAAATAGTACTCGAAAAAACCACAATCTTTTTTGGAGACTGAATCTTTGTTGCAGAAAAGAGAATCAAAGATTGGTACTTCTCTATAATAAGTATCAATAGAAAAATATTTTGAAAGAGATTGAGAGCTCAAGGGCTCGAATAAACATATAAGAATAATTAACAGCCAGAATCTATTTGTCATCACTGCTAAATATAGAAATTATTATTAATTCTAAAGTATTGGGTTGGCCATTGACGTTTTACCCTCTGAAGGCTTTCCTGTTTTATGGCAATATTTCTCTTTATAGTTCTGATTTTTGTACTGAGCCCAACTTTTATAAGCTTTATCAGAATAAGGTTTTGCAGGATTGAATGGGATTTGCTCTCCGGTACGAATACAATAACCAAAAGAAACATTAGCTAAGCTTGAAGTTTCAGAATTTGCTTTTGTAAAATGTTCAGATATTTTATCCAGAGTAGTTTTTGAATCTTTATACTTTTTCCCAAAACCAAGTAATCCGTTGTCATATTCCGGAATTCTCTGAAATAGAAGGTCGCTTTTATCTATTACCTCGTTAAAATATTCCCAGGCTTGTTGATCAATATTATTTTCACGTAATAAATTCTTCAATGAGCTAAACTCTGTTTTCACACCTACTTCAATATTTTCATCCTGAGAATAATCATATAAGTTCATTGATGTAAGAATCTGTGAATGTTCATT
>JAJONO010000096.1 GCA_021323535.1 Bacteroidota bacterium
TCCGCCGGATCGTGGTGGCACATTTCATCTTTCAGATACGTAAGCCCTATTTTTTTTAAAACATGAATGGATGCGGTATTTTCTTTAGCGGCTCTTCCAACAATAAAAGGCATGTTGAATTTATTAAAGCCAAGATCAAGGCAAGCCAGGGCGGCTTCTGTGGCATAACCTTTGTTCCAGTGTTTTTTAAAGAAACGGAAACCAATATCGTGTTCGTTACTCTCAGGAGAATATTTTAAACCGCACCATCCCAGGAATTCATTGTTGCTTTTATCAATGACTCCCCAACGCCCGTAACCATATTTTTTATACGAATCATATTTTTCAAGAAAAGATCTTGCTTCGTCAATAGTCTTAAAAGCTTCATCACCTGTATAACGTATCACTTCAGGATCAAGATTTAAAAGATAAGCCTGTTCGGCATCGTTTGTAGTAATTTCGCGAAGCATCAAACGTTTTGTTTCTGTGATCATATAAATTCTCCTTTCTTAAAATAATCAATGATGGCGTCTATGATCAGTTTATTTTGTTGTTTGGCCTCAAGATGTGGCAGGTTCTCTTTCAGTTTCCAGTGTGGCCAGCCATCATCATCTTTACCCTCAAATTCGTAAAACCCAAAAGGTTCCAGTAATGTGCAGATAGCAACATGCATCACTTCAAGTTTCTGATCTTTCTTATATTTTTGAAAAGGCTTTCCGAGCTCATTCAACCCGATCATAAAAAGAATGGAATCGTAATCCATTTCTCCTCCAAATCTTTCCGATAATTTTTTTTGTAGTATCTCCCAGTCGCTGGCCATTTTTTGATTTTAAACTCCGTTGAGTTTATTTATTTCGTCGTTATGAAATTGTATAAAATCCAGTATCTCTTCTTTTCCTGTTTTCTTTTCGGCCGAAGTTGTAAAACTGTTAGGTAATTCCTCCCAGTGTTTTAAAAGGTCGTCTTCTATTTTTTTAATATTCCGCGCCAATTCCGATTTAGAATTTTTATCGGCTTTTGTGTAAACAATGCTGAAAGGAATTTCTTTAGTGCTACACCATTGCATAAAATCAAAATCTATTTTTTGCAATGGGAGGCGGCTGTCTATCAGAACAAAAAGTGTTGCGAGGTTTTCCCTTTTCTGGCAATAATCACTGATAATGAGTTCAAATTTATCACGATTGCTTTTACTGGTTTTTGCAAATCCGTATCCCGGGAGATCCACCAGGTGCCAGTTGTCATTGATCAGAAAAAAATTAATGAGCTGCGTTTTTCCCGGTGTAGCTGAAGTTTTCGCAAGCTTGTTATTATTGCAGAGCATGTTAATGAGCGACGACTTTCCAACGTTACTTCTGCCGATGAAAGCATATTCCGGAAAATCTGAACGGGGGCACTCTTGTAAACGCGAAGCGCTTTTCTTGAATATAGCTGTTTTAATGGTCATTATTTAAAAGGATGTAATCCTTTCTCCTTGAGATATGAATTAAAGTGACGCTCTTTTTTGCTATCGTAAACATCGGCAATGGTCACAAGAATTCCTGTTTCTTCAACGCCACCAAAAGTAGGGTTGATGGCGGTTCCAAAACTTTTCATGGTAGGACTTAAATTCATGTAAGCATTCATTAACGGAGGAATGTTTTCTCCCAACGCGCGTACATTTTTATTCATGAGCGCATGTCCTTCTTTATACGGGAGTGTTTTTAACTCAGCTAAAAAATCAGAAACATCAGTTTGTATTGAAACGGGATGAATTGGAGTTACCATTTTATCTTCATCCGGAAAATAATGCTGAAGGAACGAGAGAATATAATCACGCGCCTGAACATTAAAATCGGTATACATGGTTACTTTGCCGTAAAAGTGTTTTTGTGAAGGATTGTCGAGAACAATGGCCCCGAGTCCGTCCCAGAGATTATCGAGGCTGAACAAACCCTTACGGAACTGCTCACTTGGTTGATACAATGGCTGTATGAATGAACGCCCTAATTCAATAGTATAAGGAACATAATCTTTATAAAATTTAGGACTAAAGTCGAATAGCTCTGTGGTAGCCAGATGTACTTTGCCATCACGGAACTCGGCATCTTTACAAAGAATAAAACGGTACGCCCCTACAATTTCCTTATCGACCGGGTTCCATACAAGTAATTGCTGGTAAGGATGCGAACTGGTATCGAATTCGTCAATATCAATTTCCTTACCCGTTCCGCCACCGGCATGCCTGAAGGTAACTTCACGAAGACGCCCTATCTCCTGCATAACATTGGGAGAATTGTGCTGAGTAATAATGTATATTTCGTTATTGCCGTTATTCGTCTTTCGTACGAAACGGTCTTTATTGAGCTCGTCCTGAAGAGCTTCTTTACTTACTGGTTCAATTATGTTTTGCATAACTACGAGGGTAAAGATACGATTTAGAATTCATTCAAAAATTCCCCTTTTAAAAACTTATTTTTTGTATCTTTAATTCATTATATGTCAACCGGTTTTTTAAAACAGCTTAGCGCCACATTTATTCTGTTTCTGTGCTTATTTTCTGTAAAAGCACAGGCAACATACACCTTTGAAATTTCTTCTAAAAGTGAAGATTGTACTAAGGGAGCAGCCGGTATTCAGGTTGCCGGAACAACTGCTACAGATGTGGTAACATATAACTGGAGCACCGGACAAACAGGAGTAACAAGCATAAGTAATCTCGATGCCGGGGACTATAATGTTCAGATAAATATTAACGGTACCCTTGATACTACCATTGCTGTTAAGGTTGAAAAAGACAAATGCAAGGTTGCAATGTCTAACCACTTTACTCCTAACAGCGATGCTTATAACGATACCTGGAGTGTTGGAAATACACACTACTATCCTAAGTTTGAGCTTTACGTTTTTAATAAATGGGGACAACAGGTGTATTCGCAACGTGGTAAATATGAACCATGGGATGGCAAGTGGAACGGCGTTAATGTTCCTGACGGGACATATTACTATGTGTTTTATTACGATGGTGGGAACAAGAGGGATCTTGAAAAAGGTGATGTTACCATCCTGCGATGAAAAGAACAGCTCTATATTGTTGTTTCATTCTTTTTTACGGAAAATTCTATTCACAACAGTTTCCACAGTACACGCAATTTATATTTAATAAGATCGGTTATAATCCTGCTGCTTCAGGAACTCATCCCGGCGCCATTTTTGAGATCATTGGAGGGGCCCGTACACAATACATTGGCGTTTCCAATAATTCAAATTCGCAGTTTGTTTCGTTTAATTATAATATTTTTCCACCCCGCAGTTACAGTAAATGGCACAATGTTGGAATTTATATTGATCAGGACAAGAACGGAACTTTTATAAAAAATGATGTATGGTTGTCATACACATTTCACCTGATGCTCACAAAAAAAATGGTCATGTCGGCCGGCGTGTTTGCAGGTATAAAATATTTTAAACTGGATGTAAGTCAACTCGATAAAGGCGATCCTGCAGTTGCTAAAAGCGCTGGAGCTGTAATTGCTTATCCGGATATTGTTCCAGGCGTAAGAATTTCCAGTAAGAAATTTTTCGCGGATGTTTGTATCCAGCAGGTAACCATGTTCAGTCAGAAAGGAATTGGCGGACAAATAGGGAGCCCTTCTAAATTAACACCGCATTATAATTTTAGTGTTGGAAAGAAAGGGGCACTCAACGATTACAATACGATGATGGTCGCCGTAAATCTTCGGGGAACATTTACAGGGCTTCCTTCTGCAGAAGTTAACATTATGAATTATTACGATAAAAAATTTGCTTTGGGTGCAAGTTTAAGAGGAAGAAATTATCTCTGTGGTATAGTGCAGTTCAGAATACTTCATAATTTGAATGTGGGATTGGCGTATGATCTTTCTATAAACAAGATGCTTTACGCGGCACCTCATAATGCCGAGATCATGATCAGCATTTCTCCTGTTTTCGGAGGCGAATTATCACCCGAAAAAGTATCGCATCGCGCAGTAGATGATTGTTCTTTCTGAACTCTGCCTCTGTATCTCTTGTCCTGCAAAGGATTCACATGTTTCATAACAATTCCGTAACCTTTCAGGGCTTAATAGCGATTACCATTTTACGGCTACTTTCATCCACTTAAAAAGGAAACGCTGCCACTTTTAAGAGACTGGTTTCATTCCGGCTACCCTTCCTATACCTTTACTTCAGAAACCGGAACCAGCACCACGCGCAAAGTGTTTCACCGGAAAAAAATAAACCTTTAAAACAAATTGTTATGAGTTTCCTGATAAATAACCAGCAGAAAATAAACGACATCGTTTTTGATAAAAGAAATAAAACTTATGGCGCTTATGTAATCCGTTCAGCATACGGAGAAACACTTCTGAAATCGCTCACTTTTATGATCCTTGGATTTGGAACCATTATTGGCATTGCTTATTTCTTAAGCAACAGAGTTGGTAATGAAGATGTAAAACTTATAGAAAATGAAATCGTTACAGTTTATAATGATCCTATCGCTGATGTTCCAAAAGATCCGGAACCACCAGCGCCACAGCCTCCACAGGATAATCCGGGCGGTAATCAGTCGAGCATGGGTACTGTTATAAATTCAACAATTGCAGTAGAAACAAGTACATCTACCAATGTGCCAACAGGGCCAACCAATACACTTACTACCAGCGGACCTCCGGGAACGCCTACTACAACCGGTGAGTATACAACGGTAGCAACAACTCCAACAGTAGATACTCCTGTTCTTATTTATGACACAGCACCTGAATTTGATGGCGGCTTACCTGCGCTTTACGCTCACCTCGGTAAAAATCTGAAATACCCCGATATGGCAAGAGAGATTGGTAAGGAAGGAACGGTGTATGTAAAATTTGTAGTGGATCAAAATGGTAAAGTAGGAAGTCTTACCTTACTTAACAACGCAGGTTTTGGTTTTGATGAAGAAGCATTAAGAGTTGTAGGATTATTACCAAACTTTAAAAAACCGGGAACTGTTGGAGGTAAAGCTGTGAAAGTATATTTTCAATTACCGATCAAATTTAAAATCAGATAAGTCAATTTTTCTGCCGCGGATTTCACCGGTTTTCAGGAAGGGAACGGATGAAATCCAAAGCAGATCAGTTTCAAAATAAGTACTCTTTTTTCTTTCAGTTTGTTTAGGTTAAAAATGAAGAGAGGCAGGAAATATTTTCTGTCTCTTTTTGTTTTTTATAAGGACGAATACACTTTTCATTTTAACCACAGAGGATGCTATGCATTTTCACAAAAGAAAGTACAAAGTTCACAGCTCCTGCGCTAAAGCTTCGGCGCCGGCGCAAAGCTGTGTAAAAGAAAATGTTTTCTACCAATGGTAGAAACAAGAAAACAAAGCTGGAGTTTATATGCGGTTAGGAATCCTGGAGGGATTCAATATTAATAACTACAAGTAACACCAAACACCAACAACCCTGAAGGGGTTGAATTTCTTTGCGCAACTATGCAAGGAGTCATAAAGGATATCAAACCATTTTCTTAAAAATTTCATCCACTTAAAAGACAAAGTATCCCACTTCTAAGAGAGTGATTTTATTTTGCTCATCTCTGATTTAATTTTACTTCAGAATAAAAGAGCATCATCTCGCGGCATGAGGCTCTCAATAAAAAATAAATAGTATGAGTTATCTGTTGAACAACCAGCAAAAAATAAACGAGATTATTTTTGCAAAGAGAAATAAAAATTATGGTGCGTATGCAATACGTTCCTCTTACGGAAATACACTTTTTAAATCAATTGCATTTATGGCGCTCGGTTTCGGAACAATACTTAGTATTGCGTTTTACATGAGCAACCGACCGCAAGGCAACGAAAAAAGCTTGCCTCTGTTTGATGATGATTTAGACTCTGTGATCGTTTGTCCTTATGACTTTAAAAAAGATGATATAGATAAACCTAAAGATCCCGTAGAACCGGTTAAAAATTCTGGTGGATCTCAAGATAAAGGATTAGGAACAGTAATTACAGATACCGCAATGCCTGAGCCTTCTGCATCAACTATGGTTACTTCAGGTCCGGTAACTAATACCCCTTCAGTTAATGATGGTCCTTTAAGCATTTCCGATCCTGTATCGCAGGGAAATAAAGACCTTAAAGTAATAGGGGATCCTCCGGTAGATCCACCAACTATTATTCCAGATAGCCTCCCTGAATTTGAAGGCGGACTTATAGCGCTTAGAAAATTTCTTGCTGACCATTTAAGATATCCGCCACCTGCTTTAGACGGAGGTGTTACAGGAACACTTTATGTAAAATTTATAGTGGAAAAAACGGGGAAAGTATCGAGTCCGACTTTATTAAATAATCTTGGCTACGGGTTAGATGAAGAAGCGATGCGTGTTGTGTCAATGATTCCGAAATTTAAAAAACCCGGACGTGTTCATGGGCTTCCTGTAAGAACTTATTTCAATGTGCCGATCAAGTTCCAGGTAAAATAATATTTTTTCATTTAACCCTGTGTCCTTGCCGTTACTTGTGTTGTTTGTCCCTCTGGCAAGGCAAAGATCTCTAATAGTTTTTCTTCATGTTTTGGTCGGGGTTAAAATAGAAAGAGGCGGACACTGGTCCGCCTCTTTTGTATAAGTATAGTTTGTATCATTTGCGGCAACTAGCCCAACATCTGTTTCACCAGTGTAGAAACAAGTTTATTATCCGCTTTTCCTGCTAAAGCTTTAGATGCAGCGCCCATTACTTTGCCCATATCTCCGGGACCGCTGGCTCCAACCGAAGCAATGATTTTAGAAAGTTCGGCTTTGATCTCATCTTCGTTCAATTGTTTAGGAAGATATTCCTCCATTATTTGTGCCTGGAACGTTTCTGTCTCTTCAAGATCGGGCCTGTTTTGTGTTTTATAGATCTCTGCAGATTCTTTACGTTTCTTTACTTCCTTCTGAATAGCTTTATTAACGCTGTCTTCTGTTAAACCTTCGGGAGAAGTCTTTAATAATATCACTACGGATTTAATAGCGCGTAAGGCTTCCAGTTTTTTCGCTTCTTTCGCAAGCATGGCCGTTTTTATGTCGGCGTTTATTCTTTCTTCTATATTCATTTTAATTTAAGATTAAGTGATAAAAAAACCACCGTATGTTCTTATACGGTGGTCTAAAATTAGAAATTAATTTCTATTAATGTGTCACCGTAATTTTACCGGCTTTTAAAGTCTGTTTTTCAGAGCCGGTTACTTTGTAGGTATAAATTCCAGCTGAATAGGTACTTACATTGAGGTGCAACTCGCCGTTATTCATTTCTGCTGTTTCAACCAGTTTGCCAGTTACATCATAAATGCTTACTGCTGTAGCGTTTTTGCTTTCAGTTGTAAAGTTAATTACAGAGTTTGATGGATTAGGATAAACATTCATGTTGATCTCGCTAATTGAATTTTCTGAAACACCAACGGTTACAGGTTTAAAACGTGTAACTACAGTCTGGCTGCTGGCAGCTGAAATGCTTGTTCCTGCGGTAGCTGTTGCGATGGAGAACAACGGTGCTTTTGTTCCGATCTCGTAGTAATCGAAATTCATTTGAGTAACTGTTCCTGTTACAAATGAAGCGGTAAAGTTGATAGTTTGTGAAGTAACAACACGTAATATGTTTGTATAGGTTCCTGAAGGCAGGATAAGCGTACCACTTGCATCAGCGGTTACTTCAGAATTTCCTGTAAATGTACCCGGGTTAGATAATGCAACCAATGACCCCCCTGTAACAGAGGCGGAGGTTGTGCCCATACTCATAGGATACGCCGCTGATATAGCAGGTGCGGTATATTGAATGGTTGCGGCAATGCCCCCAATGCTAAGGTTACCACCCCAGTATTTTAATTCGGTGACCGAAGATTTATAATATGAAATGTTAGATGTGCTTGAAAATACAGCGATATCAGCATTTGGATAACTCGCATTACTTACTGTTTGAGCGGTAAAATCAGAAACAACACTGCTGTGAGTAGCAATTGTGGCATAGTTCCAGGTTGCACCTGCTCCGGAAGCTCCGGGAGTAACGCCAGCTGAGTCACATTGCCAGGTAGAAAAGGTATTTCCGTTGGCAGGGGCGTGGTTTGCCTGGGTTAATTGAGCGTTCATTCCAAGGCCCAAAACAATCGATAAAAGAGAAAAGTAAAGTTTTTTCATTATAATGGTTTTTAGATTTTATCAAATTTAGTAAAAAAAGGGCAGATTTTTCAGGAAAAATGAACCCTTATCATAGTGAATTCCAGGAAACTCAAAGCCCCATTAATTTCAGCACTTTCTCAATATCTTCAGGTGTATCTACGCAGTGACTGTCGAAAGAGGTTTCAATGCATTTGATCTTAAATCCGTTTTCGAGCCAGCGTAATTGCTCCAGCGATTCTGCTTTTTCAAGAGCGGAAGGCAATAACCGGGTTAACTTTTCGAGAATATCGGTTCTGTAAACATACATGCCAACGTGCCTGTAATAATTGTAATGCAGGTGCCACTCTTTCTCATCTACACCTTTGATAAAAGGAATGACGTTGCGGCTGAAATACAAACCTTCGTTATTGGAATTAAGAATGATCTTTACTTCACCTTTATCGAACAGCACATCATGATTATTACACTTTATCATTTGTGTGGCAATTTCCACCCCATCATCGCAGGCAATAGCAAGAGAATCGATTTGCTCCGGATGCAGAAAAGGCTCATCACCCTGTATGTTTAAAACGTAATCAAATTTTTTACTGTAAATGGTGTAGGCTTCATAGCAACGGTCGGTGCCGCTTGGATGTTCGGCTTTTGTGATAACCACGCTGGCCCCGAAAGTGGCGGCATGTTCGCGTATACGTTCGTCGTCGGTGGCAATTATGACATCTTTCAGTAAAGAAGACTTTTTAGCCTGCTCATATACCCTTTGCAGCATAGATTTACCTTTGATCATGGCCAGGGGCTTTCCTGGGAAACGGCTCGAGGCGTAGCGGGCTGGAATTATTCCGATAATAGACATAATAAAATATAATTCTCAAAATTAGCAGAAATTTATTAGGTAACTTAGTGCCCGTAATTATGAAGCTCAGATTCCCGCATATTTTTCTTTTCCTTGTGGTTTTGTCTTTTGCTTCGTTTCGCGATTTTACCGAGCCAAAGGCCGTGAAGGTTCTGCAGCAAATGAACGACTCCATTAAAGCTATCAAAACGTTAAGAGTGAGTATTTCGGCGCTTGAAAGAGTGGAGAAGACCTTTCACACAGCCAATTCTGAAATTAAACTGCAAACACATCCAAGGAGATTGTATTTCAAGAATTCTACTAAAAAAATTGAAATTCTTTTTAATACCGGAAAACTGAATAACAAAGCGCTGGTAAAGCCAAATTCATTTCCTTATATGGCACTTCAACTCGACCCAACGGGAAATTTAATGCGTAAAAACCAGCATTACACCATTCACGAGCTCGGCTATGAATTTGTTGGAAAATCAATTGCTCTTACCATAAGCAAGGATAAAGAAGGACTTAATAATTTTAAATATTTCGGAAAAGTTCAGAAAAGCGGCTATATGTGCCACCTTATAGAATATGAAAATAAAAATTACGGATATGTGGATTATGTGGTGGGCGAAAAAGAAACCGTATCGTACATTGCCTCCAAACTAGTAGTAAACGATTACCTGATCCGTTATAAGAACAATCTCCTGAACGATTATGGTTACGTAAAAAAAGGAAAGGTTTTAAAAGTGCCCAATCTCTTCTGTAAAAAAGCTACTCTTTATATCGACGAACAATTGCTGCTGCCAATTGCCGTGAGTCTGAGCGATGATATGGGTGTTTTTGAGAACTACGAATTTTCTAAAGTACAGGTGAACTCTCCTATTAAAGAAGAAGAATTCTCGAAAGACTATAAGGATTATAAATTCTAGTCACGCTGAGCGCAGTCGAAGCGCTCTTTGTTCTTTAAACATAAATTATCTGGATACTTATTATGTTCAAACGAAAAAACTAACCCCACCCATTGGAGTTAGTTCTTAGGTTGGTCATAATTTATCACCTCCTTTTTTAAGTGCTGATGCCTGATGATGCATCCATCACAGTGGTAGAATCTATTGGTGGATGCTGCTTATCACATTTCTTATGTGGGACAGGTTTAACTTCTTGTTTCTCACAACTGGTCAATACCATTACGGATACAACCGCCAGGCCGTAAACGATATACAAAATCTTTGTCTTCATAACACTCGGTTTTAAGGTTTATTTAATAGTAAAACGAGTGAATCGGGAGATACCCTACTTTTTAGTTGAAAGTATGTATTATAGGTTATTCGTTCCTGGTTCAGGGTTTGGCGTTCAGAATTGGTGCGAGATATTAAACAGCATACTGTTATACTACTTCGTCTTCTAAAGCTTCAGAAGAAGGAACGAAGGATCTCAATGTGAAAAAATAAGCAAATAAAAAATGAAATTTAACTGAAACATGAACTCGTGGCTTTCAACATTAAACGTTCATTTTTCAACCCTTAAAGTTCCCTCATCAGCACTTCATACAACTTAATCATCCCTTCCACATCTTTCTTGTGTACTTTTTCGTCGGGAGTATGAACATTTTCTTCGGCTGCGCCAATAAAGCACCAGTCCCATGGATTTTCGGCCATCTGCAATGCTCCCGCGTCGCTTCCGCCGCTTCCTTCCACTTCAAGCTGATACGCGCATTTATTTTTATTGGCAATGGAAATTATTTTATTGATATAACTTCTTCTCGGAATTAAACTGTCGCGCATGCTTATAACCGGGCCCTTTGTATAATGCACACCGTCGGAGATCCAACTGATGTCAGAAATAAGCGCCTGGCTGATCTTGTATTTCTTCGCCAGGAAACGCTGAAGATATTGTACACTTCCTCCACCATGTTCTTCCCAGGTGCTGAATACGATAACGCCATCTTTTAATGTTTCGGCAACTTTCAATGCGCTGTAAACACCGAGGCGGTTATCCATATAACAACATTGAATGTGATCTTTTGTTTCGCGCCATTCGGGTTTAAAAGTTAATTCAGTGCCGGTTTCGAAATTACGTTTGGCTTTGTATTCTAATTTTCGCATGCCGGTTTTTTTGTCTTCTATTACATTGAGCGTTGCTTCCTGAACACCCTTGCTGTCGTTGCCAATGAGTTTAAAGCCTGTTTTTGTAACCGGACCGCCGATCTTCACCAGTTGCTTTTCATAACGAACAGTAAAACCAATGCTGTCAATATGCGCAAAAATGGCGGTGCGTGGTTTTCCGAATACAAGAATGATGTTGTCCTGAAATTCGGGGCCTTCTAATACTTTAGGCTTCACCTTCCACTGTTTTGAATGTTCCTTAATATAGTAAAGAAGGAATTGTTTCATGGGCACTTCGTTTCCGCTCGGGGCCGGTATGTGACACATTAGTTTAAGCGTTTCGTATTTGCTTGCTTTTGCCATACTAAATTGTTTTTATATAGTGCAGTTTGGTGCGATACAGATTTTTAATATCTTTTTCGAGCTCGTTACTGTTTTGTTTTTTTATTCTGAACGTAATCGAATTTGTTTCCTTGTAATCCTGTGAAATGATTTTACTGTCGGTGTCCTTCAGTAATTTCATAACGGCGTTCATATCCTCAAAGCTAAACTCTATTTTATATTCAAACAAGATAAATCTTTCTTCGATCACACATTTTGCGATGGCATCTGCTGCAGCAAGTTTGTAGGCATTGATGAGCCCGCTTACACCAAGCAGGGTTCCGCCAAAATATCTTACTACCACAATTAAAATATTGGTAAGGTCCTTCGACTGTATCTGTGCAAGAATGGGCTTCCCGGCGCTGTTGGAAGGTTCGCCGTCGTCGTTGGCCCTGTAAGCTTGTCCATCGGCCCCAAGTCTCCATGCATAACAATGATGGTTGGCTGAAGGATGTTCTTTTTTAAGGACCGTAAGTCGCTCTTTTATTTCTGCTTCATTATTCACAGGATAAGCGAAGGCCAGAAATTTAGAACCGCGATCTTTGAAAATTCCTTCGGCTTCCTGTTTAATTGTAAAGTATGAATCAGAAAACAGCATTAAAGTGCAATGATAACAATTGAGATTAAAGCGAGAACAATTCCCGCCACATTTACTGCCGATAATTTTTCCCTGAACACCAGCCAGCCCAGAAATGCAGATATGGCAACGTTACAAAGATTCAGAACCGGAAACAACTGCGCGCTGTTCATGATGTTCGCATCAAGTGATTTAAAAATGAAGTAAATACTGAAGTAGTTTGGAATTCCGAGTGCAATTCCGCCAATAATATTTTTAAAACTGAACAGATTTTTCGCGGTGGAAATTTTTTTGATCAGATGGTAGAAAACAATAAAGCAGCCGGTTATAAAAGCGGATAAAAATGTACAAATACTGAAGAGAGCTTTTTCTTCAGTAGTATGCACAAGATAAGAATTGGCAGCGTTAATTGTTGTATCAATAATTCCGCTTCCTAAAAACACGAGCGCAGGCAACCAGACCAGTTTTTTCTTTTCAGGATCAGAACCATTTTCTCCGGAACGGGTGGAAAGATATACAGCGATTAAAGCGAGAAGAATGCCGCAGGATTTTATCCATGAAAGCTGATCCTTTAAAACAATAATCGAAAACAGAACCGGAATGACTACACTCATCTTGTTGGCTACCGAAGCAGTTGAAAGTCCTATCTTTTGCGCGGTTAACCCAATGAGATAAAACACAGCAATAAAAATTCCACCCAAAGGAACGCAGACAAAGATCCAGTCTGCCGCGAAAATTTTATGAAGGTCTGCTTCTCCTTCGTAGAAAAGAATCCCAGTGAGCGTAGCAACAAAGTAGTTAACAATAATGGCTACGAGGCTGTTTACATTATACTTCGCGTACAGTTTGAAAATCACCAACAGAAGAACACTGATAAGGATGGTGGAAATAATGTAAAACATGTGCCGTAAATTAGTTAATTTTGCCGAGATGTTCCAATACAAATTTCCCATAATAATTCTTGTACTTTTTGTACGTTTTTCATTCGCGCAACACCTCTATTATCGTCATATTCCGGCCGACAGTCTTAAAACGTTCAAAGACACTATAAACAAAGTAACTTTCAAGGGCGATACCACTTCAAACTTTAAGCATCACTTTAAATATGTGCTCAGGTTCTTTCCAACCATGCAATACAATAAAATTGAAGTCACGTTTAAACCTTCAAAACGGATCGCGGTTGCAAAACCAACTTTTATGTGCCTCTTTCTTTCGCCTGAAAAACGTAAATACAAGATCAATTTCAGTACAAAAGCACCTTCTGCTTTAGACAGTGTAACACTTAAAAACCTGGAACTTGATTCGCAGCTGGGATTGATCGGAAGGCAGGTAAGCCATGTTGAAGATTTGAGTACGAGCGGTTTTTTCGATGTGCTCTTCTGGTATTTTAAACAAATTTCAAGAAAAGCGAAAAACAAAAGAGAGTATGTAGTAGAACAAAAAGTTCTGGAAGTAGGTTTGGGTCATCAGCTTCTCGCCTTAAGTAAAACCAATGAAGAACGGTTGAAGATTGAAAAGTGGAAGGATACAAAAGCCTACGGATTTTATTTCAGGAACTATCGTAAACGGTTCATGGACGCCGAAACTATAAGTAACTTCATTAATGATTTGCCGGTTTACGCCTCACACCAGTACCGTTAAAATAATTTGCCCTTAATAACAGAATAACTAATTTTAAGTTCATTTATATTTAATCAGGATTCAAAAATTCAAAATCAAAAATAAATTATGTCTTTCATCACAACAGAGCAACAGGATAAAGTATTAGTAGTTAAACTAAATCGTCCCGATAAATTCAATAGTTTTAACAGGGAAATGGCCCTGGAATTGATTTCAGTTTTAACTGAAGCAAAAAAAAGTAAATCAGTGAGAGCGATTATTATTACCGGCGAGGGTAAAGCGTTTTGTGCGGGACAAGATCTTGCCGAGGCAATTGACCCTAACGGACCAGGTATTCGTAAAATTGTAGATGAGCATTATAACCAGATCATTTTAAAGATCAGAACGATTGAAAAACCCGTAATTGCAGCAGTGAATGGAGTGGCTGCCGGAGCCGGAGCAAATATGGCCCTGGCCTGTGATATTGTTTACGCATCGAAAAGTGCAAGCTTTATACAAGCCTTCAGTAAAATAGGATTAATCCCTGACAGCGGAGGAACATTTACTCTTCCGAGGCTTATCGGTTTAAATCTTGCAAGCGCACTTATGATCACCGGAGATAAACTAAGTGCCGACGATGCTAAAGGTTTTGGAATGGTATATAAAGTGTATGATGATTCAGAATTACTTCAGCAAGCTATAGAGAATGCTTCGCAGATCGCCAATATGCCTACAAAAGCAATAGGACTGACCAAGCGTTTGCTCAATCAATCCTACAGCAACAGTTTGCAACAACAACTAGAATTTGAGAGGGATATCCAGGTTGAAGCCGCAAATACTTACGATTACAGTGAAGGCGTAAAAGCCTTTCTTGAAAAACGTAAGCCGGAGTTCAAGGGGGAATAAGATAATTCTTTAGTCAAGTATCAGTTTTGTAATATCTTTACTTGTAAGATCTTTTACGTTATACTGATTCGCATATTTTACAGCAACCGTACTTCCTTTTTTGGAGTCCCTCATTTCTTCAGGTTTGGTTACCTGCATAAAACCATCTTTGGAAAAACGGATCAGGTAATTAGGTTTTCTCTTGAAATAAAAACCTGCCAGGCCGTCTTTATCTCCATAATGTTTATTCAATGGATAACTGGTGTTAATACTCTTGTATAACATCACATTGTAATCACCGCTGACCATGTCTGTTTCAGCGTCGTATTTAACAAGTATATCGTCCATTTGACCACTATGAATATAGCAATCGATGTTACTCACGCCCATACCACTTTTCACGAGCGCGGTTCCAACGGCGTTATTGTATTGGAAAGGATCATAATTGTATCCTTTGTAAATTCTTGAGGCGTACTTTTTCCATGCCCCCAGATCCATTGTTAGCTCTGCTGATGTCTGAAACTGTTTACAATAGGCAAAGGCTTGTACATCCGTTCGTGGCTTAAAACTACGCGCCATGTTATTTCTGTCGCTATAAATAAATCTGTTCTTTTTGTCGAATGATTTTGCCTCTTTCGCAAGTGCCCTTTGCATTTTCAGATTAAGAAGTTTATTCCATTTTTTTGCCGCGTAATAACTACCGTCTTTTTTAAGCGCAACAACTTTACAATTCAGGTTGATAAATGTTTTATCGGTTTTTATTTTCAAGAGTAGTTCGTCATTCATCGTCATAGGGCGAAGATCCCAGCACATCAGTTTTCTGCTGAAGGCGGCTCTGAATTCTTCTTTCGTCATATCTCCTCTGTAAACAAATGTCTTATTCATGAGAGCCTGAATATGATCAGGTATATCGTATGAAACATCTTTACGGGACGGAATAATTGTAAAAATTAGTTCTTTGTC
>JAJONO010000020.1 GCA_021323535.1 Bacteroidota bacterium
GCTGTGGAATTGTATTGCATCAATTCATCCCATTCGTACAATGCGCCATAAGCAGGAAGTTTAGAAGGATCGCCATTGGGCGCGTACTTTTCAGCAATGTTGTTGTTGGTCATGTCATAATGCGTTGTTGTACTGGTGTTACTGTTGATGGTTGTTCCGTAATTAAGATTCTGTTTCATCCAGCAGGCAGTTCCGATTAAAACAGTCGCGTATTTTTTTCCATCACGGGTATCAATTAATGTATCTCCGCAATTGAATGTTTGTGAGATGACTTTTACACTCACAAATAAAAGAACCACTGAAATGAATTGTAAATTTATTTTCATGGGATTTTTCTTTTGAAGATATAAAGAAGAAAAGTAACGGAAAGTAGCTTGTATACATTCAACGGATTTCTGTAGACGTAATTATTTCTCGCAGAGTTGCGCTAAGCTGAATGTGCTAATTTCTCAGCGTGTCTCTGCGGAAACTCTGCGGGCCTCTGCGAGAAAACCGGCGTGTTTACCAAAGCTCATAATCCAGCACCATGTTCTCCATCCTGTATGTCGGCATCTGTTTTCCTTCCGAGAGTTTGTATACTTCTTCGGCCACAAATTTCTGAAGTTCACTCAGCATGATCTTTTGATCCGCATTCTGATCCGCTTCCAGCTTTTTCAAACCACGAAGTAAACAATGTGTAAATAATCCGTTGTTCCATTTCTCTCCTTCAAACGCAGCTTCAGTTCCTCCCGCAGAAGAAATAATGGTTGCCCCGGAATTTTGTCTTAAATCGGAGAACACTGTTTTTGAAAGCTCGAGCGCCGTGCTTTGTGCAAACACGCTTCCCGCAACACGCACCGAACGGCCTGTATCTTTTCCATCTTTTTTCTCAGGACTGAGGATCACGTCTTCATCATCGACTTCTCCGCTGAAACAGGCGTCGATGAACATAAGTTTACGAATCGGTTTCATATCCTTAAATGTTTTTTCGAATGATTTATAGGCTACAGAATTTATTTTTGGATCCGTAAAATCGGTGTAATATGTTGGAAAATAATAACTGAGATCAGAATCGAGATAACCATGCCCGGCGAAGAACACCATTACCACATCATTAATTCCTGCTTTGGAAAAAAAAGCGCTCAGGGTTTTCATAGAATCTACGGTAAAACTCTGATTGTACATTTTTTTTACCTGCACGGACTTAAATGACTTTGAATTCGCCATGGTATTGGCCACGTCGTTTGCGTCTTTTATAGCGTATGCGAGATCGTAATTGTTGTTCTTGAATTTTTCGCTGGCGATGACAACAAGATACAGATCGGGTTTTACAAGGTTGGTGTTATTGTAGAAACGATTAATGTGCGGACTTTCCAATCCTTGTTCATCTTTAACAATAAACTCAAAACGATTTATTCCTGAAGACGTTTCGAAACTCAGTTCAGAATCAAAACGTGAACTTTGTCCTTCCTTAATTTCTTCGCTGTGAATTAACGTTCCGTTATTATATACTTCAAGTGTTTTAAGTTTATTTTGCCCTTTGTTGGCGGCAACAGTAATATTGACCCAACCCGGTTTACTTTCCTTTAAAACAACATTCTGAAGCGTTGGCAGGGTCGCAAAATTTATTTTTGTATCGGGCTTCAATCCAAGTAACCGCATACGTTTTAGGTAAGCTGTTTCATAAGCTTTGATGAGAAGTGTGTCGCTGCAATTGAACATTTTTAAAACCTTATGGGGCTGGTTTAAATAAGCGTCAAACTGATCGAAACTGAAAATTTCGGATTGATATTTAAAACGAATGTTCTTAATGAACTCTTTCGATCCGAGATAATGAAGATCTTTTGTTATAAGAAAAAAATTATCCTTGTCGGCATTGGCCAATTGACCCATGATCTGGCGTTTTTCAAGATCAACAAAGGTAGCGAGGGAATTTACCACACTGGTGATGATTAATTTTTTGGAGCCTTCAATGAAAAAACATTTTGGTATCGCGAATCGGGAATCGCTAAGGTCTATCAGTTCTTCACCGGCTTCATTGAATACTTTAAAATATTTTCCCATGGGCTCCACCAGTGCAAAATACTTTCCCGTTTCGCTGGTGTAATGGTAACTCATAATATCTTTTGTAGTTGCGAGAGGCCTGGTAAATAATTCTTTTCCGCTTCCCAGTTCATACTCCGAATAAACAGATTGTTTATCCTCATAGTTTGTCATATCGTATTTGACATACCACACACCAACATTTTTTCCATTGTTCTTTATTTTAAAATCATAAGGAAAATACGTTTCGGCGTAATCCATCGCTACTTGTTTTGTTGCCATGTCGATTTTCACCAATGCGTTCGTCGGCATTTCTACTTCATAACCGTTCACCTTTTTTTTCTTTTTGATCTGGCTGAAAGTTAAAACGCTCTTTTCATCTTCACTGATCATCACACGAGCCGACACTGACCATGTTTCGCTTTCATATTCTACTTTTTTTGTCTTACGGTTCACAATTTTATACTTCGCTGCGTCGGGAACAAAAACAAGATTTTTCGTAAAATTAATTACCTGGTACAATGGCGTTGCTGCGAGCGAATACATGCCCGTGTATTTTTCTTCCTCCATTGTTTTAAGATTAATGATGTAAATATTCTGATAATCGCAATAATAAAACTCCCCATTCATAAATCCTGAAATAAAAGAATACACACCTTTCTTGATCACCTTCGTGTATTTCTTTTTCTGAATATTGTAAATAGAAAGATTCAGCGTCTTCATATTGGTACCGGAGTTCACCACAACTTCAGAATCATTTAAAAAGAAAACATTGGTAATAAAAGACGAATCCTTTCCTGAAATGTCTTTGAGCTCGGCGTATTTTGTAAAATTCTTAAGATCCCAGAAGAAGCCTGATGAGGTAGAGTTAGTGTAAAGCCAGCGGTTATTCGGACTGATACTTGCCGCTGAAATAGGATTTCCCATGGCGACACGCTCCGATATTAATTTCATTCCATCAGGATCGTAAACACGCAATGCTTTATAGGAGGTGTATCCGTTACACAGCACCCTGTTTCCCGCCAAAGAAAACTTAAGGTTGCTCACTACTGTTTTATACGAGCTAGTCAGTTTTTTTGTTTTCAAATCAATGAACTTTACTCCTTTTGAAGTGGCGTAGGCAACCATGCCGGATTTAGCATGATAATCAATATCAAAAACATATTCATCGGGAAGGAAATTGATCGTATCAAACTTTGTAATGGCGTTACGTTTATTAATGTCTTTCAGAGTTTCTTTATCGTAACCATACATCGTGTAATCCACTCTTGGCAAACGCACCTCATGTACTACTTTTTCTTTTACAAGATCAAGAACAAAATATTTATCAATAGCAAAACCAAACAGGAGTGAATCGCGAAGATTTAATTTAGCCATGGAGTTGGTGTTGGCAAGTACCGTATACGTTTTTGAAAGATCGGTGAGCGATTGTTTTACAATGGCTGACACGGTACCTGAACTTTTCGCGAGAACAGCTTCACCGGTTTTATAATAAGGAAGAGCGTGAATCACATAATCTGTTACAGGAAAAGCGTGAGAGGCGGTCACTGTTTTTTTAGTAATATCATATAACATGGAAAACGAAGAGATATTAATATACATTTCATCCTGTTTACCGGTAAAGAAACATCCACCGATCGGCATCGCCCCGTAATATTCAGTACCCGGAAGTCCTTTTAAAAGTTCGGCGGTAGTTGTTTTAAAAAGCAACTGGAGTTTTTGGTTAACGAAGGAGAACACCATCATTTCATTACTAATGGCGACGGAAATATATTTTCCGTCTCTACTTACCGAAAGACATTTCACGCCATAGCTCAGTTCATATTCATCAATTACTTCGGATGTTTCGGTGTTATAAATAGCCAGGGAATTGGCAGCTACCACAAAAAATTTTTCTCCGGGGAGGAACTGAATGAGATCATAATAAGAATAAGCAATTTCTTTAGGAATGATAATTTTGACGTCCTTTAGCTGAGAAAAGCCAGAAAATCCCGAAAAAAGGGCAAAAAGTATAAAAAAAAGGCGTTTAAGCATAAGGTTAAAAGTATGTATTTTTGACCTAAAATGTCTAAAAGCTCTAAAAATGAGCTTGTTTTTGGCTGTTTTATTTGCCGGTTCGCGGATTATCACTATCTTTGCCATCCTTAAAAAAATGTACAGATGCCAAAAATGAAAACTAATTCCAGCGCTAAAAAGCGTTTTAGCCTGACTGGAAGCGGTAAAATTAAAAGGAAAAAGGCCTACAAACGCCACATCTTAACTAAAAAAGAAAAAGACCGTAAACGCGGTTTAGCTAAGAGCGGACTTGTTAGCAAGGAAGATACTCCTAACGTGAAATTCATGTTAGCTATCTAACGAAAAACCTTTAAGATTATCGAGATCGGTTAATTAAACAAATGTTTAACCCGGGTTTTAGTAACAAAGTCTTGAAAAAGCGCTAAAATCCAAAGCAGGTGAAGAACAAACTTCACCAGATTAAAAAAAAGAAAAGAAATGCCACGTTCAGTCAACCATGTAGCCAGCAGGGCTCGCAGAAAAAAAATCCTCAACCTTACGAAAGGTTACTGGGGAGCAAGAGGTAATGTTTGGACCATTGCCAAAAACACATTAGAAAAAGGTTTAACTTATGCTTACCGCGACAGAAAAAACAAGAAACGCAGCATGCGTGGATTGTGGATCCAGCGTATTAACGCAGGTGTTCGTGAGCACGGAATGAGTTATTCAGAATTCATCGGTAAATTAAATGCCAAAGGTTTACAATTGAACCGTAAAGTATTAGCTGATTTAGCCATGAACCATCCTGAAGCTTTCGCCGCAGTGGTGAATCAAGTGAAATAAACAACTTACTAACAGTTAAAAATAACGTAGAAAAGACGCCTCAAAAAGGCGTTTTTTCTGCTTTTGGGACTGCAACATTAAAGTCCTTATTTGGATAATTTAACGTTAGTGTATAAACCAAATCGCTTAATTTGCAGTATATAAATGTGAAGGAGGCAAAAATTATGAAAGCTAAAGCATCACCAAAAAGAGCAGAGATCAAGGGTAGCACATACCTTGTGAAATTGCGTATAGATAGAAGAACAGTTATTACTGTAAGAAATAAGGAAAGCTTAAAGAACTGGAAAGCTAAGTATCCTGAAGCGGTTGAAGTACTTTAATTGTACTACATCCATTTCTTTCTTTTGAAATACAAGATCAGTCCTATGATCACTGACAACATTACGCCCCACGTGATATAATATCCGTAGGGCGTTTTTAATTCCGGCATGTTGTCGAAGTTCATGCCATAAACTCCTGCAATAAACGTAACGGGAATAAAAATACTGCTCATGATCGTGAGCACTTTCATTACTTCATTCATTTTATTCGCGTTTGAACTAATGTGAATGTCCATAATGCCACTCAATAAATCTCTGTAAGTCTCCACTGTATCGATGATCCTGGTTGTATGATCCTGTAAGTCGCGCAAAAATATCTGCGTGTTATCAGAGATCAGTGTATTCTCCGTTCTGATAAGATTACTCACCATGTCCCTGAGCGGCCATACCTGTTTGCGAAGATAAATCACTTCGCGTTTAAGATTGTATAATTCAACGAGCGATTCTTTTTTCGGTTCACTCATAATTTCTTCTTCGATCACTTCCACCTTATCCCCTATTCGCTCAATCGCGTTGAAATAACAGTCCACCACGGCGTCCATCAATGCATAAAATAAATAATCGGCGCCGAGTTTTCTAACACGTCCTTTATTCTGTCGTAACCTGTTCCTGATAATATCAAAAGCATCTCCCCCGGTTGGTTCCTGGAAAGAAATTACGGTATTCTCCAGTAATACGAGCGATAACTGTTCTGAATGTACATCTGATTCATACGAGATCATTTTCATGATCGTAAGAACGTAGTTATCGTAATCTTCGAATTTCGGGCGTTGATCAACATGCACAATATCTTCCATTGTAAGCGGATGGAGATTGTAATGCTTACCGATTTTTTCGATCATGGCCGTGTTGTGAACACCTTCCACATTGATCCACTTGATCATGTTGGGTTTTACCTGTGACAAACAATCCGACAGATCATAAAACTCTTCTTCAATCAATTCATTATCGTTGAATTCAATAAGATTGATTTTAATCCTCGTACCGGTTTGTTCGCCGTTATAGAACAAGGTTCCCGGAGGTGCACCTATGTCATGGAATTTACTCATCTTCGTTTTCTTCTTTGGATGAACTTCCTTCAACCACCACTACTATTTCTCCCTTAACTGTTTTGGAAGAAAAATAAGTGATGAGTTCAGTTAATGTACCGCGTTTATTTTCTTCGAACATCTTGCTGAGTTCTCTTGAAACAGACGCTCTTCTTTCGCCGGTAAATTGTTTTAATTCTTCAAGAAGTTTTACGAGGCGGAAAGGCGATTCGTAAAGAATGAATGTCTTATTTTCCTGAGCCAGCAATTTTAATTTGGTCTGTCTGCCTTTTTTCTGTGGAAGAAATCCGTAAAAACTGAATTCGTTGCAGGGAAAGCCGCTGTTAACAAGCGCCGGAACAAATGCTGTTGCGCCCGGCAGGGTTGTTACTTTTACGCCATTTGAAATACTTTCGCGGATAAGTAAAAAACCAGGGTCGGAAATACCAGGGGTTCCGGCATCCGAGACAAGCGCGATATTTTTTCCGGCATTAAGCATCGAAATAATTTCTTCCAGAATTTTATGTTCATTATGCTGATGATACGATTTGAGCGTTTTCTCGATCTGAAGATGTTTTAACAGAAAAAGAGTGGTACGGGTATCTTCGGCAAGAATAACATCTACGGATTTGAGAATATTAATTGCCCTCAGTGTAATATCTTCCAGGTTACCAATGGGTGTTGGAACTATAAATAACTCGCCTTGCATCAGACAATGAAGTTAATCCATAAAAAAGCGTGCCTCCTGCAAGCCTTCAAGAGTTATTCATAGCCTCCTGTTAATGGCTTGGTACGAACTTTGAAGCATTAGTTATGGAACCAAACATCGAAACCATGAAAAAGAACATTATTCTTCTTTGTATTTGTATTATTTGCTCTTTATCAATACTGTCTATGACAATAACCTGGGCCGAGGCCATTCAGGGTATAACAACGACTGAAAACCGTGAAACTCTGCTTTTAAAGAAAGAAATCGGACAAAGAACCTCAGAAAATATAAGGAGAAGGAATTCATTGATACAGCCCCACACTGTTTCTGTAAAATCTTATGCTTCCTGCTCCCTCATTCAAGTTACAAAACCCTGAACCATTATTAATTTATGTTTCCTTATAAAATCGATATCAGCACCCTGGATGGCGTGCGTATCAACCTGAACGATAAAAGTGAAGTTGAGTACTGGATCAGAAAACTAAGCTGTACCCGCGAAGATCTTGAACTGGCTGTAAGAGCGGTTGGAACACTGGCGGAGAATGTGGTGAAGTTTTTACGATAAAGCACTCACCATAAAAAATATCATCCTGACGAAGGAAGAATGACCGTTTCGCTTTTAAGATTGTAATATCGGAAAGTATATCCGGAACGTTGCTCCTACTCCTGGCTCTCCCTCTGCAGTAATAAATCCATCGTGATTCTCTACAATTTTTTTACAGATGGCAAGGCCAATTCCTGTTCCTGAATATTCGGCTTTCCCATGCAGGCGGTGAAAGATTTCGAAAATTTTTTCGGCATACTCATTTTTAAAACCAATACCATTGTCTTTAACAGAAATTCTGTGAAAATCGTAGGTGTTGTCGGGTTTATTCAGCTCAGAAGCTTTAACAATTTCCGAACTTATTTCTACTATTGCCTGTTCACTTTGTTTCCTGTATTTGATCGAGTTGCCAATCACATTCTCAAACAATTGCTGTAGAAGAAAAGGAACCGCAAATAATTCGGGAAGATTTCCGGATTTAATTATTAACCGCTTATCTGAGATCATATCTTCATACGAATGGCTTATATGATCTATGATTGTATTAAGATTCGTTTTTTGTTTTGAATCGATATTCGTTTGCGTGCGCGAAAAAGCCAGAAGATCCTGTATGAGTTTCTGCATGCGCATGGTCGACGAATCTATTTTATCGAGATACATTTTTCCATCCTCTGAAAGGTTTTTATATTCCTTCTCCATTAAAATACTTGAGAAAGTCTTCACTTTTCTTAAAGGCTCCTGTAAATCGTGACTTGCCGCGTAGCTAAATGATGTGAGCTCTTCGTTGCTTCTTTTCAGCTCCTTGTTTTTCTGATCGAGCGAATGATTCAGGCGCGCCAGATCCTGAAGAATATAATGCCTGTCTGTTATATCCATGATAGTTCCTCTGAGTAAAAAAGGTTTTCCATCCTTTTTAATCAATTTGCCCCGCGACCAGATTATCTTTTGTTTCCCATTAACAATGTAACGGTATTCGCAATCGTAATCTCCCTGATCATGTAATGCTTTGTCAATAGCGAGTGCCAGTTTAACTTTATCTTCGGGATGAACAAAGGTGAAAAAATCATCAAGATTCGTGGTTCTTTCCATTTCAAAAATTCTGTACATCTGCGGCGAATAATCCGAGTTTCCATTGCTGGTCAGATCCCATTCAAAACTTCCGATATTGGCGATCTCCTGAGCCTCTAATAATTTTTCCTTATGCTTTGTTAACTGGGCATTAACGTCGCTTAGTTTTTCCTGGCTGATACTAATGTACGTCTGAAAACCTTTCGACTGAGCGGCTAACGAATATTCTTCAATTTCCTTTACAAGCTCTATCGTGATTTTTACATCTGAAGTATAATCCGGAATAAATTCATAGAAGCCATTCTTCCTTAAATACGTGGAAAGCGTAAGATCGTCTACAACCAACTGGTCGCTTGTTATGTTAGGCAACTGATTAGTGACCCATTTCTGCATCGATCTTTCAATCTGATCATCCAGTTTATTGTTGATAGCGTAATTTAAAAATTCAGTATAACCCGGAACCGACATTTGAACAAGTTGCTCTTCGGTGTATTTACTGAGATCAAATAATTTAAGAAGAGGAACCTCTTTAGAAATAGCGAGACGAAGCTGAACCCTCACAAAATCTTCAAGTTTGTTTTTAAGGATATATTCTGCAAAAAGAGGAAGATGGATGAAATGTAGCTTCTCCCTTACAGGATCTGAATTTATCTTGCCGGAAGTTTCCATGGTTGCAGCTAAGATAATATTTTCCGGATAATTTAAAAATACGTGGGACAAATATTCCCCGTTGACGACCTTACTTATAATAATACTTTTTTAAAAGTGAATTAACAATAGGAAACGTTATCAGCTTTTCCTTGAAAACAAGGATAACGGTCGCGATCAATCCATAAAAAAGAGCCACACATAAAAATCCGATCGAGTTCCTGCCCGTTATTTCCCCAATTACAAATCCGGCAGAAATACTCAAAAACAACAGAAGGAAAAAACCAAGAAAAGCAATTGCAATACCGACAATGAGGCCGGAAGCTACCGATCCGGCTTTATCAATCGCTTTCAGCTTAATAACATCAATACGATTGTCAATGTAATCTTCAACATCCTTTTTTATTTCTTCAACGTTTTCTTTCATTGATCCGTTTTCTTCCATGGCATACGATTTTAGTCTCTTAATAAAAAATATATGCCTGTAATACTTAACAGATCCCACTATGAAACAAAAAATAAAAGACCTCGGAACTATTTTCAAGAAAACATTTCAAGGCTGGAACGCCGATGATCCTTTTCGTCAAAGTGCCGTTATAGCGTATTACGCTATTTTTTCATTACCGGCCCTGCTTGTTCTGCTGGTTAACATAACAGGATTTTTCTTTGAGAAAGATGCTATCAGTGGTGAAATTTCACGCCAGATTGAAGGTGTGATGGGACCAGAAACCGCGAATACGGTGGAACGCATTGTGGAAAAAGCAAGTGAAACAAAATCAGGGGTCCTTGCTGGGGCCATTGCCATAATTACTATTTTATTCGGAGCCACCGGGGTATTTATTCAGTTGCAGAAAACACTTAATCAGATTTGGGATGTAAAGGAAAAACCTGATCTCGGCTTTATGAAGCAGCTAAAAATGAGATTGTTTTCTTTCGGACTAATTGTATCCATAGGGTTTTTATTACTGATATCACTTGCAGTGAGTACAGCGCTTGCCGCATTGAGTCATTATTTTGAAGGAATTTTTCCTGAAGCCATTGCTTATTTATTTTATGCTCTTGAATTTGTGGTTTCATTATCCGTGATAAGTGTTCTCTTCGCGCTTATGTTTAAATTATTACCTGACGCAAAAATAAAATGGAGAAATGTGTGGATAGGTTCTGTGCTCACCGGTTTGCTTTTCATTGCAGGTAAATACGGATTGAGTCTTTATTTTGGAAAAGCGGAGCCCGCCTCTGTATACGGCGCTGCAGGTTCAGTTATCCTAATATTATTGTGGGTTTCTTATTCCTCCATGATTGTTTTTTTTGGAGCTGAATTTACCAAACAATACGCGGTTCATTACGGAATGAAAATTTCACCGAATAAAGACGCTGTTAAAATGGAGGATGAAACAAATACGAACGAAAAAGATATTTCGGAGAAAGAACATAAAGAAGCAATATTAAAAGAAAATCATGTTACTTTTTATGAGAATGGAAATTCAAAACAAAAGGATCATGAACCTAAAAAACACGAGCCGGTGAAATACGAAAGCAACGGCGTGGGCAAACACAAAGAAAATCCTGTTGAGATGGAGATTCAGAAACGCACCGCCAGGAAAACAAAGATCAACAGCATTAAAGATCTGAAAGATGAAATTACCAGGAAAGAAATTCTCTTAAAGGTAAACGCCCAAGACATTAAAGACGATCTGAAACCTTCTCATCTTTTAAGCGGGCTGCTACCGCGACAGCTTCGTGTAAAACAATTCCGTTCAGGAAAATGGAACATGGACGAATACATGCGGGGTGTTGCGCGAAATTATATTTCGACCCATGAAACCGAAAAAACCTTTCTTGATAAGATCAGGGATCTGCTTCACCTTAACAATGGAAAGGATTGATTGTTCTGGTTATTTCTTCCTTCTTGTAAAGTTTCCTTTTCCTTCGCTCTTTAACTGCTTATAATTTGAACGAAGTCTTACAAACCAGAAAATACGCTCCTCTTCATAAAAATCATTGATCTCGGTTTTAAATTGTTTGAAGTGATTATAGAATCCGAAGAACACCGACACTGATTTATCGCCATTCTTTTCTTCCGTTTTATGGTAGAATGGCAATACACTTTTCTCGCGGTGACCATCCACTTTTACATTCGCAACTATCAGGTGAAGGAAACGATGCTCAAAATCTCCGTTCTCGTAACGCTTTGTGTAAAACGCCCTCCAGAGAAAACTGTTGGATGTGGAAACTCCCTCAATCCTGTCGAGCTTGTATAAATATGCGCTGAGAATAAACGTTTTTCTTTCCTTGCTTTTGAATGAATAAAACACAGGTTGTATCGAAAACATTTTAGAAGTGTCTGTTTTTGCATACCACACAATCGGCGCAAATCTGAATTTTCTGGTATTACCATCCTTTAATCGCTCGCAGATGGGCCACAGGAAAGATGTTTTTGAATAATCGGGACGCGATGTGTTTCTTAACAGGAAAAGTAAAGCTGAGAAATGTTTTTCGTCGCCGGTTCTCCTGTAATTAAATACAGGGAATAAGAACGCGTTCGTTTCCTGTTTTGAATGAAAACGTCCGAACAATGGCGTGATCATTAAATGCTGTTTATCGCTGTTAACTCCTTTTCCGAAAGAGAATAACGGGAAGAAGGTAAACGATTTATATGCCGTATCCCTTACTCTATAAATTAACGGGAAGAGAATATCTTTCTTCCTGTATTTGTTATGAACGGAATAGAATAGCGGGAAGAAAAAACGCTTGGTGATGGTATCATCCCTTAAAAATTCTTTCCTGCTGACATAAAGAGGAAACAAGGTGGTGGCTGCCTGGGTTTTGTTCTTCACTTTCCAGAATAATGGCGTTACCATTAAATGCCCTGTTGAGTCGGCTCTTTTACCATAAGAGAATAATGGGAAGAAGGTAAAGCTCCTTCTTTCTTTGTTTTTTAAACTATACACAAGAGGAAAGAAGATATGATTGTTTTCTTCACTGCTTTTCTTTGCCCAGTATAGCGGAAAGAATACGCGTGTAGTAACAGTATCATAAAGACGATAATCTTTTTTGCTCCAGTAAAGCGGAAACAGCGTGGTTCTTATCCCATTTTCGTTTTTATTTCTCCAGAATAATGGCGTTACAACTAAATGACTTCTTCGTCCATCATTTGTTCCTCCGTAAGAAAACAGCGGGAAAAACGTGAACGAGTGTTTGAATTTATTTTTATGACCAAACGCGATCGGGAAGAGTACTGTATTAACGTTGTCTTTATTTTTCACGCGCCAGAATAATGGCGTTACAACTAAATGACTCCTGCTAGAATCTTTTCTTGCTCCATAAGAAAATAAAGGGAAGAATGTGAACGAATGCCTAATGTGAACGAATGCCTTTCCTTGTTTTTGAAATTAAACACCAGTGGAAACAACACTGTAGAACTTTTATGCTCCCAGGTATTGCTCGAATGCCAATATATCGGAAATAACACGGTTCGTTTCGAGGTGTCCTGATTATGTTTTGTGACCGTGTTCCAGAAAAGAGGGAACAATACATTTTTAGTTGTGGTTGGTGTTTTCACATGCCAGTAAAATGGGGTTACTGCATAATACTCTCTGTGTTTGTTTTTTCCATGAGAGAATAACGGGAAAACAGTAAATAACTCACGTTTCGGATTTTTATAGCTGAACACGAGAGGAAATAGAACCGTGTTATGCTCATCCTTGCTTCGTTTTGTCCATACAATCGGAAATATACCTTCTCTTCTTATTGTATCGTTTTTCAGGAATTCATCATGCCTCCAGTAAAGCGGGAAGAACATTCTTGTGCGTTTGTTTCCATTGCGTATCTGCCAGTACAATGGCGTAATTGCAAGATGTTCGAAGGTTGAATCTTTTGATTTGCCTTTTGAAAAGAAAGGGAAGAACGTAAAAGATTTGTAAAACATTCCATTCAGGTTATAGACAAGTGGTGTTATGATCTGATTATGGACCGTTTTATCCTTATAACTAAAGTATAATGGAATCAGGAGTTTCCAGGTGGACGTGTCGCTCAACCGTTCCTGTTTGCTCCAGTAAAGAGGAAACAAAACTTCCCAGGTTTCCCAGTCTCGTTTTACTTTCCAATACAAAGGTGTTACCATTAAAGTAGATTCTTTACCATCGGTTGTTGAGCTTTTTGAATACAATGGAAAAAATGTAAACGACTTTCTTTCTTTGTCGTTATAGGTCCATATCAGAGGGAAAATGGTCAATCTGCTTCTTGAACTATCTTTAAAGCTGTAAATAAGCGGGAAGAATATTTTATTTTCCTCATTTTTTCTTTTAAGTGTCCAGTAAAATGGAAACAAAGCTTCTCTCCTCACAGTATCACTGCTGTAAATATGTTTTGAATTCATGTAAAGAGGAAACAATACGTTGGTGGAGCCAAATTTGTTACTGATTCTCCAGAAAAAAGGAGTTACAGCAAGATGAGCAAAAGTTGAATCTTTTCTTTGCCCCTTAGAGAACAGCGGAAAAACAGTTAAAGATTTGTATTCTTTATTTTCCAGGCTCCATACAAAAGGAAAAAATACTTTATTGTCGTGATCTTTACTTCTCGAGGTCCAATAAAAAGGAAACAGGACTTCCCTGTGAATCGTATCGTGTTTTTTATAGTGTGTAGTGCTCCAGTAAATCGGAAATAACACCGTTGATCTGCCATCGTTTCTTTTCACGTTCCAGAAAAACGGAGTAATGGCAAGATGTCGCATACTGGAATCGGTTCTGTGGCCGAATGAGAACAAAGGAAAGAACGTGAACGACTGCCTGTATTTATCTTTGTGACTGAAAACAAAAGGGAAGATCACCTGTTTATCATATCCTCTGCTTTGTCTCACCCAATAAATCGGAAATAATGTTTTTTTGACTATGGTATCGTTGGCCAGGTATTCTTTACTATCCCAATAGATTGGAAACAGAACATGACGTACTTCGTCTCTGGTCTTGGTTCTCCAGAACAAAGGTGTTACCATTAAATGACTGCGACTGGAATCGGCTTTATATCCATAAGAGAAAATCGGGAAAATAGTGAGCGAGGTTCTGTAATCATCCTTGAACTGGTAAACGATCGGAAAGAAAACAGTATGATTTCTCGCGTTGCTTCTGTAGGTCCAGATGAGCGGAAATAACACATCTCTTCTCACTGTATCGGATTTATAGCGCTTTTCCTGGCTCCACCATAATGGAAACAGAACATTGGTTGTTGTATTTTTGTTTTTTACGTGCCAGAAGATGGGTGTTACAAAATGATTATGCGAAGAATCCCTGGATGTTCCATACGAAAATAACGGGAAAACTGTCAATGAACTTCTGTAAAAATCCTTAAACCTGTAAATCAAGGGAAATAAAACAGCATGGCTTCTTTCGTTACTCCTGTAGGTCCATATCAAAGGAAATAAAATGTTTCTGCGGATGGTATCATGCAATAACCGTTTCTCTTTACTCCACCAAAGCGGAAACATTCCTCTCGACGTTGTATTTTCATCTTTCTTTTGCCAGTATACCGGAGTTATAATGTGGCTTTTTGTGTTACTTCTCCGGGTCCATATTAAAGGAAATAAAATTTCATTATGGATTGTATCATGAATTAATCGTTTTTCATTGCTCCACCAAAGCGGAAACACTCCTCTCGAAGTTGTATTTTCATCTTTCTTTTGCCAGTAAACGGGGCTTATAAAACGGCTGTATCCTGAATTTTTTTCTTTTGTATACGTAAACAACGGGAAGAACGTGGTTGATTTCCTGTACTCGTTCTCAAAACTATACATTAACGGAAATAGTACTTTGTTATTTATGGTTCGGCTCTTTGTGCTCCAGTATAGAGGGAAAAACACATTTGTTTTAACTGTGTCGTTTTTGGTGTAAAGTGTTTTATTATAGAAGAGTGGAAAGAGCGTATTCGTTTTTTTCTCAGGTGTTTTGCGACGATCGTAAAGGAAAAGAACGTTCAGGTGTTTTTCATTGGCTCTTTTCTTTTGGTAATAGAATGGAAAGAACAGATTAGTGGTATCTTTTTTATTAGCGAAATGCCAGTAGGTAGGAAACACAACAAGCCTTTCGCGATGGAGGAGCTCGTCTTTCCTGTACCAGATAAAAAAGAAAACATTGTTTTCAACTTTAACACCGCCCGGCGAACGACTATAACCAAACAACGAAATGTGCGGCGCCAGTTCCAGGAAATTCACCGATACTTCTTTGCCCTTTACACTATCGGCCAAAGGTTCTTTGCGAATGTGAAGCAATGAAGGATAATACGTGGAAAGTATGCGGCGGTCGATTCCCTTTGAACTGCTATCAGCAATATAAAAAGGTAGAAACTGGAAATGTTTTGTGTTTAATTTATAGTTCTTTCTTTTTGAAAAAACGGGGTAAAGAATATCAAGCTCTCTTTTTTCTTCGCTTTTGTATTTTTTGAAAATTGGCCATAGGTTCACATTTCTACCACGTGTAATCCCCAGGTCGAACGACATGTTACTTTTTGTACTATCTTTTTGTGAGAAGAGCCGCGATGACAGACAAACAATTGCCGCTATAAGAAAATACTTAAAGCGTGGGGACACTCGTAATATGTTATTCAACCTAGCGATGAATCATCTTTTTAATCTTCCCCTCTGGCTTTCTTCTGCATAAGTACTACCGAAAATGATCAAAAACTAATAGAAAACGTTGATTTTAACAGAAATTGGTCAAAGCGAAACGTATGAAGTGTAAAAGAAAGTTAAAGGAGAGTTGAAGGCTGAAAGTTGAAGGTTGAAAGCCTTCATACTGGAATAACAAAACTAAGTCTTTCAACTTTAACGTTCAACTTTAAACTATTTAAAGCTCTGCATGTCGCACAACTTTTTATAGGTGCCATTCAATGCTATAAGTTGCGAATGATTTCCGCGCTCAATGATTTCACCTTTACTAATAACAATGATCTCATCGGCGTTCATAATAGTTGTGAGGCGGTGTGCTATAACTATACTTGTTCTGCTTTTCATCAGGTTGGTCAAAGCGTCCTGAACCAGTTTTTCGCTTTCAGTATCGAGAGCCGATGTGGCCTCGTCCAGAATAAGAATTTCGGGATTTTTTAAAACCGCGCGTGCAATGCTGATACGTTGTTTTTGTCCACCACTCAGTTTACTTCCTCTGTCGCCAATGTTGGTGTTGTACCCTTCCGGAAATTGAGAAATGAATTCGTGAGCGTTGGCAATTTTCGCAGCGTGTTCAATCTGTTCTTTTGTGGCGTGAACAAATCCGAATGCAATGTTATTGGCGATGGTATCGTTGAATAAAGTACTCTCCTGCGTTACCACACCAATGTGCCGGCGAAGCGACTCAGCTTTCAGGTCCTTAATATTTATTCCATCAACAAATATTTCACCTTTATCGCAATCGTAGAAACGCGGGAGCATATCGGCCAGTGTTGTTTTACCGCTTCCACTCTGCCCCACCAGGGCAATCATTTTTCCTTTTTCAATTCTGAGATTAATATCCTTTAGAACATATCCTTCATCACCTTTATGATATCGGAAAGAAACATTTTTATATTCAATAGCATTCGTGAATTGAATCAGTTCTTTAGCATCAGGCTTATCATGAATGAGATTATCAGCGCTTAAAATTTTATCAATGCGTTCCTCACTTGCTACACCTTTCTGAATATTATTATAAGCCGTAGTAAGTTGTTTGATTGGCGGTACGATCTGAGAAGCAATTCCGAAATAAGCGAAAAATAAAGCACCATCGAGCTTGCCATCAAACACCAGTTTTCCTCCCATGAACAATACGATCATTAAAATAGCAAAAACAATAATTTCAGTTAAGGGCGAACCAAGGTCAGTTTTACGATATACGCGAAGTGTTTGATTGTAGAAGGTCTGGTTAGATTCTTTGAATTTGAAATTGAGTGTTGCAGCCGCGTTAAATGCTTTGATCACTTTTAATCCTCCGAGAGTCTCTTCCATCATACTGACAATATTGCCAAGCGTTTCTTTTGATTCGCGTGAGCTTCTTTTCAGGCTTTTTCCGATTATGAAAATACTGATGGCGGCCACTGGTAAAAGGATCAGAATGGTTAACGTGAGTTGCGGACTGATTATAACCATTAAGCCAACAAGCATAATAATAGTAAGCGGTTCACGGAAGATCATTTCAAGGGTTTGCATAATGCTCCATTCAATTTCGAGAACGTCGGTTGTCATTCTGCTCATGAGATCGCCTTTTCTTTCTTCGCTGTAATAACTTAGCGGAAGATCCAGCGCCTTACTGTACATTTTATTTCTAAGATCGCGAACAACACCAATACGTATTGGCGCAATAAAATACATGGCTAAATAGCGGCAGATATTTTTTATGAATGTTAATCCAAAAGCCATTAAACAAATAATGAAGAGGGCTTCTGTTTTTCCGGATTGCATGATGAGTCCGGCTACAAAATATTTTGAAACAAGACTCAGATAATTGGAAGAAAATGAAAACCCGGGAAGCGGGTTGGCGGCCAGCATCATGAGGTCGTTCCAATCTGTTTTAAACATGAGGTCAATGAAGGTTGCAATTAAAAGAAGTACCACGGCCGAAGAAATCGCGAAAAGAACATTGAATAACACGTTCAATACGGCATATTTTCTATAGCCTTTAAGATATTTGAGAACCGAAAAAAGTTTGCCCATTTGATGAGGCGAATATAATTAAAAAAGAGTTCTGAAAGTCTTAAAATAAGACAAGAACCGCAGGCAGGTTTCCGCTGATGGTGCAGATTTTTATCAGCATCTGCGAAATCCTCTTAATCTGCGTGGAAATAGGCCGGATTTTGCTAATTCTTCGTACCTTTACATTATGGAAAGTGTAAGACAGCAAAAGGTAAATAAACTCATTCAAAAGGAACTTGCCGAAATTTTCAGAAGTAATGCCAAAACCATGTTTAACGGTGCTTTTATAACCGTTACCGTGGTTCGCGTGAGTCCTGATCTTGGATCAGCTAAAGTTTACGTGAGCATTATGGCCACCAAAGACAAAGACGCGATTTTCAAACTTATAGAGAGCCAGAATTATCTCATCCGCAAAAAACTCGGAAGCGTTATCGGAAAACAATTACGTGTTGTTCCTGAATTGTCTTTCTTTATTGACGACTCTTTGGATTACGCGATGAAGATTGAAGAACTTCTGAAAAAATAGAGTCTGGATTTTTCATTCTACATAGCGAAAAGATACCTTGTTTCGAAAAAATCGAACAATGCGATTAACTGGATCAGCTGGATAAGTATTGTTGCCATTGCACTCACAACTGCAGCGCTTATTGTTATCCTTTCAGGAATGAACGGACTCACTGGCACTGTCGCCAAACTTTACAACGTGCTTGAACCTGATCTTAAAATTTCGGTCGTTAGAGGAAAATACTTTAAGGCTGATGAAATTATGCTTCAGAAAATAAAGCAGATCGATGGTGTTAAACTGGTTTCAACTACTTTAATGGATAAGGCGCTTATTAAGAACAGCGACCGCCAGGCCCTGGTTTCGGTAAAGGGTGTAGACAAAAGCTTTATTCAATTCACGAACATAACGTCTAAAGTGAAGGATGGTTACCTTGGCATAGATGACACCAAAAGAAATAATATTTTACTCGGCAGAGGAGTTGCCAATCAACTGCAGATTGGTCTCACTGGTTATGTAAGTGAGTTAAGTATGTTCAGTCCTATTAAGGGAAAAAGTGGCAGCCTGAACCCGGAGGACGACCTCAACCAGGTTTATGCAACACCCACTGGAATTTTTGAACTCAACGAGGAATTCGATTATCAGTTTGTATTCGTCAATCTTGAAACAGCTAAAAAATTATTTGACGAACCCGACAGAGTGAGCGCTGTTGAAGTTATTTGTGATAAGGACGAAGAAGAAAATGTCCAGGAAAAAATTTCGGATCTGCTTGGAAAAGATTTTATAGTAAAAAACCGTTACCAGCTCAACGACGTTCTTTTTAAATCCATGGAAACAGAGAAACTTGCCACGTTTATTATTCTCGCGTTTGTATTGATCATTGCTACCTTCAACATCATTGGCGCATTAACCATGCTTATTATTGAAAAGAAAAAAGACATTAAGACGCTTCACAGCATGGGAGCAAGCGCGGCACTCATACGGAATATATTTATGAGGGAAGGATTACTGATTACTGCCGTTGGTTCTTTTATCGGATTGGGATTAGGACTTCTTGTATGCTGGCTGCAGATAAAATTTCATTTTGTGACTATGGGTGAAGAAGGAACTTTCATTGTAGATTACTGGCCGGTAGAAATTCAACTCAAAGATTTTATCTGGATCTTTTCACTTATCATGCTCATTGGTTTTTTCGCTGCGTTGTATCCGGTAAGAGTGTTTACGAAGACGGACCTGGTACACTAAAGAGTTATTAATTTTTAGTGTTTAGTTTTTAATAGATCAGCTCTTTATTAATCACTAAGAACTAAGCACTCAACACTCTTTATAGTTCCCACCAACTCGCCTTTATCCCCACAAACACACCATTATCTTTAATTTCGATTGGATATGTTTTTAACGCAAAGGCGCCTCCGGAAGTTGCTCTTCCATTGGCAAGATCAAAAGAGTAACGGTGAAGCGGACAAACCACTTCGTTATTCTTTGTACAGAATCCTTTGCTGAGGCTGGCGCCGTTGTGCGGACATTTATCATTAAACGCAAACAATCCTTTATCAGTTTTGATCACATTTATTTTTTCTCCCTTTAACTGAAATGGAATAAACGTATGCAGTTGAATGTGATTTTCAACCTCATCTTTGCTGTCAAATATTTTTATCCAATGATACGCCAACGCTATTCTTGTTTCCTGATTCTTAGTTCTTGATTCTATACAATATCATCCATTGTGTACACACCCTTTTTCCCTTTCAGAAATTCAGCGGCAATAACAGCGCCTAAAGCAAATCCTTTACGGTTGTGTGCCTTATGCATGATCTCAATATCGTCGATTGCAGATTGATATTTAATAATATGTGTTCCCGGAACTTCTCCTTCACGCACATCTTTAATAAACATGGTTTCCTTTCCCGGTTTATCAATGCTCCAGTTTTTTTTACGGTCTATTTTTTCAAGGACCTGCTGCGCCAGTGTAATAGCGGTTCCGCTTGGCTTATCGAGTTTATGAATGTGGTGAATCTCTTCCATGCTCACATCATAATCTTCGTATTTATTCATGAGTTCTGCGAGGTATTGGTTCACCTTAAAAAACAAATTCACACCAACGCTGAAATTAGTGGCGTGAAACAATCCTGCATTTTTCTTTTCGCAAAGATTTTTAATTTCATCGAACTGATCGTACCAGCCAGTTGTTCCAACAACAACAGGTAAACCTGCATCGAAACACCGTTTGATGTTATCGGTAACCGTATGCGGGGTTGTAAACTCAATGGCCACATCGGCCTTTTTAAGATCGGCTGCTGTAAGAAGATCTACATTATCTTTTTCTACATGTAAAACAATCGTATGTCCTCTTTTCTGGGCGATAGCTTCTATCTCCTTACCCATTTTTCCGTAACCGAAAAGTGCAATATTCATAATTGATTTTAAAATTTTAATTTAACTGAAAATCCGCCCGCGGTTCTTATTCCATTGCCATCATGATATATATCCTGCCATGGATCAACGTGTATACTAAGATCGTCGCTTACATCAAATGTTTTAAGATGCGCGTCAACATTAGCGTCTACAATATTTAAAACATAAATCGCTGCAAGTCCTATCGCTGCAAAATCCCTGTTCTTCCTGTATTGCGCCTTTAATGTAGAAAGCTGCGACGTACTATAACCGCTGGCAAAACCATTTTGTCCGGGTTCCTGTGATTTTATAAGTGCAGTCCTGAACAAGTTGTAGTTAAAATTATTTACGTAAAACAAATAGCCTAAACCTCCGAATCCAGCATAGATTACTCCAACTTTCCAATAACTTTTATTGTAAATCTGTCCGAGCCCCGGAACAACAGCGCTCATAAAAGTAGCTTTACGCGCGCGGGCATACACTGATTTTTTATTCTTCACTCCTTCTGTTTTTACAGTATCGGTTTGTGCATGAAAAGAATGCAATGAAAAAAAGAAAATGAAAACGAGTATGATGGTCCTTATCAAATGACGATATCCTTAATTTTCTGACGGCCAAGATCAGTGTCCAAAGCGTTATCCATTTCACTCATCAGTTTGTTGATGTGGATCAGTTCGGCAGTATCTTCAATAGGAATTGAGTTTACACCTTTTTGTTCCAACTTATCGAAAAGATATTTTACTGTGAATTTACTTTCTGTAACACCGGGTTGATACACAATTTCCTTATCTGTTTCGGTGCGCACTTCTACAAAAATTCCTGTTTCCACAAAATCGTTAATCACATTTTTAGCGAGTCGCAACGGCAGATCGAGCCGCGTGGCAATTCCGGAAGCGGTAAAGGATTTATCGCCGTTGTAAAAACTTTTCGCAACAAGATGCGCGATCATCAATGAAATTACTTTTTTGTAACGAAAGCTCAGGTTCTTGATATCTTCTTCAAGCTCAAAGTGTGCAATATTCTGATGTGCATAAGACACCTGTGCTCCAAATAAAACAAGATACCAGCTGTATTGAACCCAGATCAGGAATAATGGTAATGCCGCGAAGCCCCCGTAGATTGTACTTAGCCTGCTGGCCCCGATCTGGAACTTGAGATAACCCCAGCCTAATATTTCGAAGAGAATAGTAGCAATGATTCCTGCCGCGAATGCTGATTTGAAATTAACTTTTGTATTTGGAAGGGCCATGTAAATAAATGTAAATACGCCTGCCACGAGGGAGTACGCGAATAATTTCACAAGAATAGTTCCGAAAAAACCCAGCATGGAAATGTTTCCCATCTGCGCCTGGATGGCCACCGTTAATCCTCCTGAAACGATCATAAATACAGGGCCTACAAGCATAATAGTAAGATAATCGGTAAGTTTTCTTACCCAACTTCTTCCGCGCTTTACTTCCCAGATAGCATTGAAACTATTTTCGATGTTCATCAACAGTTTCATCACACTCCACAATAACAACACAATACCAAAACCGGCAATAATTCCGCCTTTGGCAGTAGAAAGCATTTTATTCGCGTACACAAAAGCGTTATTCAGTACTTCAGAATACGTTTCATATTTTTTCAGGATCATTACTTCCATGTCTTTTTCAATGCCGAAGCCTTTCGCGATAGCAAAAATGAGCGCTATAACAGGAACAATGGAGAATAAAGTATAAAACGTAAGGGCTGTTGCTGTTGTGAGGCAATTATCGTCTCTGAAACCTTTGAGGGCCAGGGATAATACTCTGAGGTGTTTAATAACAAAGCCACGGCGCTTGTTCATCTTATCCAGACGAACTTTCCAGAGTTGTTCAGACACATAGGTCTGGGATTTTTTAAAGAATGAAACCGGGCCGGACATGAGTGTAAAAATAGTAAAATAACTTGAGGTTCAACTGCTAAGACTTCCCATTTTGCTTCCCGCTTTTTTACCGCAGAGAGGCAGAGAAACAGAGAGGCTGTCTCTGCGTTTCTCCTTTATGCGATGTTGCAATTAAAATCTATGCGTCCTATATGGTTAAAGAATGGTTTTTCAGGGCTACATGGCCCACTTATTCGCATAAGCCTCGCTGTAAAAGGCAATGCGTGTAATGGTAGAAATGGCGCGTTCCTGGTTAAAGAACGCCGAACATTCAATGGTTTCTTTGACAAAGATTTGACCGTTTAGCAAAGTGAACGAAGCTTCTACCAGTCCGTGATTTTCTTCGAGCAGCATTTTAAGCACTTCCACTCTGCTTTCATCATTTATTTTTGTAACCGGACTCATGACCTGTAAAAAAGTACGATCGTGATCTTCCCATACATCCAGTAATACTTCTGTTTTCTGATCTTTGCTGATGTTGTATTGTCCGTCGCCTGTTTTAGCTTCTTTTGCTTCAATGCCCAGAGTTTTAAGAGCGCCTTCTACTCTTGCAATAATTTCGTCGTACATGTTATTGTGTTACGTGGTTTAATTTATCGATAAAGAACTGTGCCATTTTATTGGTGTAGAAACGTTGTTTGAATTGCCCCACCCACTGAACGCCTTGTATGCAATTAGTAAGAAAGACTTCGTCGCCATTCATAAGAGTATTTACTGTGATCGGACTTTCAAACGTAAGGATCTTGTATTGCGTGGCCATGCTCATGATCTGTTTCCGCATAATACCGGCGATACATCCTTCAGTAAGAGGGGGTGTGTAAATGGTTCCGTTTTTCACAATGAATAAATTGGAACTGATGCTTTCGCAGATACCACCGTTTTCGTTGAGGATAAAACACTCGTCAAGCTTCATACTTTGTCGTGCAAGTCCCGCCATCACATAAAGCAAGGCATTTCCTGTTTTAAGATTGGAAAGTTTATTGATTGGTTTTTTAATGTCGCCGTAAATGTCCATCCACAAACCTTTCTGATTAAGTTCGTAGGTGCCGGAAAGTTCTTCGCTTTCGATAAGAAACGAAATATCATTTGTTTCGGGAGTATAAAAACCTCCTTCGTTACGAAACACAGTGAGTCTTATGCGTGCGTGCGGGGCATGAACATTGTGTTTAAGTAACTGAATAATGAGTTCCTGAATATTTTCGTAGGTAAATTCGGCTGGCAGGTTCATGCGCATGACTGTCATGCCAAGCTTCAGACGAGTAATATGGTCGCGCAGAAACATAAGTTTATTGTTGCACAAACGTATTGTTTCGAAAAGACTGTCGCCATAACGGAAAGCGCGATTGTTGAATGCAACGCTGGGCTCATAAATACTCACGAGATGCCCGTTCAATATGCAATACGAATCTTTTGCCATTATGACCAATTACAAAGGTCTCTAAAAAAGGAGGGATAAATGGTTCAGGATCAATTTACTTAATAACAATGAAAAGTTAATGGACATGCCATACAATTGTGAAAACAGAAACGAAAAACATGACAAAAGTGCGTTAATAAAATTTTGCACATTATTTGAAAGAGATAGATTCAAGTACTACATTTGGTTTAATTAAAAACAGAAATTATTATGTTTGATAACAATGAATTCAGAAAATATGCCACTAAACATGCAGGCATTAACAGTTTAACTTATGACAGTTACACTTCAAAAATCACTTCATCCCTCACACCATATATCATCGAAGAGCGCCAGTTAAATGTGGCTCAGATGGACGTTTTCTCGCGTTTAATGATGGACAGGATCATCTTCTTAGGAACCGGTATCAATGATCAGGTGGCTAACATCGTTCAGGCCCAGTTATTATTTCTTGAAAGTGTGGATGCAAAGAAAGACATTCAGATCTACGTAAACTCGCCGGGCGGAAGCGTATACGCAGGTTTAGGAATTTATGACACCATGCAGATCGTAAAACCTGATGTGGCTACAATCTGTACAGGTATGGCTGCCAGTATGGGAGCTGTTCTTCAGTGTGCAGGGGCAAAAGGTAAGAGAACGGCTCTTAAACACGCGCGTGTCATGATTCACCAACCACTTGGAGGCGCTGAAGGACAAGCCAGCGACATCGAGATCACTGCAAGGGAAATTCAGAAATTGAAAAAAGAACTTTATGAGATCATTGCACTTCATAGCGGGCAGACTTATGAAAAAGTATGGGCCGATAGCGATCGTGACTATTGGATGATTGCTTCCGAAGCAAAAGCTTACGGTATGATCGACGAAGTTCTTGAAAGGAAATAGTGGTAAAGTAGATCAAGATCACTTTACTATTGAGAAGTAGGAAAAAACCGCTTTACTACTAAGTAATTGTCGCAATGAAGGGATCTTTGATCTGCTTTATCGCCAAAAAAAGTAAAATCCCTCGAAAAACGAGGGATTTTTGCTTTAAAAGAGCTCAAAAAATGGCACGGATTTTGACTTATGGGGGGATATAAATATATTTGTTTAATCAGAAATTACTCTAATATGAAAAAGATCCTATCGTTTTTACTTATTGCGTCGGCAAGTATTGCTTTTGCACAACCAGGTAAAAATAAAGAAGCCAAAATGGCACCCGTAACTGCTCCCGGATATTATGTTCCTGTAAAAGGCGACACAGTAAGAGGTGAGATCCAAACTAACCCCGATTCAGAACTGGATTTTTACAAAGGTTTTAATTTTAAAGCAAAAGGGGCTAATAAAGTAACTGCCATCAGTAATAAAAAAGCCAAAGCCTACGGTGTTAACGGAAAACATTTTCAACTGGTACCATATGATGAGCAAAACTCAGTTTACATCGAAATTTTAGCTACGGGCCGTCTGAGATTCTATGAATACAAATACGCTGATACCGAACAAGGACAACCTATCATTGTAAGCAAGTATTACATTCAGGATACACAGGCAGATGATAAAAACGTTGAATTACGTGAACTTAGGCCAATCTCTACCAAATTCTACAAAAAAGAATTAAAAGCGTATATGAAGGACCAGCCTGTAACTTACAACGATCTTGATAAATTTACATTTAACAGAGCCGCTGTAATCAAAGCTATCCAGGAGTTTAATAAGTATTACGAAGCTCCTACAAACTAAAAATTATTGTCACCCTGAGCATTAGTAAAAGCCTTTCAGAAATGAAGGGCTTTTTTGTTTCCCGACAGCAGACATCGCCAAAGTTCATACGAATACAGACTGTACTTTGGTGAAGCCTGCTATTATTATTTATTTACGCGCATAACTCTTAAAATACCCACACTCCTTAATCACCTCCTGGTAATATTTAGTGCTTGAGTATTTTTTCAGTTCTACAAAATTTTTAAACGGTATAAAGGCTACCTTATAATAATCACCCGACGGATTTTTATTGTACCACACATTACGCTCGCATTTGGCAAGCATGTAAGTACATTTGGCCTTTTGCTCATCAGTTTTTGCCGCACCTAATGCCATCGTATAATATTTTATCGGGAGTGTCATTTCAGAATACCTGTCAGCGTCAGAAACAGCGCAATTATAAAATAACCGTGAACTTCCGTAATAATTCAAATTATAAAACGCGTTGGCTAGAAGCAGCGCGTTGTTATAAGTATCCGTAGCCAGCTTATCTTTCATTTCTTTCATCTTTTTAAGTGTAGAAAGTTTTGTGTACGGATTTTTCTGAGGAAGTGCGTGATCGCAATCGTGACAATCCTTAATGCCACCATTGAACGGATTACTAGGCAATGCCCCGATGCCGTTCTTACCTGCTTTTTCCATGATTGAAATGGCTGTTTCCAGGTTATCGTTTATGGCTTCTTCTATAGCCTCATATTCGTAAAGGTCCTCTACCTTGTATCTGTAAATTTTAGCGCAGTAAAACTCATAAGGTGTTTTGTTTTCTTTCAAAAGGAAATTCTGCATATCATGCAACTGTTTTTTATTATTATAGAATTCGAGTTTCTCGCTGAAGAATTCCGCTTTCTGAAGATCGCCCTGGTCGCGGTATTTTTTTGCCATGATCTTATGGATCCACATCGAAAGATTAGTGGTTCTTATTTTTATGCCGCTGCCTTCTTTAGCTATTTCTTCAAGCCAGTTGAATTCAGGTAATAAAGCATTTTCTGATTTGGAATCGATTTTTGTCAAACGACTTATCGAATTGATCAGTTCAAACAAACGAACCTCAGCCAAAGCATTTTTATCGGCACTCGTTTTTTTCTTTGCTATAAAAAATGTTTCTTCAGCTTCGGTGTACTTTTTATCCAGTGTTTGCAGGTAACCTAAAGCCGTATACCATTGCTCAGGTTTCTTCATTTCGCCTTTAATTAATTCTTTGATCACAGCTTGTAATTCAAGGTTCTTTTTTATAGCCACATCGTTAGATTCATAGCCGGTAAACTGACCCTCATCAAAAAGTGTCAACTCAATTTTATTGACCGCCCGCGACAACAAAATATCCAGCTTATCGCTTTTGGGATCTATCTTCATGATCTCTTTTATCGATCTTACTTCATCTTTGTAAAACATTCCGAGCATTTGCCAGAGTGTACACTTCTCGTCGTTGGTTTTACACATGGCGAGTGTTTGCTGAAAATCGGTTTCGTTCTGCGGTTTAAAACTAAAATGCGCCGCTGTTTTTAAGATCTCACTTCCATTATAAACAAGACTGTAATAATAATTTGATTTTGCAATATCCTTCTCTCTTTTGATGGAACCAGCCGCATAAGAAAGAGTACGATAGTAAGTTGAATTCTTCTTTGCGCTTAACGATTCTTTTTCAAATAAAGCGACCCCTGTTTTGTTATCCCCTTTAAAAAAATAAGCTCTTACCAATTGAAATAAAAAACGTTGTTTTATAAATTCATCCTTACAGTTTTTGTAAGCTCCGTCGAGTGATTTAATATATACATCCATTCCGCCTAATTCGCGAACCCAGGTTTCCTTCGAGGACCAGTCTGAGTTCTGACTTAATGAAAAAATTTCGGCTTTTTTTGCGAAGAAGAGATAATTAAAAAATTCTTTGGACTTTTTATCGCTCATCAACGTAACCAGTTTTGAGCCGGCGAGAGATGAAGGAATTTTTCCTGCTTTCAAACTATCAATACCTTTTCGCGTAGTTGTAAAGAGAATGGTCTCAATTTCATTTTCCGGAACTTTTTTATCGAGATAAACATACCAGTCCTTTACAATTTCTTTACTGAATTTATTATTGTAATCATCATCGTATCCTGTGAAATAAAATCCGTCCCATGAATAAATAAAAGGGCTGTAAGATTTATCCACATATACTTCGGGGGTAAAGTTGGTTTGATCTTCTATAGTGTACCAGCCACCGGCGCAGGCAAGCACTACTCCTATTCCGGCAAAGGAAGCGCTAATTAAAGCGATCGCCGATTTCTTTGAAAATTTTCTCATCATATCGTTGCAGATTTATACTGTCGAGGTCGTAATAAATTATTTCTTTTGGTTCCTGTTTAAATTTATCTTTCAGGTGATCTGCTATTTCCATCAATTGTTCTGCCGAAACAAATTCAATTTTAGCTTCATCGCCTTCCTGGTAATAATATCCACTCTTAAACAGGCTCCTTTTAGCTTTAAAGATAGAATTAGAAACCGGAATAAAATTAGTGTCGTTAATAAAATTTTGCTCATTGGTTTTATTCAGAAGTCCGATCACCTTCTTATCACGCATTTGTATTGCCCATGAAAATACAGGCAAAGCCAGGTCGAGCTCCAGCGGGTATTCTTTTATCCAGGGAGTATATTTTGAAGCTATCTTCTGGCTGTAAATCGAATTGTTGGTATCGGCTTTTATTTCGCCCATGTTGTAATACATGAGAATACCTTTATTCACAGGAGGAACGCCTGTTCTTTCTTTATATTTTACCTGGTGAAGACGAATGGTGGCGCTTACGGGTAGTTTCATTTCTTTAGCGCGTTGAAGAAAATAAAAATATGTCTCTTTTGTACTTTCCGTCCAGTCGCAATCAAATTGCAGTTCGTGATACACAACCCCGTTCATCAGACTTAATAAGGCCATTGTTAAATTTACTTCTTTGTAAATTGAGTCAACATCATTTTTAGTTGCTCCTGTAAAAACTTCATTTCTAATAAAGATAACAGGTACGATTGTTCTTTTGGGATGGGTCCGGATCTTTAATGGTGCAATCATCTTCACATCACCATTTTCTTTAACAACATCAAAAAATTTTACATAAAGCTTTTCGCATTCACTTGCATTGATCGCGCTTATTTCAATAGGATCCAGTTTCATGCTGCTTTTCCAAAAATAGAATGCGGCTCGCGTTGAATGCTCCCGTGACTCTTTGCAAGCCACGCACAAAACACAAATAATTATTTTGAAAAAATATCTCACAAGAAAAAAGCCGTCTGTTATGTGAGACGGCCTTTAAACTATTTTAAACTATTTTTTTATTTAAGAAGTTCACGTGCAATAACAAGCTTCTGAATCTCACTCGTTCCTTCTCCAATGGTACATAATTTACTGTCGCGGTAAAATTTCTCTACCGGAAAATCTTTTGTATAACCATAACCTCCGAAGATCTGAACCGCTTCTGTACTTACTTTTACAGCTACTTCACTGGCAAAGTATTTCGCATACGCGCTTTCTTTGGTCATTTTTAATCCCCTGTTTTTAAGATCAGCTGCCTGAAACGTCAATAACTCAGCCGCTTCGAATTCAGTTGCCATATCCGCTAATTTAAAAGCAATGGCCTGAAAATTTCCGATCGGTTGTCCGAATTGCTGACGTTCTTTTGCGTATTTAATACTCGCGTTTAAAGCGCCTTTGGCAATACCAAGACTTAACGCGGCGATACTGATACGACCGCCATCCAATACTTTCATGGCTTGCACGAATCCGTCGCCAACATTTCCTAAGATCTGCGATTTATGAACGCGGCAGTTGTCGAAGATCAGCTCAGCAGTTTCGCTGGCGCGCATTCCTAATTTATTTTCTTTTTTACCACCTTTAAAGCCCGGTGTTCCGCGCTCAATAACAAAAGCGGTAATACCATGACTATCCAGCAATTCACCTGTTCTTACAAGAACAACGGCAACGTTTCCGGTAATACCGTGTGTGATCCAGTTTTTGGTTCCGTTGATCACCCAGTAATCTCCATCCTGCACTGCAGTACATTTCATACGCATAGCATCGCTCCCGGTACCTGCTTCAGTTAGGCCCCACGCGCCGATCCACTCGGCAGTAGCTAATTTTGGTAAATATTTTTTCTTTTGCTCTTCGTTACCGAAAGCCATAATATGTCCCGTACAAAGACTGTTATGCGCAGCCATTGAAAGCGCGATGGAACCACAGATGCTTCCGAGCTCAGTAATAGCAGTAACATATTCGGTATAGCCAAAACCTGATCCGCCATATTCTGTTGGAACAAGAACACCCATGAGACCCAGTTCTCCTAATTTTTTAAATACATCAACAGGAAACTCCTGAGATTCGTCCCACTCCATCATTTTCGGATAAATATGTTCTTTCCCGAATTTGCGGATCATATCGGCGATCATTTGTTGGTTTTCGCTCATCTTAAAGCTCATACCTACGCCATTTTCTAATACTGTACCAGACATGTGATATTATTTGAATGATTAATTAATTTATTTCTTCCGTTTAAAAACTCCAGCCCAACCACGAAATTAAATCCTGCCACTTTTGCTCCAAGTTTTTTAACCAGTTGCGCAGCTGCTTCCGCTGTTCCACCAGTGGCTAAAAGATCGTCGTGAATTAACACGTTCCAGTCTTTCTGAAGAGCATCTTCATGAATTTCTATCTTACTTGAGCCGTACTCCAGGTCGTACTCATAGCACGTGGTTTTATAAGGCAATTTACCTGATTTTCTTATTAAAACAAAAGGAATGTTCAATTTGTTTGCCATTAAAAATCCGAATAAAAAGCCCCTGCTTTCAATACCTACAATGGCATCGGGCTTATGATCCATTTTTGAAATGAAGCCATCAACAATGTCTGAACATAATTTCTGGTCATAAAAAATGGGAGTAATGTCCTTAAAAAGGATCCCCGGTTTCGGAAAATCCGCGACATCACGTATGGTTTGTTTTATGGCTTGTTCGAGCTTCATTTTTTAAAGCCTACAAACATAGCAATTTTTTCAGAACAGGGAAGGATTTTAGGCGGTTTAACGGGGTTCTTTTTTACAATAAACATCCGATTTTTCAACAGGATATTTTTCATCAAGGTTAATATTGTTAAAACTCTTCACATTGCCCCACATGAAGAATTTCTCAAAGAAAGGTAATAGCTTATTGGTTTTGATCTGCTCCAGGAAATACACTTCGTGTTCCTTTTCCTTAATACCCATTTCGTACAACACTTTATCGTGTTCCGTAATTCCAATGGAGTTAAAGAATTGTTTCATCCTGAAATATTCGCACACATTACCGCTCTCAAGTCTTCCCGCAAAATAAAAAGGCATGAACCAGCCGATCACATAACAACTTCCTGAAATAATTTTTCCCACCACATGAAAGCGAAATTCGTACCATTTTGAAACAGGAATATTATATTGCTTCATAATCTCTAGCACTTCTTTACGGTGCTGCCATTCATCATCTTCAATTTGTTTAATGGCTTTTTTCTCTTCAGGGCTCTTAACAGCGCCGGCATGACCAATATAGGCAAAGGCCGCGGCCTTTTCGGCCGAATATGCCATTTGCAGAAGGTCCACCAACTCGCGGTGGTTTAATGTGATTGGTTTCTGGGACATTCTTATTTAAATTCTACATTCAGAACTTTTGTTTCTTTTCCTCGTAACACTTCTACCGTTGTTGTATCACCTTTTTTGAATTTAGAAAGTACTTTCATGTATTCCATCACATCTTTCACCGGCATATCGCCCAGTTTTTTTACGATATCGCCTTTCTCCATTCCGGCCTTTGAAGCAGGTTTTCCATCCGTTACTCCATCCACGCGCATACCTTCTCCATCGAAGGTATAATCAGGCATTACTCCAAGTGTGACTTTAAATGAAGTTTTTCCGGTATCAGGATTTCTTGTTTTGAGAAATTTGAGTTTCCCGTAAGGATATGTTCTTTCAACAAGTTTGGCAATATATTTAAGCACTTCTGATTCTCCCGCATAGTTTACTTTTTCAAAATCATCGGTTGGCTTATGATAATCGGAATGTTGTCCTGTAAAGAAATGCAAAACAGGAATATCTTTCAGATAAAAAGACGTTTGATCGCTGGGACCAATACCACTGCTGTCTTTTTTAATGCTGAATTTAGAAGAAACAGAATCAATAAGCGGCACCCATACCGGTGAGGTTCCTACACCATAAACAATGAGTTTTTTCTCTTTATTCAACCGGCCAATCATATCCATGTTGATCATATAATTGATCTTTGAAAGATCTATATCCGGATTGTCGCACCATTTTTTAGAGCCAAGAAGTCCCAGCTCTTCCCCGCTAAAACACATGAACAGAAAATTATACGGTTCGTTTTTTTTATTGCCCGCAAAATATTTCGCGAGTTCTATCACACCCGCAGTGCCGCTTGCGTTATCATCGGCGCCATTGTGTATTTTCCCTTCGGGATTTGCATCAAGACTATTATGATCATGTCCTAACCCAAGGTGATCGTAATGTGCGCCGATAACAATAGTGTAAGGCGCTTTATTATCAAGAAATCCCACCACGTTATTGCCGGTTCTTTCTTTTACACCTGCTGTAGAAGTATCGTGTGGATTAAGACTCTTTTTAAACGTAAAAGGCTTTAAATACGAATTGTTAAATGGACTAAGTCCAATCTTTTTAAAATTATCGGCAATATAATTGGCGGCTTTTACCTCATCTTCAGTTGCTGTTCCCCTGCCCTTTAGCTCATCGCTGGCTAGAAATTTTACATGTTTTTTAATAGAACCGGCATCGAAATTCTGAGCTTGTAAGAATAATGTTCCAGATAACAGAAATAATGGGGTCAATACTTTTTTCATGTACAATAAATTAAATGCAGAAGTAAAAGTACGAAACCATTTGAGTTAAAAAACTAAATAACAGGATGTCTGTTCATGCCAGATCACCACAGATAGTGGACAGGATGTCAAAAATTACCGCAAAAAAGGTATGAAATCAGGTAAAACTCTTAAAAGAATGATTTAAGACTTTTTTAATTTTGTATTCATTAGAATTTTTCTAGATTTGCTACGTTTGAAAATATACCGGTACATAGGCATTTTCATATTTCTGTTTGCAATGGTGTTTACTGTTGTGCAGTATATGCCATTGGATGAAGAACTCCTTCACAAAACCGAGCTTACAAAAAAGACCGCAAGTGAAGAAGCGGGCTCTGAAAAAGATTCTGATGTTGATGGCGACGATGAACTAAACGGATTCATGGCTTCATTCGTTTCTGTTGAATGGAACAATTTTGCAATAAAGCAGAACATATACAGTTACTACTCGCACAAATACAGGTGCGCGCTAATCAATATTATTACTCCTCCTCCCGAAGTTTAAATGAAACGTGACCCTTGCAATTTTCTGTAGGGGCTGAATTGTACTTACCGTTTAATTTAAATTTTCATATGAATTCTAAGAATATTTTAACTGATCTTAAATCGGGCGTGGTCGTGTTCCTCGTAGCTTTACCATTATGCCTTGGAATAGCGCTTGCCTGTGGTGTACCTCTTTTTTCAGGGATCATCGCCGGGGTTGTTGGCGGAATACTGGTAACCACCTTTAGCGGATCGGCATTGAGTGTGAGCGGACCTGCAGCGGGCCTCACTTCCATTGTTATAAGCGCCATTGCCAGCCTTGGTAGTTTCCAGGTATTTCTTGCCGCCATTGTTTTTGCCGGAGCGTTTCAGATGATACTCGGGTTCCTGAAAGCAGGAAGGGTAGGAAACTATATTCCTGTTGCCGTTATCAAAGGTATGCTTGCAGGGATCGGAATAATTCTCATCATAAAGCAATTGCCTCACCTTGTGGGGTATGATAAAGATTACGAGGGTGATTTCGAATTTCAACAGTCCGATGGGCACAACACTTTCAGTGAGTTGTTTTACATGCTCAACAGCATTACACCTGGTGCACTAGTTATCGGAATTATTTCGGTTATAGTGCTGGTGATCTCGGGGATGAAGTTTTATAAAAACAACCGCATCCTGTCACAAATACCTGGTCCTTTGCTCGTTGTTGTGTTCGGTGCCTTACTCAGCATTGCATTTGCATCATCAGAATCATTGAAAATTGAAAATGAGCACCTCGTTAATCTTCCTGAAATCAAAAACCTTGACGACTTTAAGAAGACATTGCTTTTTCCTGACTTTACACATCTTGGTTCGGCAAAATTCTGGATAGTGGCTTTGACTGTAGCTATTGTTGCCAGTCTTGAATCGCTTCTAAGTATTGAAGCAACCGACAAGCTGGATCCTTTGAAGCGCGAATCTAATTCTAATAAAGAGCTTGTGGCGCAGGGAATAGGTAATATTACCAGCGGTTTTCTGGGGGCGCTTCCTGTTACAGCTGTTATTGTAAGAAGTTCGGCTAACATCAATGCAGGGGCCACTTCAAAACTCTCGGCTGTTTTTCATGCTGTGTTTTTATTACTGTGCGTTCTTCTTATTCCAAATGTACTGATGTATATTCCTAATGCGGCACTTGCGGCAATTCTTATTGTTACAGGATATAAACTTGCTAACGTTGGTTTATTTAAAGAGCACCTCCAAAACGGTGCCGATCAGTTCCTACCATTCATTGTCACTATTTTTGTAATGCTTCTCACCGATCTTCTTAAAGGTGTAGGCGCAGGACTCGCGGTGGCCCTGATTTTTATGATTGCGGCAAGTGCTAAATCTAAAATACAGGCCACACATGAAAAAGTAAACGGTAAGTCAAAGCACCATGTTAAACTTCCTTCACATTTTACATTCATTAATAAATCTTCACTGGTAAAGTATTTCGACACAGTGGAAAAAGAAAGTAAAGTCGTGATTGACGGGTCACAAAACAAAAACACAGACAAAATCGCGCATGAAGCGATTCAACAACTAATTGAAAAATCAAAACACAAAAACATTCAAGTAGAAGTAATTGATTACTCACCTAAAATTTAATTATGATTGAAAGCTATAATAAACTTATCCAGGGAAACAAGATTTTTGCTGAAACAAAAAAATTCTCTGATCCCGAATATTTCAAAAAATTATCTCTTGGCCAGACACCCGATTATTTATGGATCGGCTGTAGCGACAGCCGCGTGCCTGCCAACGAAATAACCAATACCCAAAGTGGCGAAATTTTTGTTCACCGCAACATTGCCAATCTTGCCATCACTACCGATATGAACATGCTTAGCGTTCTTGAATATGCAGTACGTTATTTAAAAGTGAAACATATTATTGTATGCGGGCACTATGGATGTGGTGGTGTTAAAGCATCTATGACGAACGAACTCCACGGCCTGGTTGACCAATGGCTAAGTAATATCAAAGATGTTTATGCCAAAAATGCTGCTGAATTAGAAAATATCGCCGACATTGATGAGCGTGCCGACAGGCTCACCGAGCTTAACGTTATTCAGCAGGTAAGAAACCTCGCTAAAACTACTATTGTTCAAAGAGCATGGAAAGAACGCGAACTCCATCTCCACGGGTGGGTTTATGGGATCAACAGTGGACTGATAAAAGATCTATGCGTGATCCACGACGGACAGGAAGATATTGACGCTATCTACAGATATAAAATTTAAGTGATAGTTCCGTTCTGAAGTTCTGGTTAGTAAAGAAATTCCCGCTCAGGCGGGAATTTTTGTTTACAAAAGTCTCATCTTTAAAATAATATGTGTTTCCCGAAAATTTAATTAGATTTGATAAACAAAATATACATGAAAACAGCATTGATTACAGGAAGTACCAGCGGAATAGGACTGGGAATTGCACGTGAATTTGCGAAAACAAAAAAGTATAATATTATTTTTAACGGACTAGAAGCCAACGGACAGGAAATCGCGGATGGTATCGGAAAAGAGTTCGGAATAGGAGTTATGTTCAGTAACGCCAACATGCTGAAACCTGAAGAGCTTAGAAAGATGGTTGATGATGGAATTAAAAAATTTGGAGGCATTGATATTCTTATTAATAATGCAGGAATACAACACGTTTCAGCAGTAGAAGATTTTCCTGATGAAAAATGGAACGCTATTATCGGAATCAATCTCACCTCAGCTTTCTATCTTACAAAAGCGGTGTGGAAAGGAATGAAAGAGCGTAAATTCGGCCGTATCATTAATATTGCTTCAGCTCATGGGTTGGTAGCAAGCGAATTCAAAAGCGCTTACGTTGCAAGCAAACACGGTATTGTAGGTTTTACAAAAACAATCGCGCTGGAAGGTGCTCCTTTTAATATTTCGTGTAATGCCATTTGTCCGGGTTATGTAAAAACCCCTCTTGTTGAAAAACAAATTGCCGATCAGGCAAAAACACATAACATTCCTGAAAGTGAAGTGGTAAGTAAGATCATGCTTTATAAACAAGCCGTAAAAGATTTTGTTTCGCTGGAAACATTAGGACAAACAGCTTTGTTATTGGCTTCGGAACATGCCAATACCATTACGGGAACGGCTATTCCTGTTGACGGTGGCTGGAATGCGCAGTAATTTATTTTGATTTTTCAACGATAACTCTGGTAGTGAATTTTTCACCTGTTATTGTATTGAAGAATGCGGGAAGGTAATTTCCGTTGACATTTATTCCCGCTGAACGAACCCTGCGGCCAACACCTAGTTAATAATTTGTGGTAAAGCCTGGCCTGATTTATTCATACAATGTAATAAAATGCTTAAATGTCTGTTTTTGAACATTTTAATCAATTTATTTTTATTCACTCTGCCCCGTTTTAGCTTTTTAACACGAGTCTTTTTCAAAAAAAAGATTGGGATAAAAAAACGTATAACTTTGCATCTTTATTATGAAGATCCTTTTAAGTTATTTAAAGCAACATAAAACTCTTTTATTTTTTGCTCTCCTTCTTGCCGCAATCAATCAATGTTTTTCATTATGTGATTCAATCATCACTGGAAAACTGATCAACAAATTCGGAGACTCGTACGAAACATATTTTAAAAGCGGCGCGTCTTTTTCAACATTTGCAAAGGACCTGCTTTTCTTCTTATCTCTTTCTATTGGCGCAGCCATGATGTCGCGTATTGCCAAAAATTTCCAGGATTATTTTACCAATATCGTTATTCAAAGAACAGGCGCGCAGATGTATACGGATGGTATTAAGAAAGCTCTATCACTTCCCTATCGTGATTTTGAAGATCAGCGTAGTGGTGAAACACTGGGACGTTTACAAAAAGTAAAAACAGATACCGAGAAAATGGTAAACATTTTTATTTCGTTGATCTTTCAATTCCTCATCGGAATGATTTTCGTGGTGGTTTACGCGGTTACATTTCATTGGGCAATAGGATTACTTTTTGTTCTTACTATTCCAATTATTGCCGGAATAAGTTCTTTCCTTGGAAAAAAGATCAAAGCCATTTCGAAACAAATTCTTGGCGAAACAACTGCGCTGGCTGGTGCAACAACAGAATCATTACGCAATATTGAGTTGGTGAAAAGTCTTGGCCTTGTGGAGCAGGAAGAAAAACGTTTGAACAGAACCACTTTAAAAATCCTTGGCCTCGAACTCAAAAAAGTGCGTTTCATCCGTTCATTAAGTTTTATACAGGGAACAACCGTGCACCTCGTTAGAACCTGCCTTGTGTTTGCATTGTATGCTTTCATTTATTTTGGTGTTGGTGGAATTAAGATCGGTGATCTGATCACCTTAATGTTCTTCTCATTTTTTATTTTCAATCCTCTCCAGGAACTCGGAAATGCCATTGCTGTGTACAACGAAACAAAAGCAAGTATGGATAATTTTGAAAAGCTAATGCATGCCGATTCTGAAGTGGTTCCTTCACAACCCGATCATCTCGGGGGTATAAAAACAGTTGAATTCAGTAATGTTTCGTTCGGACATAAAGCAGAATTGGGCTATGCTGTAAAAAATATTAATCTTAAAATTTCATCCGGACAAACCATCGCATTCGTTGGGCCGAGCGGAAGCGGAAAAACAACATTAGTGAAATTATTGCTTGGGCTCTACCAACCAAACATTGGCCACGTGCTTTATAACGATATTCAATCTACAAAGATCAATCTCACTGAACTTCGTTTACAACTCGGATTGGTTTCCCAGGATTCGCAACTCTTTAGCGGAACAATACGCGATAATTTATTATTTGTAAAACCAACAGCCACCGATGAAGAAATTACCGACGTGCTTAACAAAGCAGCTTGTCAGAATTTATTACGTCGCGCCGCTAATGGCATTTACAGTACCATTGGAGAAGGTGGAATAAAACTGAGCGGTGGCGAAAAACAACGTTTATCCATTGCCCGTTCTTTGCTAAGAAATCCAAAGCTGTTGATTTTTGACGAAGCAACATCGGCTCTGGATTCCTTAACAGAAGAAGAGATTTCGGAAACGATCAGAAAGATCAGCTCCAGCAAAGATCAGATCACCATCCAGATTGCACACCGTTTAAGCACCATCATGCATGCCGATAAAATTGTTGTTCTCGAACAAGGTGAAATTGTTGAACAGGGCAAACATGAAGATCTCTTGAACGAAAAAGGACTTTACTTTGCCATGTGGAGACAGCAGATTGGCGAGAGGAAGAAGGAATTATTAAGTTAATCGTTATACGTTAAAAGTTCTGAACACATAACGATTAACTTTTTAAATTATCTTAATTGCTTATCGGCAAAATATTTCATTGCTCTGCTTAAGAACAATGCGAATTCAGGCTGAGGTTTTCCATCAATCATAGTAAAACGTTCGTCGTTAACGTATAATTGCCCAAGCCCTGCATACGCTTCTGCCTGTTTATCTTCAGAATCTGTAGTGCCCCAGAAAATTCTGGTGATCCTGTAATGTTCAGCAATAAGTTCCTGAACATTTTTGCTTTCAGGATTTTCTTTTACAAGCTCTGATAATTTTTTAGTGATGTTCCCCTGCTCTGTTCCAAGTTTTCTGAAATCTTCCTTACTTAATTTTCTAAGTGATTTTTCAGAACGTTCAACAGCGTCTTTGCCGTATTTTTCAATGGCTTCTTTTCTATAGGCCTCCGCTTTTTCTTTCGGAAGTCCTTCATATAATTCTTCGTGATTTAACATGGTTTTTTCTTTTAAATGATGAATAGTTTTGTCAATTGTCTGCACCATCAGTAAAAGATCTTTTTGTTTTTCTTTGATCGCTTTCTTATGACCTTCAAGCGCTTTTACAAGATCAAAGTCCGGATCGTCGAGGATATCGCGAATATCCTTTAGCGAAAAACCAAGTTCTTTGTAAAACAAAATCTGTTGTAACCTCAGCAATTCTTTTTCGCCGTATAACCGGTAATTGGCGTCGGTTCGTTGTGAAGGCTTGAGCAGATCCATTTCATCGTAGACATGAAGCGTGCGCACACTCACTCCCGCGAGATCTGATAATTGTTTTACGGAATACGTTTTCATGATGATTTTAATTAACGATACAAATGTAGTCTATCACCTAAGGTAAGAGTCAAGAACTTTTTTCGTCCCTACACTCAACTAATTGAAAGCCACACCAATAAAATAAACCACATAGACACATAGCTTCATATTCTATATGCTATGTAAAGCAGGAGTTATCCATAGTAAAAATATCTTTCAGATATTTTTAATAGTCCAAATTATAACCGTGTGTCTATGTGGTTAAAACTTATAAAGCTTTTAAATTTTTATAGATTTCGTTGACGTAAGTTTTCTGGCCTTGGTAAAAAATGTTATCAGAATTAAAATTTATGATAATACCTTTTGGAGCTTTTAATAAAGACATATAAGTAAGAAGCTGGGCACCCCAATTTATAAAAGGTTCATTTCCCGCTTTTAACTCAACGACCAGGCATTTCTCAATATACAAATCAAATCTGAAATCAATTTCCAGATTTTTAGTCCTGTAAACTAAAGGGAATTTTTAATTCAGTCTGGAAATTTATTTTTTTATAATTCAACTCTTCAATTAAACATTAGTGATAAATATTTTCAGTTAAACCTCTCCACAGAGTTTTATGAACCTGAATAGCAGCACCGACAACTTCAAATGTGAGATCATCGATATACTTTTTTGTAATAATTTGATTCAACATTCATTAAATATAAATACTAAACATGAACACATACTATTCATTTAATGAAACCTACAATCAAAATAATAAAACGTCTGGGCAATTGTTCATCGAAGATGAGCACTCTGGATAACTCCTGCCAAGTGAGGAATTTCGAAATCCTACTTTAAGCTATGTGGTTAAACATAGAGCTCATAGTTAGTTCACGTCTTTACTCTCTTCAAGTTTTTTGATCATGCCCGCAACAGCGTTTTTGTTGCCATCATCAGGAGCTAATGGTAAAGCAGCCTTAGCATTCATCAATGCGTTTTTGTAATCGCCGTTAGCCGAGAAGCCACGCGCTAAACCTACATACGTTGTAAAATTTTTAGGATTCTTTTTCGCGTTGTATTTAAAAACATCCAACGCTTCTTTCGTTCTTTTCTGGTTCAATAATCTTCTTCCGTAGAAGTGAATGTCCATGATCTTACCCATGTCCATAGCTACTTTCATCAATGAATCTGATTTTTGTTGTTTTCCTAATTTTTCGTTGAGCATTGCGGCAGTACTTAAACTCTGAAAGTTCTTTTCAAACAATACAGCTTTGTTGGCCCAGGCCAATCCTTCTTCGAGATTAGTGTTGTATTGCAGGCATAAAGAAGCAGCCTGATCCCATGCTTCCCAGGTAAATCCTTTACTTCCTCTTAGCTCGTTTCTGTATTCAGCAATTTGCGTTTTAAACAAATCGACTTCCACTTTAAAAGGGATCATTAATTTTTCCCACATCAATGCAACGGTCGCAGAATTCTCGGTTTGGTTCATGAATTCGTATTTCAACCACTCCACGCTTTTATCCATCGCTACAGGTTTTACTGTTGCTCTTAATGCATCTTCCTTTGTATCGTAGAAATAACTTCCCCACGAAGCATTGTTCTTCGAAAAAATAATTGTGCATTCGTTTTCATTATACGCTATAAAGAAGCCGTATTTTCCGGCAGGTAGTTCTTTTCCTTCAATCTTTACATCGGTAGAAAATTCAATCGTTGTATTTTCATTCGCACCTGCTCTCCATGGCGCCGCTTTACTGGTTCCGAAACCAAGATCTTCATAACCCTTATGAACAAGTTGTCCGTATATTTTTCCTTCCCGTCCCTTTACACCAGGTCTGTCGTAATTAATAGCCACATGTGTAATTCCAATATCTTCAGATACCATTGCTTTTTTATTTCCTCCAATGGCGGGTTGTTTTAAAGGCTGGGCCTGGGAAACCTGGAAGGCGAGTACTATTGCTGTTATTATGTTAAGTGTTTTCATGCTGTTAAGTTTTATATAAAGTTAAATCCTGCTGTTTGCTTTATTATCACTCAAAAAGGGGGATTGTGATAGCAGGCTAATAATTTGGGTAATTGGTATCATCGATAATTTCGCCACAGATTTCGTTGATTTTCACAGATCAAAAATCTGCCGTAATCTGCGGCTCCAAAAATCGGCAATAAAAAACCCCGCAGTGGAGTCTGCAGGGTTTTGAGTTTATGGTTCTTGTTTTGCTGCGCCGTCGGCAAGCCTTGTGCCTCCGCTAAAGCTTCAGCGACACGCGGTTGGCGGCCGAAGGTTTAGTGTGCGTGTTCTGCTGCTTTATGAGTAGTATCAGCATGGTCATGTGATTCAGCTTTTACCGAATCCGCGGCTACCGCTGGAGTTGCGGCATGTTCCTCAGCATGAGATACATCTTTTGTTTCGTGACCGTTAGCGTCGTGGTGACCGTGGTCCCCTTTTTCACAAGCTTCCATACATTCTTTTGAGCAACCTTCTTTGCACTCGCATTTTCCGTGGTGACCATGTTTAGGATCACAAAGGCTCAATAACAAAAGCATTGCAATTAAAGTAACGGTGGCTAAAAGAAAAGGTACTGTAAATGATACAGGCTTTTGTCCTTCTGAATGATGATTATCGTGATGATTTCCCATAATTTAATTTTTAACGGTGCTAAAATAAGAGAATAATTAATTTAAAAAAAATTTTATTCCTTAATAAATTTCAGGTGCATAAGCGATCCGTTTCCGCTGAGTTTCATCACATAAGGTCCTGGCTTAAGACCATCTACATCAACCGATGTCATTGAAATCTGTCCACCTCGAAGTTTCTGGCTTATGATCAGGCTCCCCTTTAGATCATAGATTTCCACGACAACATCGCCTTCTTTTGTAGTATTAAAATGAAGTTTATCCTTAACCGGATTAGGATACACGATCATAGTATTTGTATTTTCATGTTCCTCCACTCCTTGTGGAACCGCAGGAATATCCCTGAATCGCGCCTGTGTTGGAGTAAAGGTGGTTCCATTACCTGTCAGGTTCCCTGTAATTTCGAGGTAAGGTATCTTAGATGTTGTATTTAACCATTGATAGCTTCTCTGGTGATTTGGAAATCCTACCGGAAAAGGCACAAAGGTATTTTTGATCGAATCCTGCGAGTACTGCGTAGTTACCAGTCTCAGGCAAGGCGAGGTTCCGTATGGCGTTGTAATGGTTCCCCATCCATCCACCAAAGTAACCCTGTACCCGGTTTTAGAATATTTGATAGGGATCATAGTGTTACTGGCTGTAGAAAATTTAAATGTTGTACTGTCGTATTTGGGATACGTCATCGGAAAATGATACAGCTCATCTTTATCGCTGTAATAACTTGGTACAGGCACAGAACTAAAGGTGAGTCCTACCCCATCTGCAATGTAAGCGTTGACAGGACTCGTTTGTTTCTTATAATAATTGTAATAGTTGGTCATGGTTATTGGACCCGCTCCAAGAGTATCCGCTATTTTTTCACCGTATTCGTTGAACCCAAAAAAGAAAAAAGCATACGGCGTTTGAAGTGCTGATTTAAAACTTCTAACACCCTGGCTGGTTCTTACAAGGGAGCTGAAGTTCCAGGTAAAACTGGCGCCGGTCTGGGTGTAATTTCCAAGCGAACTTAATTGTGCATTTGAATAACGAAGTGTGTCTCCGCTTCCAGGTAAGTTGGAACTGCTTAATGTTATGGGCTGCGCCATCAATGCAAATCCGGCAAATATGGAAGAGATCAAAACGTAAATTTTATTCATGAATGTGGTATTTTTGTGTAATATTAGTTACCGAAGATAATAAAAATCCGGTTGGACGTTATATAATAGTTGAGAATCCTTATCAAATATCTTTTATCGCTGACATTTCTGTATTTAGCAGATGTCAGTTTTGCACAGAACGTGGCATTAAAGATCATTTCACCAACCAACAGCAAAGAAGTTACAACCCTTAATTACAAAAAGAATTTCGCAAGTAAGGACGCTGCTTATCGTGAAGTAACCAATGTTATTTTAGCCCTTCAGCAAAAAGGATTTCTTACCGCTTCAACAGATACGGTTATAGAAGACGGTCGAAACATGACAGCAAGTATCTCTGAGAACAAACGTTATAAATGGGCCAGTCTCAGGCTCGGAAATCTTAATCCTTCATTGGCATCTAAGCTTGGCATTAGTGAAAAACTCTATTTCAACAAACCTTTTAAATATAAAGAAGTAGCCAGAAGCATTGAAAAAATAATTGTGTGGTACGAAAACAATGGCTACCCTTTTGCCTCTGTGAGTCTCGACAGCATTGAAACCGGTGAGGATCAGATAAAGGCTGTTTTAAATATAGAGAAAAATAAATTATTTAAAATAGATTCTGTAACCATTGCCGGTAACGCCACGGTGAACCGTAAGTTTCTGAACCGTTATCTTTCCTTGAGAGAGAACATGCCGTATAACGAAGCCATTATCGCCTCCATTTCACAGAAAATAAAACAGCTTCCTTTTGTTTTCGAAAAACAGACACAGGTGGTTCGACTCACTGACAAAACCAACAAATTAATTTTATTTCTCGATAAAAAAAACGCGTCGCAATTCGATGGGATCATTGGTTTTCTACCTGATGCTAACACTAAAAAAACGGTAATAACTGGCGATGTAAAACTGAAAGTAGTAAATGGTATTTTTCATAATGGCGAAACATTTGATCTTGAATGGCGAAGACTTCAGTCTCAGACGCAGGATTTTAAAGGAAAAATTATTTATCCGTATTTATTCGGAACGCCGGTGGGAACAGATTACGCGCTTAAAATTTACAGGAGGGACACCACCTTCATTGATATTCATAATAACATTGGATTACAATATTATTTCAGCGGATTAAATTCACTGAAAGTATTTTACAAGCAAAGAAACAATAACCTTATCTCTACGTCAGGACTAAACTTCGTAACAACACTTCCTGAATACGCCGATATAACCACTCAATCATATGGACTGGGGATATCGTTCGAAAAACTGAATTATCGTTTCAATCCGCATAAAGGAATAGCATTGAATTTAAATGCTCAAACCGGCAACAGGGTTATAAAGAAAAACCCTAAAGTGAATGAACTTGCTTATACAAATCTCCTGTTACGGTCAACGCAATACCAATTTGAAGGCGACCTCAGTGTTTATATTCAGCTTTACAGGAACAATGTGTTAAAAATGGCGGTGCAGGGTGCCTCTATTTTTGGAAACTCTACCATCTTCAGAAATGAGCTGTTTAGGATAGGCGGTCTTAAAACGTTACGGGGGTTTGATGAAGAAAGCATCTTCGCCTCCTCCTATGTTATCCCTACCCTGGAATACCGTTTCTTATTCGCTCAAAACTCTAACATTGTCATTTTTACGGAAGGTGCCTGGTACGAAAACCTCAGTAATAACAGCTATCTCAAGGATACCCCTGTAAGTATTGGCGCGGGAATAAACTTTCAGACCAAGGCCGGAATTTTAAGTCTGAATTACGCTCTCGGAAATCAATTTGGTAATGGTTTTGACCCAAGAAGCGGTAAGATACATTTTGGATTAACGGCTTTGTTCTAAACGATTAAAAGACTATATTCGTTAAACAAACCAGATTCTAAAATGAAAAAAATTTTACTCGCTCTATTTATCGTTATTACTGCTCTGTCAGAAGCGCAAACGTACCAGAAGTACAACATCAATTTAACCGGTCTTATTCACCCTAACCCCGGAAGTGGCAACCGCTACTCAGGCTGCTGGGGCTGGAAACAAACAAGTACCAATAAAGAATACGCGATTCTTGGCGGAAGTAACGGAACCTATTTTGTGGATGTTACTAACCCATCTACACCAAGCGTGAGCGCTTATGTGCCGGGAAAAAGCAACTGTACCTGGAGAGAAATTAAAACCTATCAGAATTATTGTTACGTTATCAGCGACGATGGCGCGCCAAACCGTTTCCAGATCATTGATATGAGCACGCTTCCCTCAACTGTTACTGTTGTTCACGATGGTAAAAGTCTTTTTGAAAGAGGGCATGCCTGCTGGATCAACCAGGATAAATTCTACGTTGCCTCTGTTACCTATTCCAATACCGCGTTCTCATCAATGAACGTTTACAGTCTTGCCACGCCAACTGCGCCTGTTTTATTACGTAGCCTTGAACAGGATTATCCTTTCATTAATCACGTGCACGATATGTTTGTTGAGAATGACACTGTATTCGCTTCCTGCGGTTACCAGGGATTATATCTTTTTAAATTCAATACCGCTACCAATACCTTTACGCAGATAGGATCGCACACTAACTACAGTGGCGGAAGTTACAATCACTCTGGCATGTGGACCCAGGACCGCAAACATTTTCTATTTTGCGATGAGGTTCCTGCCGCTCAACCTATACGTTTTGTAAACATCCAGAACTTTGGAAACATACAACCCGTTCAATCTTTCATACCAAACAGCAATACAACTCCGCATAACCCTTACTTGATAGGAAACCAGTGGGCCATTGTATCGTGTTACCAGGATGGCCTTTACATTTACGATATTTCTCAACCAGGCAATGCTGTTGTTTCGGGTTATTTCGACACGTATCCACAGGGCGGACAAAATACCGGAAATTACATAGGCAGTGCCTACTCCGGAAACTGGGGCGCTTATCCATGGTTACCAAGCGGAATTATACTTGCGCTTGACATGTATAACGGATTATTTATACTTGATGGTACTCCTGCATTCAGTAATCCTGTTGGAGTTAAAAAGAATCTAGCAGAAGGAGAACTTAATGTGTATCCGAATCCGGCTTCAGCAAAAGTTGTTGTTCAGTACAATAGTTCATTCGACTCGAAAGTGGTAATGAAAAACATGCTCGGACAAACTGTATTTGAAAAACAATTTACCGGAAATGTCAGTGAGGAAATTAATGTTCAGAACATAAAAAACGGCTCGTACATTATGACCATTACTGAGAACGATCGCACTATTAACAAAAAATTATTAGTTACTCATTAATTAACTCGTTTCACTTTTAAACAAGGCAGTTGACTTCAATCGCCTTGTTTACTCCACTGGAATATTAAATTTGTTATACAACACATTCAAATGAAAAAATTTCTACTTCTTATAGCCGGAATAGTATCAGCGCTTACTGTTTCAGCACAAACCTACCCAAGCCAGAATATTAGTTTGCTTAGTCTCATCCACCCCAATAACGGAAGCACCGGAATTGGTCCCGACGGAAGAAGATATGCCGGAGTATGGGGATGGAAGCAAACCAGCACCAACAAGGAATACGCCATTGCAGGCAGTAGCAGCGGAACTTATTTTATAGATGTTACCAATCCAGGCACTCCGAGCGTGAGCGCTTTTGTTCCTGGAAAAGCAGGTACCACCTGGAGAGAAATCAAAACCTATCAGAATTACTGCTATGTAGTGAGCGACGATGCTTCTCCGAACAGGTTCCAGATCATTGATATGAGTACCTTACCAGCTACAGTAACTGTGGTTCATGACGGAACAAGTTTTTTTGAAAGAGGACACACCATTTGGATTGATAATAATAAATTGTATGTTGGCTCAACAACCTATGCTGGCGGAAGTGGATTCTCTTCAATGAATGTTTACAGTTTAGCTACGCCAACAGCTCCTGTTCTGTTAAGAAGCCTTAACCAGGATTATAGTTTCATTAACCATGTTCATGATATGTATGTGAGAAACGACACCGTATTTGCTTCCTGCGGAACACAGGGTTTATATATTTTTAAACTGACCGCTTCAAATACGTTTACGCAAATTGGTTCTTATACAGGATACAGCCCTGGAAGCGCCTACAACCACTCGAGTTTTTTAACTGCCGATGCAAAACAACTTATTTTCTGCGACGAAGTTCCGGGTGCATTACCAATAAGAATTGTAGACGTTCAGAATTTCAGTAACATTCAACCTGTTCAGCAATGGAATCCTCACCCGGGAACAACACCACACAATCCTTACATCATAGGAAACCAGTGGGCCATTGTTTCGTGTTACCAGGATGGTTTAATGATCTATGACATGTCATGGCCAGGTAACGTTTATCTTTCTGGATTTTTTGACACATATCCACAAGGAGGATTTAACACCGGAAATTACAACGGCGCAGATTATCGCGGAAACTGGGGAGCATATCCTTACCTGCCAAGTGGTATCATTATTGCAGGCGACATGCAAAACGGAATTTTTATTCTTGATCCTACAGCAGCCTACAGCAATCCGGTTGGCGTGAAGAAAAACGCGGATACAAAAACAAATCTTATTTTCTATCCTAATCCAGCAAACGACAGAATTTCTCTTCATTACAATAGCACCAACTCATCAACAGTTGAAATCAGAAACGTAATGGGACAACTGGTATATGAGAAAAAATTCAATGGCATGATTCATGACTATGTAGACGTAAAAGACCTTGCGAACGGAACCTACATGGTTACAATTATGGAGAACGATCAGACCCTGACTAAAAAACTAATCGTTAATCATTAATAAAAAACACCAATGAAATTAAAATATATCCTCCTGCTTTTTACAACATTGCTTCTGGGAAAATTAAGTGCGCAAACTTACGCTGCAAACAATTTTACCATGATAAGCGTTATTAATCCTGAAACCGGGTTTAATGTATATGGCTCAAAATATTCGGCTTGCTGGGGCTGGTATCAATCCAGTCTTAATAAAGAGTATGCCATTGCCTGTTCTAAAAGTGGTACGTATTGGGTAGATGTTACCAATCCTGCTACACCTACAGTTTCAGCATTTAAAGCAGGAACTTCCGGCAATGGAATGTGGCGCGAAGCAAAATCTTACCAGAATTACTGTTATGTTGTTTGCGACGACGGAAGCTCTACAGGTTTTCAGATCTTTGATATGAGTCCGCTCCCTAGTACAGTAACCACGGTTCACAACAGCAATTTTTATTTTAAAAGAGGGCACGCTGCCTGGGTGGATGGAAATAAACTTTACGTTTCGGGAATAACATACAGCAACAATACTACCAGCAGCATGAACGTTTATAGCCTTGCTACTCCTACTGCACCCGTTCTTCTTCGTCAGTTAAAACAGGATTACAACTTTATTACCAATGTTCATGATATGTTTGTTCGCAACGATACAGTTTATGCTCATTGCGGAAACCAGGGTATGTATGTATTTAAATTCAACACCGGCACAAATACATTTACACAACTTGGATCATTAACAACCTATTCGGGATCGGGATATAATCACAGTAGCGCATTAACGCCAAACGGACAAACACTCGTGTTTACAGACGAAGTGCCGGATGGGTTGCCTATAAAAGTTGCCGACGTTAGTAATCTTGGCAATATACAAGTTCTCGCAATCACCAATCAATTCCCGCAAACAACTCCACACAATCCATTCATGGTTAGCAACTCGCTTTGCTTTATGAGCAGTTACCAGGATGGAACACAGCTTTATAATATTTCAACACCATCGGTTCCTGTTCTTGCTGGATATTTTGATACGTATTACCAGGGTGGAGGAAATAATAATAACTGGTCGGGTGACGATTATCAGGGACAATGGGGTATGTATCCTTTCTTCCCCAGTAAAAATATTTTTGCACTGGATCAGAAGAACGGAATTTTTATGTTGAAGTCTCATTTGTATCAGAATCCACAAGCTACATTTAATGTTGCAGCTTCGGGATGTGCAGGAACTGCAATCAACATGGTAAACACAAGTACCGCTTCTACAATTTATAACTGGTCGTTTCCCGGAGGAACTCCTGCTACATCTACAGCAACCAATCCAAGTGTTACATACGCTACGGCTGGCATTTACACCATTACATTACTTGCGGCTAACCTTACAACAACTACAGCGCAAATGACACAAACTATTATGGTTGGTGGAAATATGGCTGCTTCAGCAAATTCCTCAAGTGCATCTTGCGGAGGATGCCCTGATGGAAGCGCTACAGTAACAGTAGGCGGTGGACTTTCGCCTTATACCTATTCCTGGTCTCCAGCAGCCGGAAGCGCCTCTGTGATTGGCAATCTTTCACAAGGCTGTTACACAGTATCCATTACTGATGCCGCTAATTGTACCAAAACAGCAACAACCTGTGTTGGCGTAATGCTTCCAACAGGCATTAAAACTGTTTCGGGAACTACAGCTTTATCGGTTTATCCTAATCCTGCAAAAAACAATGTAACCATTGAATATGCAACAACATTCGCTTATACATTGTTCAACCAGCTTGGACAAATTGTAAAAGCAAATAAAAACAACCTGGGAAAAACTTTAGTTGATCTGTCGGAACTACCAAAAGGACTTTATTTTATTGAAGTACAATCAGGCAAAGAAAAACTAAGGAAGAAACTCATTATTGAGTAGATTTGTAACCTAATTTCTTTTTAATCTTTTATGTTGAACAAAAATTCTGTTATTGGCGTTATTGGAAGTGGCGCCATGGGATCGGGCATTGCACAGGTTGCTGCCACTGCGGGACACTCTGTATTTGTTTACGATAACAACGAATCTTCTCTTGATAAAGCAGAAAGCAATTTAAAAACTTCGCTGCAGAAATTAGTCGAGAAACAAAAAATTACTGTCGATCAGCAAAACGATATTCTAAAGAACATTCAATTTGTAAAAGGTTTGAACCAATTATCGGATTGCGATCTTGTGATTGAAGCCATTGTAGAAAATCTGGAAATCAAAAAGAAATTATTTCATGAAATTGAAAAGATTCTTAAGCCCGGGTCGGTTCTTGCTTCCAATACGTCTTCACTTTCTATAACATCTATTGCAGCCGCCTGCGAAAAACCTCAGAATGTTATCGGAATACATTTTTTCAATCCTGCCACATTGATGCCACTCGTTGAAATTATTCCTGGCGTTGCAACCGATCCTCAAATTACCGATGCCTGTAAATCTTTAATTGATTCCTGGAAAAAAATAACAGTAATCGTAAAAGATACTCCGGGCTTTATAGTGAATCGTGTGGCTCGTCCGTTTTACAGCGAAGCATTACGTATTTACGAAGAAGGTATTGCCGATATGGCCACCATTGATTGGGCCATGAAAGAAATTGGCGGATTTAAAATGGGTCCCTTTGAATTGATGGATCTTATTGGCCACGATGTAAATTATGTTGTAACTGAAACTGTGTGGAAACAATTTTATTACGATCCTAAATTCAAACCCGCTTTATCTCAGAAACGTTTACTGGAAGGTGGCTTTTTAGGAAGAAAAACGGGAAGAGGGTTTTACAACTACGCTCCCGAAACAAAATTGCCTGAACCTTTAAAAGACGCTACACTCGGAAATATTATCTTCAAACGCATTCTTGTCATGCTCATTAACGAAGCAGCGGATACTTTATATCTAAGAGTAGCATCGCGCGATGATATTGATATGGCCATGACCAAAGGCGTAAATTACCCGAAAGGATTATTAAAATGGTGCGACGAGATTGGCGTTGACAGTGTTATTAAAGACCTAAACGGTTTACGCGATTTTTACGAAGAGGATCGTTATCGAATTAGTCCAATGTTAAAGCAGAGCTTTATTCTGAAGAGAAAATTTTATTGATCCACGATTAATTCAAAATCAGTTTTCCCCTCGCTATTGAATTCCCACTTTTGAGATTGAAAAAATAAACACCTTTTGGAAGATGAGAAATATCTACTATTTCTTCTTCTGTAACATTCTCTTTTTCAAAAATTTTTTGTCCTATTGCATTGTAACACACAAGGAAATTGTTCCTGTTACCTGTCCTGACATTAATTTTTCCCGTACCTGGGTTTGGATATACAATAAGCGATTCTGTCGTCATTTCATTTTCATTCATTCCATTGATAAGAACACAGGAAGCAGCAGGCTTAAATCCGATATCTGATGAGTAAATACTTTTACCGGCGTTAATACATGGAGAACCGGGGCCAAGAAAAGGAGCTGCGGAAAATAAAGGATCCTGGCTTAAATTAAAATACGAATCAACCGGGTCTCCGTTTGAGTTTGTTGCAACCGGTTGTCCAATTCCAACAATTTGCACGTCCTTATAATTTGCAGTAGTATTGTTCCAGACAAGATTATAGGAAATATCAGAAGGAGTTGTTTGCGAGGATTGATAAATACCCAGGTCGTTTCCGGTAATAATATTATTTACTACAGTAGCATTTGCGTAAAAACTAGTAAACCATATTCCTTGCAGATTATTTATAAAACAATTATTTGTGATCGTAGGATTCGGTGCCGGATTAACAGAATTTCCAAGCATAACACCCTGCCTGCAATCATGAACATAATTATTTGTGATTTTTGGACTACCATAACTAATTTCAATACCTCTTCCACGATTAGGATCTGTAATATTATAAATTTCGTTGTTATAGACGTATCCTGCTGCTGGTCTTATTCCATAACCATTGCCATCATGGATCCTGTTACAGGAAATAGTACAGGTTCCTGTTCCGTTCCAGTCATTAACAATTCCTGCCGATGCGTCTATCGCCTTAAAATCATGAATCCAGTTATTGCTTACATTAGGAAAGCTCCCATTAAAATAAATTCCATACGAATAAAAATGTCTTAATTCACAATATGTGATAGGTGAATTACTGTTTTCCATCCATATTCCTTCAAATGAATATTCAATGATACAGTACTTAAAAATGCTACCATTGGCATTTACTCTAAGCCCTCCCCAGTCACCTGGCGTTGGTGCTGGCATATTGGAAGTAAAAAGGATCGGAGCCACCTGTGTTCCCTGGGCAATTAAAGCTCCGTTTACATTTATAGTATAATTTCCATTTACGCGAACCTGCGTTCCAGGTTGTATAGTAAGAGTTTGTCCTGTTGGAATTGTAAGATTTCCATTCACAAAATACGTATTGTTATTTGTCCAGTTACCTGTCACCGTTCCTGAAACGCTAACCGGATTTCCTGAAGAGAGCGTTACGCTCGTCATTGCAACAGTATTTGTAAGTACCGTAGATACACCACCATTGTAATTCATATCAAGATACCCGGTTTTGGTATACACAACTTTATAAAGACCACCCGTAATATTGATTGAAAAATTACCGGCTGAAGTTGTAAAAGCAGAATCAGTAACAGCTGTTCCTCCCTGTGATATAAATTTGACTTTAATACCAGAATGATCACTTTGTCCCTGTAAAAGTGCAGTGCCGCTTAATTGTGCCGAAGCGGTTAATGCTGCAAAGAAACCAGCTGTTAAAAATGTAAGTTGTTTTATCATAATACAGTTTTTTTTAACGTTTAGCCTGTATTGAAGGCTGGTTCAAATTTATAACATATTTAAAACCAATAATAAATAATCTACAATTAAATGATTTGACTTTACAAATGGTAGATTCTGATGAGAATTTGAACTATAGATTAAATTCAGAAGATATCCTTACTGAAAATACCACAGAAAAATCGGGAACACGGGTTGTGGTTTCGGAGACACCAACTTTCACTTTAGAGATACCGATTGTTGCTTTAGAAACACCAGATGTCATTTTAAACCTACCATCCGATAAGTTTTTTTACGTTTTTTAAGCTAAATCATCCCTGAAACTAACTATTTACGGGCTTTTTTAACTTCTAAGCGCTCAATTTGTCTCTCAGGACATACTTTTTTTCCCTACTTTCGTGGCGTTTAAATAACTGAAAATGAAACAAAAATTTACTTTATTATTTGCTTTTATCGCATCCCTTTTTAGTGGAAATGCGCAAACCATTCTGTTGAATGAGGGATTTACTTCGCCTTGGGCCCCTACAGGCTGGGCCATTCAAAACAATTCGGTACCACTGGGAACCGCATCCTGGTTCCAGGGTTCGAGCTCTGTTTATTTCAATTCTTTTGCGGGTGGTCCAGATGATTACGTTGGTGTAAACTATCAGAGTCAGGGAAGCACTACAGGAGGCATCAGTAATTTTTTAATTACTCCTACTGTGACCCTAGTAAACGGCGCTACTTTTAAATTTGTTACACGAACCAATACACCCGGTTCAGCAACATACCCTGATCGCTTACAGGTATTAATGAGCCAGGGAACAGGTACAGGTGCTATAGGAAGTGGTACGGCCGCCGTTGGTACTTTTACTACTTTGTGTTTTGACATAAATCCTAATCTTACAACTACCGGTTATCCTGTTACCTGGACTGTTTACACGTATACTGTTTCAGGAATTACAGGAACAACACCTGGACGATTTGCTTTCAGGTATTTTGTAAGTAATGGTGGATCTTCAGGGATCAACAGCGATATGATCGGAATTGATGAAGTTGTTTATACTGTTCCCGCAGGATGTAATCCTCCGGTTGTAAATATTGGCCCCGCTTCTCCGATTGTATGCGGTGGCGGAAACGTAAATCTTACCGCTAGCGGAGCAAGTTCTTATACATGGAGCAATGGTTCAAACGGAACTTCTATTAACGTGTCTCCTTCTTCAACCACTGTTTACACTGTTAGCGGATCAAACATTCCTGGTTGTAATGGTGTTGCCAGTACAACTGTAACCGTAGTATCTCAACCTACTGTAACAGCAAACAGCGTTTCGGTTTGTACAACGCAAAACGTTACTTTAACAGCAAACGGTGCCAGCACGTATAGCTGGAATACAGGAGCAAGTTCACAATCCATTACAGTTTCTCCGGGCTCTACTACAGTTTATACCGTTACCGGTATAGTTGGGTCATGCCAGTCTACCGCCACAGCAGCGGTTGTATTTATCAGCCCTCCTACAGTAAGTGCAGCGAGCCAGACTGTTTGTCCGGGCGCTACAACAACTGTGAGCGCGAGTGGAGCCAACTCATATACATGGAGTACAGGAGCTATAGGATCATTCATTGTTTTTTCAACCAATGTTACTTTAACACTTTCGGTAACCGGTTCTAACGGACCTGGATGCGACGACACTGAAGTAATCACCGTTACCACTAATACTTTCCTTTCTGCGCCAAGCATTACAGCTTGCCCTAATGTTGCTGCATCACTTGGTGCAAGCGGCGCTCTTATTTACAACTGGAGCAATGGAGCTACAACAGCTTCGATCATTATTACTCCAACAGCCAGTTCGGTTTATACTGTTACAGGAAACAACGGAACATGTTCAGAAACCAAAACAGTTGGTATTACTGTTGATCCTTGGGTAATAGTACCAAACTTTACAACCTGTGCAGGTACTGCCGCTACATTAATTGCATCAGGAGCCAGCAGCTATACATGGAGCAATGGTTCCAACTCATCTTTAATTATAGTAACGCCAACTGCTAATACCGTTTATACAGTAACTGGAGGTAATGGTACCTGCACTGATACAAAAACAGTTGAAGTAGCCATTGGTAACAACTTATCTGTTTCTGCTAACTACTCGTGTATTCCAAATTCCGGAACACTGATTCTTACAGCTAGTGGCGCCAGTTCATATACATGGTTCCCGGGCGGGCAAAATTCTCCGAATCTGATCTTTGTTCCTAGCGCTGCCAGTGTTTATACTGTTGCAGGAGCTTCGGGAACATGTACAGGCCAAACAACCGTAACAGTTGCATATTGCGCCGGTGTTGAAGAAAACTATAATTCATACCTCAGTTCAATGGTTGTTTATCCTAATCCTTTCGTAAACGAACTTAATATTACAGGAGCTTACGGTAATGTAACTATTCTAAATTCAATAGGACAAGTGATTATGACAACTACAGTTGAAGAATCAACTACAATAAGTGCTGAATCATTTGCTCAGGGTATTTACTTTGTATTGGTTCACAATCCTAAAACCAACGAAAGAAAAATGGTGAAGGTTGTAAGAAACTGATTCCTTTAAAATTTATTGAAGAGCCCGTGCTGAAAAGTGCGGGCTTTTTTGTTTAATGCATGCTGTACTTCGCCAAAGTTCCTTAGCAGTTAGTATGTACTTTGGTGAAGCTATCAGCTTTTAGCCGCAGATTTTGTTGATTAAAAGATCTGTGTTTAAGCCTAACACGAATCCCACGAATTAACACGAAACTTTTTTACACACAGATCAGTGCTAATTCGTGAAATTCGTGTCTCATTTATTGTTTGGATGAAATCCTTGAAATCTGCGTGAATTAATAGTAGATATTAAATCCCCAGCTCCTTCGCGTGTCTCGAAGACTTACTTGGGTTCCAGGCATCGTCGTAAGATTTCTTGAAGAAGAATTCACTGAAGTAAGCAATGGTTCTTACAATACGGAGGTAATATCCAAAATAAAAAACCATGCATGGAATGTAAATTAAAAAATAACTTATAGTTTCATTCTTCCTGTCTCTGAACAACGAAAAACAGATGTACTTTAAGTAATTGGAAGTTGTATAAAGCAAAATATTGAAGGGAATAATAAATCCGATCAGGGATGAAAAATTAATGATCATGTCAAGAATGTAAACCCACCATTTTAAATTGAGCACAATGTTGTACGTAATATTCTCAAACGAAGAAACAAAGTTGGACCAGTTAAATAATTCGTTCGGATAAAAAACGTCTTTGTGTTTTCTTACCCTGAAACGAATAATGGATTTGTCCCAGCGCAAACGTTGTTTGGTTAATTTGGCGTAATTTTTTGGAACATTCGTCTGGCAAACCGCCTCTGGTTCAAAACCAATCTTATATCCAAGCTTCCTTAATTTTAAAGTAATGTCGCCATCAAGACCCGGACCAATATCCCAGCCCACTACTCTATCCAGGGCGTCTTTACGAAATGCGCCGAACGCACCCGAAATAACACGGTATAATCCCAGGTAACTGGTAGTGATCCTTCCCGCTGAAATAGTATCTGCATATTCAATAGCCTGTAAGGTGGTACATAAACTCTCTTTATAATTTCTTACCATTACGTTTCCGCCAACGGCGCCAATGTGTTCATCAAGGTAAAATGGAATCAGTATCTTTTCGATGGCGTCATTATCGTAAGAACAGTCCGCATCGAGGTGAATAATTATTTTTCCATTCGAGTATCTGTAAGCCGTATTTGCAGCAGAAGCTTTTCCGCCACGCACTTCGTTACGAATAAATAAATCAATAAGATGATTGCGTTCAAGGCTACGACAGATCTTTTCAGTATCATCGTCGCTCCCATCATCGACCACAATTATTTCAAAGTTGTTGTAGGTTTGTTCCCGTAATGAAGACACCAGTTTATAAATATGCTTTCCTTCATTTTTCCCAGGAACAATAATAGAGATAAGTGGCCGCTCGATGTATAATTTTCTCCTCGCTTCGTTATACAGTTCTTTTTGTCCATTACGACGGATTCTCCATAGAATTAAAACAAGAAATTCGAAAACGAAAAAACGAAGGAATTCAAAAAAAACAAAAAACCAGAAAATACGGATGAGCTTTCCGGGACCAACCTGGTAAATGTAATTGAAAAAATTATCAACGTAATCAAACATTATTGATCGGCCAGCTGTTTAGTAACTTCTTTAAACTGCGACTCAAACGACTTATCAATTCTTAATCCTATCACTTTGTATTTTGTCTTCAGGATGAAATTATCGAAGTTGTTGGCGATTATATTTTCCAGCTTCTGAATGGCACGCTCTGTCATAAGTTGCGCCACAGCCAGATCCTCATCGTTAATATTCATCACAACTGTGGTGTTGTTCTGGAAAGAAATAATATCGGCAGGGGAAATATTGTCGCGTAGTATTTGAGCAATGTCTACCAATAACATCCGCTCATTGTTCTTACCAACGTTCTTATAAATTTCGTGAACGTTATCAAGAATTATCACAGCAATACAGGCCTTAAGTAATGGATTCGATTTCATTCTTTGACGCTCATAGTGCATCATGGTATTAAACGTATTAAAGTTCACCGTATTTAATACCGACTTTTCTAATTCAATTTCGCTTTCAGAAATTCCGGTGATAGCAGCATTTCTGCCCTTTTTTGTCAGTTTAAACACATTCAGATCCTTTGCAAGAAGATATTGTACTTCCACATCGTTCTTACAATTCAGACATCTTGCTTTTACCTTGTAATCCTGGAACACTTCGTTGCAATCCAGACATTGATTAATGAGACTTGGCTTGTCATAATCCACACCTATGTGACGTAAATTCTTGGAGCATTTAGGACAAGACAAGGTTCCGTCGATCTTATTTTTAAAATCGGAGATAGGACCAATGTAACCGCAGGAGAAATGATGCACGAGATCTTCGGGTTTTAATTGAGAAGACTGGCATGAAGGGCAGGTCTCTCTCATAGAAACGTGCATTGATTTACATTGATTACACAAATACACACGGTCAAAATAATCGGGCCAGATATAATCTTCATTAAGTGCCCAGTCAAGAATATCAAGTACCATATATTCTTCATAAGGTTCAAAATTTACAGATACCACGGGATATGTAAATCCAATAAAGGAAGTTGGATCAGGAATAGGAGCCAGTGTACGTTCTTCACGCGTGAAAAGATAATCAAGTACTTTTTTAAATATCTGAACTTCGAATGACTTTCCTTCCGATATATCGAGCTGAAGAATGTGTGTCTTAATATTTTTAATATCGTTCACTTTTTCAGGAATCTGATCAAATGAAAGAAGGGTTCCATCTGTTAATTCAGTTAATGCTTTATCATAATGATCTTTGTAGTTAATAAGAAAAACCGGCTTGAGATAAATCAGTGGATCGTTGCTTGAACGGATACGTTTTACAATGATCTTGGCATGTTCGAAATCACGCGCGTCAATAATGGCAGCATCATGTTGCGATACAAATTCGGCCCTGAGCGGACTATCCGAATCGTAAAAATAGATGGTGTAATTGTCATAAGTGAACACGCTATCTTTAAATGATGTTCTCTTCTCTCCTATGTATTCTTTCGTTTTGTCCATCACTAATTAAAAATAAATTTTGAAACTACAACGCCCATTTTGTGGAAAGCATACCATTTCTTTGAATCCTCTTCATTGAACGGATAAATATCAACAGCAATGGTCCTGGTTGTTGGCTCGTATTTTTTCTGAAACTCGTCCGGCATATTGTAAGTCGCGATATAAAATCGTTTCACGTAGCCCTTGGATTTTGATCCGTCTGGAAATTCGATCGTAAATTCATCTCCGATGCGGATGTGCTGAAGATCTTCCTGGTAAAAGAAGCCTTTGATGGTTGTAGGATGCTGCTTGTGGACAGACATAACATCTTCAGATTTTAAATTTACCTCCTGTTCTTTTCTGTGGATCCTTGTAATAATACCATCCATTGGGGTCTTAAAATATTTTAGCTCGCTAAGATATTCGTCGCTGTATATATTATAGGTAACGCCGTTATTGGATACGTACCCGCCGCCGCCATCACGTCCGTCGCGGAAAGAATTCATTGTAAGCTTTGATCCGCTTGGCAGATTCTTCATAAAGTTTTCAAGTTCTTTATTTTCAATGAAGAGTTTTGTATTCTCAGCATTCAATCGCAGTAGTTCGTTCTGAACAAAATCCAGACGGGTTCGTGGGAGCGCATCGAGGATAACCTGGTTGGTGAGATTTTTAATTTCCGCTTCGTAACTTTTAATCACCGTATAGTTTTTGCTGATATCAATTTTATTAAGAACAATTTTTTTCTTAAGGTTATAGATCTCTTTCAAAGCCCAGTTATCCTGCGCGTTATACGATTTAAGGTTGATACCGTTTTCAGAATTCTCGAGATCATTTTTTAATGAATTAGCGTAACAGAAAAGAGTATCTCCTGTTTTTACACTATCGCCTTCGGCTACAAAATGTTTTAAGATTCGGGCGTCTTCGGTTAAACGGATATTGATAACATCAATAAGTACCTGTCCCTGCGCTGTTACGAAAAGATTTTTAATGCAAAGATAATAAACACCAAAAAACACAACGGCACAAAGCAGGATAAGGTAAACGATCTTGTCAATGTTTCGTTTTTTAGGCTTGTTGCTTTTTTCGTTAACAACCCGAATTAATGATTTATTCCTTTGAAAATCTACACTCTTCATTTCCCACCCTCTTTGTTAACGTTTTTCTTACTCATTTTTATCAATTCGTCCAGATCGTGATACGCCGTGTTCTTTACTCCAAGTGAAAGAAACAATGCATCCATCTGCGCCTTATTACTAAAATCATTTGTTCTTAATGCAAGAACCACTTTATCTTTATTCAATGCTAGTTCTTCTTTTATCTTTTCTGTAATGAAAGAGGGTTTTACATTTTCGTAAGCCATAAGGTAAACATGATCGCATTTTTCAAACAGAACGCTCAGAACGTTTTCAGGATAATTCAATGGAATAGAAACACAGAGTTTGATCTTGTTTTTCTGTGTAAAGTCGTAGGTACTATTTATAAGGGCAATATATTTTTCAAAATATTCTTCTTTCCTGGTTTTAAAATCGCTGAACGTGTGCGGTTCAATATCAAGATGAATGGCATTGACCCTTGTAAGATTTACAGATCTGGAAAGAGAATCTAACAGTGTTGTAATTGGACCTTCTGTAACCAGTTTGTTATTGCTGATCATTAATTCGCAGTTAAGATTGAGATTAAGATCCAGAATACTATTAACCGATTGAAGATTATTTTTTCCACCTGAAATAACTAATGTGTTAAAATTGTTGAGCTTGCAATAATTTACAACTTCACCTGTGCTATGGTTTTTAAACACATCGCTCCAAAGGTAAACGGCGTTAATATTTTTAAAATTGTTTTTGATCGATTCTTTAGCGGGATCAAGAATCATAGGATCATAAACGTAAGGCTTGATTATTTCAGAAAGATCAACGGTGGGCAAATTTAATTTAAGGTCATTAAGAATACGATACATGTCCTGTTTCAGATCAAGCAGTTCAATCGTAATGCTCCAGTAATCGTCGAGGACAATGTTTGCCGTTAACGGATTAAACTCAACGCTTCCGTACTGTTGTTTTACTTTTTCGTTACGCAATAATTCTTCAAACATCTGGCGTTTCTGAAGCAGATTTGAATATTGTTTTTGCTTATAACTGAATTCATAAAGCGAATTAAGTACCACGTTTTGAGTATCCATTCCAAAATGACTTTTGGTAATAGCCTGCAGTTCGGCGATCATCACATCTCTTTGTTTTTTGAGATTATGATTCATGGCCAACGGAACCGAAAGATTTAATCCTGCCGAAAGAAATGTTCTGTTGTTGGAAGTTGTATTGTAAACGTCGTAAAAATTATATTTAAGATTAGGCTTTAGCGACATTTCTTTCAGAAAATAATTCTGATCATTAGCCGCAAGCATATTATAATAATCTGCCGAATCTATTACCGGTGTGTTGATTATTTTTTCGGCAACTTTCTCATAGTTAATATCAAATACCGGCAACGTTGCCTTTTGAGGTTTATTGGTCTTGAATTTTGTATACAGATCGTTATATCGTTTGTAGAGATTGATCTGGTAATTGATATCGTTAAGATGCTGTGCCACCTTAATGTAATTTTCTTTAGTGATCTGGTTAAGGGAAAGAAGTTGCGCTGTAATGTCTTTAAAACTTTCTACAAAGGCCTTTCGCGCTGTAAGGATCTCGATCTTTTCTTCGTTAAGAAGATAAATGATCATGTTATAATTGTTCTTAAGAACAAGGCTGCTGAATGCTTTTGAACGCTGGTAATTAAGTGCTTGTTGTTTGTATTTAAGTTGCTTTATTTTCGCCTTGCTTTCATAAAATCCCGAGCGAAAAATATCCCACTCTATGCCTGCCTGGAAACGCTGGCGGAACACAACCATTTCTTCGGGATCAACAATTGGAGGAGAAAAATTGTATTGATATCCTGCAATAAGATTAAAACCTTTATCTTTTTTGTAAATGAGTTGTTCCTGCGCAAGGATCTTTTGCTGCGCCATTATTTTTTTCTGGAACGTTTCATTGAATGCTTCGTCTTTAAAATTAAAAAAATAAGGTATTTGTGATAAAGCATCGTTCGATGAATACAAATAAGAATTGAATGATTGATTTGAATTCTCTGCCCATATAGAACTTAATTTCCGGATGTAATCCGAAACCAGGGAGTCTTTCTTTAATCCGGTTTGGGCCCGGACATTTAAAAAAATTAAGCAGAAAAACAGGGGGATTTTATAAAGTACCTTGCTCATTTTTTGGCTCGACGAATTTAGTGAAATTATCGACATAAATCGGTTTTAGTCGGCACTTTTTGAGTCCTAAATCGTTGTTTTTTGAGGCTAAAGTGTTAAAAAGTGTGTCGAATGTTAAAAGCAGGTTAAGGATGGTTGACCCTGAACTTTTTTTCCTCTTTTGCTTTATGAAGCAGCTGGGTTTTATATTGCTGAATCAACTGTGTTTTACGTTGATTAATGATGAAGTTTTTAATGTTCTGCCTTTCAAAATTAATTGGTGAAAGTCCGTTCTTTACTTTTACATCTTTTATTTTCAGGAAGTAATAATACAATTCGTCGGTGAACTCAAATACTCTTCCGTAACTGATGCTGAAATCCGGCTGATCTTTCAGTTTCGGAATTTCTTTTTTGATATCATCGAGATAGAGCCATGTACTGTCGTTGGTAAAAAAGTTCTCGGCGTATTGCACGCATAAACTCTGCAGTTGCTCTTTGTCTTTTGGTTGCGTTGCGTAAAACAGGCGCTTCATTTTTTCAAGTACCTGAACCTTTACTGGGATTTTGTAGTAATTAACTTTTACAATGTTATCTTTTAGAATAAAATTATCGCGGTTGTTATCGTAATATTGTTGAACTTCTTCTTTGGTAATGTTTGTATCGAGGTTTGCTTCAATGATCTTTGTCTGGTAAATATGATTTACTAATGAACGTTTATAAGCTTCAACCTCACGCTGAACCTGTATTTCATCTTCATTTAATTTACTTAAAGCTTCCTGGTAAAATAAAGCTTCCGTTGCCCAGTTGTCAATGGTCTTAGCAACCATATAAGCGCTGTCTTTTGAGTTTCCGGTCGAAATAAGATTTTCCTTTAGTTCTTCCCTGCTTAATTCATCCGTACCCGCGATTGCTACAGCTGGTGTTTTTTCTTTATCATCCGAATTTTTATCGGTGCATGAGAATAAACTCATGAACAGACAAAAAAATATGAAAAGAAGATTTTTCATTGGTGGTGTTCTGGTAAAATTAAGAATTAGTTTTTGAATATCTCATTGGCTATTTTTTCCCAGAGAGTCTGACCAAAAAGAACGCTGAATCCAGCCTGTACGTAAGGTCCCGGAGCAATGCTGAAATTAGTTCTATATCCGTCCATTGGTGTGTATTTCAGATTCTGATAAAAAATATAACCTCCTTCTACTCTTGCAACCAATGTGTTGGTAAACTTATACCTGAGGTTTAAATAAGCCGACGCAGACGTATAGTTTAGATTAACACGTTTTGTTTTGTAATTGATGCCGGTGCGGTAACCATCTGCAGTAACGCCAAGTGTAATGAGTGTGCGTCTATCATCCCTGTATTGAAGATTGAGTTGAACAGGAAGCGTGTAATTAAAAATAAACTTTCGCCCTATTGGCTGACTTCCTCCAAAGAAAGCTGCAGGAAGAAATAGTCCATCGCTGTACGTAGCAGCAACGCCGTAAAAGAAATTCTTTTTTAACCCTCTTAAATGTAATTGTCCAAGTAAGGCAGAGGCCCTGGCTCCCGGTGCATTTGCGGTAATATCCTGTTCAGCGAAAGACGCATTTGCTGAATAGAACATGATCCTGTATTTTCTTGTAAGGCGAACGCCAAGAATTCCGCCAGTTACATTTACAATATTTTTATTTGGTAACGAATCAAAACCAATATGCGTCTGTTTTACATTTACTCTGAACACTCCCATGACCTGCGACGCTTTGATACGTACACTGTTTCTAAGAATATCCTTTAATTTTAAGCTACTCAGGTCTAGCTTAATATCTGTGTCAACCCTGGTTTTAATAGGAAACGTAAACACAGCGTTAGCTTCGCCCTGCCTGAATACAGAACTCGTGTCGTTAAATTTTGAATCGAAAATATATTTTGAATCGAAACGTAAACGGGGACGAAACAATTGCTCGATTTGTTCCACTTCAAAAGTCTGCGACCATGAAATGAATCCTGAGATCAGAAGAATGAGTATGAGTGAAAACTTCTTCATTTTGTATTAAAAAAAACGGCGATCTTCTGATCGCCGGCTTTTTATTTCTTTGCATTATTTTACCGTGCTCAGCACATCTTCATGTACCTTCACTTTGTATTTATCCCTTAGGTATTTTAACCATTCAGCTTCAAGGTAGTTTTGATAATCGGCTGTTGCCATTCCTCGGCATTCGTTAAGATTTTTAGGGGATTTAGGAAGTATCTTATTGACAACAATCACCAGTACTTTATTTTCCTTTTCGTCTTTAATATTAGTTGCAACAACGCCTTGTTTCCAATTGGCATCGATATTTTTGTTTTCGCCTTTCAGGTATGTAACATTCTCCAGATTAACATTTAGCTGTGAAGTTTTGTTGAGTGCTTCAACAATCTCTTTGTCTTTTTTTCCTGCTTTCAGCATTTTACGAACTTCAGCAGCCATTTTATCATTAAGACATTTGTAAGTTGACACTTCAGCACGCTCACCCCACAGATAATTGTTTTTATTTTTCTCGTAGAAATCTTTTAATCCTGCAGTATCTTTCACCGCTTTGCTCCACACTTTCTGATCAGTTAAATCAAATAGAAGAATTCCATCGCGGTATTCACGGAGTAAATTTTTAAAATCAGGATATTTCTGATCGAGTAAACCATCTTCGTAACTGATCACCATTTCTTCTGACCAGGTTTTATATAATGTTCTGAGTAAATCACCCATATCTGAAGGACCTCTGAATACCATTTGCGATTCAAGATATTTCGCGAAATCCATTTGAGTATAAGATTTACCGCCAATATTGATGATCTCTTTGTTTCCAAGTTTTGAAACACGACTGGCTGTCCATGCCGCTTTTAAGTAAGTTGAATCAAACTCACGAAGAATTTCATCACGGTTCTTCAGGTTTTCTTTATAGTTATTTTCTTTTTTCACTTTCGCTATCAATGCATTTCTGCCCATCTGCGAACGGCTTTCACGCGTTACACGGTTCTTTAATTCGTTTTTAACCTCGTCGAAGCTGGCAAGTGTTTTAATATCCACACGTTTGATCAGGTGCCATCCAACAGGCGTCATAACAGGTTCGCTGACCTGGTTATTGGCTTTTAGATCGAAAGCTGCATCTTCGAACGATTTTGGAAGACGACCGGTTTTTTTGAAAGGCTGAAGTAATCCGCCTCGATCGCTGCTTTGTTTATCATCACTGAACTGACGTGCAACTTCTTCGAACGTCATTGTTTTTAATTTTTCTTTCAGTTCAAAGATCTTTGTTTTAGAATTCTCTTTGTCTTTTTCGGTAGCATCTTTAGGGAATCTGGCCATTATATGCGCTACAGTAACTTCACCGAGGTACGGACGTTTATCATACACTTTTAAAACATGGTATCCGAATTTTGTGCGAACCAGAGGGGCCACTTCTCCAACCTTGGTATTATACATTGCCGTTTCGTATGGATAAGCAAGCTCTAGCGCCGTCCAGAAATTAAGATCGCCTTTATTGTCAAGAGCAGAAGGATCGTCACTTGTTTTAGCCGCAATATCCTGTAATCTGTCTTTAGCATCTTTAAGATAAAGTGGAAGATTTTTTACTGACGCCAGTTTGGTTCTGTAAATAGAGCTGTCTTTTCCTTTGAGAAGTTTCGCAACTTCAGTTGAGTTTTTCAGAAGTTTTTCATAATTCGAAATATCGGAAGCTGAAGGCAATTTTCCCAGAACAGCATTACGAATAATATTGGCGCGGGTCCAGGCCTCAAGCGTATCTTTTGGAAGAGCGCCTTCATCAACGCGTATAAGAATGTGACTGCTTCTTACTTCCGTTTTCATACGTTCGTATGCTTCGGTAACCAGATTCTCATTTGTATTTCTATCGGTGAGATACGGCGCAGCGAGCTGACGGCGATAACCCGCGAGTTCGGTTTTGAAGGAAGTAAGAGTATCAAGACCCATACTTTCAGCTTCAAACACTTTGCTTTTAAAAAGTGAGAACAGGTCTACGTATTCTTTAACGGATTTAGTAGTATTGTTTACTTCTTTTCCATTGTTCTTTTTGTAAACCGCTTCAAATTCAGATTTGAGGATCTTTTTATCATTGATTTCCATGATCACGGGATCCTGTGCATTCATGGCGGTGCTGTAACTTATTGCAATAACAAAAGCGGCAACATGTTTAGACTTCATCATACGTTTCAAAAAATTTTAAGGCAAATTTAGTTTTTTAACCGAAATCTTTATCTTATTTTATTATTTCGGCGAGTTTTTCTTCGAGTGCTGGTCCTCTCAGGTTTTTCGCTACAATCTTCCCGTCTTTATCTATGAGAAGATTTTGCGGAATACTTGAAATACTATAAATTTTTCCAACTTCGTTTCCCCAACCTTTGAGGTCGCTTACGTGCTGCCAGGTTAAATTATCTTTATTAACCGCCTCAAGCCATTTCTCTTTGTTTGAATCAAAAGAAACGCCTAATACGGTAAAACCTTTGTCTTTAAATTTGTTATAGGCTGTAACCACGTTCGGGTTCTCGAGACGGCATGGACCGCACCAGCTTGCCCAGAAATCCACAAGAACATACTTTCCTTTAAAATCAGATAATTTGATCATCTTTCCATCTGGAGCCGCCTGGCTGAAATTAGTTGCCGGAAATCCGACCATAGTTCCTTTTATAGACGCTACGCGGTTATTGGCCAGTTTTATAAATTTTGTATTCTCAATGCTCTTATCAACATAACTTAAAGCCTCAATTACATCTTCGTAAGGAATGTTCTGGTTATTCATATCGTTGTAGATAATGAAACCGCTCACAGCCGATTTAGGATGCGCTTTAACGAATTCCTTCAGTCCTTTGATGAATTTGATATTCAGGTTCTGATACTCGGCCCTGATCGCGTTCATAACGTTCTGATCATTCTTTGTTGCAGCTTCGTTATAATCATTCTGCATTTTTTGCTGCATAGCAACAAAATTGTTGATCAGGCCACGGTAGTCCATGTAATCTTTTTGAGTTTGCCCGGCCTGTACAGAGGAAGCGTAAATGGAATCTCCAATGAGGGTAGCTTTTACAGGCGCTTCATCCGCGAAAAAAATAAAATTGGGCTGGGCGCTGATGTTGTTGGTTGTAGTGAACCAATACATATTAGGATCAACACTTTTTAGCTTAAAAGAAAATTTACCATCAACAACGTTGGCCGAATCTGAATGATCTTTTTCGTCCCATTTGTGATGGATATAGATTTTTTTACCGGTAAAATTCCGGATGGTGCCATCAATTTTAAATACAAAAGGCTTAGGCTGCTTTTGCGCGGAAACCGCGAATGACGCGAAAGCCAGCGAAAGTATTACAAGTTTTTTAATCATGAGTGTGCTATTACAACAAATATACCAAGCTTTGAAGAAAAGCCCCTAAGTTTTAGGAATTTTAACAACAATTTAGAAGTCAGAAAATTAGAATTTACACAATGAAAAATATGTTTTTTTGTTGCTTTTCTGAAAGGGTTCTTTTCAGAAAAGAATATCTTATAAAACAAAAAGCCCTTCCGATATGGAAGGGCTTTTAAACTATAATTTCCTTAGAAATGCCAGAGATCATGTTCCCATCGGAAGATGTCGCCTTTGATCCTGTCGGATTCAATGAGGGCATCTAAACCTTTTGAGTATTCCATGATTTGACGATCGTAGGTATTAGATTCTTTTGTAATTGTACTTGCAAACTGACGTTTCCAGAATATATCCTCGAATGTTCTTCGCTCGCTATCATTTTTAGTATTGAATACTTCGTGTTTAGCAAAGAAAGGGCGGCAAGCCGGGAAATACACCCAGAACTGCTCACGTAACGCTTCTTTATCTTCGTCATAAGTATAAACACCCATTCCAATGATACGAACTTCCAGAACCGATTTTTGTTTATCGAAGAACCAGTCTTCTTTTAAACGGTACTTACGAATAGCGCGGAAAATTGAAGTTGAGTCGCAAGAGAATACATTGGTTGTTACCTCTGTCCCATCAGGCAGATAAGACTGCTGAGGTATGGAGTCACATTTTTTCAGTTTGTCTCTGATGGCCATTTTCTCAAGAGGAATCTGGAACTCTTCATCACCGAAAGCGATGATCTGATCGTTAAGAATATACTTAGCGAGTAGTTGGAAAAGAGAGATTCTTCCCTGAACAAGTTCAATAGGGTAATAAAGAGGCTGGTTAACTTTTTCGCGCATATCAAGTTCGCGCCAAACGCGTTTTTCCCAGGTAACATCACCTTCACGCAGGTGTGTGTAAGGAATGAACCGACGGTTTACAGCATTTTCTTTATCATAGATTCCGTCTCTGTAATCACCAGGTTGAAACACACCCGGCTGAGCCAGAGAGGTCAGTGATATAGTCGTTAATATGGCTAAAAATAACTTTTTCATTATTTTATTATTTTACTTTTAATGTTACGCCAGGAATGTTACGCACGGTTCCATCAGGACCTTTTGCTTTCACATTCTCAAAGAAGATCTTACTTCCTACACCAGCAGAGCTGAGGATTGACCTTGCTTCAGCTGATAAGCTGTTGCCAGGACAAGGAACTGATTTTAAAGCGCCTTTTACTACCGCGCTAAGCTCAAAGCCTACTACAATAAATTTAGCATCGAAATCAAATCCCGCGAGTTCAGCACCTACACCACCGATAGCAGCAAGTTCTACTTTTTTCACGTCAACGTTCCCTGTTTTACCACCCACTTTTGCAACCGGGTCAGGAATTTTCTTAACACGGATTGGAATTGGAGGACCTTGTGATTTTCCTTTAGCCGAAACGCTAACCATACAAGTTCCAGGGCTTGTAGCTCTCACTACGAATTTACCACCCGAACCGGTTTTGGTAGCACCACAACCGCTAATGTTAACCTGAAGATCTGTTGGAGATACACCGGCAGCAGAAACCATGATAGGGTTATCTACACCGATATACATTACGTTCATTTTCACTAACTGAACCGCTACTGCAGGAGCAGCAACCATGTAGTTAGCAGAGAATGGGTAGTATTTGAAAGTTCCATCAGGGTTTTTGTATTTGATTACCCCTTTGTACGTTTGCTCACCTTGTCCACCTGTTCCCACTAAATATTTACCCATACCAGCTTCAATTGGAACCGAAGTTCCTTCTTTTCCTGCAGCTGCTTCTGAAGAGTCAACACCAATCAATACTTTCATGTCTTCAGCAGAGATCTTACTTGAAGATGCCGCGATGAAGATGTCAGCTGTATACTGTTGACCAGCCTGGATATAAGAACTTGGCGCAATTACTTTTGCAGTTAACTGGTCAAATTTGATAGCTAATTTACCACTTGCAGAAGAGAAGATACCAAGGATCTCAGCTTCCAGTGACTTTAAATCGGCTGCGAGTTTATTAAGATTACAAACTACGGCACCTTCAGGAAGGTGATAGAAAGTTTCAGACTCCCATTCCATTTTAATGCCGTCTTCTTCTTCTCCAGAAGAAACAGGTTTTAATGAAAGTACTTTTTTCTTTAATTGCTCATAATCGGCAGGATATAATTTGGTTTTAGGATCCTGTTGCATTTTATCCATTGTAGAAATGATGCTTGCATTTAATTGATCAAGTTTTCCACGAAGTTCTTTAGCTGACCACTCACCATCTCTGGGAGCACTTGCTTCATCACCAATTAAAAGATGAGTAGGCTCATCGTACGAATCGATTTTACCATTTTTAAGGGTCCAGTTTAAAGTAAGAGTATCGCCGCTACCAGGTATACCTTCGGTAGCTTCCATTACTTGTCCTCTTAATTTGTTAATGTACTCAATGGTTCCTTTGATCTGTTTCTGCACTTCCTTAGCTTTTTCAAAGTAAGGGGCTGCAGCAGGATTACCATTGATAGCTGCTTCGAAAGAAGCAGTTACGCGTTTGTTATTTTCATCAAGGTTTTTACTACTCTTTACAACACTTTCGTTAACTGTTACATAGCCTTTCAAAACCGCTTTCGATACGTTCATAGCGAGAAGAGCTGTTAGTACGAGGTACATCATACCAATCATCTTCTGCCTTGGGGTTTCTTTACCACCTCCCATTTTTTCTAATTTATTTTAAGTGTGATTAAATAATTATAATACTAAATTCTAACCTGGTTACAGGTTATTTGTTGCCGTTAAAGTTCATAGCGCTTAACATGTTACCATAAATGGTATTGAGTGCTGTTAAGTTAGTAGACAACTGGCTCATTTCCTGACGATATTTTTTAGTATCATCAACTGAGTCATGAAGGTTTTTCATTAAGTCATGTAAACCATCATAGAATTTAGAAGTAGCATCCAGGTGGGTTTTGCTACCTTGAAGTTGTAATTCGTAAGTCGCATTTAAAGCAGATAAGTTTTTAGAAACTTTATTTAATGATTCTCCGATAGAGTAACCTGCATCGTTAGAGTTTGCAAGGTCAGACATTGAAGCTGCAGCTTTCTGGTAAGTATCAGCTAAAGTAGATACATTGCTTGACGCTTTTTTCACACTGTCAACGTATTCCTCAGTTGCAACAGTAGCATTACTAATGTCAGCGATCTTACTAGCTGATTCTCCTAATGATTTCATACCTGATCCAAGGCTTTCTAATAACTCAGGACCGATTTTAGCTTCTGATAATAAATTATCTAATTGATTGCTGATAGGTAATCCAGATGCAGTTTCTTCCGGCTCTTCGTGCCCCATACCTGCAAGTTCAGGATAAGCAAGTGTCCAGTCAACCTCTTCATGTGGAATATCGGACGCAAATAAACAGAATAAAAATGCCTCAGTACCAAGACCTACGATAAGCATCGCGGAAGCACCAGGCCAGTGCATAATTTTAAATAACGCTCCAAGGATTACAACGGCCGCGCCGATACAAGATGCAAGGTGTAAGAACCTTTTAAACCCTTTTACTTTTCCTAATTTACTCATAGCTGTGTTTTGTTTGTGTTTGTTATTATTTGTGTTTGTGTTTTATTTTTTTATTCGTGTGTGTTAAATGTCATCACCCTTAGCGCGACCAAGGTAAGTCATAACGTTACGGAAACCCAGGTAACACTTGGCAGTATCCTGGTATTCGTAAGTTCTTGCACTTGTCTGAAGATAGTAACCTACGTCTTTCCAGCTTCCTCCGCGAATAACCTTACGTTTTAATACATTCGCGTCTTTTTCCTGAGCTTCGTACACGTAATCAGGATTCATGTCCCATTGGAAATCGTAAGCTGACTCATCGTAAGCATTACTTGTCCACTCTGACACGTTACCAGCCATGCAATATAAGCCATAATCGTTAGGGTTATATGAGTAAATATAAACTGAATGGAAACCACCGTCATCGATATAAGAACCACGCATTGGTTTAAAGTTTCCTAAGAAACATCCACGGGCGTTACGGATATACGGGCCACCCCAAGGGTAAGGCGATTTATCCAGACCACCACGCGCTGCGTATTCCCACTCACTTTCAGTTGGTAAACGGAAATCGTTTACGATTGACTGACCTGTTCCGATTAAGAAGTTGTTTAACAGTAATGACCTCCAGATTGAGAATGCACGAGCTTGCTTCCAGGTTACCCCTACTACAGGATAATCGTCGTAAGCCGGATGCCAGAAGTACATGTTTGTAAGAGGTTCATTGAATGAGTATGTATAATCATGTACCCATGCTAATGTATCAGGGTAAACGTTAATTACATCTTTAATAATGAATACTGAACGATCAACACCTTTTCTTTCTCTTGGAACATAGTTACCCTGTCCAACAGACATCTGGTCCTTTACATTATATGTACCAAGAGTTTTGCTATCTTTTGCAGGATCACCTACTAAAGTTGCCTGTGAACCCGGAGCACCATTCTGACCATCATTTAAAGTAACACCGTTGATATAGTCAGCTTTTTTGTAATCGTGAGCTGCATCCTGAATATCAGGTGACTTATTAGGTACGAAGCGGTTAGATTTAGAAGCAGCTAAACGGATATCGATTCTGTAATATTCGTAGTTAAGTTTACGGGTATCGATTTCTTTACGGTTATAGAAACGCTCTCCTTCAGGTAAGTACATTGGCTGAAGATCGGCACGGTAATCATCATCATCGCTATCCCACTTAATTTTGGTTTCCCAGTTAATATAAGGATCCTGAAGGTTGTTATCACCTTTATATATAGGCCACATCTGTAGAAACTCATCCTGAGAAATCTGATAATCATCAGCTGTACTGTTAGAACCGAAGGCTAATAGTTTACGGGCGATGGAGTCGCGCACCCAGTAAACGAACTGACGATACTCATTATTTGAGATCTCAGAATCATCGATATAAAAAGCCTGGACAGAAACCATTTTAGATTTCGTTGTGTGTGCCATTGGAGCTTCCTCATCATCAGGCCCCATGTGGTAAGCTCCCATAGGAATGAAAAGCGTACCGAAAGGATCGGGCTGATACCATTTTTCGCGGCCGGGCACACCTGTAAGTTCGCCGGTGCGTTGGTTACATCCTGTAACAACGGCCACAAATGAAGCTAATACCAAGAGTTTTTTCATATTACTTGTTTTAGTTTATAACCACAACTTCAATCAAAAGTTACAATTGCTGTTTTGTTAGTTGTTATTAACATTAATTGTTAGTTGTAAATGGCTTAAACGAAATTTTCGCAAAAAGGTTACAATTTTTTTAGTTCAGGAATCGGTCATCGCCGTAAGACGTCGGTTTCCTAACCTCAGGCGTATAACATACACCTAATACAATTTCGTGGGTACCGCTTGAATATCCCTTAATTTTTGACAGAACGAAGTCATAAGAATAACCGATCTTACCAACCATACCTTTACCAAATGGCATCTGGTATCCTAAAAGAAGGGCCGCAGCATCGTTCATACGATAAGTTGCACCAGCTAATATTTTTTGTTGGTTTTTGATTACATAAGCATAAGTAAGATTCGCATCGAGAGCTCCGGCAGCTAAATCTGATTTGTATTTAATTTGTGGGGTGAATTCATGCCAGCCACCGCCTGGTTTGAAAGTATAACCAACCATAGCATAGTAGTGACGAGTCATTTTGTATTTAATATCTCCACCGGCTGCAACAGTCTGTGCCGGCAAGTGAGAACTGGATAAACCTACGTAGAATGTGCCAGGAATCTGGTAGAAAGCACCAAAACCTAAATCGTAAGTTACTTTATTAAGGTCTGGATTTGTTCCATCAGGATAAGCTCCAGGGATTCTGTTATCAATTTTTCCAGGCTCAGGAACGATCCAGTTTGCACTGATCGATTTTTGTAATATACCAACATCTAAACCAAGACCTAAAGTTCCTTTACCAATTTTTTGATCAAAAGCACCAGCGAAACGCACAAAGTTTGTGCTCATAGGTCCGATTTTATCGTTAATGATAGTCAACCCAAGCCCAATCGGGGTTTCAGGGATTCTCATGTCCGCGCCAACTGCGATAGTAACAGGAGCTCCATCAAAGTTAGCCCATTGCTGACGAAACTGAAGATTACCGCAAATCGCCCCACTTGTACCAGCATATCCGGGGTTGTAGATAATTTTGTTGTGCATCCACTGAGTGAACTGAGGGTCCTGCTGAGCAACAGCAACTCCTGTGATACCTGCTACAGTAATAGCAATTTTGGCGAAAAGTTTTTTCATACTTTAATGTTAATAAATTGGCAAGTACATCCTTTTAGTCGATATACTTAGGGTGCTAAATTAGTTAAAGAAATTTAAAATACAAATTTTGCCTCCAATTTTTTTGTTAATTGTTAAAACCAGTCGAGCTTTGTTCATTCTTTTGCTGAAACTTATTTTGAAATAGTTTTTGACAAACAGATATTTATTTATATATTTGCAGCCCAAAATTAGATTTTAAGTCCAATGAAAAAAGAAATCCACCCTGAAAGCTACAGATTGTGCGTGTTTAAAGACATGAGCAATGGTTACTCGTTTTTAACCCGCTCTTGCGCAGAAAGCAAAGAAACCGCTGAGCAATGGTTACTCGTTTTTAACCCGCTCTTGCGCAGAAAGCAAAGAAACCGCAAAATGGGAAGACGGTAACGAGTATCCTTTGATAAAGCTGGATATCTCTATGACTTCGCATCCATTCTATACAGGAAAACAGGTTCTTGTTGATACTGCTGGTCGCGTTGATAAATTCCGCAGCCGCTACAATAAGAAAAAGTAATTCTTATAAAACACAAGCTATTTAAGCCCTGTTGGTAATACCAGCGGGGTTTTTTTGTTTCCCGGTTCTCACTTGGTTCTCGCAGACGTGCGCAGAAGAAGTAGAGTACGCAGAAGATCAGTTTAAACATATTTAAGGCCAGCAATTTTTTGTTTTTTGGCTCTCTTAGTTCTCGCAGACGTGCGCAGAAAAAGCAGAGTACGCAGAAGATCAGTTTAAACATTTTAAGGTCAGCAATTTTTTGTTTTTTGGCTCTCACTTGGTTCT
>JAJONO010000021.1 GCA_021323535.1 Bacteroidota bacterium
GACATTTTAAAATTCATCAATTGCAATACGGTATCTGTTAACGAAGGAAACGCAGGCGCTAATCAAACATGGAACTTCAGTAATCTGATTTCTTCGAACGATACGATCACAGAATGGATGGTTCTTCCCTCAACTGTTCCGAATGCATCTTTATATCCATCTTCAAATCTTGTAGAAAAATATTCTGATGGAAGATATGTCTTCATAGACAAAACAACCACACAGAATCTTTTAGTTGGATATTCTGAAACAAATCTTGATATTAAATATCCCGACCCTGTTTTATCGGCTCAGCGTCCGGTTACATTCGGAAGCATATTCACCGACACATTTACTTCGAATTTTGTGGCCAATTCGTATAATTTCAGTGGAGGAGGAACAGTTACTATTAACGCTGATGCTTATGGAACATTAATTCTTCCCAATGGAACATATTCGAATGTGTTACGAATCAGCACAACACAAATTCAGGTAGACACATTGATACAATTTGCAATAACATCTACTACAACTATTAAGATTACAACCTGGTTCGACGCCAATCATAATTCAGCGCTTCTGAAAATAGATTCGGTAGGATCACCTTCTTTCTCGCAAAAAAGAGTGCACTATCTTCTCAGCGAGTCGGCTGTCGGGATAAAAGAAGGAACGCAACAAGAATCGCTGCGTTTTTATCCGAATCCTGCATCGAAAGAAATTAGTATTCATGCTGATGAAAGCGGCGCCTGTGATTTTTATAATGTAGCAGGACAAAAAGTAAAAACAGTACAACTCGAAAGAGGCGTGAATAAGATTACAATTTCAGAACTGGAAAGCGGGAAATATTATATGTTGCAACATGAAAAAAGTAAAAACCACATAGGAGTGTTGTTAATTTACGAATAACAATGTATTTATTGAGGAATTTACTTTGCAATGCAGATTCTGTTTGCTACATTGTATATATTTCTCATGAAGCGCGTCGAATTTTCCCATGCGATCGTTACTTATGAGCCTCCTTTCGTTGTGCTTACAATTAAAGAAGGCGCTCAGCTCGACATTGCCGAAATGAGAGAAGCCATGAAGGCCTGTGAAGCGGTGGCGGGGAATAGGCCCTATTTATTGATATCCGATGCCAGGGTTCACCTCAGTATTACTCCGGAAGCGCGCAAACTTGCGGCAGATATAAAAGAATCTCCTAACTTAAGAGCAAACGCGGTCCTTGTCAATAATCTGGCAGTAAGGATCACCGCTAATTTTTTTGTGAAATTTAACCAGCCTCATTTTAAATACAGGGTGTTTAATGATAAAAGAAAAGCTGAGGAATGGCTCCTTAAATTTGACCCGGCAAAAACACCTGTTCAGCATTTAAGGCAATAACCGCTTCCGTGAATATTTTCTATGATGATGCCTTTATCTGCTTCGAGATATTTTCTGAGTTTTACAATGTAAACATCCATACTTCTTCCGGCAAAGTAATCATCGGTCTTCCATATCTTTTGTAGTAAAGTAGATTTTGACACAACCTTGTTCCTGTTTTGCAATAATAAATTAAGAAGGTCGGATTCTTTTGGCGAAAGTTTATTCTGCGTCCCTGAGCTGTGACTTAACAAACGCATCTGGTGGGCGTATGTAAATTCAGAGAAAGAAAGTTCTTTTTCTTCAATGATCTCAGTTGAAGAACTTCTTTTAAGAATGACACTTAATTTTAGAAGCAACAGTTCGGTATCAAAAGGTTTGATAATGTAATCGTCGGCCCCCAGTTTATATCCCTTAAGCATATCTTCGCGCATTGATCTTGCAGTGAGGAAAAGTACCGGAACATGCGGATTTGTTTTGCGTATTTCTTCTACTAACGTGAAGCCATCCATTTTGGGCATCATTACATCAATAATACAAAGATCAAAATTATTTTTATGGAACTGCGAAAGCCCCATTAGCCCATCTTCGCACCAGTTTACCGAAAAACCATTCATCTGAAGGTAATCGCGCATAACAATGCCGAAATTTTTTTCATCTTCCACCAGCAGTATGTTAGCCTTTTGCATATGGTAATGTTATAATAAATTCAGATCCTTTGTGTAATTCGCTGGTAACTGAAATGTTTCCACCAAACAGCTCTACAGTTTGTTTTACATAACTTAAACCAATTCCAAAGCCTTTTGTTGTATGAAGATCCTTTTCGGTGACCCTGAAAAACTTATCAAAGATAAAACGCTGGTGTTCTTTGCTTATACCTATGCCGTTATCTTTTACAGAAAGAATAATTTTATCGCCGGAGTTCCTTGTTGAAATGTCAATTTTAATTTCGTGCTCGTTGTATTTGATGGCATTATCAATAAGATTTGATAACACATTCATAAAATGAAACCTGTCTACTTTCGCGAACATATTTTTCGCTTCGGGTGATTGATTTAATTTTACGTGTTTCGAATTCAGAAGCGACGCGTTCTGCATAATACTTTCTGAAATAATATCGTGGATATTATAAACCTGTGGAGTAAAGATCTGTTGTTCTTTTTCGAGAAGAGATAATTCAAATACTTTTTCAATATGATTATTCAGCTTCTTATTTTCTTCTTCAATAATACCTGTGTATTGCTTAATGTTTTGCTGGTTACTGTAATCAGCCGCCGAACTTATGTTTGAATTTGCCAGCGAAATGGTTGCCAGTGGCGTTTTTAGTTCATGGGTAAGATTATTAATAAAATCATTTTTGTACTGGTTCAGTTTTTGTTCCGTCAGCATTTTCCGATAGAGTAATAAAATAACAGTTATGAGGAGAAGTGTTACAAATAAACTAAGAACGATAACACCAATGGCTTTTGTGAAAATGTAGTTGATGGTGGAAGGGTAAAATACATTTAGTTTATATCCCTGCGCTACGATATCTTTTGTAAACATGGGAACAATAATGGCAGCTGAAGGAACATACCCAGGAGTTTTAAAAATGATCTTCCCCTCTCTATCTGTAATGGCTGCTTCGGGAGCAAGATCAATTCCTCTTGTATTTAGATTATTACCGAGACTTTGTGTCAATTCATTGAAATTAACGCGCTCTTCTATTTTCAGATTTTTTGGTTGCGACTGATAAACTATTTTTTTAAGCAACTGCTCATAGTTTTTCATCTTTGTTTTAATTTTTTTAATCTGCGGTTTGGGATTCACTTCCGTTACAGATTTAATCACACTTACCTGTTGATTGTTGTTTTCATCTGAAGAAATGGCGTAAGCAGTCGTTGTCACTTCGTTATTATCTGAACTGTGAACGAATACATTTTTGTCGCCATTATTAACGATCACTTTAACTTGTGATTTATGAATTTTATTATTCTGTTTTTTATTGAAATTAGGTTTCCTCATTGGCAATTCAGACTCGATCAATGTATCCAGGCTGGTTATAAGTAATTTCGAATCTTCTTTTTGCTCGATGCTTGCAAGACTTTCCAATGCAGCTTGCCGTGTGTTCGCGTCAAGAAAACGTTTTTCCTGCTTAATGGCATAAAACAGCCACATGCCCTGCATGCTTAATAAGCCCAATAGAGAAAATGCAATAATATATACGCTGCGTTTGTCCTTAAACACAGTTCAAATTTAACAAAGCCTTAACTACCAAAACCAACTTTAACTTTTCTTTAACAGGCTTTAACCAGGCTTTAACCAAAGGTCGTTGGTAGTCAAAGTAATTTTGTGTGATAAACCAACAATTAAAAATAAGAATTATGAAAACAACCATTATTACATGCGCACTTGTTCTCGGTGCAACGCTGCTTTCGGCGCAAGACAACAGTAAAAAAGAAACAAAGGTCCGTATCAAGAAAATAGAGAACATTAACGGAGTTGAAAAAGTTACCGATACCACTTATACCACAACAGATGCTTCTGTAATTGATGCCAGTAATGGACAAGTACAGGTAATAAATGTTGGTGATGGAAAAGAAGCTAACGTTGTGATAGTAAAAAGCCACAGTGGTGATGATAAAGCAGATGCCCGTGTTATAACTCGTACCGCCTCTGATGTAAAAGATATTGACGCTGAAATTGAAAAGGCGTTAAATGAAGCGGGAATTGATCCCAATGCAAAAGGTACAAAGAAGATAGTTGTGATCAATGAAGACCACGATTCAAAAAGCGGGGAAAAGAGAACTAAAAAGTTTGTTTTTGTAACCGCTAATCTCAGCGATGCTTCTGAGGGCGAATGTAAAAAAGCGGGAATTAAACCGGCTCCGGAAAAACTAGTTATTGAAGACATGAATTGTATGCCGAATCCTTCGAATGGAAAATTCAATTTAAAATTCTCTGGTCCTGATAAAAGTAACGCCGATATTACTATTAAGGACATTAACGGTAAGGTGGTGTATACCGAATTGGTAAAGAACTTCAGCGGGTCCTACAACAAAGAAATAAATATTGATAACAACGCCAAAGGAATTTATTTTGTTACTATTACACAGGGAACAAAAGCAACGACCAAGAAATTAGTAGTTGAATAATCACTATTATAAGCCTGATAACTTCGTCAAAGTACAAGCCAACTACTTAAGAACTTTGACGAAGTCAAGACAATATATTGATATTAGATTACCAAAAAAAGACCGGCTGCTGCAATGGCCGGCCTTTTTTTATTAGAAAAATCAAATTCTTATTCCTATCACAAGAATATCATCTACCTGGTCGTTGTTTCCTTTCCAGGTATTAAAGGCAGAGAAGAGTTGCGGTTCTATATCCTTCATTGGAAGATCGGAAACTTCAATCAATTTTTTGGAAAAATTCTTAAGCATAAATTTTTTCCCATTAGCGCCGCCAAACTGATCGGCATAACCATCGGTGAACATAAACAAGCAATCGTTTTTCTGAAGTTGAATGCTGTTATTGGTAAACAATTTTTTATCGGCCGTATCAATTCCACCAATGGCAAATTTATTGGCCTTAATCTCAATGAGCTCTTTGTTTCTAACGATCCATAATGGTCTCATTGCTCCCGAATACTGCAGAGAATTTTTATGCAGGTCAAATGTACAAAGGGCAATATCCATTCCGTCGCGTGTTTCAGAATTATCCTGATCCTGTTTCAAGGCATAACGAACACCCTTATTTAATTCGTTCAGCACAATATCGGGTTGTGAAATACCTCTTTCAGTAATGATCCTGGTAAGTTGTTCCATGCCAATCATGCTCATGAAAGCTCCTGGAACACCGTGGCCAGTACAATCTGCTACAGCAATTGTTACAAGATTATCTTTTTGAAAGAACGCGTAAAAATCTCCGCTCACTACATCTTTTGGATTGTATAACACAAATGAGTCGTTAAACACAGTATAAATGTTTTGTTTCGGTGGAAGAATAGCCTGTTGAATACGTTTAGCGTATTGAATACTATCTACAATTTCCTTTTTCTGACTGGCGATTTCGTCGCGGTTGGCTTCAATTTCATTAAAGGCGGATTGTAACTTAATATTGCTTTGTTGTTTGATACGGTAACGGTTGTAAATCAGAAAAGCCACAACAAGTAACAAGCCTAAACCAATAAGGAGCATGTTTTGCTGAAGCGATTTTACTTTCAGTTGTTTCTCATTTACTTCTTTATCCTTGTTGAGTATCGCGATTTGATTCTCTTTCTTTTCTGTATTGTAGCGTGTTTCCAGTTCGGCAACTTTATCGGCGCTTTCTTTCTGGAAAACTGAATCTTTAGCGGAGATATATTTCTGATAAAATTCCACCGATTGCTTGTAATTGCCCGCATCATTAAATACATCGGCAAGGTTCTTAAAAGTATTTATTACAGCACCTCTGTCTTCAACTGTTTTGGCCAGCGCTAAAGCTTTTTCGTAAAAGGCAATTGACTTTGAAAAGTTTTTCATTTTAAGATATAGCGAACCTGCATGCTGGTAGCACATAATAAGTCCGTTCTGGTCCTCCATCCGTTCTTTGATTTCTAAGGCTTCGATAAGGCTCTTTTCCGCTAAAGGATATTCATTTCTTTGGGCGTGAACGTAAACGAGATTAGCGAGCACATCACTGTAGAAGCGCAAGTCCTTCAACTCTAAAAAAGTTTGCTTGGCGCCTAACAGCTTTGGAAGAGCCTTTTCAAAATTATCTCTTTCAAGATAGATCGAAGCAATGTTGAATCTAACATTTCCGAGATATAATTTATAATCAATTTCTTCCAGGAGTTTTTCAGCGCTCAGGAAATAGTTAAGGGCCTTATCTTTATTTCCCATTTCGTAATATACTGTTCCGGTATTTACTTCGCAGCCGGCGTATTCTTTTTTATTCTTTAATTTCTCGTATATTTTTTGCGCGTGCTGGTAAGATGTAAGCGCACTGGCAAAGTCGGTACTGGTTCGGTAACAAGAGCCTATCTGATTATAAATGCTCGCCATCTTGTCTGAATCATTCAATGATCTATAACATTCGAAGGATTCATTAAAAGGGTCCATGGCTTTTTTATGTTCACCCATGAAATAAAAAGTTCTGGCGGTCATATACTGATTAAGGGCATGATCTCTTGTGAGTTTTTGCGATTTTGAAATTGCCGAGGCCTGCTTAAAATAGCTTAAGGCTTCCGTCATTTTGTTCTGCATGCCAAACACCTGGCCCATTGCTCTGAAAGCTTTACACTGATCACTGTAGGATTCTGCCAGCTTGTATTTTGAGAGTGAAAGTTTGTATTCGGCAAGGGCTTTATCAAAATTTCTGTTACTTAACCAATGCTGTCCTACTAAATAATGATAATCGCCCTCGTACTTTTTATTGGGGGAAGAATAAGCTATTTTTTCAATTTCCCCCAGATAAGGATTAGATAAAAATGTACTGTCTTTTGTGGACAGATCACAGATTTTAATGAGGACAGAAATTCTTGCTGTATCTTTTTTTGATTTTAAAACCTGTACAAGACTGTCTTTTGTATCCGCAAAAAAATGCAACGATGCAATTAAAAGTAGACAGGTGAATACTTTACGGAAATTTAAATTCATAATATTGCTAAGATAACATTTTTAGCAATAGACGGCAGATGTCAAATAAGTTCTTTCAGGGTTTAATTTTAAATGAGGTATGCACAAAACTTGTACTTGATCGTATATTCACCTGTTTGCCATTAAGAGTTTGAACATTGTCGTTGGCAAATTTCAGACTGATATATCCGGTGCCCGTATTTACCGCGCTAAGCTCGTTGCCGGTAAAAGTGATTTTTGTTGCATTGCCCGCTACGTACTTTGGAAATACAAATGTTCCGCCTGGACCAATAACAAAAGCTTCTACAAAATCGCAATCGCTTGTTCCTGAAAGGCTGATGTTAAAACCGGCGGTCTTACTTACAGAATCGGGAATAGCTGCTGCATAATTGGGAAACGAAGGAAATGTAGTTGTATGGGTAAATACTGTTGTTGTAAAATTGGGACTTCCACTCACCGACCAGGTGTAGGGAGCCATAAAGTTTGAGCTTGCTGTATCGTTATAAAAATAGTTGGAGGAACCAGAATGATTGGCGAGAACAACATTGTTGAGCATAACCTGGCCCATGTTCATATAACCGCCGGGCATTTCATTAACAACTAATTGATTGGATAAAAATGCCTGCGCATTGGTAAATGCTGATAAATACGCGCCCATAAATTTTACATTGGGCTTAATCATTTCAAAAATGGCATTATAGGAAGCTGGTCCTGATCCATTATTCCCGCCCCCACCCGTGGTTGATCCGCCCCCACCTCCGCCGGTATTAGTCGGTTCGGGATCCTTGTCTTTTTTCTTGCAGGAAGTTATTGCAAGTGTAGCAGCAAAAAGAAACAGAATGATTTTTTTCATGATATAAGAAATTTAAATGAATACATTTAATTATCCTCCGGCTTTTTTTGCTTTATAACCTTCTTTGATAAGTAATACAATAATTTTATCGCGATGATCTCCCTGGATAAGAATCTCTTTTTCTTTTACGCTCCCGCCAACTCCACATTTTTGTTTGAGCATTTTTCCTAAGCTCTCAAGATCTGAATCAGCCCCCACAAAGCCTGTTACCCTGCTAAGCATTTTTCCACCGCCTAAACGGTCGAGATAGACTTTTAATTGTTGCTGACCGGGATCTAAAGTTTCTTCATTATCTGAACTTTCCTGTTCGAATTTAAAATCGGGATTGGTGCTGTAAACAATGTTAACCCTGTTTTTATCTTTCTTACTCATGACTTAAATCGGAATACAAATACAGCAGTTAAGATACTAAGAATTATCAATACGTTCAAAATTACAAAAGTAAAGGGGCCTGAACGTTCTTCCAGGTTATTTGCATAAGTTTCGGTAAAGTCATTTTCATTGTAGGAATCGCTATTTAATTTGTATAAACTGTCGCTCAGTTTTGTATAATTACTCAACCAGGTAAAGGCTTTTTCAAGATCGTTTTTAGATTTATAATACTCGGATTTTAGAAGATAGAACTGGGGCCGGGCGGCAATATAATTGTATTTGTCAATGATGCGCCCGGCTTGGTTCAACGATTCTTCTTGCAGTTTCTGTTGTTTTGTTTTTGAATAAACAAGCGCGAGATTCAGGTAGCTGTCCGCCATTTCCATTTCATTGTTCATCAATTCTTTTGCCTTGATGGAATTCATGCAGTTGGCAATAGCCTCGTCGTATTCTGACAATTGAATATTGATTACGGCCAGATTATTCTGACACATGGCTTCCAATTCGTAATCATGTCGGTTTTTTGCATTGCGGATCGCTTTCAGAAAATAGTTTTTTGCAACGGCGGAATTTTTTTCTTCAACGTTTAAAACACCAAGATTTACGAGGCAGTTTCCGGTTTGAACCGGGTTACCTAATTCGTTGTTAATGTTAAGCGCCTCCAGGTAAGCATTTTCGGCAAGTACGAAACGTTTCATATCGCAGTATATATTTCCAAGGTTAGTCAGGGTCAATGCAATTTCTTTTTTATCGGCAATACCTTTGCGTAGTTCAAGCGCTTTTTTATGATAGACGAGTGCCGAAATAAAATCGTGTTTCCTGTAATATAAAATCCCAAGGAGATTCTGCGATTGGGCCACGTGAAACGGTGATCCGCTTTTAATAGCAAAATGTTCGCACTGTTTGGCGCAATCGAAACTATATTGCGGATTTTTAATTCGGTTGGAAAATCCTTCACGGTAGTAAAACCCCGCGCGCGATGTATCGTTTTTGAGGTAGTTCGGCAACGTTACTTTCAAATCGGGATCCGATGCAAAACTGTTTGATAAAATGAGGATAAATAGTATGACAAAATTTCTCTTCAAGGCGCCAAATATATACATTTAGCAAGCTTAAAATTTTCGTTATGATCAAGTATTTAATGAACCAGAAGAACCCGTCCTCGCATTACATCTATATAGATCTTATAATTGACACTATAAAATCGGATACTCTCCGCTTGCAGCTTCCTGCCTGGCGCCCCGGCCGGTATGAACTTGGTAATTTCGCGAAAAATGTAAAAAGGGTAGATGCGTTTAACGAAAAGAATGAAGCTATTCCTTACACCAAGTTAAACAAAGATCTGTGGGAAATAAATACAAAGAATTGCAATTACATAAAAGTCACTTACAGTTATTACGCGGCTGAATTAAATGCCGGCGCCTGCTTTGCCGACACTATGCAATTATATGTGAATCCGGTTCATTGTTGCCTGGCTGTTGAGGGAAGAACTCATGAAGAGCACCAGGTGGAACTACAGGTTCCGGATACTTACAAAATTGCAACATCAATGGTTGTAGATGGAAAAACATTGAAAGCCATGAACTATGAAGAACTGGTAGATTCACCTTTCATTGCTTCTGCAAATATTCAATCGGATGTTTATACAGAGAACAATATTAAATTTCATTTACACTTTGTTGGTGAATGTAAACCCGACTGGCAGAAAATAAAAACCGATTTCTCTGCATTTACCAGGAAGCAACTCGAGTTCTGGGGCGGTTGTCCCGTCGACGATTATCATTTTCTGTTCCAGGTTCTTCCACATAAATTTTATCATGGAGTCGAACATCAGAAAAATACGGTTATTGCCATTGGCCCGGGTTATGCCATTAATGGTGGAGCAACGTATGAAGACATTCTCGGTGTAGGTTGTCATGAATTGTTTCACACCTGGAACATTAAGTACATTCGTCCGGCCGAAATGCTCCCCTACGATTATACTAAAGAAAATTACGCCAGAACAGGTTATGTGTATGAAGGTTTCACTACGTATTACGGCGACAAATTATTATTAAGCAGCAGCGTTTTCAGCAACGAAGATTATTTTAAAACATTGCAGGAACGTCTTGTAAAACACTTTCATAATTTCGGAAGATATAACCTGAGCGTGGCGCACAGCAGCTGGGAAACCTGGCTGGACGGCTATGTTCCAGGGGTGCCTTACCGTAAAACGAACATTTACGACGAAGGAAATTTAATTGCCTTCATACTTGATACAAAGATCATGCGCGCCACTTCCAACAAAAAATGTTTACGTGATGTGTGCGTGCTATTGTATGAACGTTTCGGAAAGAAAAATAAAGGCTACAGCGAACAGGATATTATTGGTCTTGTTAATGAAGTAAGCGGAGAAAATCATACTGAGTTCTTCACAAACTTTGTTTATACACCAAATGATTTTGAAGTTCCGTTAAAAGAAGCCTTCGATTATCTGGGAATAGAATTTCATAAAGAAAAGAACGTGCACACCTGCGAACACTATTTCGGATTTAAGGTCATGGATAACGGTCCCTTTGTAAGAGTTACATTAGTTGCTCCGTATTCGCCTGCCTGGAAATCGGGATTGTTTGCCGGTGATGAAATTATGGCGGTAAATGGTATAATGGTGAAAAATAATTTCAATCACTGGCTGCAGTATTTTTTAAATGAAGATGAAATTCATTTAACGGTGAATAGCAACGAACATTTAAAAACCTTGATTTTACAGAAGGATAAAAAAGGAAATTCGTATTTCTTCAATCCGGTGCTCAAATTAAACAGTTCAAACCCCGAAACGTTAAAACGATTTGAAGTGTGGAAGAAATTTTAGAAAGCACAGATCTTTTTTTAGCTGCAGATTACTAATATTTTCACAGATCATCAGCGTAAATCTGTGTAATCCGCGGCTTTTTCAATACTTAGATGCTCGCATTTTCTGAATAACTTCTGAATTCCTTGTTCAAAACTTTGGCCTTTTCATTTAACATTTTTAACAAAAAAAGCTAATTTCACCGCATTAATTAATTAAAACAAAGACAAAATGGAACAAAACAACACAAATGCACCTGCTAATGCGAACGCCGGTAAAGGTATGGGTATTGCGGGTATGATCTTAGGAATTGTAGCAATCATCGTATCATTCGTACCATGTTTCGGATGGTGGGCGATTGTTTTAGCTGTAGTGGGATTAGTACTTTCGGTAGTAAGCATGTCACAGGCTAAAAAAGCGGGGGCTTCAAAAGGTATGGCAATTGCAGGTATGATCTGCTCGATTCTTGCTATTATCATTGGCTCGATCTGGGTTTTCCTTATCGCAAAAGGTGCTGATATGGCTGCAGAAGCTATTCAGAATTCAGGAGCTCTTGATTCATTGAACAAAGCAATGGATCAGTTAAAAGAGATTACTGATACTACACAAGCTCACTAAAAAATATGCATAGAACTCCCGCTCATGTAACCATAAGTTGGGTGTTCTTAATTTTAATAGGAATAGCGTTTGGCTATTCCTATTTTTTTTATCCGAACTCGCATCCCATTCCCTGTATGATCAAAGAATATACGGGAAAAGATTGCGCCACCTGCGGCTTTTCAAGATCGTTTTCCAATTTTGTTCATTTTCAGTTTGCCGAAGGAAAATCTTACAACACGCTCGCGTTCCCGGTTTTTTTGTTTTTTGTTTTACAGTTTTTTCTTCGGCTCGCCATTGTTATTCATTATAGAACCACAAAAAAAGAGCTGGGTCCGCTCATCATTAAAAGCGATGTCATTATTAGTATTTCAGGTTTTTTATTAGCATTTTTACCAATACTATTTAAGACCTGATTACCATGGAAAACAATTATAACGACGGGTTTGTAAACGACCTTAAAAAAGAACCTGCGCGTCCGCAGTTCTTATCAGTGTTATGCGTTCTCACTTTTATCTGGAGTGGCATTATGATACTTGGCTACGGCATACTTGCCTGTTGTCTTGCTTTTGGCGAGGAAACGGCCAACATGTTTGTGGAAAGAATGACCGAAAGCAATCCTACTATCAATATCAGCGATCCGGCGGAATTCTGTAAACAGATAGGCATGGTAGGAGTACTTGGCCTGCTCGCTAAAACCGTTACACTTATAGGCGCCATAATGATGTGGAAATTGAATAAGATCGGCTTCTTTTTATACATAGCAGCCGAATTGTCCACTTATTTTTTCGGCCTGGATATTAACGCCAGCACCGAAGAAGGGAAATCGTACGGTTTTTTGATCTTCACTATTATACTGGATCTGATTTTTGTTGGTATGTACGCGCTTAACCTCAAACACATGAACAAAGAAAGATTAAACAACAACGTAGCTTAATCTCATGGCAGAATCCAAATACCCCAAAGGATTATTTTTTTTAGTGTTCACAGAATTCTGGGAACGTTTCGGTTATTATTTAATGATCGGAATTTTTTTCCTTTACATGACCACCGATACTACTAAAGGTGGAATGGGATGGGATAACGGCACAGGCTCCGATATCTTCGGAACATTTATAGCACTGGCTTATCTTACACCTTTTATGGGCGGCCTCCTTGCAGATCTTAAATTAGGTTACCGCTTTTCTATTACACTCGGAGGAATTTTAATGGGCATTGGCTATTGCATGCTCGCTATTCCCGAGAAGTGGGCCTTTTATTCGGCCCTTGCAGTGATGGTGGTTGGTAATGGATTTTTTAAACCTAATATTTCAACGCTTCTCGGAAATTTATTCAATGATCCTAGGTACAGGACCCAAAAAGATACAGGTTACAATATTTTTTACATGGGAATTAATATCGGCGCGTTCATCTGCAATTTCGTTGCTGCTATCATGCGGAATAAAATCGGCTGGAACGGTGCTTTTATTACAGCAGGCATTGGAATGTTTTTAGGAGTTATCACGTTCTGGATCGGGATGAAACATTACAAACATGTGGATGTAAGAAAAGAACCGAAACCAGAAGACAAACCTTTGCTCATGCAGTTTGTAAAAGTATTATTGTCAGGGATTGCGTTTGCAGTTATTGGCTGGCAGGTTCCAACCGCTCTCTGGGGCGAAGGCGATAAGATTTACACGATCATGGGAAGCAGAAGCACTGATGCCTTCTTTATGTTCTGCATTCCGGTTATCTATTTTTATTCATCCATTTATTTCAAAGCTAACAAGGAAGAAAGAAAACCCCTTGGCACTATGTTCACCATTTTCCTTATCGTAATTTTATTCTGGGCCATTTTTAAGCAGAACGGAACTGCACTTACAACTTATGCAGAGTATTATACTGATCGGGAAAGCCCGGCTGCTATTACTGCAGTTACCGAAAACCTTGGATTTTCAGAAAAATTAGTAGCAGAGAATAAGGAAGTTAGTCAGCTTGACGAACAGTTCCGGAAAATAAAAGACACAGAAGGGAATCCCGTTAAGTGTAAAGATTATCCGCCGTATTTTAAAAATCTTGAAAGTTCTAAAGTTCCCAAACAAGGAGAATCCATTAATCTTGTAAATACAGAAATTTTTCAATCCATAAATCCCTTCTTTGTTGTTTCTCTAACGCCATTGGTTATTGCCTTTTTCGCTTTCATGAGGAAACGGGGAAAGGAACCTACTACGGCTACAAAAATCGCTTATGGATTATTGATCAGCGCCCTTTCTACACTGGTAATGGTTGCTGCGGTTTATTCTACAGATAATGGAATGAATAAGGCAAGTGCCTGGTGGCTTATTGCAAGTTACGGTGTTGTTACAGTAGGAGAATTACTTCTGAGTCCAATGGGATTATCGATGGTTTCAAAATTATCGCCGGTACGCTTAACCGCTTTAATGATGGGAGGCTGGAGTCTTGCTACATCCATTGGAAATAAACTGAGCGGTGTGCTCGCCAAAAACTGGGATAAATTTGATAATAAAGCAAACTACTTCTGGCTGAACTTTGCGTTACTGATGTTCGCGTTTATAATTATGATGCTCCTCCTGAAGCGACTCAACCGCGTGTTCCACGAAGGAAAACATAACTAACATGATAGATCACAACGAGTATATTGACAAAGTACGTGCCGATTTTACAAAAGGCACTTTGGGAGAAACAGATGTTCTTGCCGATCCCAGCGAACAATTTGAAGCGTGGCTCAAACAAGCTGTGGAATCTGAGGTTCCGGAGCTTCAGGCAATGAATCTTGCCACTGTTTACGACAACAGGCCCTCTTCAAGAATTGTTTATCTGCGTAAGATACACAATCATAAATTCTGGTGGTACGGCAACTACGACTCTAAAAAAGGACAAAGTCTCGAGCAAAATCCAAACGCGAGTCTCAATTTTTTCTGGCCCGAATTACAACGACAGGTCCGCATCGAAGGTGTTGTAAAAAAAGCCACCGACGACAACAGTGATAATTATTTTAATTCACGCCCACTCGAATCTAAACTCGGGGCATGGGCCTCTGCACAAAGCTATAGACTTACTTCGCGAAAAGAATTAGAAGATAAACTCGAACAACTCCACAAACAATTCGAAGGCAAAGAAATTCCCCGCCCGCCACATTGGGGAGGCTGGGTTTTAAAGGCCAATTATTACGAATTCTGGCAGGGAAGACCAAGTCGTCTCCATGATCGTATCTGTTACGAGCAGCAGGGCGAAACCTGGAATATCTTTAGACTGGCTCCATAATTGTCGGTTAGATTGTAGTGAAGGCTTCTCAAATTTTGCCACATAGCTACATAGATTTTTTATTTTCCAATTATGTTAAGCAGGAGTTATTCGTAGGAAAGATCCGAAGGATCCAGGTATTTAAACAATTTTAAACTATTCTGTAACTAAAGAATTATCTTTGTACTTCTAATTTCTATTATGACAAAACAAGATAAAATAAAAAATTTTGATCCAAACGGTATTGGCCAGTTAAACGATGGCATGTATGGTTTACCTTTTTCATTAGAAGAATGTGAAACAGTTCTGGTTCCTGTTCCCTGGGAAGTAACAGTAAGTTATGGCGGAGGAACAGCCGATGGCCCGCAAGCAATACTTGATGCAAGTTACCAGGTTGATCTTTACGATCCGGTGGTAAAAGATGCATGGAAGCTTGGCATCGCCATGGATGCGATCGATGAAAACGTTAGAGCAAAAAGCAATGCACTTCGTGAAAACGCTGAAAAATATATTGACGCTTTAGCGAATGGCGCCGATGAAAATAATTCAGATATGAAATCGAAAGCAAAAGATATTCAGAACGAATGTCTCTGGCTTAACGATTGGGTGAAGAACCGCTGCCTTCATTTTTTAAATCAGAATAAATTAATCGGACTTGTTGGTGGCGATCATTCAACACCATTGGGAATGATGCAGGCGCTTTCTGAGAAATTCGGAAATTATGCGATTCTGCAAATCGACGCGCATGCCGATTTACGCGATGCCTATGAAGGATTTGAATTTTCGCACGCGTCCATTATGTTCAATGCTTTAAAAATTAAACAGGTCGAGAAACTGGTGCAGGTCGGTATCCGCGATTATTGCGAAGAAGAATTAAATCTTATTAATAACAGTAACGGAAGAGTAAAAACATTTTTTGATCGCGATATAAAATACGCGCAATACAATGGCGATAGCTGGAACAGGATCTGCGACCGGATCATTAATGAATTACCTCAGAATATTTATTTAAGCTTCGACATCGATGGATTAGATCCGAAATTATGTCCGAACACGGGAACACCTGTTGCAGGAGGGTTTGAAGTGGAACAGGTTTTATTTCTGTTAGAGAAACTAGCGAAAAGCGGAAAACGAATCATTGCCTTCGATTTAAATGAAGTTTCTCCTGCAGAAGATAACGATTGGGATGCAAATGTAGCAGCAAGATTGTTGTACAGGATTTGTAACCTGGCCGCATTAAGCAATAAAAGAGTTTAATCCTGATGTAGCCAGAGGCTACAAAATAATCGGCACGAGGCAGAGCCTCACACCAGCGAGAAGCGACAAGCTCAACGCAGGCGGGAACAACAAATAAAATAAAAACTGTCATCCTGGGGCACGAAGGATCTGCATTTTAATAATGATAAAATAGATAATTGAACAAAATACTTTTTATATTTTTTTCTTTGCTCTTTTCAATCCCCCTCTTCGCCAAAAAACTAAAAGAGGGAACGTACCGCGGCATTCTTATTCTTAACGAAGAAGAAAATATTCAACTGCCGTTTAACTTCGATGTAGTTTACAAAAAGAAAAAACCAACCATTATTATTCGTAATGCTGACGAAAAAATCAGAGTAGATGAAATTATGATCAAAGGCGATTCTGTAAAATTTAAAATGCCGGTGTTCGATGCAGAATTCAAATGCGTGATGAAAGGAAATGATCTTGAAGGAATTTTCATCAATCATTATAGAAAAGAAAAAAACATTCTTAAGTTTTCCGCAAAGTACGGCGACTCGCAGCGGTTTAATTTCGTTCCCGGGAAACCAAATCCAATCTTCCATGGTAAATGGGAAATAACATTTTCTCCCAATACAAAAGACAGTTCAAAAGCCATTGGATTATTTTATCACCAGGAACAAACCGATTATATAACCGGGACCTTTCTCACCGAAACCGGCGACTACCGTTATCTTGAAGGCATGAAGAACGGCGATAAATTGTATTTATCGTGTTTCGATGGCAGTCATGTTTTTTTATTTATAGCGCAGCTAAAAGACGGCGACATTTTAAAAGGAACGTTTTATAGTGGCGCTCATTGGCAGGAAAGCTGGACGGGAGTCAGAAATCCCGACTTTAAATTAAGGAATGCCGAAGAAATTACGATCGTAAAGAACCGCGATGAAAAAATAAATTTCTCGTACCAGGACCTTAATAAAAAAATGATTTCCCTCAACGATAAGCAATTTGAGAACAAACCTGTCATTATACAGGTGATGGGAAGCTGGTGTCCGAATTGTATGGACGAAAGTATTTATCTTACCGAAGTATATAATCAGTATAAAAAAGACGGATTGGAAATAGTGGCCCTGGCTTTCGAAAAAACGAGTGATTTTGAAAAGGCAAGCGCGCAGGTTTCGAGAATGACAAAACGTCTAAAAGTAAATTACACAGTATTATTACCTCTGCAAACCGGTAAAGACAAGGCCTCTGAAAGTCTTAGTTTTGTAAATAAGATCACCGCTTTTCCAACCACTATTTTCTTAAACAAAGAGCATAAGGTCGTAAAAATTCACACGGGGTTTAGCGGCCCGGCAACCGGAAATGATTATCTTAGCTTTAAAGAATCAACCGGCGCTTTTATCAGGAATTTATTGAAAGAATAATGTTTACAGGGATCATAGAAACTTTAGCAAAACTCGAAGAAATAAAAAAGGAAAACACGAACGTGCATTTTACGTTTTCGTCTTCCATTACTCATGAATTAAAAATCGATCAGAGCGTATCTCACAATGGCGTTTGTCTTACTGTTGTAAACATCAATGGCAACAAATATATTGTAACGGCCATCCAGGAAACTCTCCGGAGAACTAATCTTGGCGAATTAAAAACAGGAGATCTGGTGAACCTGGAACGTTGCATGCCTGCCAATGGCAGATTTGATGGCCATATTGTACAAGGGCATGTGGATACAACTGCAGTTTGTAAAGAAATAAAGGACCTCAAAGGCAGCTTCGAATTTGTGTTTCAATATGCAAAAAACGAAAAACATATTACCGTTGAAAAGGGCAGTATCACTGTAAATGGTGTTAGTCTTACCGTGGTGCAGTCGGGACCCGATTACTTCTCTGTACACATCATTCCTTATACCCTCGAAAACACCAATTTTAAAGCCATTAAGCCGGGCTCGGCCATTAACCTGGAGTTTGATATCGTAGGCAAATATGTGGCTAAATTAATGTCACTTAAATAAGTTGTTTTTAGGCATTTTCTCTCTGTAATTTCGCAGAATTTTATAATTTTATCCTGTTGTAATTTAACCTGACCTGTTCTTTGGATAAACTCCCCCATATAATGGTAAATACAACAGAATAAACATTGAAACTTAAGTGTCTTAAAATATTTTTCTTTCTCCTATTCTATGGATTGGGAACTTCCTTTGCCCAGTACAAGGATTTTTATGTTTTCCTCGGAGATACTATCAATGTTATCGATAAAAATGACCAAAAGCAGGGAAGATGGGTTTTCTTTGGGAAAGATCAGAAAGGATTAAAGAACAAGATCCTTAAACATAATCAAATCATTACTGATGGTTCATATGTGAACAACGAAAAGAACGGTCTTTGGAAATCCTATCACGCAAACACGAATAAAATTAAAAGCGAAGTGACCTATGTTAATGGCGATATCGAGGGCCGGGTTAAACTTTATAATGAAAAAGGAAAGCCAACACATGAAGGAGTCATAAGAAATAAAAACTGGGAAGGGGACTATTTCATTTATAATACCGGGGGCGAAAAATATAAAAAGACAGCCACAAAAGAATTAAAAGGTTCTATGCTCGTGTTCAAAGGCATTGTTTCAAAAAATGGAAAAGCAGTAGATGATGTAGATATTACTATTGAACGGAACGAGCTCCCCCTGCTAAGCACAAAATCTCCTGCCGACGGAACTTTCACTTTTAAATTGGAACTTCAGAATGTCTATGTGATCTCATTCACAAAGAAAGGATTCAACAAAACGTCCATTCTCATTAACGCTTATACTGATAATATTTTTGATACGGCAACGTATTATCTTAACGACTGGAAAGTAAGCATGACGGATAATTTCGCGGCATCGGCAACAAACGATCTTTTCAGCTTTATCATTAATAAACCCTCTAATAAAATTTATTTCAGCAAAAGAAAACGTCAGTTTAGTTCAGATGGCTCATATGAACACTTATTAAAAAAACAATTGAACGGAATAAGTAACTCCACAAAATTATTGATGGCTTCTACCATGGAAACCAATAAAAAACTCGAAATTGAAAATCTGAGAATTGAAGCTGAAACAAAATTAAAACAGATAGAATTGCTTCAGAAGGAACAGTTACTTCAGCAAGCAAACTTAAAAGAGAAAGAAACTGAACTTCTCGCGAAAAAACTGGAAGCGGAGAAAAAAGAAATTGCGATGGCGCTACTTGAACAAGAGAAGAAAATCAAAGAATTAAAGATCCAGGAACAACAGAACGAAGTATTGCATCGTCAGCTGGAAGATGAGAAAAAAGCAAGGGAGATTGAAAAACTGAATGCGCAGGCAAGCAAACAGGAATTGGATGCCGCCAATCAGAAGAAATTACTGACAGAAGCACAGGTAAAGATCCGCAACGATAAATTAAGAGAAGAAATGTCGGCCAAGGAACTGGATTTGGCCAACAAAGAAAAGGCCGTTAAAGACGCTGAGCTAAAATCTAAGAACAGATCGATGAATATTTTATTGATCGGTTTAGCGTTGATCGCGGGCATGATGTTCTTCCTGTATCGGAATTATTCTCAGAAGAAAAAAGCGAATGCGATTCTCGAACAACAGAAAGTAGAAATTGAGGCTAAGAAAAATGAGCTCATTGAAAAGAGCAAGATCATAGAAGAGAAGAACGAAGAAACGCACCAGAGTATTCTTTATGCAAAACGAATTCAGCACGCTATTCTTCCGCCGCCAACAGAAATTGATCCTTTTCTGAAAGAATATTTTATCCTCTACAAATCGAAAGACATTGTGAGCGGAGATTTTTATTTCTTCTCCGATAAATACGCCAGCGATCGCAACAAAATAATTATCGCGGCGGCAGATTGTACAGGCCATGGTGTTCCGGGCGCTTTCATGAGTATGATCGGCAACGAAAAACTAAAAGACGCTGTAGATATTTCGGATACACCGGGAGGAATTATTCGCGAATTAAATGTAGGATTAAAAGGAGCATTGCGCCAGTCGGGCGAAACAGGAACACGTGACGGTATGGACATTTCTGTACTGGCTATTCCAACCGATTATCATAAAAAAGAAAAAGTAAAAGTAGAATTTGCAGGGGCCAATCGCCCGCTATGGGTCATCAGGCAACACAGCAAAGAGGTTCTCGAATACAAGGCAACAAAACACGCTGTTGGTGGTTTTACGCACGACAGCCAGGAATTTGAATCACACGAACTGGAGTTCAATCGTAACGACACACTCTATTTATTTTCGGACGGTTACGCTGATCAGTTTGGAGGAACCAATTCTAAAAAAATGATGACCAAGCGTTTCAAAGATGTACTTCTTGAAATAAACGCGATGAAACTGAACGAACAGAAAGAATATCTCGCCAACTTCTTTGAAGAATGGAAAGGCGGCAACGAGCAGGTGGATGATATTCTTGTGATTGGGATCAGGCTTTGATTTAATCAGAAGCAGCTCGAAGATCGCGCACACTAAACAGGATTTGTTTTTTTTGGTCACGACAGAAAAAAATTATAGGTGGCGCGCTGCGCAGTTTAAGGATTGAAGATGTCCGCACACAACTTTTATAAAATTGCTTTCGTAGAACTTTATAAAGTTTCAATTCATTAACACGAATAGCTAACACCAACAGATTGTGTTAATTCGTTTCAAAAAATAATTGGCGACTTAAAACTCAAACTTGTAACCAACTCCTTTTACTGTCTTGAAATAATCGTCACCGATTTTTTCACGGAGTTTACGAATATGAACATCGATGGTTCTGTCACCAACGATCACTTCATCACCCCACACCTGTTCAAGAATAAATTCGCGGGTAAAAACTTTTCCTGGTTTGCTGCTGAGTAATGCAAAAAGACGGAATTCTTTTTTTGGAAGATTAATTTCTTCAGTGCCTTTATAAACGAGATGTTTTTCTTTATCAATTCTGATCTCGCCGAATTCAAGATTAGAATCCGTTGAATTTGTAGCTGCCAATCTCCTCAATAAAGCCTTCACGCGGCTAATAAACACACGGGGCTTGATAGGTTTTGTAATGTAATCATCAGCGCCCACTTCAAAGCCCGCGATCTGTGTATAGTCTTCACTGCGTGCTGTAAGAAAGGCGATGAGCACATCCTGCAATCCTTTTTGTTCACGAATCTCCCTGCACGTTTCAATACCATCCATATCGGGCATCATCACGTCAAGTACAATAAGATGGGGAAGTTCTTTTTTTGCAATATCAACTGCGTCTTTACCGTTATTGGCTGTTAGAATATCGTAACCTTCTTTCTTTAAGTTGTAACTTAAAAATTCAACAATATCCGGTTCATCGTCAACTAATAGTATTTTAAAATTTGCGCTCATAGAGATTTTAGTCCGGGTCAAAATTAGATATTCAGTTACTCAGTAAAGTTAACTAAATATTAAGTTTTTTGCCAAAAAGAGAGATTAAATTAAACTTTTAGTAACATGAAATTTAAAGACGGGTAATTTTTAGGTAGTTCTTTTGCGGTAAAAATACGAACATGCGCAGAATTCTCTTTACCCCCGTTTTTATACTCATTAGTACTATCGTTTTTTCGCAGGCAGGACGCGTTTCAGGAACTATTTTAGATGCAAAGACCGGTGAAACTCTTCCCGGAGCTACAGCTATGATAGAAGGAACTTCTAAAGGCGCGCAGGCCGATTTTGACGGAAAATTTGTGATCGCAGGTATTACCACAGGGAAAGCGGTGCTGGTTATTCAGTACATTTCTTACAACACAAAAAAAATAGCCATCGATGTTAAGGCAAACGATGTAACTGATGTGAGTGTTCTAATGGATCCTTCCACATCGCAGGATTTAGGAGAGGTTGAGGTGACAGTTACGCTGAATAAAGAAAATAACACGGCTTTAATTCTTCAGCAAAAGAATAACGCGAGTGTGAGTGATGGAATAAGCGCTGAAAGTATCAGGAAAACACCCGACAGAAATACAAGCGATGTTATTAAACGTATCAGCGGCGCCACTATCCAGGATAATAAATTTGCAATCATCCGTGGAATGAGCGATCGTTATAATGCAGCCTATATAAACGGCGCGCCACTTCCGAGTTCCGAGAGTGATAAAAAAGCTTTTTCATTTGATATTTTCCCTGCTAACCTCCTTGATAATATTGTGATTCTTAAAACAGCAACGCCTGATCTTCCCGGAGAATTTGCCGGAGGTGTGATCCAGGTTAACACAAAAAGCATCCCCGAAAAAAATGCATTCAGCGTTTCTTTATCGGGGGGGTATAATCTTCAAACTACCAATAAAGATTTTACAACTTATAAAGGAGGTAAATACGATTGGCTGGGAGTTGATGACGGAACACGAAGCGAACCGGATGGAATTCCGATGACTAAAGAATTTTCGGGCGATAAGCTTGAGCAAATCGAATACGCTAAAAAAGTAAATTACGACTGGAGCTTACAAAAACAAAAAGCGTTACCGAATATTACTTTTCAAACTTCGCTGGCTAATGTTGGAAAAATATTTAAAAGAGATGCCGGAAGTATTTTTGCTATCACGTATAACAGTAACAATAATACTTTTTTTACAAACAGAAGAGAATTTGAAGAACAGGGCTCGGCATACGATGTTGTAAAAGTACGCGATTACACCGATACCACTTTTTCAAATACTATTCTTACCAGCGCGCTCTGGAATCTTTCCTATAAATTTTCTCCTAATCATCAGATCGGGTATAAAAACCTTTATAGTATTAATTCGGAAGACCGTGTTATTACAAGAAAAGGTTCGCAGGACCTTAACACCAAAACCTGGGAAAAATCCACTGTACGTTGGTTCACTCAGAACCAGATCTACACCACGCAGTTAAATGGCGACCACTATTTTGAGCCTGCAAAAGTAAGAATGAAATGGGTACTTGGTTACAGCGATATTAAAAGAGAAGTTCCAAACCTTAGAAGAATGTCCTATGTAAAAACATCTGAGGCAGAAGACGACTCTGTTAAGTACGCGGCTGTTATTGCAACAAATAACACAGCGGCACAAAACGCGGGAACAATGTTCTTTAATGCGACAAAAGAAAAAATGCAGAGCGCGCGTTATGATTTCAACCGTGCTTTTAAAATGGGGAAACATACCAAACATGAATTTCAGCTGGGTGGAATGCATATTTTCAGAGACAGACAATTCTATGCACGTTTGTTAGGTTATACGATGTACAGAAAAAACTCATCTCTTACAGAGAATGTTGATCTCAAATTTCTGGATGAAAGTGTTATCTTTTCTCCTGAGAACATTGGCATAACAGATGGACCAGGGCCAAGAGACGGCGGCTTTAAATTATCGGAGGCAACTACAGAAAAAGATAGTTATACAGCTTCTTCTATGCTGCACGCGGGTTACATGATGCTGGACTCGCGACTCTTCGAAAAATTCCGCATCATTTATGGCGCACGCGTCGAATCCTATAATCAACATTTAAGCGCCACAATTCTCAATGAAGAAAAAGTGACTGACACAACGGTGGTGGATATTCTGCCTTCTATAAATGCAGTTTACAGTGTTACAGAAAAAATAAACCTGCGTCTTGGTTTTTCTCAAACTGTGGCACGTCCTGAGTTCAGGGAATTGGCCGCGTTCAACTTCCTTGATTTTAATACGACGTTTCTCATTGGCGGAAATCCTGGCCTTGTACGATCAAAAATTGATAACTACGATGTGCGTTTCGAATGGTATCCGGGAGCGGGACAATTAATTTCAGTCTCCGGTTTCTACAAAAAAATTACGAATGCGGTGGAGCAGGCTGTAGACGCGTCGTCGCAATTGCGAAGTCTTACATTTGTGAATGTTCCGTTGGTAGAAAACTTCGGTGGAGAAATAGAATACCGTTTAAAGCTGAGCACGGTCTTCAGAAAAGATTCTGTAAAATTTCTTGAGAACACTACATTCTTCAGCAACTTCGCGTATATTAAATCAGAAGTAGACGTGAGCCAGATCATTGCCGCAGAGCCTCGCCCGCTTCAGGGACAATCACCTTACATCATCAATGCAGGGATCAATTACCTGGATAGCGATAAAGACTGGGGGGCAAGCGTGTCTTATAACTTAATTGGAAGAAGGATTGTGATCGTTGGATCGGTAAGCGAGCCAAGTTACTGGGAAAACCCACGTCATGTTTTAGACTTCCAGGTAACAAAAACATTCAAGAAAAAATTCGATCTTAAATTTAATGTAAGAGATGCGCTGGCGCAAAACCAAATCTGGTACCAGGACATTAATAAGAATGGAAAACTGGATAAAGCTTCAGAAGCTTCAAATAAAGATATTACTCACGCGAATAATCTCGACAATGTAATGGCCAATACCAAACTGGCACCAACATTTGCATTTTCTTTCACGTATAGATTCTAAAAATTTTTTTCAGAGTGAACGCACGGATGTTTTTTGCTCCGTGCGTTTTTATTTTATAGAGGTTTTCATTGTAAAATAACAGGTAACGATTAGTTAACATTAGTGTAATTAATTAGTAAGGTTAGATTAATGATAAGCACCGGAAGTCGCTCTAAATTTGTGGAAAATTATAACAAACAAACAATCATGAAAAAATTTTACTTATCAGCCGCGGCCCTCTTAGCTACTACTATGCTAAGCGCCCAGGCGTTCTGGACCCCAACAACCTATAAAGGAGCATTTCCTGTAACCGATAATACACCTGCTACTGATTGGACAGATACATGGGCCAACTTTGACCCTGAAAACACAAATTACGCTACTACCACTTCAACATTAAGCGGAGATATTACAGCGAACCAAACCATTAGTGGTGTTGTTTATCTTGATGGATTTGTTCACGTGAAAAACAACGCGGTATTAACTATTCAGCCAGGTACAGTTATTCGTGGAAAAAACGATCCAACTACTCCTGGTGTTTTAATTATTACCCGTGGCGCTAAAATTATGGCTCAGGGTACTGCCGCGCAACCAATCGTATTTACTTCAAATGAAACTGTTGCTAACGGACGTAATCCCGGCGACTGGGGTGGATTAGTAATCTGCGGATATGGTATCATTAACACAGGTGGTATTTCACAAGCGCCTAACGTAAGTAAAATTGAAGGTTTCGTAACTACAAGTCCTGACAGATATTATGGCGGAACAAACAACGCTGATAACTCTGGTGTTCTTTCTTATGTAAGAATTGAATTTGGTGGTGTGGCCCTTGATCCTGCAGTACAAAACTCTGAGATCAACGGTTTAACTTTAGCTGGTGTTGGTTCAGGAACACAAATCGATCACGTACAGGTTTCTTTCTCTGGAGATGATTCATTTGAGTGGTTTGGTGGAGCGGTAGATTCAAAATATCTTATTGCTTACAGAGGAACTGACGATGATTTTGATTGTGATTTCGGTTTCCAGGGTCGCGTTCAGTTTGGTTTAGGTGTTAAAGACGCTAACATTTCCGATGTTGCTTTAGCAAACGGAGAATCGAATGGTTTTGAAGTAGACAACACTGCTGCTTCGCCATATTTTGCTTTACCTTTAACTAAACCTGTTTTCTCTAACATGACTGTTGTAGGCGCTAAACGTGATGGATCAACAACTATTCCTGGTGGCGATAAACACGAGTGCGCAATGCACATCCGTCGTAATACAGGTATCCGTATTTTCAATTCATTATTTTTAGGATTTGAAAAAGGATGGAGATTACAACAAGCTGTAACCAAAGATAATTTTGATGCTCCTGCAGCTTCTGATTCAGTGGGCGTTGTTGCTAACTCTAACATTACTGCTGATATTGGCGCAACTTACATCACAGATGGAACCGCTGTTCCACAAACATGGTACCATAACTACAGCACTGCAAACAATAACGACACAGTAACAACTGTAACACAAATCGATTTCGTAAGTGGGTTTCCTGCTTCTTTAGCGACTAAACCTGATTTCCGATTAAAAGCTACTACAACAGTAGGAACCGGCGCGGCATTTACTCACGCTGTTTTTGTTGGTGGATTTGTTGGAATCAGCAAAACAAACTTTACAGATAAAATGGTAACAGTTTATCCTAACCCGGCTTCAGATGTAGCTAACCTTGTAATCGACGCTTCTTCTACTTCGGTAATTACTGTAACTGTTTTTGATGTAACAGGTAAAGCGGTAAGCATCCCTGTAGTTAACCATAACTTAGCTTTAGGTGAAAATACATTCTCGATCAACACGGCAAATCTTATGCCAGGTGTTTACTTTGTAACAATAAACAGCGCCTCAGGTAAAGAAACTGTTAAATTAGCAGTGTCGAAATAGTATTTCATTTTCGGAATCAAGAAATACGAGTTATTTTAAGCGCCCGTTACGGATCACGTAACGGGCGCTTTATTTAAATAGATATGACTCCAAGAAAAATTCAGCTCACGCTTAAAAAAATAGATCACTGTAAAAGCAAAGGTTTTTACCTGGAAGCACTCTTAAGAAATTATCATCTGAACGCGGGTACCCTCAGGTTCATTTCAACAAAATTAACAGCTGCAAAGCATGACGATGAACTTAAAGTAAAACACATTCTTTCTCATCTTGTAGAAGAAACAGGAAGACGCGGCGATCTTAAAAGTATTATTGGAAAAAAGAACCTGAAAACAGTTAAGCCCTGGTTGTCGAAGATGGATGTTTTTTTTAAAACGCTTAAATCAAAAGAACCCGCCAATGTAAAAACACTTTTATCGGAGGGCGAAAAAATATTCGCCATTCTTCAGATCTCCGCAACAAAAATATTTGTTGGACATAGATCCTGAAATTTCTACTAGCTCTGGATAACTCGGATGTAGTGAGTTTTATGCTGTAACTCAAATAATAATTTATCACACACATTTTTGCTAATTCGTGTCAACTTTGAGCGTTGAATAAAATTTAATCACGGGGCTCGTCGCTCCATTTCAGTATCTCATCTAAATTAACCATCCAATAATTTTCACTTAGCGATTAGGTGAGCTTATACTTCGTGCTTTGTGTTTTCTATGGCACCAAACGATATACTGGAAGAAATTCCATACAGCGAACTGAAAGGGGCGTATCATACGCTCGAAAAAAAGAACAAGGACCTGATCGACGGACTTTACTACGCCGCTTTTGTACAGCAGGGCCTAATGCCCCAGGCGCGTCATTTCAGAAAACTACAGCAGCCTTATTTTGTTTACTATAATCCCTTGCACATTATTGGAGGAGATTTTTTCTGGATCGGAAAAAAAGGAGATTGGTGTTTTTATGCTGTAGGAGATTGCACGGGGCACGGGGTTAGCGGGGCCATGTTGTCATCGCTGGCGATTGGCTTTTTAAATTATGTTGTTTACTCGAAACAATATGATAGCATTGGCGAAATTCTTAATGAGATAGATAAAAAGTGGATAGAGACATTTAATCATCATGAAGAAGAAGGTGTAAACAACGACTGGATGGAAATAGCCATTGTGGCTTACAACTCCAAAACCATGCAAATGCAGTTTACAGGAGCCATGAGCAGCATTATGATGATTGATCATGAAAATAATTTCAGCAGGCACAAAAGCAATAATTTTCCTATTGGCGGATGGCAGATGGAACCGAACAGAAAATACAGCACCTTTAATTTTAATGTCAGGCCCGGTTCAAAGGTGTACTTGTTTTCCGATGGGTTTAAGGACCAGTTCGGCGGTACCAGGGATAAACGTCTTGGTATTGAGAAATTCAGCCAGTTGATACGGGCATCTTCGTACATGTCGTGCCAGAATCAGCGCGATCATCTCGAATATCAATTTAACATTTGGAAAAGCAACTCCGAAAGAACAGACGATGTGTGCCTGTTAAGGATAGATTTGTAATTTAATATTAAATTAACATAAGCTTGTCACCACCTTAAACTCGGGTAAGCACCTTTGCCACTTGTTATGCTTACCGAACAGGCCGTTATAGTCTTTATTGATAATTCTATCCACAAAATATTCAGGAGCCTTGATGGCCTGAAAACGTCCTTTGAAAACATCAAAGCATTTAACGATGAAAAGGAAGGCGTGGATTTTATTTACGAAAAACCAATTGATCTTCTTTTCCTGAATCTCGATCTTGTTCCTAACGATGCTGTAAGTGTAACCAAGGAAATCCGTCAGAAGAAACTCGAATCAAATCCATACATTGTTATTTACTCTGACAAGCAGGATGATTTTGTACAGGAAATGGTTTTTAATTCGGGAGCCGATTCGTTTATCAATTTCCATAACAAGCCGGCTATTCTCCAGCTCTTTATTAAAAATCTTTTAAAGCGCAGAACAAAACCCGCCAGCGAAGATAAACGCTCCATTATTATTGACCAGGACCGTTATCTTATTTTTAAAAAGGGCGAACCAATTCAGTTACCAAGAAAAGAGTTCCAGGTGTTTGAGTTGTTGTATGGGAACCCGAATAAATTTTTTAGCAAAACCGAAATTGCATCAAAGATATGGAACGACGAGAAGGTAGCCGCGAAAAGGATCATTGATGTTCATATTTACAACATTCGCCAGTTATTCGGTAAACGTGTTATTCAATCTCAGAAGGGGAGAGGGTATAGGATCAATAAAAAATTTATTTGATTTTGCTTTAGTAACAGTACTTCGCTAAAGTTCTTAGGTGGCTTGCTGTTACTTTGGCGAAGTACACGCTATTAAACCCCCTCATCAGGACTTTTTATTTCGGCCCAGTAAATAAGATTATTTTTTGCATCTATAGATACTCTGGAACTATTCCGGGGATAGAAAATTCCATTCTCTCTATCATAAGTTGCCACATAATAAATACCTTCAAAAGAAATCAGAACCTCTTGTCCTTCCCCGGGAAGAGAATCAATACTCACATTATACCATTTCATATATCAATAACCCACTCATCACAGATAAGTTACTTATATTTACGCATAAGACCACAGTCATAGAATATACCCCCAAACCGCAGGGGATTTTTTATGGAAATGTTGAAAACGTAGAAAAAGTGCGATTAAATTTCCACACTGATCCCTGCGAAACAAACAGAACTTATTAATGTTTTATTCTGGCAGGATGTCATTTTGGACCGAAATTATGCATGGATAAAGGCTGTTCGTCAGATAGCTAATTATTTTTTATTTTTTGGTAAAGGTTTTTTTAGACATGATTTAAAATTGCACTAAATTTGCAGTACCCCCCTTTTAGAATACCTGACAAATTTTATGAGCACATTTCCCTGGCATGCCGATAAAGGCAAACCCACTCACATTGCAATGTATAATATTAATTTTTTGCTTCCGCAGCCCGAAGTTGTTGGAAGAAGCCTTACTCCCGCTGCAAAGTTTATTCGCGCCAACAGTTTTACAAACGAAATAGAATATAAAATGGCCGGAACGCAGGAAGGTTTATTAAATGTGTACCTGTGTAGATTTGAAAGTGGCCTGTGCCAGATTCACATATTCGGTAAAATCAAGGGGCTGGATTTTAAAAAAGAAATAGGGTTAAACGACCATAGCGAATCCGGGTTTGATGTTATATGCAATCAGATCAGGTATGTGCTTTCAAAAAGCAGGATCATTTTAAAATCATATTACCAGCAGGCAAACACAAAAAATATAGAGGATCATCTTTCTACTTTTATGTTTGTGTCGTAATTCTGTCTTAAAGTTCTGGAGCACTTAATACTATTAAATTTAAGCAAGCTCTATCTGTTCACGCAGATTACATTGATCTCGAAGATGTAAACTTTTATCTATTACATTATCTGCGACATCTTTAAAATCTCCGTGCAAGAGTGAGAGCCTAAAAGTTCTGTTTGCAAAAAGTATGATCTTATGAAATAAAAAATCCCCGTAGAAACTACGAGGATTTTATTGTTACCCTGTCATCCCCCTAACAACAGAGCCACAATTTTTTTAGAGTAAATTAAAAATTTAATCTCGGAGGTAAAGATACAACGCTACTACGGCGGTTGGTGCCAGAGTTAATAAGTTTGTGTTTTTGTAGAGGCTTTTCTACAATTTTTGATACGCAAACACTGTGCCGTTTTTTATTAAGAGCCATTTTTGTGGTGTTACTTCTAATCGTCGTTTTTCTCTTTGTGTTTCTGTTTCCGTTGGTCGACAATTTACTCTTCAATTCTCTACCGCAGACACACGAAGAAGCAGAGGGATTTTCTTCTTTGATAAAACTGGTTTTGAGGAATCTAATCTCTGTTTCTCTGTAGTTTATTTTTCTGCGGTTAGAAAAAATAAAAACTATGTATCTTATGTGGTTTAAAAAATACGAGTTCCTTTAATAACTCAACACCAGCATTAATGTCATTAAACTATCTTTTGAAAATTTGCGATGTGTTATAAGGTATTCCGATTTTGATAATCCCATTTTATGTTCCCTGCCCCATACATGTATTGTACCGTCGACCACAATACGAAGATCAATGATGACAGGATGCTCCAGATGCTTGATGTACTGAACATATTTTTTATCTCTTTCGTCAGGATATTGCGCTTTAAATCCCAGCGATTCCAGAAATTTCTTTTCTTCACGTGTTAATGTCTCCCTCATGCAACGATCTGTTATGATTAAAACAAAAGTACATTGAAAAAAAATATTGATCGGTAGGTAATAACCCACTTTTTCGATTTAAGACTAAATATTATTATTATGTGTAGTAAACGGATGTTTTTCCGACAACAGCTTGTATTTTCTCGCAAATCGCTGGGCGATTCGCAAATGTTTACGCGAAGATCGCTAAGCTGGGTTTATACTCTTGTCTTTGGGAGCTTTGCGTGAAATCAGGCATTTAGTTCTGCTTTTTGGAAACAAGTCCACAATACAAACAAATAGCATCGTTGAAGTTTAAGAAGATTGTAAGAAAGTAAAAAAGGGCCTGGGGCCCTTCTTTGTTTGAGTTTTTGGAATGAAGATGAGTGACGTGAGGCTTTTTTATTTAGGCTGTTTCACATAAATAATTGCAAGCACTGTAGATACTGCTGCAATCATGGCAGCCGAACCAAAGGCAACTTTTATGCTGCCGGTAATTTCTTCGAGGCTTGATCCCAAACCTAAAAATGATGTAGCAATTGCGACTATAATAGCAAGGCCAATTGCTGAACCAACCTGGTAACTGGTATTTGCAATACCCGAAGCAAGGCCCGTTTCCTCTGGTTTGGCCCCCGACATAGATGCAATCGTTCCCGGAATATAAGCCAGTGACATTCCAACAGCGCCTAAAATTGATGCAGGAAGAACGTCGGTTAAGTATGACCCACCGGCATCAACCTGGGTAAACGCAACAAGCGATCCGGTTAAAGCAATAAGCCCCGCAACCAATGTTCCTTTGAAACCAAACTTTGCCACAATTTTACCTGTAAAGCCAACCATCAGTATCATAATAACTATGGTCATTGGTAACAAGGCAAGGCCACTGTTGAATGCCGATAACTGTAATACCTGCTGCAAATACAAATTAAGGTAGAACCAAAGTGGAATCCATGATGCGGCCATTAACATCATTACCAAATTTCCTGCAGCAAGATTTGGCGCTTTAAAGATCGAAAGAGGAAGTAATGGGTTTCTTGATTTCTTCTGACGAAGAATGAAAATGATTAGTAATACAATTGAAACCACAATAGAAACTGTTTTAGAAATTACTGTTTGTTCAGGAGATACGATGGCATAAACCAATATTACGAGCGAGAGAGTTGCTATTAAGGCCCCAGGTAAATCGAGTTTACTTTTTTGTTTCATGCCTTCAGGCAGATAAGGCTTGCTTAGTAATAAAACAATTAAACCTAAAGGAATATTAATAAAGAAAACCCAGTTCCACGACAGCCATTCGGTAAGTAAGCCTCCAAGAAATACACCAGCCGAACCACCTGCGGCTGCCGAAGCCCCCCAGAATCCAAATGCTTTACCAAGTTCTTTTTGGTCGGCGAACGTTGTCATTAACAAAGTAAGCGCAGATGGAGCGATAAGAGCTGAACCAGCGCCTTGTAATGCACGGCCAATGTTCATTGAAGTTTCTGACCAGGCAAAACCAGCCAATAAAGAAGAAGCAACCAAGATGCCAAATCCCCACATAAAAATTTTACGCGGCCCGAACATGTCCGACAATTTTCCTCCTAACAATAAGAGGCCGCCTAATAAAATAACATACGCGTTAAATATCCACTGAAGGCCCGATGATGAATATCCAAGATCTTTTTGAATTGCAGGTAATGCCACACCAATAATTGATGTATCCATAATTACCATAAACTGCGCGGTGCAAATAACCGCTAAAGCTGCCCAACGTTTTGCGTAAGGGATAGCATGACTGATTGTTGTTTCCATGTATATAAAAATTTTAAGCAAAACTACTTGGAGGAAGCGCCTTGCTGTTTACAGAATTTTGGAAACGATTTATAATATTTACTGTTGACGCAACTGCAATACAAAAAAAAGAGCCCCACCGCGAGCTCTTTATTTTAATCTGTTTTTACATTCTGTTTACGTTCATTCCCGGAGGATATAACCGGAGAAAAACCTGTCCTGACATTGGATTTTTACCGTATAGTAAATTTAAATCCGGGTCGGGGATATAATAAGAGGTTTGTACGCCTAAGGCTATGCGCAATGATTTTAATCTGAGAATATCATAACCAAACCCCACAGTTAATGCATTAATATTAAATAACTCATCATGTCCGAAAAGTTCTTCATTTAAATTTAGTTCATGTACTGATTTCTGAACCATTTCATAACGGCCATACATTGAGAACCTATTCAAAACCAATGCGGCCTCAAGAAGCGCGGCGTGCTCAGAAGCGTGACTGTTATTTAGGCCCCATAAGGCAGTCGCGTTCAGAAAATTATTTTTCGCTAGCGGCCTGCTGTAAATACCCGAAACGGTTGTACGGTTAACATTTTCATCAGGGCGAACCGATTCAGGACTCTTAATAAAACCATGAGAAACCTGAAATGCCCAATATGGATTTGGGTTGAATGACAATCTTCCACTGTAAGAATCAAAACGCGGCGTGTCGAAATTATAACGGTTCTCATCAGGTTCTCTTCCGGTAAAACTTGAAATATCAATTTTAAATTTACCCGCACGGATCCCACCTGTTATAACACCAAATGTTATGTGAGTTCCATCGTTCCAGTGATGGCTCAAAGGTGCATCAGGTCCGTATAAAGAAGAAACCCGATGCATAAAGGCTACTGATCCCAAAGCAGGCTCGCCGGGATAGCCTGCATAAATAAATACATCAGCATTTTTATTGATAGCGTGCGTGTAGGCAACCGAGAGTTCTGAAAAAAGATCGTGAGGATGCTGACGATCAACTAACGGTTTTCCTTTCCAACTTTCGCCGGTTTGAAATAATAAAGGATATCCATTTCCACCGAACAGATTATCCAATGAGATCATCCCACTAAAACGGAAAAGCCCTTTTTTACCCACCCGGCGCTGACCCATGGCCATAAACCAATTTATGACATCAAACTTATCATCGCCCCGTGTTCCTGAATTAAAAATATCCTGGTTGTTATATCGCGCGAAAATATTTCCATGAAACATATACATCCACTTTTTACCATGTAACATATAACCATACATTGGTGTTGAATCAGGTAACCACCCCGTACCTGACCCATTTCTTGTCATTGGTAAATTCAAAGAAAAAGCGTGGCTCATAGGAGGCATTTCGTGCTCATCCTGTTTCTCATGATGGTTATGTTCGTTTTCCTTTTTAGTTTTGATAGTGTCTTTCCCGTTGTGGTGCTGGTGGTTATGTTGACTCCAGGAAAAAGCAGGAGCAATTAAGAGGGCCGCAAAAAAAAGTATTTTATATAATTTCAGTTTCATAATGTGTTTTTAGTTATTTTCTAATTCTTTCAGTTTGGCTTTCATAAAATCGATTTCTTTCTGCTGCGCGGAAATGATGTCGGCGGCCAGCTTTTGTAATTCAGGATCAGTGAGTTTGGTTTCTTTCACCATCAAAATCGCGGCAGCATGATGCGGGATCATTGATTTAACAAATTGCCGATCTGAAACAAAAGTTTGTTTCCTTATAAACACAAAGGACAAAATCAGTCCGAGCGTACCTAAGATAATGATGAGCGTATTCAGTTTTTTATTTTTATACATACCCCACATCACTACAATTTCAATAAGTACCATAGCCGCTGTCATCAATGCCGCCATATAAATCTGATTAACGTTAGAGATCACGTTAGCGAATGAATCAACCATCGAATACATAAGAAAATACATCGCAATAAATGAGATCACGATCATGATTAGAAATTTTCGATAGTGATTCCCGTGCGACTCACTGTTATGTGTGTGATGTTTTTCCATTTTAAATCTCTTTTAAATCATATTCAATAACATAATAGCACTCATTGCTATCATAAGAGTGTCCTCAATAATTGTAATTGTGCTCATGGGCAGGTTGAACACGTCGCCAAGACATGCACAACGAATTTTACGTTTGTTCAATACACTCTGTAAAACCCCTACAAGACTAATACTCATAACTACGAATGCAACGCTATTACTAAGCAGCGGTTCAAAACCTATGAGAAAAGCCAGGCCCAAGCCCAATTCAATAAATACATATAGAAAACCGTAGCCTCTCCAATGCTTCGCAATTATATCATAGGTTGAATAGCTGTCGGCAAAGCCCTGGAGGTTTAAGAGCTTAAAAAAGGAAAATGTCAGGAAGAAACCAGCCATGAAATGGTTCATCCATTGCATCCAAAGAAATTCTCCCTGCAATACCTGAATGAGTAAAGTTATCCCCGTTATGTAAGAAAAAATCAATAACACTGGTTTATAGGTCTGGAACCAGGACTTGTGTTCCTCTTCGAAAACAGGCATAACCATAGGAGCCTTTTCACTGAGTTTGTATTTAGGATAGGCTTTCAAAGCATCCTGAAAAACAGAAGTGCTGATGTGATTTTTCATTGTAATATCGGCTTCGCCCTTGCGCCAATCTACTTTTACATTTGTAACTACGTCAATATTTTCAAGGAGTTTTTGAACCTTCGCCTGGCAAGAATCGCAGGTCATTCCGGTTATTTTGTAAGTATGTGTCATTTCATTAAGATTTTATGATACAAAATTACTGCCCGTACATGGCGTACAGGTTATGTAATTTTTGGAAGAGTTTATAAGATTTACGGAAATCAGGGAAAGTTATTTATCGGAAGAAATAGTACTGAACGTTTATCATGTAAAGAGGATATTTTCGGATATACGACTTTTTAACCAATGGAAATGCGGTAGAACAATCCACACGAAGATTTGATTTTATAATAAACTGAATGGCGGGACGGAACTCAATGTAGTTTCCTTTTTTATATGCGTTATCCATTGTAATAACGACGTTCTGCCCATTGGCAACTATCAGATCGTTGTATGACTTTCCAAGAAATTCGGCGTACAGGTTTATGTTTGTTTGATTGTAATTTGTGTATTTGAAAGGATATACCAGGTAACCAAACGATAAACTATAATTGTAAGCATTGCCATAATTTAATGAGATTGCAGTTTTTCTTTCGGTATAAGGAAAAGGTTTAATCGTCCCTGTTGTAAGAGAAATGGCAAGCTTATGAACAAGCAGAGTTGAAATCAGTCCCCCTCCAACTCCCTTATTATCTCCCATTAAAGAAACTTCAGCCTCATCATGAGGTTGCTGCGCGTAAACAGCGTTTCCGTATAGGGCCATTCTGAAATGTCGATGATCTCCGTCGGCATTTAAAAATCTGTATCTGAATCCCAGATTTACAGATTCAAAAAGATAAGTATTTGGCGATGATGTTAAGGCAACATATTCTGTCTGATTAATGTCTTTCTGAATATAATTTGCAGGCAATTGTTTATAGTGATGATTTGAGGTGGTTACCATTGCATTGAGCATAAACCTGGAACTCATGCCATACATAAACATGGCGCCGTGCCAGGTTTTGAAATTGGAAGCAGTGGTATAAGCCTCGTTCATTAAGCGGATTCCGAATGCATGTTTTGGGATAATACTTGCTGGTTCTGAATTAGGAAATAATTCCTGGGCAAAAGCTCCCACGGTTGTTATGGCCGTGAGAGCTGATAATATAAAACGTTTCATTTGTCTTATAAGGTTACGTGGTAAATTCTTTTTTTAGAGACTGCGTTGCAACAATTTTCAGACTTCCCGCTTTTAATGCATTGGTAGCTTGTGAGCCCAACATATTTCTTATGCTCTTTGTTTGAGGTGAGCCCTTTATCTACAAAGCGGATGGCTACTGTATTATTAAGTTTCTGGTTTTTTACATCGACAAAGTGGTACGTATTATCAGCATATTGATAGTGAAAATCTTTATTGATCTCAACATTATTAAATGCGAAATTGGCAATGAGCTGACCAACTGAAAATCCGGCTCCTTCAATCTTCTCTTTTATAGCATCGATGTTTACCTTTTCATTTGGTTTGAAGGTTAACATAAACTCCGCGTTCTCAAGATCAACATCAATTTTTCCAATAAAGGAAAGGGATGACAAGGCTTTATGAACAGAGTTGGAGCACATACTGCATGTTACTCCTGTAACCTTTACTTTTGCCGACACGAAGTTTGCAAAAGCGGTACTGCCTAATAACATTGATATAAGCAGCGTAAGAATTGTTTTTTTTGTTTTCATAATTTTAATTTTAAGCAAAAGTAGGTCCACCGCCGGGGCATGACGTTACGTAATTTTTGGAAGAGTTTATAAGATTTACAGTTCTTCGATGTTCCTGCGTTTGTGCTCCTTTAAGGATTTATAGAACGAAGGTGTAAGGCCGGTGACCTTTTTAAACTGGCTCGACAGGTAGGCAACACTGCTGTATCCTAAGCGATCTGAAATTTCTGACAGCGATAATTCATCATATACCAATAGTTCCTTCACTTTTTCTATTCGTTGCGAAATAAAATACTTTTCAATAGTGGTTCCTTCTACTTCCGAAAACAGATTGCTAAGATAGGTATAGTCGTAATTTAATTTATCAGCAAGATAATCGGAGAGATTAGTTTTGATATTTTCATTGGAGTGATGAATGAGTTTTACAATGGTGTTTTTTATTTTCTCAATCATCCTGCTTTTTTTGTCATCGATGAGCTCGAAGCCATGATGCTTTAAACCTGATTCCAGTTTCTCTAGTTGAGAATCACTTGGATCCTTTGCGGTTTCTATCTCTCCAAGCTCAACTGAAAGTAAAGGAATTCCGGCTTTATCAAATTCAGCCTGTACAACCATTCTACAGCGACTGCAAACCATATTTTTAACGTATAACTTCATAGAAGCAGTTCTAAAGATACAACGAATCTAATAAAAAGTAACGATCTGAATGACAAAGTCTGGTTGATGTTGCCAAAGCTGTACAAAACTATGTGAATGCCACAGCCTAACTCAGGACGAGGACTTGTCCTAAAGCAGAACTCGTAAACTCGTTCGCTTCAGTGTGAAAAAGTATACCTAATGAGGTCTATCTACCTTTCTGTTGGGGACAGAAAACTATTGTGTTTCTTCCGCCAAGGCGCAGGCTTTGTTTTACAAAGAAATCTATGTGGTTAAAATACGACTTGCACTGATTCGCCGCGGCTGACGAAGTTCGATAAAACATAAACTGCATCATTTCCATCTTCCATCGTCTTTATACAATATGAAAAAGCCCTCAGAAAAACTGGCCGTGTTTTATAAAGCTCTTGGCCACCCCGCTCGCCTACAAATTGTACAAAAGCTACTGGTAATAGATTCCTGCCTTTGCAAAGATTTTGTTACCGAATTTAAATGGGCCCAGCCCACTGTTTCGGAGCATTTGAATAAGCTTAAGAAAGCCGGCCTGGTTTCTCATACTATTAAAGGCGTAACATCAGAATACAGTCTCAATAAAGAGAAATACCGCGAGTTTTTGGTTCTTCAATACCAGGTAAGTGTAAAATAACCTGCATCTTTTTTTAAAATCACCGTCTTTATAAATAAAACCCATAATATGAATACAAAAAACAACCTCCCTGTAGCAGTTATAGGTGCCGGCCCGGTAGGAATGGCCGCCGCTGCGCATCTTGTAAAAAGAAACATTCCCTTTGTACTTTTTGAAGCCGGTGAATCGGTTGGCAGCAGCATTTTATTGTGGGAACATATTAAAGTGTTCTCAACCTGGAAATATAATATAGATAAAGCGGCGAAAGAATTATTGCAAACCACGGGCTGGAAAAATCCTGTTGAAGATTTGGTACATACCGGGCGTGAGTTCGTTGATCTTTATTTAAAGCCCCTGTCGGAACTTCCTCAACTGAAAAATTTTATTTATACCCAAAGTAAAGTTATTTCGATAGGACGAAAGAACATGGATAAAATGAAAACAAAGAACCGTGAGCATGTTCCTTTTGTTTTACGCGTTAAGCAACATAATAGCATCATTACTTTTGAAGCAAGAGCAATCATAGATGCAACCGGAACATGGCTTACACCAAACCCCGTTGGTTCGGACGGAAATTATGCCATTGGTGAGCTGGAACACGCTGATAATATTTTTTATGGTATACCAGACATTCTTAATAAACATAAACTGCGGTTTGCGAATAAAAAAGTGGCTGTTATTGGCGGCGGACATTCAGCAATCAATACCATTCTTGAACTGGAAAAAATAAAAGACGAGTTTCCCGGAACGGAAATAAACTGGATACTGCGTAAACAAAAAATGAGCGATGTTTACGGCGGCCAGGAAAACGATGCTCTTGAAGCCCGCGGCGCACTGGGAATTAAAATTGAACAACTGGTTAACGACGATAAAATTAATGTGTACACGCCGTTTCAGATAGAAGAAATAAGAAAGGTGAAAAATAGTTTATCGCTGCTGGGTTGGCAAAATGAAAAGTTTGCCGCTATACCTGAGATTGACGAAATTATTTCTAACACAGGGTCGCGTCCCGATTTTTCGTTTCTACGCGAAATTCGTCTTGGTATTAATACGGCGATTGAAAGCAGCGAAGATATTGCGGAGTTGATTGATCCGAATATTCATAGCTGTGGCACGGTTCGTCCGCATGGTGAATTGGAACTTCAGCATCCCGAAAAAGATTTTTATATAGTAGGAAGTAAAAGTTATGGCCGCGCCCCTACTTTTTTGATGGCTACAGGGTATGAACAAGTGCGGTCTGTTGTTGCTGCATTGGATGGCGATCTGGTATCGGCAAGAAATGTGGAACTTGAACTTCCGGAAACAGGAGTGTGTAGTACTGGAAATGGAGAAGGTGCGTGTTGTGCATAAGGACATGCTTAATACGTTTGTGTCGGCAGCAGCTTTGGCGTTAGCAGGTGTAGGTGATTCATTTTTGTATGCTTACCTGCCTGCTAATTGCCAGAGCATAGGTCTGCCTGTGTTTTGGGTTGGCGTGATTTTATCTGTCAATCGTTTTACAAGATTATTTTTGAATAGTTACATCGCGTTTTTTTTAAGTCGGTATGGTCTAAAAAATATAACTCTTGTAGCGGTTACAATAGCTGTTATTACAACACTTTCGTATGGATTTGTAAATTCTGTTTTCTTATGGTTGCTTGTAAGAATATTATGGGGAATGAGTTTTTCTGCGCTTCGGTTGAACAGTATGGTGTACGCGCTGCAGTATAAAAGCAAAGGAATAGCGCTGGGCATTAGCAGAAGTGTGATCGAAAGCGGAGCAATACTGGCTCTTTTGATCGGCCCTTGGTTTGTATCTTACTTTGAAAGAGATGTTACATTTGCTTTACTTGGGATATTGAGCGCGGCTTCTGTACTTATTTCAATGTTATTACCCGAAATAGAAATTTCTCGGATGGAACGTAAAGATCTGCAACTTTCTTTTCCATCTTCGCTTAATATGATGGTTATGCTTAACACATTTGTGGTGGAAGGTTTATTGATTGTTCTGCTAAGTAGTTTATTAAGATCGGAGTATAATTTTTCTGCAACTGAGCTCCTGGCAACAACGGGATTATACCTGGCGTATAGAAGGATATGCCTGGTGTTGTTTTCTCCTTTTGCCGGTTGGCTGGCAGATAGGTTTGGTTTCCATAAGGTTTTTAATTTCACGGGTTTATTTGTTATTGTAGGTATCGCACTGGTAGCAACCGGGCTGACAATATTGGGAGTCATTGTCGCATTTAGCTTTGGTGCTATGAATGCTTCGGTTGCTCCGGGCGGTGCCATTTCGGGAAACAGTTCTTTGTTAAAGGAGGTTTCGGATAATGTTACCTGGCGCGACATTGGTGCCGCAGCTGGCACTTTAACAGGAGGATTTTTGCTTGATTTTAAGTATCTTCATATTATATTCTGGCTAAGTTTAATCCCATTGATCGCATGCCTTCTTATTCAATTTCAAAACTCAAAAAAGAAAACAATTTCCCATGGAATTAGCTGAAGTATATACCAAATTTAGAAAGTCGCTTTTCACCTACATTTATGGTAAGGTGAACAACAGAGAAGACGCAGAAGATATTTTACAGAATGTTTTTCTTAAAATGCACACCAATATTGGAACACTGTCTGATAAAGAAAAAATTACGAACTGGCTCTATCGCATCACGCGCAATTCTATAATAGACTATTACCGCACAACGAAGAACAAAAAGAAAAAACTTGAGTTTTCGGAAAAGCTTCCTGCAGATCTTATGGATGAAGAAAACGATGATAATACCAAGGGAATGGATAAATGCCTGGGAGGCTTTATAAAGCAGTTACCGGAAGAATATAAATCTATTATCATAGACTCTGAAATAAAAGGAATTCCTCAGAAAGAACTTTCCAGTAAGTATGATCTTGCTTATCCAACTGTAAGATCACGGGTACAACGGGGCCGTGAAAGACTACACAAAATGTTTACCAACTGTTGTTCGATACAAACCGATAGTCGCGGCAACATAATTGAAGCCTCACTCAAAAAAGAAAATTGCCAGATTTCGTGTAACTCCTGTAATTAATGAAAGCAAAAACTGAAAGTATGCAGGATTTTTATCAGACTCTTTTAGGTTTGATGAAACATCGTGAGGTCAGCCCTGGCTTACCTGAAAAGGATAAGGCCAAATTCTGTTTTATGTTACATGATGAAGTATTAAATGAAATCCACAAAATAGAAGTAGATGATCTTTTTGAGTGGCTCAACGACGGCAGTTTTGAAAAAAAAGATAAACTGTATATTTCTTTTCTTATTAAGGAAAATTAATACTGCATCATTCCTAAGGTTTTACGTCTTTATTAATAGAAACGTTTAAAACCAAAAATCATGAAAAACGATGGAATCGAAGTTTTAGAAAAAAATAAACTTCAAAAAAATTCAAACAGCAACACAGAAAGCGGATGTTGTGGTGGCGCACCTTCAAAGAATGAAGACGCCTGCTGTAAGCTCGACGAGGATAAAAAAGCAGAAGGAGAATCGGGATGCGGTTGCAACACGGATAAATCTGCTAAAAAATCTTCTTGTTGTTAAAATTAAGAGCAGCTTCGGCTGCTTTTTTTTGCATCTTTTTTTAAATCATTCGTCTTTATATACGAATTCATTAATTGTTTAATTAAAAAAGAAAAAAATGAGAAAGAAAATCATTTTAGCAGCTTCGGCACTTGCATTAACGGCCGGAGTATCGATGTTCTCGTTGAACGACGCAGGACCAAGAACACTGGCGAAAGCCTCAACAGAAACCTGTCCGCCTGAATGTTGCAATGGTACGGGTGGCGATTGCGGCCCGGATCAGTGCAGTAAGGGTACTGAAGAATGCTGTGAGAAGTAAAACAAAAAGGTAGTCGAACCGACTACCTTTTTTATTCATTTAATAAAAGAAGAAACATGAAATCCTTTATAGAAATTTTTAAATCGCTTTTTAGTGTAACTAACAAGACTGAAATTTTAGAAGAACCTGATAACAACCTGGAGACTGGTCTTTGTTGCAGATTGAATGAGCTGTGTTGTGAGTAAGCTTGTTTAACAACAAGTAATTTTCGATCTCCATTTATTCCAGTGAATGGCAGTTATAGGAACTGCTACAAATATGTGGATAAGGGCCATCAGAATTCCACCCGGAATCAGGTTCTTCACCAGTAAAAGAAACAGGGTATTGGCTCCTGAATTATCTAAACCGGTACTGATACTTATTGCGCCAGCCTCAAATTTAATTCTTACAATAAGATATACTGCTATAGCGGCGAAATGAAATCCATTGACAAAAAGATGGATAATGTATTCCCATTTTGGCAACCCTCCCATAAATTGTCTGCTGTCATTTTCTACATAAGCGTCTACCCCAAGGGTAATAATGTCTATTAGTACAAGAATAAGCCCAATATAAAAGCTTATCATACAATCTTGCCTGAAATATAAGAAATACAAAATTGCTGGAAATAGAATGGCCCTTATGGTATGAGTAAAATGTTCGTTTTTACTCGAAGGATTATTAAACAGTTTGTATTTGAAGATGTGAAGATAAAATCCGTCGTATAAGCCAAGCAGTGCGAACAGGATTAATAAGATACTTAATAAATTAAATGCGATTTCCATTTTTCTCACAAAGTTAGTGAGCCTGGTTTAGAAGAACGTGTGACAAATGTCACAAAATCTGGCTTCTGATCCGACTGAGGGTTTCGCGGGATACTCCAAGGTAAGAAGCAATATATTGTACCGGCGCAAATTGTATCACCAAAGGCTGTTGTTCGGCTAATCTTAAGTATTTTTCTTTTGCCGTCTCCAAATTAAGACTTGAAGCATATTTTTCCAATTGTAGGAATTCACGCTCTACAAGAATTCTACCAGTCTGCTGCCACTCAGGAAAGTTTTGATACAACGTTTGAAGGTCGGCGTATTCAATAACGAAAAGTTCGCTTGGAACAAGCGCTTGAATGGAGAGTTTAGATGGAGTTTGTTCAATAAAACTCTGGAAGGCCGTACTGAATTTTCCTGCCTCACAAAAGCAATAAGTTATCTCTTCGTCCTTTTCGTTATAATAAAACGTTCGGAGGATGCCTGAAGATATAAACGCGGCTTTGGTACAAATTTCACCAGCCTTTAAAAATACCTCGCCTTTTTCCAGGGAGACAGGTTTAAAATAATGCTGACTATCTTCCCATACAGGTTCTGAAATGGAACCAAGGTTCCTAATAACGGATTTAAAATCAATCATGCGCCACAAAAATAGCTATATCTGATGATTCGTATAGGAGATAGTTAAACTATTTAATTAATTTGCAGGAACGATAGATTAATCGTAATTTTACGATTAATATAATGGAAGACCAGAAGTACACCGATTTACAAGAAAAACTTTCACAGTATGCCGCTACGATTAGTAATCCGGGTAAGATTGCAATTATGCAGCAGATTGCTTGTAGGGAATCCTGTGAGTCGGAAATAAATGAGATAGCTGGATTAAGCCGGTTTACCGTTGGAATGAACCTGAAATATCTTAAAAAGTATGGATTAATAAAAGGAAATCTTACCTCACGTAATATTTCATATTGTATTGATTATAGCAAGCTGGAGGAATTTAAATCTCTCTTTGATCAATTTTACAACATGGTGATGGAAAACAAAGATAAATTGAACGGCGACAAGATATCCTGCAACAAAGGAAAATAACATGGGAACAACAAAAACAGAAGAGTTTACAGTTAAGCAAAATAAGATCGCAAAATACACCAAAGCGCTTGCGCATCCTGCACGAATAGCAATTCTTGAAATGCTTATTAAAAAGCAAGCATGTGTTTGTGGGGATATTGTTGACGAACTTCCTTTGTCACAAAGTACAGTTTCACAACACCTGAAAGAATTAAAAGAAGCAGGCTTAATTAAGGGAGATATTGAAGGAACAAAGGTGTGTTATTGCATTGATGAGAAGGAATGGGAAGCCGCTAAATCATACCTGAATACATTTTTCAGCTCGTATGTCAATAGGACCAAGTGCTGTTGATCATAAAAAAATTTGATTTTAATAATCGTTATTTACCGATAAAAGAAATACCATGAAACTATCAGAATTAAAAGATCACCTTAATCAGTTAACGGAACTGAACTTCGAGCTTCCTGACGGGACCCTGATCCCTCAACATTTTCATGTGACAGAAGTAGGACAAATACGAAAAAGTTTTATCGACTGCGGCGGAACCGTTCGTCATGAAAAAGCAGTTAACTTTCAGCTATGGGAAGCTGGTGATTTCGACCATCGCTTAGGTCCTCAAAAGTTAAAGGACATTATTAGTTTATCTGAAAAAACTCTTGGCATTGAAGATGCTGAAATCGAGGTTGAATACCAGGGCGCTACGATAGGGAAATATGGTTTGGAATTAAAGGAAAAAAACTTTGTTCTTACTGCGAAACTAACCACTTGCCTTGCAGAAGATCAATGCGGCGTTCCAGCCCAAAAGAAAAAGATTTCCCTTTCTGAATTAAATAACTCAAATCAATCCTGCTGCACTCCGGGTGGCAAATGTTGTTAATTATGTTTCCAAAAATTGAATCTTACCTCGATAGTCTTAAAAAAGACTTCAGTAAAATACCCCGGCAGCGAAAAGAGTTATTAGAGAAAATAACTGAGTACATCGCTAAGAAACAAGTTCAGGGCAAAGAGATCAACCTTGTCTATATTTGTACTCACAATTCCCGTCGTAGTCATTACGGACAGGTTTGGGCCAAAGTGGCCAGTGTTTATTTCGGAGTTAAAAACGTAAATACATTCTCCGGCGGCACAGAAGCAACTGCATTTAATATCAATGCCATTAATGCTCTTAAACGGGTGGGCTTTGATATTAAGCCAATAGATCTTGAAAAAAATTCAACGTATCATGTTTCGTTCTCAGAAAATGAAAAGCCCATTGTATGTTTTTCTAAAGTGTATGATGATCCTAAGAATCCACAAACAGAATTTGCTGCGATCATGACATGTAGCGATGCTGAAGAGAATTGTCCGTTTATTCCCGGAGTGGAACTAAGGATAGGAACAACTTACGACGATCCTAAAGCCTTTGACGGAACACCGCAACAGGATGAAAAATACGATGAACGTTGTAAACAAATTGCCCTGGAGACATTATATGTTTTCTCAAAATTGAAGTAAAGATCTATGAAGAAATATTTCGCAGAAATTTTAGGAACATTTGCTCTTGTGTTTTGTGGCACAGGTGCAATTATTATAAATCAACAAAGCGGAGGCGCTGTCACTCATGTTGGCATTGCAATCACATTTGGTTTAATTGTAGCAGCCATGATTTATACTGTGGGTGATATTTCGGGGGCGCATTTAAACCCTGCAGTAACGATTGCATTTTGGATCGCCAGGGAATTTCCCGCAAAAGAAATCCTCCCTTACATATTTTCACAAGCGATTGGCGCTTTTATTGCGAGTGGAACCCTCAAGTTTCTTTTTCCCGCTAACGATCTTCTTGGCGCAACCATGCCAGCAGGTTCTGAAATGCAATCTTTCGTTTTAGAGTTGATCCTTACGTTTCTTTTAATGTTTGTTATTCTGCATGTAGCCAGAGGAAGCAAGGAACAAGGAATGTTCGCCGGTCTTGCAATTGGTTTTGTTGTTTTACTCGAAGCCATGTTTGCAGGGCCCATCTGCGGAGCTTCCATGAACCCTATACGTTCTTTGTCGCCAGCCATTGTTTCTGGGCATTTGGAACATCTGTGGATCTATTTAACAGCTCCTGTTACCGGAGCAATACTGGCAGTGTTTGCCTGGCAGGGACTAAAAACAAATTCAAACTAAAATGAAATCTAAAAAAACTATCTGGACATCCATTACCGGAGGGCTAACTTCCGCGACGCCAATTTTATTATCATGTTGCAAAAGTGGAGCCTGTGTAGGCGTGTGTGCAAGTCCTATCGCTTCTTTATTCGGAGTATCGTCTGCTACCTTGGCCAGCTCACCCATTATGGGAATAGTTGAGCCAATCTTAATTGCATTAAGCGCTGTTTCGTTTACGGTTTCTTATTATTCTTTGTATGTATTACCAAAATTTAATTGTAATACCGGAGAATGTGGATGTGGGCCAACTGCTAAAGAACAACGAAGAGATAAAATTTCAAAAGCGGTTTTTTGGGTTGGATTAATTCTGAGCATTGGCTTTCTGTCCTATTTCGAATACTCAAAATATCAGTCAGCGAATACATCAACGGAATGTACAACAGAATGCGCTCCCGGATCATGCGAAGAAACTGAGTCAAATACGACTTCATGGTCCGATACTGCATCAGCATGTTGTTCAGGCGACTCAACAAATTGCTCCAAATAGCTACCTTTAATATTCTCAATAAGCACGTGCTTTCAGTAAGTGATGCAGAACTCTGGAACGAACGGGAGATACGTTGAGTCGTAGCTATAAACCATCTACTGTCTTAACAATCACATAACATTACCGTAATTCTTACGAAAGATAAACTTTGCATCTTTGAGTAATGAAACACCTCATCTGCATACTCTTCATCTTCTTATTACAGGCTTCCCTGATCGCTGGCAACAACGATAAAGTAAAACCTGCTGTGAAGAATGTATCGGGTAAAATTACCGCTGTAAATGGCGAGGAAATTGCAGGTGTGAAGATCACCATTAAAGAAACCAACGAGACATTTTATGCCGACCTGGATGGCAATTTCAAATTCCAGGTAAAGACGGATAAAGAATACTCCATTTCTGTTGAAACTATTGGTTACGCTCCCCTCGAAATTAAATCAGCCTCTCTGAATCTTTTTTCTGAGATTAGTCTTAGAGAGCTTTAAGATGCTTTGAAACGAAGCGGCCGGTTAGCCATGTCACGCTAAGCGCAGTCGAAGCGCTACGCCTATCATGAATTGGAAATATTTTCGCGATTAGTTAGGTTTATTATTCGTCTCCCTGCCCTTCGACTGCGCTCCATTGAACGCCAAAGGCTTGCCGACGGCGCAGCAGGGTGACGGGAGTATTACTTGCAATTGGGGCTCGCTTTAACCTTATTTTATCTTCTCAAAGTAAATTCTACGTTAAGTTTCTATTTCCTTAACATTACCTGTGTGTTATCGCAGTATCTTTATGTTAGGAAATCCGGTAACAAACCAGGCCCCGGAAATCTCCCGATCATGAAAAATCTGATTTTAGTAGTTGCAGCAGCTCTCAGCTTAAGTGTTAGTGCGCAACAGTTAAACGACAAGGGCTTATATGTAAGCAGCGACAATGAATTATTCAGCGGCGTTATTACTTCAAATAACAATGGTGTAAAATCCGAGATCAACGTAAAAGAAGGTGTGGTCAGTGGCGAAGCGGTTTATTACTATGCATCAGGAAATGTGATGGAAAAAGGAATGTTTACCGATGGTAAAAAGGATCAGAAATGGACACGCTTTAATGAAAACGGAAGCACAGCTGCAATTGCATTTTATACTTTAGGAAAAAAATCAGGAACATGGTTAGTGTTTGATGACAACGGTAAAAAACGTTTCGAGATGAATTATTCGAACGGCGACAAAACCGGAACATGGACCAGCTGGGATGAGAACGGTGTTGTTCTTAATACCAAAGATTACGGAGCAGCGAATTAAATTCTGGATTAGTTTTAACGCAAATCCATTCTCAGGATAAGCCTCCGGTTTACGGAACAGTTTCTCTCAGAGCCCTTCAACTGCGCTTAGGGTGACAACGCGAAGTTCGCAAAAGATCCAACGCCATTAGCGAAAATTAGCGCAATTCACTTCAAAAATCATTCTTGTTTTTTATCATCTGTCCTCCTGTTTTCCATGAACGCGGGCTTTATTCTATAATCGGTACACACATCCAGTTCACTTACATATTTTTCATGTTCATGATTGTGGAAGAAACCACTTTCATATAATTTCTCAGCAGAACCATAAATACCTTTTAGATTCCGGTAACATTGCATGTCGTTGAAAAAATTTTTCCCGTACGGACTATAAATGGAATACATGCAAAAGAAACAACTCTTGATTGTATGTCCTTCAGGTAACATGTCTTTCAGAAAAAAAAGAGCACTTTCAATGTCTTGTCCTTTTTCAAGACTGAAATCTTTTGTTTTGTAAGAATGCTCATCGTAATTCAATTGAAGATGGAATTGCATATCGTCAAGTTCATCAACGTCATTTGGTTTTGCATTTCCTAACTTGAAATACAGAATGAGTTCGCCTGGAATAAATTCGTCTTTTGTAATTATTGTTATTGCTTTAGAGATCAGAAATTCACAGTTGCTGAGGCAGCCGTCAGAATACAAATCAAACTTTGTATTGGCGCCCGGGGCAAATGTTGTAAGAAATTCAAACGAGTGTCCTTGGAAGTCTTCGCCTCTGAGCTTAACCTTTAATGTCGCATCTGTGTTTTCAATAACAGATGTTTCTTCGCCAAACCTATCTTTATAACTAAACCGCATGATTGTTCAAGATACTATAATTTTACTCAAAAGTACACATATTGCAGAATAACGATTTTGTTTATCTTAGCCTTATGCCAAGGCAGATCCTTTTATTGTTTCTTCTGTTTCCTCTTCTGATAGGGGCTCAGAGCTCTGCTATTGATTCAATACTCGACGATGGAATAAAAGAACTGGAAGGCGCACTCAACAACCCCGGATTTAATTTCCCCCAGAAACCAACTAATTACGTAACCGATGAGGCCGGGCTTTTAACAGCCGATCAGCAGGAGATTCTTAATACTAAACTCCGGAGCTTTGAAAAAACAACTACAGCGCAACTGGCTATTTATATCTGCCGCACATTAAATAATGAGAACATGAACGAAGTTTGTCTCAATATTTTTAATACCTGGGGCCTGGGACAAAAAGAAAAAAATAATGGTTTGCTCATTGCTATATTTGTTGATGACCACCAGTATCGTATTCAAACAGGCACAGGATTTGAGCGGACATTTCCATCCGATTTTTTAAAGAAGATACAGGACGAACATATTAATCCGCATTTCAGAGATGGAAATTTTTACGCGGGCCTGAATTCCGGAACAGATCAATTAATTTATTACGCTCAACATCCCCTTGAAGGAGAATTTGAATTCTGGGGAATGAGTAAAACAACATGGATCTACGTTTACCTCGTGAATGGTTTTGTGCTTTTACTTTTTCTGATTGCATTATGGCGTGTTCCGGATAAAATTGGCACCGAAGGAAAACAAGCTCTTACTGGTTTAGGAATTGCGCTTCTACCTTTTTTAGGAGCCTTAATTCTCATAGTTATGTTTCTTATGGTTTTGTCGGATGTTTTTCCAGGAGATGAATACGTCTCTTATAATAACGGGAGTTGGTGGAGCAAGAGGAGATATCGTTATTATGACGATGATGATAACAATAACGACGACTCCTATTCTTCTTCTTCGTGGAGTTCTTCCTCTTCTTCTGGTTTCAGCGGAGGCGGCGGAAGTTCATCGGGTGGTGGAAGTTCAAGCAGCTGGTAAATAAAAAATATAGAAGATGAAAAAACTATTTCTGTTCCTGATCTTTCTTCCCTTTATAATTAGGGCCGATGGTTATCCCGAACAACCTTCTAATTATGTAACCGACGATGCGGAAATTCTGAGCGATTCGCAGAAAAGTTCCCTCAACAGAAAACTGAAAGAATTTGAGGATAGCACAACCAACGAAGTTTTTGTTTATATCGCAAAATCTTTGGAAGGAAGGAGCTTGGAATCACTTTGCCAGGAAATTTTTCATAACTGGCGAATTGGAGACAAAGAAAAGAACAACGGTGTTTTAGTCGCCATTTTTATTGATGATCACAAATTCAGAATTCAGACAGGTTACGGACTTGAAGGCGCGCTTCCAGATGTTCTCACCAAGCGGATACAGGATGAAGAAATGCGCCCGCACTTTAAGGACGGCGATTATTATGAGGGAATTGACATTGGAATTGACAAACTGATCTATTACAGCAGGCATGAGTATAAGGCCGAAATGAGTAAACAGGATTTAAGAATGATGCTTATTTGTTATGGCATTAATCTGATTTTGCTTATTATCCTGATATACGGGCTTTATAAAAAAAATCAACCGGTCAAAAGAAGCACTGGCGCTACAACAATTATCCTGATCATTGGAATTATTGCTACACTTATTCCCTTGATAGGAATCATTATTCATTTCATTCTTTTGGGGATGATAGCCGATAAGAAAAAATCAGGCGGGAGTTACAGCTCATCAGGAAGCGATTACGATAGTTCTTATTCATCAAGCTCCTCTTACGATTCTGGTTCCAGCTTTAGTGGTGGAGGCGGAGGAGATTCGGGCGGGGGAGGAAGTAGTAGTGACTGGTAGAAAAACTAAAGAATGGAAGATGGAGCAGGAGTTTATATTGAGCCACGGATTTCACAGATTAACACAGATCTAAACGTGTAAAAAATTCAGAGATAGCTTCGCTATTAAATTTCACCGATCTGTGTTTTGCTTTGTGTTCTTATTTCTGTCTAGTGTGTTTATTTGAGTAATGGTTGAGGCCCACACTTTCCCTTCGTTTATATCTTTGCCTTCACAACCTTAACCCCTTTATCTTCCAGTTTCTTTTTTGTGGTTTTATCCACTCTGAAAAAATGATCAGGCTTAAGTGTTGAAACAGTAGAAACCTTTTTAAGATTCGGTAATTTCAATAAGGGCGACAGATCTTTAATTTCTGAATCAAGTGCAAAAGAAAATTCTACTTCTTTTAAATTCGGAAGCAATAGAATATCACTTATATCGCTGATCTGAAAAAGTTCATCTTCGCCATGCCAATGTGGAGCAAGCATTCCCTGTATTTCACCGGTATCAAGCGAGATCTTCTCAACGTTAGATAACATATCTTCGGTAAGTGCAATATTTGCAACTTCCTCTTCCATTTCAGGATGTGGATTATAATAATTGTCCTCTCCGTCTTCGAAGAAATCATCGTTATCGTCAAACTCATCCCCTGAGCCACTGTTTCCTTCTTCGTAATATTTTTCGTAATAACCCGCCTTTTGTTTTTTATAAATAGGGGCCATTTGTTTATCAAGTAAACCAAGTTCTATCAGTTCATTGATAACAACCAATCTGAAATTAAAGTGCTTAAAGTCCATAGTAGATTGTACAGTTTTTAGAATAATGAATTTAAAAGATTATCGTCTACAAGATTCGGTAATGTGACTTTAAGATTCGGCGTTCTTTCCATCTCTCTCTTAATTGCAAACAAAGCTTCTTTATTTCTTGCCCAGCTTCTTCTCGCAATTCCATTGTTTACATCCCAGAATAACATTTGTTTTAATCGTCGGTCGGCATCAGAAGAGCCATCGAGTACAAGTCCGAAACCTCCGTTAATTACTTCGCCCCAGCCAACGCCACCGCCATTGTGTAAACTTATCCAGGTGGCGCCACGGAAACCGTCGCCAACAAAATTCTGAACGGCCATATCTGCTGTAAATTTAGATCCATCATAAATGTTGGATGTTTCACGGTAAGGAGAATCTGTTCCGCTTACATCGTGGTGATCTCTTCCTAAAACGACAGGCGCAGTAATTTCTTTTTTATCAATGGCTTTGTTAATGGCCTCAGCAATTTTTACGCGACCCTCACTATCGGCATATAAAATCCTTGCCTGCGATCCTACTACTAAATTATTTTTCATAGCGTCGCGTATCCACACAATGTTATCGCTTAGTTGTTGTTTGATTTCATCCGGGGCAGTTTTGTAAATTTCTTCCATTACCGATAAAGCAATCTCATCTGTTTTGCGGAGATCGCTTTCATTAGCGCTGGTACACACCCAACGGAACGGACCAAAACCATAATCAAAGCACATTGGCCCAAGAATATCCTGCACATAAGAGTTATAACGGAATTCTCCGTCAGCTTTATTTTTAAAAACATTTCCGCCCGCTCTCGATACTTCGAGAAGAAAAGCATTTCCGTAATCAAAGAAATACATTCCTTTTTCATTGAGCGCATTTACGGCGTTAATATGACGAACCAGGGTTTTCTGAACTTCCTGTTTAAATTTTTCAGGTTGTTCGGCCATCATTTTATTACTTTCTTCCAATGAAAAACCTGCCGGATAATATCCGCCGGCCCATGGATTGTGTAACGAGGTTTGATCGGAGCCAATGTCAACGCTCATATTTTCTTTTACCAACCGTTCCCACAGGTCAACTACGTTTCCTTCGTAAGCAAGACTAACAGCTTCTTTATTTTTTTGTGCGGATTTTGTTCTGTCAATTAATTTATCGAGATCAGCGAACACTTCATCCACCCATCCCTGCGAATGCCTTGTCTTAACCGCTTTAGGATTTATCTCAGCTGTGATAGAAACCAGGCCGGCTATCTTCGCCGCTTTTGGCTGTGCGCCACTCATACCGCCTAAGCCGCAAGTCACAAAAAGCCTGCCTTTTCTTTCTTCTTCTGTTTCGAATTTTTTTCTCGCGGCGTTCATCACAGTAATAGTTGTTCCATGCACAATTCCCTGCGGCCCAATGTACATGAAACTTCCGGCGGTCATTTGTCCGTATTGCGTAACGCCAAGTGCGTTAAATTTTTCCCAGTCATCGGGTTTACTGTAATTCGGGATCATCATGCCATTGGTAACAACAACACGTGGCGCATCTTTATGCGAAGGAAATAATCCCATCGGGTGCCCGCTGTACAACACAAGAGTTTGTTCGTCTGTCATTGTAGCGAGATACTGCATGGTTAACAGATACTGCGCCCAGTTCTGGAACACGGCGCCGTTTCCTCCGTAAGTGATTAATTCATGAGGATGTTGCGCCACCGCATAATCCAGATTATTGCTGAGCATGTGCATAATAGCAGCAGCCTGTAAACTTTTATGAGGATAATCTTTTATTGGTCGCGCAAAAATTTTGTAATCCGGACGAAAACGGTACATGTAAATTCGCCCGTATGTTTTCAGTTCTTCAGCAAATTCTTTCGAAAGAACTGCGTGATCTTTCGAATCAAAATAACGCAGGGCATTTCTGATCGCTAATTTTTTATCATCGGCAGAAAGAATATCTTTTCTTTTCGGCGCGTGATTGATGGCAGTATCGTATGATTTGGGAGAAGGTAACTCCGTAGGAATTCCTTTTAAAATAGTGGATTGAAATTCTTGTAAATTCATAATTAGAGAGGCTAAATTACGAAAAGAAACAGGATTGTAAAACGTAGTCCCACCTCAATTCTTAACCACACATAGTTTTTCATAAATCAAGGAAATTAAAAGCAAGAGCGATTCATAGGAAGATCCTTCGGATCTTTTTCAATAGTTATATCCGTTCAATTGCTTTTTGTTTTAAACACAGATTAGCGTTAATTCGTGAAATTAGCGGCACCAAAATCTTCGGTATCTAAGCCTTTCTTGTTATATTTGTTTTATGAGTCGCAGCGGGGTACTCCCATTCATATTGCTCCTTCTGCCTTTGTTGTTTTTTCCCCAGAAAGAGATTTGCGTCCTGGATCTTACTGTAAAGAATGCCGAAACAACAGAGGGTAACCTGTATTCTGCCGAACACATTCTTAAATCTACCGGCTTTACTTACACTGTTGAATCTTCAGTGAACAACGCGGTAAAAAGTAAAATGATTCTTGTTACATCCAATATCGAAACAACAACGTTTGTTCAGGCCGAAAGAGATTCTATTGTTAGTTTTCTTGCCCGGGGCGGAACAATGATCGTTACCAATCTTAAAGATCCTTTATTGTTCAGTTATTTCGGCGTGAGTTCAACCCTGTTCAACAACAGCCGTTACGCGATCAAATTCAAAACAAATTATAACGACACTATTTTTAAATTGTTCGACGATCCTTTCGAAAAAGAAATAAGCCTGGGAAACGCTGCCAGTTTCAGTGTGGCCATGGGAACCCGGGCCTATACACTTTCAGGCGGCGATACGCTTGCCGTTTATGAAACCAATGAAATTGCTGCTTTTCATAACAGATATGTGAAAGGACACGCATATGTTCTGGGAACGCAATTCAAAGATGTTATTTTACGGCCACAGGTAAAACAGGATTATTACGCCAACAGAAGCTATTCCAACTCCTTTGAACCGGGTCAGGATGTTTACCTGTTCATGATTTCAGGAATTATTAAACGGCATTTACCATACTCGGTTTGGAAACATACATCACCTTGTAATTTCAGATCGTCGCTGATTGTAACTCACGATGTGGATGCAACAACCGCTATTGACATGTGGGACGATTACGCTAACTACGAACGTGTTAATAATATTTCATCCACTTATCTTGTCACCACCCATTATGTACATGATAAACTCGCTAAGAATTTTTTCGATGGCTATGAAGACGATATTGATCGTGTAAAAAAAATGGGACACGATATTCAGAGCCACAGTGTATCGCACGTTCCTGATTTTGATATTGAATCTATTGTTCCAATGGGTTCGCCCGGAAATACAAGACAGAATTATCAACCGTATTATAATGGAGCTGTTTCAACAGGTGTTACTGTATTCGGAGAAGTAGAAGTGAGTAAAAACCTGCTGAAAGAAATCACAAAGACCGACGTTACCTGTTTCCGGCCGGGCTACCTTGCTTTTCACAACCAACTCATCAATGTTATAGATAGTTTAAAAATGCCTTTCAGTTCAAGTCATAGCGCCAATAACGTCATGACCAACTTTCCTTTTTTCTCTCATACCGATTTAAACATGTCGGGCCGACTCACAAAAGTTCTTGAGATTCCCAATCACATTTCAGATGTATTTTCGAGCGATGTCATGAGCGAAGAAAATTATCTTCAGAAAGTAGAAGCATGGAAAACTGCTTTTTCCAAAGCGTACAATAATGATCTTTCTTCTGTCCTTCTGGTTCATCCTACAAGATATTACAAACTATACGCGCAGCAGTTACTCATACAATATCTTCCGCAGGATGTTATCATCAGTAATATTTCTGAATACGGAAATTACTGGCTCAACCGTAATGAGATTGATTTTACAACGAGTGTGAATGCAGATACGCTTAAGATTTATCTCAACAAAAAGCGCTCGCAGTTAAATCCTTTTCTTTCATTCGTAGCGGGTGGAGGAAAAAAATATCATAACATTAAAATTTATGATTCAGATCATGTGCCGGTTGATTTTGCAAGATCAGATTGGAAAACCAACGATGCAATACTGCATTTTTCTTGTACAAGACCTGATTACGGAAAATATCTTATCACGCAGAATCCCCAGATCTCGAATGTGAACATCTACCCTAATCCTTCAGGGAAATTAAATCCAAAAGTGCATTTCGATTTAATGAATGAAACACCTGTCACCATCAGTGTTTACGATATGAAAGGAAAACTCGTGTGTGTGCCTGTTCAGCAAAAAGATTTTAATCTTGGCCCGCACGACGTTGATCTCAACGTTTGTTCCGTATCAGGCGGTATGTACATCGTTAAAATAAAAATCGACGAAGAAACATTTTTTCTAAAGTGGATCGTGGAGTAACAACTGTTTAAAAAGTTTAGAGTGGTTTAAACAACGTTTAACCATTAAACAATTTTAAAACATTAATGAAAATCAGGAGTCTTTTTTGGGTTTATCAAACTGCCCCGTCTTCTTATTATAACCATAAGGACAATGCCTGCAGCCGCTCTTGCAGCAATAGCCGCGCTTGAGATGGTACTTCTCCGTAAATACGATGTAACCCTCGGGGCTGTAATAAAAATCCTCGGGATCGAGATTCTTGTTGAACATAAATCAGGAAAGAGCAGAATTATTCTACTCTCTTAATAGTACAACCAATCGATTTTGTTTCCTGTGTAGCAGGAGTACTACCTTTGGCAACCGAGTTGATAGCGTCTTTTAAATAAGATGCTTTTACAGCTGCAGGATCTTTTACATTATCGTCGATGGCACCCTTATAAACCAGGCCTTTTGCGTTAAACAAAAAACACTGTGGCGTGCGCGTAGCTCCGAAAGCATTGGCAAGGGCGCTTTTCGCGTCTACCGTGTATGGACATTTTAATTTCTGAGCAGTGTAATACGCCGACATTTTTTCGAAGCTATCGTCTTCGGCGCGTTGCGCTTCATTGCTGTTTACAATAATGCAACCAATACCGTTTGAAAGACATAGATCCGAATATTCTTTAATACGTGTTTCGCTCAACTTTACATATGGACAAGTATTGCAGCTGAAAATAACCAGTAAGCCTTTTGCTGTTTTTGTTTCGTTAAGAGAAACTTCTTTCCCTGAAACATCTTTCATTTTGTAATCGCCCTGAGGAATAGCAGCGTTAAGAGCCAGTTCTTCGAAAGCGGCGCCGTTAATAAATGAAAGGCTGAACGCGCATACAGCAAACAAAACAAGAAGTGAAGCAATCTTTTTCATAATGAAATTTTTAGACGTTCTAAAGTTATGAATTTCCACCCATATCCCCGAGGCATAACAGGCTCCGATTTGTTAAATATCCAGGGGGGGAAATTATCAAAAAACACCACTTTTCTGTTAATATCTCCGCTAAATTAACGTTTAGCTAATATAGTAATCACGCCACCTTTAGGGAATTTGGATAAATTTGTAAAGCACTTAAAAAAGTGAACATCCTAATGGAGGTTAAGCATTCATCACGCTTAAGTAATCCCTAGCCGCTTTTGAGATACTGACTTATTTTTTAGTATTTTGAAAAAAGGTAGAATCATATTTTTCCTGATCGTTCTTGTAAGGCTCACAACAGCTCAAACCTCTTTTACAGGCTGTACACTTAATGGAGGCATGAGTATTTATACAGCTTGCAATAACGGGCAGGGTTGTACCTTATCCTGTAATCTGGCCACAACTTACAGCGCCTTTGGGCCAATGTGTAACGGCACCGCCAATAATGGCAACTGTTTTAGTTCTGCTTCCGCGGGGCATCAGAATATGTCAACTGTGTTTACTTTACCGGCCGGGTGCACCGCCAGCATAACCACCGAATTTGAAAAAAGGGCAGGAGCCTGTACAAATTCAGGGATGGATGGAAGCGATAAATTAGGGATTAACTCTTCAACTACATTTGGAACCAACGTAGGAAACTGTGGTGGCGGCACATCAACACCCGGGGTTACAGGCACAGGTTGTCTTGGATCGGCCAACGCCGATGTGAGTTGCACGCTGAGTCAAACCGGCGGCACGTTCATGATATGGGCGCAGGCCAATAGAAGCGACGAAATTGTAACTTATACCATTACACTAACCGGCACCTGCGGAACAAACTGTGACGGTGTGTTGCCAATTAAACTCATCGGTTTTGTTGCCGAAGTGTATGAAGATAATATTCTTTTAAAATGGAACGTGGAAAAAGAAACCGGGGTGAGTTATTACCAGATCGAAAAAAGTGCAGATGGCATTAATTTCGTCCCCTTTCATATTGTGCCATCTATTGCCGGAACTTCAGGAAACGAGAACCTTTCTTACTTTTCGAAAGACTTTTCTCCGGCTGAAGGCCTGAATTATTACAGGTTGGTAGATGTTGGCACCGACGGGACCCATAACACTTCCAGAACGATCAGTGTTCTTTTCAAATATCATTCAAATGATGTTTTGAGCGTGAACGTTACCGAAAGTTTTGTAACTATTATTCTGAAAGATAAAGCGCCCGACAGTGACATCGTGATCCGCGATCTTTCAGGAAGGATTATCAAAAGAATTGTTAAAAGCAAAGAGACTCCAATCCAATCTTTTCCAAAATCAGAACTCCCGGGAGGCCTTTACCTCATTGGATTTGACAATGGTGACGCGCTATTTATAAAAAAACTCCTCATCAACTGATTTCACCCCCGGTTTATTAATACCGCCTTGTTTAAATTCTGTATCTTTTATCCTCCTTAAACGTTCTTCTTTTCAGCACCTTTAACCTTGGTGGAGAACGACGTACAGATACAACCGAAAAAACCTTTCTATAAAAAGATCCTTAAATTCTTTTTCTGGATCATGTTCATTTTGCTTTTCCTGATAGTAAGCGCTATTGGGCTTGTAGTGGTATATGAAGACGAAGTAAAAGCTGTAGTGATCAAGGAGCTGAACAAACATCTGGCTACCGAAGTAAGAATTGAGCCGAAAAATATTGATCTCACGTTTATTTCAAGCTTCCCGAAATGCGCCATTGAGTTTAAAAATTTTACAGCCATGGAAGCCTGGGACAAAAAAGAAAAAGATACGCTCATGTTCGCCGAAAATCTTAGTCTTAGGTTTAGCCTACAGGATATCTTCAATAAAAAATACGACGTTAAACAAATTGCTCTAACTAACGCGCGCCTTTATTTAAAGGCCGATAAGAACGGCAAACCTAATTACGAAGTCTGGAAAACGAAAGAACTATCTACGACCGAAAACAGCAATGATAGTTTACAGTTTAAACTCGAAAGCATTGAATTGAAGAACATAAACATTTCTTACAAAAACCGCCAGCAAAAATTTAAAACGGAGTGTATCATCAATGATGTTGTTTTCACGGGAAATTTTTCTGATCACGAATACGAAATGACTTCCGAAGGGAAGATAAAGGTAAATTCTGTTTCAGTGGACAAAACCTCTTTTATTAAAAATAAACTTTTAAATCTTGATATTGTTTTTCAGGTCACGGGAGATAAATACACGATAAAAAAAGCCGACCTCGCGCTTAACAAAATGGAATTTGATCTTGATGGCAACTTTAAATATTCAGATAGCCTCGAAAACTTTAAACTGAATTACAAGGCAAGAAACATGGACATTGAATCGGTTCTTTCTTTACTTCCCGAAAAATATAAAGACAGGATCAGCGACTATAAAAGCACGGGCGAATTTTTTGCGAATGGTAATTTCGAGTACGATGTCGCTAAACCATTTTCAATCCGGTCGTCCTTTGGCATTAACAAAGCCACTATCGAATATGCCCCGAAAGGAACAAAACTCACCAACGTGGTAGTAAACGGGGAGTTGGTGGTGAGCGAAAAAAACAGTTATATCAAATGGAGCGATTTTAATGTTGATTTGAACGGCGATAATGTGAAAGGAAGGTTCCTGATGGAAAACTTTGGCGACCCGTATCTTGAAGTGGCGGCTGTTGGCGCTTTCAATCTCATGCATTTACATTCGTTCTGGCCAATTGATACATTACAGAAGCTGGAAGGGAATATGAAATTCAGTGGAGAAATAAAAGGCAAATTCAATGATTTAAAACAAAACACATTCTCAGATAAACTATCGGTGAATTTAAATGTTGAGGTGGAAAAACTGAAAACGCAATTCAAAAACGATCCTAAAGAAATAGCTGTAGAATCGTGTAAGATCATTGCCGTGGAGCGCGACATTAAAGTTGAAAATTTTAAATTATTGAAAGGTGAAACGGACCTTGAGCTCAATGGCGAAATACCGGGATTGTTCAATCATTTACTGGATAATAAATCGCCGCTGGTCATAAAAGGAAACCTTAACTGTAAGAATTTATCAATGGAAGATCTCATTTTTTCTTCCGGATCATCTGGCTCCTCTGCTTCTGAAAGCTCAGAATTTAATGTGCCGGATAATGTGAATCTTGTTCTCGATGCAACCATTCAGCATTTCACTTTCGGAAAATTTGAAGCCAATAATATTCGCGGGAACTTTGAATTAAAAAATCAGAAAGCCATGGTAAGCGACATGAAATTTGAAACTATGGAAGGCGAAGCCGTAGTGAACGCTTTTGCCGATGCTTCAGGAAAAAATCTTGACCTCACGCTTCAATCACAGATCAAAAACATTAACGTAAAAAAAATGTTCACGCAGATGAATAATTTTGGGCAGGCAACATTACTTGATAAAAATATTAACGGGTACATAACAGCAACCATCGATTTCTTTGGCACCTGGGATAAACAGCTAAACGTGAATCTTAATTCTATTACCACAACCGCCGATATGACCATTGACAGGGGAGAACTGAATGATTTTAAACCCCTGGAAGGATTGGCGCGCTTCGTGGATCTGCAGGAACTAAGGCGCATTAAATTCTCATCGCTCACCAGTAAAATTCAGATCAAAAACAGCACCATCTTTATTCCACAAACAACAATTAAAAATTCTGTATTGAATATCGACTTCAACGGAACGCATACGTTCAGCAACGATGTAGATTATCATATCCGTCTTCTTATTAGCGAGCTGCTTGCCAAAAAGCGTAAGGCCGACGATGAATTTGGTCCCGAAGAAAATGATCCTGATAACCGGCGTAGCGCCTTCATCCTCATGACCGGCAACATTGATAACCTGCAATACAAGTACGATAGAAAAGGTTTGAAACAAAAAATCAAGGAAGATATTAAACAGGAAAAACAAAACCTCAAAGATTTGTTCAGAGAAGAATTCGGCTCTAAAAAAGATACAGCTAAAGTAAAACCCGGCGCTAAAGCCAATCAGAAATTCGAGCTCGAAAAACCCGACAATAAACAAGAGAAAAAAACGTTAGAGCCTTATGTTATCCTTACAAAGAGCTTGCCTTATTCGAAGTCAAAAGTAAGAATCTGCACTTTGCAGTTAGTAAAATCCCATTATAAATGATCGTGGCAGTGCATTTCGGTTTTGCTACAGCAAATAAAAATAAACTGTACAAGTACTAAGATGTAAACGTTCTTTTTGCCATATCTAAAACCACAAAAATATTTCTATGCAATTACAATCACTACTCCTTAACCCGCAGATCTAATTCATTAATCGCCTCTTCCTATTCACAACTATAAAAGTATTTTTGCCGCGCTATACATAGTTTGTTCATTTGTTATAGCGTATACATATAACCGCCGGGGCTTCAGATCAGGTTTCCATAAACTGCCCGGCGGTTTTTTCATTTTAGGCCGTTTCCCTTTTGCCATCTTTTACTTGTAAGCAAAAGCGTCGGGCTTTACGTTTCAAGTCCTCGCCACGATATCCACGAGGCTGCGGGCTTTTCACTACAATCCCTAACGGAGGCACAACCGTTTACCTACCTTAATAGCTCAATGCGAGCATTAACGTTAACAAACCCTGTTTCGAAAATTTGCGATGAGTTATAAGATACTCCGATTTTGTTAATCCCATCTTATGTTCGCGACCCCATACGTTTATTGTTCCGTCTACTACAATGTGAAGACCAATAATTATGGGATGCTCTAAGTATTTAATGTATTGTACATAATCTGTGTCATGTTCGTCCGGATAATGGGCCTTAAAACCTAGTGATTCCAGATATTTTTTTTCATCAGCCGTTAGTTTCTCCCTCATAAAACGATGCAGTTATGTTTAAAACAAATGTATAAAATATAATCGTCGGTAACACTAACGTTACCGATTCATTTAACGAAAAAAAAGAATATTGTAGTATGTCAGATCAAAAGAAGTTTATTAAGTCTGTGATTAAAAACATCGAAAGATATCGCAAGGAAAAAGGCTTTTCCTTTTCTGAACTGGCAGCCGCTTGTAATCTCGAAAAATCAAGCCTTGTAAGAACTATTTCCAAAGAATCTAATATATCTATCGGTACTCTTTATAAAATCTCTAAAGGTCTTGATGTTCCAATTAACGACCTCCTGAAGTTCTAAGTATTCCATTTGCAATCGAATTCTTCATTTATTTTTCTGGCAGCATAGCTTCGCAATCTGGCAGGATAGCTTCGCACTTTGGCAGCAGCATGTTGTAAAGTGGCAGCCTGGCCTTGGAAACTTGCAGCAGTTCTTCAGGTTTCCGCAGCTGCTTGTTGTAAAGCGGTAGCCCAACTTTGGAAACTCGCAGCAACTCTTCGCCTTTCGGCAGAAGCATGTTGTAAAGTAGCAGCACGCCTTCGGAAACTGGCAGCAGATCTTCGCGTTTCCGTTGCAAGGCCTTGCACATTGGCAGATGCATGTTGCACTTTGGGAGAAGCCTCTTGCATTTTTGGAGTTGCTGTTCGGGCGGAAGATTTTTCATTAACCTGAAATGTATTGTCGTTAAACAGGTAAGTTTTAAGGTG
>JAJONO010000097.1 GCA_021323535.1 Bacteroidota bacterium
ATCAATGTTTTCAATAGCAACGATATGATCGACCTCGCCGACTTCACAAAGCATGCTGGTATAAACACTGCTGAGCGAAGCTATTTTTTTACAGAAGGATGAAAGATAAAATGTTTTTGATTCATTCCCTTGTATAAGAACACCATCTTTCGGTATAACATAAATAGCCGCGGTATCTTTGATATCTACGTGTCCAAACAAATACACCACTTTTACAAATTCATTTTCCGAAATAGAAAATCGTCTCGCGTATTTTATAGTTGTGTCTTTTTTTAAACCGGATAATCTGGCTAAGTTGTCTGTCTTTGTTTCCTGAACATTATTCTTACAGGCATTCAATAGAACGGCTAATAAAACGAGAACAACATATCGGATACGATTAAGCTTCATTGAATCTGATTTCGAAAGTACTTCCTTCAGGTGAATTATTTTTTACATGGATGCTCCCGTTGTGATTTCTCACCAGATAAGCTACAATGTACAACCAGATAAGCTACAATGTACAATCCCAACCCGGTTCCTTTGGCGCTACGGGTTTCCTCATTTCCGGCCCTGTAAAATTTGCTGAATATTTTTTTCTTATCCGCGTCAGCTACACCGCAGCCCGAATCACTCACGGAAAGCAAAATGGATTCACCTGATTTTTTAAGTGAAATAATAATGTTTTTTGTTTTGAAGGAGTACTTAAGCGCGTTGTCCATAAGATTTATTACAATAGAAGGGAAGGCGGTTGTATCCAGTTTAAGGAACAGGTCCTTTTCAATCTCAGCTTTTATTTCTCCTTTACGGATCTCGTTTTTGTAATAACGTTGAAGAAGATCCTCAACGATCACACTCACATTTTCTTTCTCTTTCTTAAATGTAAACTCTTCCGAATCCAGTCTGCTTGCTAAAAGTACATTGTCGATCAAAGAGTTTAACCGCTCGGTTTCATTAAGCGCGTTCGAAATAAGTTCGCTTTGCTGGTCGGGGTCCAGCTTATGTTTTTGTAAGGTCTGCAGTTGTAATTTTGTGGCAGCGATGGGTGTTTTAAGTTCGTGGGTGATGCTAAGAAAGAAATTTTTCTGCATACCGGTTAGCTCCAGTTCTTTTTTATGTGCCTGTCTTATTTTAAATATCCCGAACAGTAACAGTAAAAGAAAAACAGTTCCTTCACCAACAACCATCATTACCTGCATTTGTTTTTTATTGTGAAGTTCAGCCACTTCCTTTTCAATGGAAGATACATCGGCCACCGAAACCTCAATAAGTTTTTGTTTAAGCTCAATGATCTGGCCGGTTTGTTTTACAAGAAGAATTTCCCACCACAGGAACTGAAGGATGATATATCCGAATAAAATCCCCAGGATAATTATGGAGCGCGATTTAGTTTTCACTCGGTGGCAACACGATCTGTTTTTCTATCTGGGATAATATATCCGCGGTTCGTTTCACCGAAGTTACATCTTCTATCGTTAACAGCAATTTATTATTTTGTTCTTTGAGCTGGCAAAGGTTAGGGTATTTCTGGGCAAACGCAATGGATCCGTGAAAGATCGGAGTTGAAAAGAAATCGCTGTTCTTTTTGCTGATAAAATAAGCGATCATTTTGCCGTTCTTGAGCGTGAGCTTTTCAAAGCCAAGTTTCATGGCGTGCCAGCGGATACGCAACACATTAATAAGTTCTGTTACCTCAATGGGAACAGGACCAAATCTATCCCTTAAACTGCTTTCAAAAATAACAAGATCTTCTTCTTTGGTAATGTTGTCGAGTTCGCGGTACAGGAGTAAACGTTCTGTTAAACTGCTTACATATTCATCCGGGATCAATAATTGCAGATCGGTTTCTACAGTTGTTTCTTTTACAAATTGTCTTGAGAAAACAGACTTATCAGATTGCGGATCTTCGCCGGCAATTTCTTTGTACCAGCTTTCTTCTTTTAATTCTTCAATGGCTTCGTTCAATATTTTCATGTAGGTGTCAAAACCCATATCATTGATAAAACCACTTTGTTCTCCACCCAGTAAATTTCCTGCGCCGCGAATGTCAAGATCCCGCATGGCAATCTGGAAACCGCTTCCAAGATCACTGAAATCCACAATAGCTTTTAATCTTTTTCTCGCTTCATTTGTCAATGCTATCTGCGAAGGGGCCAATAAATAACAGAAGGCTTTTTTGTTGCTTCGTCCAACTCGTCCACGCATCTGGTGAAGGTCGCTTAAGCCGAAATTCTGGGCGTCGTTAATAATAATGGTATTGGCGTTGCTGATGTCGAGCCCACTTTCAATAATGGTAGTGGCTACGAGAACGTCATAATCACCTTCCATGAAACCGAGCATCACATCTTCGAGTTTATCACCGTCCATTTGTCCGTGACCAATAGCAATTCTGGCATCGGGAACAAGTCGCTGAATGATTCCGGCAATTTCGCTGATGTTGGAAACCTTATTGTTCACAAAGAATACCTGCCCCCCACGACTCAGTTCATAACTAACAGCATCGCGGATCAATTCTTCGCTGAAGGAATGTAATTCTGTTTGCACCGGGTAACGGTTTGGCGGCGGCGTTGATATTACCGACAAATCGCGGGCCCCCATTAAACTGAATTGTAAAGTACGTGGAATAGGGGTTGCGGTTAATGTTAATGTGTCGATAGTGGTTTTAAACGTTTTGAGTTTGTCTTTAACACCAACGCCGAATTTCTGCTCTTCATCAATGATCATTAAGCCAAGATCCTTGAATTTAGCATCTTTACTCACAAGTTTATGAGTTCCTATGATGATATCGATTTTCCCTTCACTTAATTTTTTGAAAATTTCTTTCTGATCCTTGGTGCTTTTAAAGCGGTTAATATAATCTATGTTCGCAGGAAGATCTTTTAATCTTTCCTTAAATGTTTTAAAATGCTGGTACGCCAGAATAGTAGTTGGCACAAGAATGGCAACCTGTTTACTGTCGCACACCGCCTTAAACGCGGCGCGAATGGCAATCTCGGTTTTTCCGAAACCAACGTCGCCGCAAATGAGGCGATCCATTGGGTGCGGACGTTCCATATCCTTCTTTACATCGGCAGTTACTTTTACCTGGTCGGGTGTGTCTTCGTAAATAAATGATGCTTCGAGTTCGTGCTGGAGATAATTATCGCGCGGATAAGCATGTCCCGGTTTCGATTTTCTTTCGGCGTATAACTTAATTAAATCGTAAGCGAGTTCTTTTACATTACGTTTTGTTTTTTGTTTGAGTGTGCTCCAGGTGGTGCTTCCCAGTTTATCTACGCGGGGAACATGACCTTCTTTTCCGCTGAATTTACTGATGCGGTGCAAACTGTGAATGCTCACGTAAAGCGCGTCGTTGTCTTTAAACAATAACTTTACACTTTCCTGTTCGCGGCCGTTAATGAGTAACTTTTGTAATCCCGCAAAACGCCCTATACCATGATCAATATGTGTGACGTAATCACCGGGATTCAGCATCAGCAATTCTTTGAGCGTAAAGGCTTCGGCATTATTGTGTTTTGCTTCCTTGAGTTTGAAGCGGTGATAACGTTCAAAGATCTGGTGGTCGGTGTAAACAGCAATTTTTAAATGGTGATCGATAAATCCTTCATGAATGTTTACAGGTTCATGAGAAATTAAAGTGTCATAAGTACGGTGTTCTTTTGCAAGCAGGTCATTAAAAATACTGATGAGGCGATCGGCCTGTTTTGAATTATCGGTGAGAAAATAATTAGTATAACCTTTGGCGCGGTTCTCTTTCAGGTTATTGATCAATAAACTGAAATTTTTATTGAAAGAAGGCTGCGGCTGTTGATCAAAAACTATTTTTTCGGAAGAAAACGATGATGAAATTCCGAATTCAAAAACAGGATAAGAAGAGATCTGTGTTTTTAATTCTTCAGAAGTCGCGTATAATTTAGCCGGAGGAAGCTGCTGGATTTCTCCGTGATGATTGGAGAAGGCAAGTTCCGCTTTTTCGAATTTTTTATCAAAGAGATCGAGAGCGTATTTTACATCTTCAAAAAAAAGCAGGGTTGTTTCGGGACTAAAATAATTGAGGATAATAGCTTTTTCCTCGTTGAACACATTTGAATTTATATTCGGAATTACGGTAATAAATTCAAACGAAGCATTGGATAATTGCGTGGCGGGATTAAAGGTTTTAATATTTTCCACTTCGTTTCCGAAAAGCTCAACGCGGTAAGGATATTCATTAGCGAAAGAGAACACATCTACAATGCCTCCGCGAATACTGAATTGCCCGGGCTCGAACACGAAATCAACATGCTCGAAATTATAAGACACTAAAAATTCGGAGATAAAATCAAGAGATAATTTTTCGCCTTTTTTTATCTGAAGCGTATGTTGTGTGAGCTTTTGGCGCAGGGCCACTTTTTCGGAGAGCGCCTGTGGATAGGTAACAACAATTCCGTGAAAATGTTCTTTTGAGATCAGGTTCAGAACTTCTGTGCGTTCCTGGATATTGGCATTGGTGGTTTTTTCGACCTGGTAAGGTTGACGATACGTCTCCGGAAAAAACAGGATCTTTTGGTCGGTGAGTAAAGTCTCAAGATCATTTAACAGATAGGCGGCTTTTTCCTTATCGGAAGCCACAAGAACCATTGATTTTTGAGAACTTTTATGCAGTGACTGGATAAAAAAGGACAAAGCGGATCCGTTCAAACCCTGCAACCAGTAATTCTGATATAGGTTTAAGGAAGTGGTGTAAGAGCTGAATATCCCCCCTTGATGTGTAACCAGAGACATTTGGGGCGCAAAAATAGTCAATTCGCTGGCGAAAAACGGCCCCTTTAACAAAATAATAGTTGATTTTTAGTGATTTGCTTAGTATCTTCGATGGACTGTTCTGAATTTAAAAAATTAAATCAAATAAAATGAAAAAACATTTACTCAGTTTTGTTGCCGCTTCATTAACAGTTTCGGCATTTGCGCAGTTACCGGCTAGCACAACACCGGCCTTGAGAAAGGTTGTAGTGGAAGAATTTACAGGAATTCATTGCCAGTATTGTCCGGATGGCCATAAAAAAGCAGATCAGCTGATAGCGGCTAATCCTAACGGAAATTTCGTAATAAACGTTCACGTAGGAGGATACTCAACACCAGGTGGCGGCGAACCTGATTTCAGAACTTCTTTCGGAACCAGTCTTGTTAACCAGACAAGTTTAACCGGTTACCCGGCAGGAACTGTCAACAGACATTTATTTCCTGGTTATAGCCAGAATACATCTTCTCCGGGAACAGCCATGAGTCGTAGTCTCTGGGCCAGTGCAGCAGGGCAGATTGAGTCATTACCTTCAATCGTAAATGTGGCTTTCCAGGGAACCCTTGATGCTGCAACAAATATTTTAACGGTAGATGTTGAAGCATATTACACTGGAACAAGTACTGTTAGTACCAATTACTTTAACCTTGCTCTTTTACAGGATAGTATTGATGGTACTCAGACAGGTGGTTCAACCTGGTATCCTGCAAACTATGTAAATGGAATGTACCAGCACAACAAAGTACTCCGCCATTTAATTACTGGACAGTGGGGTGATGTGATCAGCAATCCTACTGCCGGTTCATTATTTGCTAAAACATATACTTATACGGTCGCTAATCAATACCCTATAGTTCTTTCAGGAGGCGTTCAAACAAATGTTGTTCTTAAGGATTTAAAGTTAGTAGCTTTCGTTACGGAAACACAACAGGAAATTCTTTCAGGTAACAAGGGGCCAATTACTATCATTAACAGCTCGCCTACCGCAATCAAATCTAATTCATCTGAAAAAAATACAGTTTTTATTTTCCCTAATCCAACTTCAGGAAATTCTACTGTTGGAATGGAATTGGTAAAACAAGAAGATGTGAGCATTAAAGTGATCAACATGCTTGGATCAGAAGTATACAGCTACAAAGCAAACCTTGAAAAAGGAATTCACTATGTAGATATCAATAGCGCTAACTTGTCATCAGGAGTTTATTTCGTTGAAGTTATTCAAGGTAAGAAATCGACTACCGAGAAATTAATCATCAATAAATAAGAAAAACAGTATTCAAACATAAAAGCTGGCTTTCACGGTCAGCTTTTATTTTTTAACAAGGTACATAATGAAAAAGCACTTACTAAGTATACTCGCTATTTGCTTTGCTGTTTCAGTATTTGCACAATTGCCTGTAAGTACCGCTCCTCAAAACAGAAAGATAGTGCTGGAAGAGTTTACCGGTATTCATTGCCAGTATTGTCCGGATGGGCACAGAAGAGCCGACTCGATCGTAGCATTAAATCCTACGAACCGTTTTGTGATCAATATACACGTTGGCGTATGGTCAACTTCAAACACCGGCGAAGCTGATTTCAGAACTCCTTTCGGAACAGCGATTGCGAACCAGAGTACCATCACCGGGTATCCCGCTGGTACAGTGAACCGTCATTTATTTCCTGCATACAGTCAGAATACTGTAACCCCCGGAACTGCCATGAGCCGTAATAAATGGTATAGCGCCGTTACACAAATAGAAGCACTTCCTTCCATTGTAAACGTTGCCCTCCAGGGCACAGTAGACGCGCAAACACGTTTATTAACTGTAGATGTGCAGGCTTACTACACGGGCAGTAGTACCGTTAGCACCAATTACTTTAACCTGGCGCTTATTCAGGATAGTCTTATGCATTTTCACGATGGAGCCTGGGCCTGGTACCCGCAAATGATGGACAACAACGGCCTTTATCAGAATAACAAAATGCTTCGTCACTTACTTACAGGTCAATGGGGCGACCCAATTATCAATACAACTACAGGATCGATGTACGCGAAAACATTCACCTACACAATCCCTAACCAGTTGCCATTGGCGCCACAAATGGACGCCATTAAAACAGACGTTCTTTTGTCTAAACTCAGACTCGTAGGATTTGTAACCGAAACACAACAGGAAATTCTTTCAGCGAATTCGGGGCCGCTTAGCATTACGAATAATGGTCCTACCGGAATTACGGCTTATGATCCTTCCACGGAATTTTCGGTATCCTTGTTCCCGAATCCCGCCAATGATAAACTAACACTTGGAATGATGTTAGGCAAGCAGGAAAATGTATCAATAAAAATCATCAATGCTCTCGGCGCTCAGGTGTATTCACATACTACCGACCTTAACAGAGGAATGCATGCTTCGGGTATCAACGTTTCACAATTTACTTCTGGTATTTATTTTGTAAAAGTAACGGCCGGAGAACATTCAAGAACAGAAAAACTAATCATTTCGAAATAATTATTAAACATTCCTCCATCGCATAAAGCTTTGGAGGATACAAAAACAAAAACATGAAAAAACTACTTACTCTAATTATTGCAGGAACAGCTTCATTTGGTTTTGCGCAAAGTTTCTCGCTGTATAAAACAAATGCCGGAGGCGCAATAACTCATACTGTTACCAACGGTTATACCATTGTTGAAACAAGCACAGGCGGCGGACAAACTAACACCAAAATCAGGATCAAAAATAACGCTGCAACAACGCAAACATTTAATGTGGTAAGAACTGTTTTATCGCAGAATCCGGCGCTCGATCTCTCGGTGACGCCTTCTAATCCCACTACCTATTTTTGTTTCGGATATTCGTGTTTTACAAGCAATGTAAACACCGCGGGTCCTGGCGATTACACCATTCTTCTTCCGGCGGGGCAAACAAGCACAAACTTTCCTAGCTCCGATAATTCAGACGCGAACGCTCAACCGTTTTCTATTTATCTTGATGAAGGCGCCACTGTCGGGCTTTATGCAGTATACTACAAAGTGTTTGTAACAAACAACACTAACGATAGTATTGGGTTTACAGTCAATTACAATATTCCTGCGGGAATTAAAAATAATGCCGGAGAAGTTGCTCATTTTGACATTTTCCCTAATCCGGCTGCATCTGAAAGCGTTATTCGTTTAAATGCCATTAAAAGTTCTGAAGCCAGCGTAATTGTAACAAACATTGCAGGACAAACCATCTATACTAAAAAACACCAGGTGAATCCAGGTTCAAATCTTCTTAGCATTAACTGCGAAGGAATGCCTTCTGGTGTTTATTCTGTATCATTAAAAACTGAGTCAGGTTTAACCTCAAGAAAACTGGTCATTACGAAGTAAAAACTAAAATTTTAGAAGAGCCCTGTTCGTGTAAATACGGACAGGGTTTTTTATTTCGTGAATTAGCTTTGCCAAGAAAACCGTTAGCAAACAAGTGTTTCAGGCTTAGTGGCTTAAAGAGCAGGTTTCGATAAATAGCATGCCAAGAATCCGTTAAATTTAACACTCATGAAGTTGATATTGTTAAACAAACTGGATATATTTGTTAGAATATAAATTTTAAATCCATTTAAAAAACAACTAAAACATGAAAAAAAGTTTATTCACTTTAGGATTGATCGCCACAGGTTTGTTTGCTTCAGCGCAAACACGCATGTCGCTGTTTGAAGAGTTTACAGGAGAGAATTGTCCGCCTTGCGCGTCAACCAATCCTGGGTTAAACGCTATTTTATTAAATGCCACTAATGCAACCAAGGTTATTGCCCTTAAATGGCAAGTTCCTATCCCTTCAGCTCCATCAGCTACATGGTCGCTTTACAAAACCAATCAGGCTGAGATTGACTGGAGATATAAATCTTCAGGATACAACTACCCAAGCCAGAATACATCCACGAACGCAGTTACCAATGGTATCAACTCTGCTCCTTCAGGTCGTCTTGATGGTCAGCACCAATGGGCCTTTGGAGCAACTTCCGATCATCCTTTCTATATCAGCAACGCTGTTATTGCAAGTGCTCAGAGCCAAACCACTAACTTCTCAATTCAGATGTCAGAGACTTACGACGCGAATTTCAACAACGCGGTTGTAACTGTAACTGTGACTTCATCTACTGCCTTTACTTCAGCCGGCACATTAATGTTCCGTCTTTGTTTAGTAGAAAGAGAAATTGCGTTCCCAACTGCTCCTGGAACAAACGGAGAAACTTTCTTTGAAGATGTGGTTCGTAAATCATATCCAACTTCTATTACAGGTACTGCTGTAACCTCAATGGGTACTCCAATGCCTGGTACATGGACAATGGGTCAGTCCCAAACTTACACTATTAACTGTGCAATTCCTTCTTATGTTCACGATAAAGGCGAAATGGCTTTTGTAGGATTTGTACAAGACGATGGAAACAAAAAAGTTATGCAGGCTTTCAGAACGCCAAAGGCTTCTATTCCTAACGACGCTAAATTTGTATCGTTAACAGGTTTAACATCATTTACATGTGCTACAAATACTGATCCTGCTGTTCTTACATTCAAGAACCAGGGAGCTAACGCTATTACTGCTGCAACTATCACACCTTATATTGATGGTGTTGCTCAGACCCAGGTTATGTGGTCTGGTAACCTTGCAGGTGGAACAAGTACTGCATTAACTCTTGGAACCTACACAGCTGTTACAGGACAACACACTTTCTCTGTTAGCATTTCAAGTGTTAGCGGTGGAGATATTAACACAGCTAACAATAACGGTTCTATGGCATTTGGCCTCGTTACATCTTATTGGGGAGGTCAGGTAATTCAACCTTTTACAACAACTACGTTCCCTCCAAATGACTGGATGATGATTAACCCTAACGGCGGAACCGCAACATGGTCACGCTCATCTACAGTTGGTAATGGCGGTGCAGGAAGCGCGAAATACGATTTCTATAACAACTCAAACGTGGGTGATAACGATGATCTTTTCATCACTCCAATGGATCTTACAACTTCTGCAACTCCAATGCTTACCTTTGATTATGCATACGCTCAATACAGTTCAGAAAACGATAAATTAGATGTTCTCGTTTCTACTGACTGTGGTCAGAACTGGACAAATGTATGGACCAAACAAGGTTCAGGTTTAGCAACTGCTCCGGCGACTACTGGTAATTTTGTACCTAGTGCTGCACAATGGACCAATGCCGCTGTGAGCTTAGCTTCGGTTGCCAACCAGGCACAGGTGCTTGTTAAATTCAAAGCTACCAGCGATTATGGTAACAACCTTTATGTTGATAACGTTAACTTAAGCGGACCAACATCTCTTACAAAATACAACCAGAATCTTGTAAGTTTCGATGTATATCCAAATCCTGCAAGCACTTCTGCTACCATCAAAACCTACTCGGCTTTTGAACAAACAGGAGTGATTGTAGTTTACAACACATTAGGACAGGTTGTTAAAACCATCAATGTGTCTTTAGCTTTTGGTATCAATGAAGTTGCTTTAAATACAAGTGATCTTGCTACAGGTGTTTACAACGTAGTATTAAACACTGACAAAGGTTCTGTTACTAAAAAATTAACTGTAACTAAATAATAACTGATTAATTGTAATGGTCCCGCTTCCATATTGGGAGCGGGACTTTTATAAAACTTAAACCATGAAAAAATTTTTACTTATTGCTCTTGCTGTTGTTTCGGTGAAAGGTTTTTCGCAGTCATCAATTCAACTTACACATGTTGAAGGATCTGCAACACTTTCTGCTAATGCGATCGTTGTTGGAACCACTACTGCTTCAGCCAACACAAAAATTACGTTTGATATAAAGAACACAAGTGCTTCACAAAAATCGTATAACGCTATTCGTTACGATAAAAACCTTCATACCGGCGCTTCTGCTTATTTTTGTTTTGCAGGAACCTGTTATGGCGACCAGACATTTGAATCGCCAACTCCTTTGACATTAAACGCCGGCCAAAGCGCATCGCAATTGTCGGGCCAGTATAACATGTTAATTGCCGATCTTGATGAAGCAGCTACTGTTGGTTTCAGCGAAATCCGCTACACCTTTAAAAACACAGCTGATGCGAACGACTCGGTTCAGGTAATCATTCACTACAACCAGGCATTGGGATTAAATCACAATACTTCTGTTTTAACATCGCTTGATCTTTTCCCTAATCCTGCAACGGATAATGTAAGCATCAGAATTAATTCAGTTAAAGCGGTAGAAGGCAAACTTTCTGTTTATAATGCTTTAGGAGCTGTGGTAAACGAAAAAGCAGTTGTTTTATCAGAAGGTAAAAACAAAGTGGACCTGAATGTGGAATCTCTTCCATCAGGTGTTTATTTTGCTTCTTTTAAATCAGGAAACAATACTACCACTAAAAAATTCGTAGTTAAATAATTTTTCTTTCCGGAATTAAAAAACCCCTTATAGAGACTTCTATAAGGGGTTTTTTGTGTTCAAATCCTTAGACTGATTATTCATTTTTTTTGTGTTTCTTTACACTTTAATTGAAAACCCTATTATGGAATTATACTTAGACTCAGCCAACTTAAAGGAAATCGAAGAAGGCTTTAAGCTCGGCTTTTTAAATGGATTAACTACCACGCCTACTTTCATGCAGAAAGAAGGAATTACTGATATTGACGGAACCATTGTAAAACTCAGCAAAATGGTACCTGTTCTCCAGATTGAAGCCCTTGGAAATACGGCCGAAGAAGTACTTGCGGAAGCAGAGCGCCAGATTAAACTGGGCCTCGACATCAAGAAAACAGTTTTTAAGATCCCTGTTTCTCTCGAAGGCGTACGTGCCTGTAAAATGCTGCGCGACAAAGGTTATTTGGTAAACGTTCACCTGGTTTACACATTACAGCAGGCTTACATGGCCATGCAGGCCGGTGCAACATATGTTTGCCCGCTCGTTGGCCGTTTACAGGATCAGGGTCATGATGCTCTTGCCCTCGTTGAGCAATGTGTTGATGCAGTGGATATCTACGGTTATGATACAAAGATCATGTTCTCATCGGTAAGAACCGCAGAACACGTTAGAAATGCCATTAACATAGGTGTTCATACCATTACTGTACCACTTAAAATTTTAAAAGGATTGACGGAAAATAATTTCACTACTGTTGGAACCGACCAGTTTATTATGGATACGCGTTTAATGATGGTAAAAGTAAAAGAAGCCATCAATGGTGTAAACCCTATCGTAACAGAAGATACTCCGCTTACCGAAGCCATGATAAAAATGACCGAGTTCAATTTCGGCGCAATTACCGTGGTGAAAAAAGACGGAAGCATTAAAGGTGTATTCACCGATGGCTCACTGAGAAAACTATTAGTGGATAAAGGACGTGATGTATTGAATAAGAAATTAAGCGACCTTGAATTCCGTGACCCTATTACTATTGAAGGAAACGTATTATTGAACGACGCGAATGTTTTATTCAAGAAAACAAATGTTGATACGATTGTTGTTACCGACAACGGCAAACCAGTAGGAATGCTGGACATACAGGACCTTAAATCTTAAATCAAAATTCAACCCTTCTTTAAGAGGGGTTTTTTTATGCAGGAACTCGAAAGAATATATTTAGCGCTCGGCGGAAAATTTATTACACCGCTCGATGAAATAAAAACAAAATTGCAGAACGTTAAAGCAATTATTTTCGATTGGGACGGCGTGTTTAACGACGGTAGCAAAGCCGTTACCAAAGATGGAAGCGCGAGCAGCAATTTCAGTGAAGTAGACAGCATGGGAACCAATCTTCTACGCTTTTCATGTTACCTGCAAAAAAAGGAAATGCCGGTAACAGCCATCATTAGTGGCGAAAAAAACGAAACAGCGTTTTATTTCTGCAAGCGCGAATGTTTTCATTATTCTTTTTTTAAAACTGCCACTAACAAACTGGATTCGCTGAAATATATCTGCGAAAAAGAAAACATTAAACCCGAACAGGTCGCTTATTTTTTTGATGATGTACTCGACCTTGGCATTGCTGAGGTGTGCGGACTCAGAATATTAGTCAACCAGAAATACAACCCCCTTTTCGCAGATTATTGCGTGAAGAATAAAATGGTGGATTATATCACAGCGGCCGATGGGGGAAACCACGCGGTGCGCGAAAGCACAGAACTTCTTATTGCGCTTAACGGTAATTATGATACTGTTTTAACCGAAAGAAAAAACGCTTCGGAGAATTACAAAAGTTACCTGGAGGGAAGAAGAGCCATTGCAACGAAATATTTTACGTTTAAAGAAAATAAGATAGAAGCGGTAGAAATGTAAAAATCAAAAGTTTTTAAGTCAGAATTCAAAAGAGGTTTAGATGACTATAAGCTTTTCTTTTGACTTTTGAATTGACTCCTTCTGACTTATTATGATAATTCGAACTGCATTTTGCTTAGCTTGTGATAAAATCCTTCTTCGTTCTGAAGTAATTGCTGATGCGTGCCTGTTTCCTGAACAACACCTTTTTGCAATACCACAATTTTATCGGCGTTTCTGATCGTAGCCAAACGGTGAGCAATAACAATACTTGTACGGCCAACCATTAATTTATCGAGCGCTTCCTGAACCAGGTGTTCGCTTTCGCTATCAAGGCTACTGGTAGCTTCATCGAGAATTAGGATACTTGGGTTTTTTAGAACCGCGCGCGCAATGGCAATACGCTGGCGTTGCCCACCCGACAACTGAATGCCACGCTCCCCGACAAGCGTATTAAATTTATCAGGAAACGAATTAATGAAGTCAAACGCGTTTGCTTTTCTCGATGCTTCTTCAATCTCTGCATCCGTCGCATTGGGTTTCCCATAAGCAATATTGTCTTTAATGCTTCCTGCAAATAAAATAACATCTTGTGGAACCAGGGCAATTTGTTTACGTAATTCGGTAAGAGAAATATCTTTGCTGTTAATGCCATCAATAACGATATTTCCTTTTTGCGGATCGTAAAAACGGAGGACTAAACTGGCGATGGTCGATTTTCCCGAACCGCTGCTTCCTACCAGGGCAACAGTTTCGCCAGACATGGCTTTAAATGAAATGGATTTCAATACCTCAAAATCAGGACGAGAAGGATAATTGAATGACACATCTTTAAACTCGATCTCTCCTTTAGAATGTTTTGCGGGAAGATTTTCCTGTACAAGATCAATATTTTCAATATCGCCATCAATCAGTTCAAATACACGATCCGTTGCTCCAAGCGCGCGTTGAATAGATGCGATCTGTTCAGGTAATCCACCGAGAGATCCGGCGACGAATAACGACAACATCATAAACTTTCCGAATTCGGCTCCCGTAATATCTTCGCTTATTACAGCCTTTACCATCAGGTATAAAATAAAAAACATGGCTCCGAATACAAATGAAACCACGAAGGCAAAAAATGCTCCTCTGAAAATTCCGTATTTAATACCAAATTTTTTAATGTCGCTGGTTTTGCTGCTGAACTTTTCTACTTCTTTCGCTTCATTGGTAAAAGTTTTTACATTGGTAATTCCTGTAATACTTTCTCCAACAATCACATTTGCTTCGGCAATTTTTTCCTGGAAATTTTTTGAGTAGGTCCTTATCTTCTTCGCAAAAACAATTGCAACAATGGTGAGAGGTGGAATTACAAACACAAACCATTTAGCAATGCTCCAGTCAATATTAATGATCATTAACACCAAACCTCCAATGCCAACAATAGTTTGCCTGATAACTTCGGCAATGTTTACAGTAAATGCTTCTGATATAACATTCACATCGGTTGCCATACGGCTACTCAGTTCGGCCGATTGGTTTTTTGAAAAGAACCCCATTGGCATTTGAATGATACGCTTAAAAGTATCGTTACGAAGTCCTTCGAGAATATTTTCGGTGACCTGTGAAAAAAAGTAAACCCTTCCGAAAGAAATAAATCCCTGGAAAAGCAGAATAAAGAATAAAGTTATACCCAGTTCGGTGAGCTGCTCGTATTTTTCAGTCTGGCCAAGATGAGTATCGCTCAAAAATCCGAAAAGCGCCCCGGCTTTTAAAGGAAAAACAAGTCCAATGCCGGCCGAAGCCACCAGGAACAACATACCCATCATAAATTTCCATTTATGCCTGCCCAGGTATGAAAATAAACGAAACGATTTCTTAAAATTTGTCCAGTTCAACTTCGCTTTTGGAAGTTCATCAGTATCCGAGTTTTCAGGTCCGCGCCCTCTGCCGCCTCTTTTTGCCATAATAAAAGGCAAAATTAGTAGTTAAAATGGTCAAACTTGTCATAAAATTGTAATGAAATGGCTGATTTCACCGATTTTTGATCGAAAATTTTGCCAGATTCGAAAATGAACGTATATTTGCAATCCGTTTTAAAAAATACTAACACTTAAAATTTAAATACAATGAAACGTACTTTTCAACCATCGCAACGCAAAAGAAAAAACAAACATGGGTTCAGAGAGCGTATGGCTTCTGCAAATGGTCGCCGTGTATTAGCTGCACGTCGTTCCAGAGGACGTAAGAAACTTACTGTGAGCAGCGAAAAAACGCACAAATAATATTTATTGTTTCTAATAAGCGAAGCCGTTTGTTTTTACACGAACGGCTTTTTTCGTTCCCTCATTTCTTCAAAAACACAACTCTCCTTTTTGTATATTTGGTATATGAAGAACATATACAAATCTCTTTCATACCTTCTTATTTTTCTGGCCCCGGCCATTACAGCGCAGGAAAAACATTGCGGCACCGATATCGTCATGAAAAAACGAATGGAAGCCAGCAGCCTTTCTAAAAAAGCTCATGAAAAATTGCAATCATTCACGCAGCATATCGATTACAAGAAGTCAATAGCAGGTAAAATGTTATCTGCCCCGGCAAACTATACCATTCCGGTGGTGTTTCATATTCTTCATAC
>JAJONO010000022.1 GCA_021323535.1 Bacteroidota bacterium
TTTATCTCCACGCTCACCTTCTCAACATCGCCATTCATGGGAGGAAGAAATTTGGTAACCTTTACATGAAGATTTTTTAGCTGAGGAAAAGTACTACGAATGTTTTTGAAAATACGCTGGCATACTTCTTCAATGAGTTTGCTCCTTACTGCCATTTCTTTTTTGCTGATCTCGTAAATAGTACAGTAGTCAATGGTTTTGGTAAGATCATCGGTGTTGGCCGCTTCGGTAAAATCGGTGATCATGTAAACATCTACTATGTAGTTGCCGCCAATTTTTCCTTCTTCTTCAAGACAGCCATGATAGGCGTATAATTTTATTCCTTCAATATTGATGTGATGTGCCATAAGAATTATTTTCCGAAATCAAGTCCGTCCTGGTTACCCTGGTTATTATCCAGACTCTTCAATTGTTTTCCACGCTTAAAGATAGAGGCATCCATCTTTCCGAACAGGTATGTTACAGTAAATTTTACAAAACGTGTTTCTCTTCTTCTGCTAAGATCCTGTATGTAATAAGGTGTTTCGTAATGCGCCCCCATTCTTCTTGTGTTAAAGGCATCGCTGAGTGTAACATTAAAGATCCACTTCATGTTTATCATTTTGTTTAACGATACATCCATCGAATACAGTTCATTACTGGCCCCTAATAATAAAATACGGGGCGATTCGTAATTACCATTCACCTGCAGGGTAAGTTGTTTCGGGAATTTATAAGATAGAGTTGTTTTTGCATTGTAAGCGTAGCCTTCGGCAGTGACTTCAGGTTCGGTTGCAACAATTTTTCCTCTCATGTAAATGTAGAAAGCATTTACGTTAAAAGTTACGTCGAGGTTTTTAAAGAAAGTGTATTTAATAGTGTGCTCCATTCCGTACCGTATCGCGTCCTTACCATTAATAGTCGTGTTTACGAGCACGTTCGGATCATCTACCGAAGGATACGCCACGTCGGTGATCGGTTGTTCTTCATAACGGAAGTATCCTGACCCAAGATAACTCCCTTTCGAAAATATTCTGTTGTAGTTGAGTTCGCTGATGTTTCTGAACTCAGGTTTTAACTGCGGATTTCCGATCCTGTAATTTTGTTTATCGGCAAACATAACCACCGGCATTAACTGGAAGAAATTTGGGCGCTGAAGTTTGCGACTTACATTTAACTGAAATTCATTACTTCCTTTTTTCTTTGATAAATAAATTCCCGGAAAAACAGATTTAAGAATGTCTTCCGCTGATGAAGGATAGTTGTAAGAGAATGATGTTTTTTTGTCGAGTATGTTTCCTTTGTAATACGATTGTTCAAAACGCAATCCTGCCTGGTAAGAAATGTCCCAGAATGTTTTTGCATTGTAGTTCACATATGCTGCGTTGATCATGTCGTCGATGAGGTAGCGGTTGCTCATAACACTGTCGCGGGTATAACTATCCTGTGTTGCAAAAGCATTCGACGTTATATTAGTTGCAAGCGACGTTTTATAATAGGATTTTATTCCCGCTTCAAACTTTCGTGTTTCACTGAGAGGATCAACATAATCTAACTGAAAAGTATACTGACCTGAATAATTCGTTGCTTCATTTTTCTGATAGGAATTAGGAATGTAAATAGTATCGGGATCAAGATGAGTGTATGTTGTAAAGAGATAGCCGTTCTTGCCTGTAGCATAGTTAAAACTGGCATCGGCTGTAAGTTCTTTTCCTGCTTTAGGAAATGTTTTTTTGTAAAGTAACTGAGTATTGTAACTCTGAAAACCTGCCTTTTGTTCGTTGAGCCTGTCACCGTAAATTATTTTCTTCTTGTCCTTGTCAAGCAACTCATACTTCTGATTATCGTCGGTATCAAAATCTCCGGCCATGATCATTCCGTTTAAAGAAATGGTGTTACGGTTATTGATATTGTAGTCAATTCCCAGTCTCCCGAAATGAAACATCATTTTAAAATGTGTGTTGTTCTCCTGGTTAAAATAAGCATAAGGATTTTTAAGGCTGTCTAATTGCGTGCGTCTTGTATATCCGTCGGTGTTGTTGATGGATTGATTGAAGGAATACATGAGAGATGTGTTCCATCTACCTTGTTTCACATTGAGGTTGGTCATTCCGCCATAGCGGTCGCCGGTTCCTGCGTACAACATGAGCATTCCGTTATAACCCGGCTTCAGATTCTTCTTAATTACAATGTTCAGAATCCCACCCGTGGCGCTTGCATCATATTTTACGGAAGGATTGGTGATCACTTCAATACGGTCGATCTGGTCGGAAGGAATTTGGGAAAGCGTAAGATTGGTAGGGCGGCCATCTACAAAAATAGTAGGACTCTGATTTCTGAGTTGAGCGTTTCCATCGGCATCTACAGTAACACCGGGAACGTTTTTCAATACATCGGCAGCTGTTCCTCCTCTGGCAGAAATGTCTTTATCAACATTGTATGTGCGTTTGTCTATCGACATAACCACCGTGTTTTTTTCGGCAGTGACTTCAACAGCATCAAGAACTTTTTCATCGAGATCGAGTTTAATATCACCAAGGTCCTGTTCCAATTTATTGGGAAGCTGAATGTATATTTTCTGTTCAAATTTTTTGTAACCGATCTGCGTTACCCTGAAACGGAAGCCGCCCATGGCAGGTAAATTTTCAACAGCAAATTCTCCGTTCTCTTTGGTAAGCGATCCACCCATGAGACTATCTTTGTTGTACCAAAGCACCACAACAGAAGCATACTCTACAGGTTTTTTTGTTTTGGCGTCAATGATCTTTCCGTAAACACGGCCCTTAATGTCTTTCATAGCCTTCATCATATCCGCGCCCCCTTTACCGGCAGGCGGTCCCTGGGCAAAAAAATGCATGGAGATAATGAGGGAAAGAATGAGGAGGAGATGTTTCGTCATAGCACCGCAAAATTACGTGAAAACGGAGGATTAGAATAATTTAATTTATTAGTGGCAATAGAATGTGATAACAGGGCGTTTTATGGGATTTTAACTTTATTTTAAAGAAGCATTTTACGGGAACAATATTCTACTATCTTTGTGCATGCTTAGCGGAAAATTACTGATATTTTCAGCCCCTTCAGGCTCTGGCAAGACCACCATTGTACGTCATTTGCTCAAAACTTATCCCGATCTTATTGAATTCTCCATTTCAGCAACCAGTCGCCCAAAGCGTGGTGTTGAGGAAAACGGTAAAGATTACTATTACATGACCCAGGAGGAATTTAAAACCAAAATAGCCAATAAGGAGTTCCTGGAATGGGAAGAGGTTTACGCTGGTACTTATTACGGTACTTTAAGAGCCGAAGTAGAACGTATCTGGGCCAAAGGTAAAGCGGTAATTTTTGATATTGATGTGGAAGGCGGACTCAACCTTAAATCGCAATTCAAACAGAATTCCCTGGCCATTTTTGTGATGCCGCCAAGTATAAAAATACTGGAAGAAAGGCTTAAAAGCAGGCAGACCGATAACGCTGAAAGCATTGCAAGACGTATTTCCAAAGCCGAAAATGAATTAAGAACCGCGGAACTGTTCGATGTATCCATTCTTAATGAAAAACTCGAAGAAGCCTGCGCTAAAGCCGAACGACTGGCACACGATTTTCTTCAGCAGGATTAATCTTTTTAATCGAAAAATATTAAGTTTTTGTTAAGAATTATAGCTATTATACTATTTTTGCGTCACGATTTAAACATGTTTAAAAAACTCCCGTTCATAGTTCTTTTTGTTTTCCTTTCAGGCTTCGCTTTTTCGCAAACAAAAGTAGCTCCAACCTGTAAGGAGATCATGACTAAATGTATAAAATCCATTAAAGAAGTTAAGGGATTAAAATACCATCTTAAAATTACCGAACGCGGTAAAAAAGGATTTAATTTTTACGAAAGCGCCGTTAAGTTCAACAGGAACCCACGTTTGATTTACCTGTACATTAAAGGCATTGAAGTACTTTGGCTGCAGGGGAAAAATAAAGGACGCGCGTTGGTAAAACCAAATTCGTTTCCTTATTTCAATTTAAATCTTGATCCTATGGGCGATCTCATGCGCCAGGATCAGCATCATACACTTAACGAAATGGGCTACGATTATTTCGGAAGTATTATTGAGTATAGCATGACCAAAATTGACAGTAAGTTCGATGAGTATTTTAAGCTGGAAGGTGAAGAAAGAATCAATAACAGGCCCTGCTACAAGGTTTCCATCAATAATAAAGATTTCAGTTATACAGATTATACAGTTCAGGAAGGTGAAAGTATTACGAGTATTGCAAGAAAATTTTATGTGAGTGAATACATGATCCTTGAAAAAAATAAGAAGTTCAATGATTATTTCGATATTCTTAAAAAGGGACAAGTGATTAAAATACCAACCTGGTATTGTAAAACAGTAACATTATATATCGATCAGTTATATCATCTTCCTATAAGCATCAAAATTCAGGATGATAAAGGTTTGTTCGAAGAATACAACTATCACTACCTGCAGGTGAACCCTAAGTTTGAAGAGGGGGAATTCAGTAAAGATTATAAGGATTATAAGTTCTAAGACCCACTCTCCCCACTTACTTACAATACAAACTGTCATCCCTGAGGCGAGCTTGTCCTGAGCGAAGTCGAAGGAAGGGATCTGGGCTTTTACGGTGACATTAGAGGAGATCCTTCCTTCGTCAGGATTACATCGCGGACAAGCAGCATTGACTATTTAAACTCCGATTCCTTCATCGAGATAATATCAAACGTGCTATCAGCCTTTGGAACAAGTAACAGGTAATAACTATCATTTCGTTTAGTGACTTTAAGAATATTATTTTTTATTTCATAAGAATAATCATGATCAGTGAAGCGTTCGCCCGAAGGATGAAACACGCCACTGGTGTCGGTGTAGGATTGTGTAATGAAGGAAGAGTATTTCATTTTCCCACCCGGATAAAAAACAGCGCTCCATTCAAATTTCGAGATGCTGTCGTTAGAGAGGGTGGCCTTATGCTCCTGTTCCCAGAATTGGCCATGAACAAACCAATGCTTAGTAAGGAGTTGCTGCGACAGGTCGGAAGATGGTTCTGAACAGCCGGCGAAAAGCAATGAAGCAATTATGGGGAACAGGAACCGCATAAAATAAAGATACAATAATTTTTGACTTAATGAAAATGATCGTGGGAAGGATTGAGGCAAGTGATGGGACGAGATAGTGAAAAGCCGGATAATGTTAAATTATAAATGAATGCAGTGGTTTCATTCAACATTCATAATTTAAAATTTATCGTTTTTATAAATTTCAATCTTCCTTCCATCAGGATCTTTGACAATTGTCATAAAACCAAATTCTGTTTGAACAGGCTCAGAAACAAATTCTGTGTTTCGTATTTTTAATTCCGAAATGATTTCATCGAAGTGGTCGAGTTCGAAACCGAGACGAAGATGTTCGTCGGCTACCGTTTGTGATTTTGCGAGAGGATAAATTTCAATAACAGTATCATTTAATATGGCTGAATAATGATAAGGCGAATTACCATGTTTGTGATACTCGAAACTTAATCCGAATAAAGAATAAAATTCAGATAACTGTTGAATGTTAGTGCTTCGTATAACGATGAGTTTTAATTTCATTTCAGATATTCCTTTACTTTTTCTTCTAAAATCTCCGGGTGTCGGATCTTATTATACAATGCTGGATTCCGCGACATGATTACTATTTCCAGGCACTCTTTATCAGACAATTCTTCTACTGTTTTGTTATAATAAATCTTTGATGCTTCATCAAGTCCTATCGCCATGTTTGTATAATCCATCATATTAAGATGCGCATATATACATTGTTTATTGGAGAGTCTGTTGTCAATCTGATTAATGACTGAAATTGCCTGAAGCCCGCGAAGAATTGAATTTTTCTCCATAATATGAATGTGCGCTGCCAGCTCTTTTTGCGGATAATGTTTTTCGCAAGTAAAATAATACCATATTGGATCGGGCCAGGCATTGACTTCAAGCGAACCAGGATAAACTTTTTCATAAGCCGAGATTAAATTAGAGGGAATGCTGTCTTCATCTGTTTTATTGCAATTAACAAGATGACTAATGTATACCTGAATGTCATCATCCTTAGAGCACAAATAGATAAAAATGTCGAAAGCAATGTAGGATAAAATGAAAATAAGGATAAAGATCCGGATTATTTTTTTTACTGTTTTCACACTTAAAAGTATGTTTATTTAACCACATCGTAAGATGATTAGAGTTTTTTAACGGTAAACCAGTAAAGAAAAGGAACAGGTCAGGCTTTCCTGTTTTTTAATATGATCATCGCCCCCTTATAAATGAACATCAATGAAATAAGCATGATGATGTGTGAGATATCTTTATAATTGAAATACTCATGAGCAGATAATTTAATGGAATGCACAACAATACTCAGAAACGAAATCAAAATTCCTCCGGCTATATAGCCGCTTCCGGCCCGGCCTTTGCGATGCGTGATGATGTGAACAATAAGCGAGTAAGTGAGTACTATTCCCGCATGGATTTTAATAAGCAGGAAATTTCCCTGTATGAAGGTGAGAACAAGAAGAATCGCTATCCAGGCAATTACACCATAACTTACCATTTTATTAGGTTCTTTCCTTCCTAAAGAAAAATAAGTATTAGCGGCTTTAAAGCAAAAATAAATAGCTATAAGAGAAACCGCGTTCATAACAAAAACAGTGGTTCTGAAGAATGTTTCTCCCAGCTGAAAATGCGCGCCGTGAGCCATTGAGCCAATAAGACTGCTTAAGCCTATCATTAAAAAGAAAAAGCTCCATTGCGTTGCCAGGGGTGTTTTCTGACGTAGTATTTTCAGGAATGCCCAGGCGCAGAATGTTCCAATGAACATGTTTGTGAGAATGGTCATTGGTTCAAAAATAATGGCTCCCCAAAGAATGATATACGTGTAGTCGAAGTTCACAGATAAGGGCTCAAATCTACGCTAATTTTCGGGAAATTTTCTACTCTTTCTCGTCGGTTTCGTCCTTTTTAAAGATACCGGTAAGTTTTTCGGTAACATGTTTTATTTTTTCGATACGCTGCTCAATAACGGTGGTGGTCATATCACTGATACGGCCATCGTGTAAAGTTTTACTGATCTCCGGATAGAATACCGAGAAGCTTGTGAATTCATTGTTCTTGTTAAGGGTTTTAGCCATATCATCCACATGAAAATCGTAGCTTACAGTTTGTTTCCTTGCACTTAATAAAATGAAAAGATCGTTTTCTTTCGGAGTTTGTACAGGCGAAAAATGTTCGAAATTTTTCTCTTCTACATAATTATAAAAAGCCCTTTTCTTATCGTTGATCACAATACAGAAATCGTTGAGGGTATCCGCTGTTCCATGAATGTACACATCGTGACCGATCTGTTTAAGAAGAATATTTATTTTGGCGCAGATCCTGAAAAAACCGTTTTCGAGTTCGGCATTGGGAGAAAGAACAACAACAACCCTGTGAAATGAATTAATGGGTTGAAGTATTTTTGAAATGATAACGCACTGTTTTGTCTTGCTGAGAAGATTATCGGCAATGGTCCCGAAGATAATGTTGGAAGTTCCCTGTTGCGCCTTATAACTGATTAAAATATCGGTGATGTTGTAGGCTTTGGCTGTACGCGCAATTCCATCCACAATGCTAAGATCCACTTTTTTTAAGATCTCCACTTTTTTATCTCCACTCGCAATCTGTTCTGCTGCGCCTTCAATTACTTTTCTGACAACGTTTATTTTTTCATCGGCGTCAACATCATCTTCAACAATCGATAAAGGATAAATAGGTTCGGTAGATTTATCATCCTTGATCAGAAGCGCGAAGTCGATTAATCGCTGAATGTTCTCAGGATTACTTACAGGAATTAAAATGCGTTCGTTCTTGTCGGCTCCTTTTCTTATGACTTCTTTTTCCTGAACCGCAATTTTACGCGCCGCTCTTTCGCTAACGAATGAACTCACGAGGCAGGAAATAAGAATGAGGATTATTGTTCCGTTGATCACATTCTGATCGAACAAACCAATATCAAATCCTACTTTAATTACAGCGAGAGTTGCAGCGGCATGCGATACGCTTAACCCGAAAATAATGTTACGCTCCCATTTGTTGTATTTGTAGATGAGGGCAGTGAGATATGCGGCCAGGTATTTTGTAACAATACCTACAACACTTAAAACACCCGCAAATACAAGAGCGTTCCCTCCTTTGAAAAACAATCTCAGATCAACAAGCATGCCCGCGCTGATGAGAAAGAATGGAATAAATAATGTATTACCAATAAACACAATGCGGTTCATGAGAATGCTGTTGTTGGGAATAACTTTATTCAATCCTAATCCTGCAAGAAACGCTCCGATGATAGGTTCAACTCCGGCGAGTTCACTCAGAAATCCTGAAATGAAGACCACTGCTAAAACGTAAATGTATTGTGAGCTGGCTTGTGATTCAATGTTCCTGAAAAACCAGCGGCTTATTTTTGGTAAGAGATAAAGCGTGGCAAAAAGTAATAACGATAAAGAGATAATGACGCGCATCCAGAAGATGCCGTTGATTTCGCCGGTAACAACATTTGTGATAACACCAAGGAGAATAAGAACGGCAGAATCGGTAATAATGGTTCCGCCAAAAGTAATTTGTACGGCGCGATTCTTTACAATTCCCATATTACTCACGATGGGGTAACTTAGCAATGTATGCGTGCTGAACATACTTGCCAATAATACAGAGGACCACAACGAAAAATGAAATACATAAATGCAAACAAAATAACCGATGGTTATAGGCACAAGAAACGTAAGCGCTCCAAAGACGATGCTTTTGTTACGGTTGTGCCGGAACTCATGCATGTCTATTTCAAGACCCGCAAGGAACATGATGTAAAGCAGGCCGGTTTTGGAAAGTAATTCAAAACTATTGGTGGATTCAATGATGTGGAGCGAGTTTGGACCAATGATAATTCCCGCAAGAATAAGCCCAATGATTCCTGGGATCCGGAATCTCCTGAATAAAAGCGGCGAAAATAAAATGATAAGAAGTGTAACTGCCAGAATCAACACCGGGTTTTTTACCGGGAGATAATTATTTAGAAAATCCTGTAGCCTTGAAAAATAGTTGTAAACTACATCCATAAAATTAATTTTCCGGATCGTCAGTATCCAGCACATATCTGCTGCGTGTACCACTGAAAATCTTATAAATGGAAGGAACCTTTAGATTATACCTGACTCCGAAAGTAAAACAAACATCCATAATGTTAAGATTTTTTCCTTCCGAAAATCCTATACGCATTTTGTAGTCGAGGAAAAAACTTACTGGCTTAATAAAATATTCATAACCGGTTCCTACGTTTAGTCCAACCCAATTGGTGCTTATAACAGCGTTCCTTGGATGTTTCTCCGAAAGGTTAAGAAAATCGTTTCTGCCTGTAAAATATCCGCTGAACATGTTATAGCTCAGCCCTGCAATGGGATAAAAATAGGCATGTGTTTTTTTAAACCGTGCAATCACATGAATGTTCGCTTCAATGGTATTGGCCTTAATGTCATACCATGTTGGCGCAATGTTAATTGTTTTGTAATGTGTATACTCCAGGCTGAGCCTTGCTATTTTTTTACCTCCATAAACAGCGGCAAAAGTATAACCTGTTGCGTCGTTGTTTTCTTTTACGTTGCGATTAAGATAAAGCACGCTCCTGGTAAGTCCGGCGCTTATTCCGAAATTGGTTGTTTTTGGATACGCTTTTTTTACTGGTTTAATGACACGGGTTTGTGAGGGGGACAAAACAGACAATAATAAAAACGCGATGATGTAGAAAAGCGATTTCATTTGGTTGAATTTTAATTGTTTTAATGATCTGCCCACTGGAGATTGGATGAGCATTTCAAGTATTACAAAGGTAGCTTAATTTTTGTTAAAGCAGAATATTACTTAGAAAGTATGTTTAAATTTAACTGATGAAACAATTCTTAATAATGGCACTTCTGGTTCTTGGAGGGACGAGTTTTTCCCAGACGGTAACCTCACAAAACCCTTTAACAAAGCCCGAACATGCCTCCCTGATCCAGTTTTCAGGAGTTGTGCTCGATCAGGACAGCCTTACCCCCATACCCTTTGTTTCTATCCTTATTAAAGGCACGCAACGTGGCGCTGTTTCAGATTTCTATGGTTTTTTTAGCCTGGTGGTAAACCCCGGCGATGAACTCGAATTTTATTCCCTGAGCCATAAGAACCGGACCTATAAAATTGCCGATACACTTAAACAGAAATATTATTACGCTATCCAGGTTCTTACAAAAGATACAGTACAACTCGACCAGGTAACAGTTTACCCCTGGCCAACAAAGGAGGAATTTAAACGTGCCTTCATGTCCCTCGATCTTAACGATACTGATATTGACCGTGCAGATAAAAACCTGAAGAGTGAAGCAAGGACCTATCTTGAAAGAAACCAGACTGCGAGCGCTTCCGAAAATTATAAATACGCTATGCAGGCTTATTACACCAAGGTTTATTCGGTGGGACAATCGCCCAGTATATCTCTCCTGAACCCAATCGCCTGGGCTCAATTCATTGATGCCTGGAGAAAAGGTAAATACAGTAAAAAGAAGAAGGATAAATAATCCCGGATATTACCACGAAGTTTTTTTATCACTGAGAAGCAGAGAAACAAAGGTGTTTTTGGTTATAGATTGTCAATGACAATCGGATTCATGCGAAATACTTTTGCGTTTGGATGATTCGGGCCTAAGTGGAGTTCAACACGTATATGCAGGTATTTTGAAATACAAACGATCCAGGCTTGATTGCACGGGAAAATTGGTTATCCTTTAGAACCGAATTTTTTCTTGCTCTTCCGTAATTGTTTTCTGGCCATACGTTTCTGGCGGCGCATTTCTTTACGGTCGCCTTTGGCCATTCGCGCGCTGATCTTTTTCTTGCCTTTTTGTTTAAGATAAGGATTATAAGCTTCGCGGTTTGGTTTCCACCAGCGCCACATACGTTTACGCTCCTTTTTTTGTTTGAACATTTCATTGTTCACCTGCGCGTTTGCGGTTTCGGTAAAACATAACAAGCCAAATAAAAGCAAAAATATTCTGAGGATAGATCTCATCGGTACAAATAACGAAAATTTAGTGCCGGGGTTACGTGTGGTTATTAAGGAATTATTAACGACAATTTCTTTAAAAACCTACTTCGGGGCCTTGTAAAGCGGAACGGTACTGCAGGGCTCGCCGTACATGATGCTTTTTACAACAGGTTTAAGAAGATTAGTGATATGGATATAAGCGTTGGATGGAACAGGGTCGTCGCCACAGCCTTTTATGACAATGCGCGCGTCCTTGTATTTGGAAACATCGAGTGCAGCCAATTTTTCCGCGAATAATAAATTTTCCATATCCTGTAAAGATCCGAACACTATTTTTTTCGCGTAAGGTTCGAGGGCGAGGGATAGCAGCATATAGGCCCAGGTGGGAACAATAGCGTCGTTACTACAGGTTAAAGCAACAAGTTTGTCTTTATATACCGACCAGTCGTTGGTTTTGATAAAATCGCGGAGATCTTTTTCTTTCAGAATAAGTTCGTGGAAAAGCAGTGGCTTAATATCGAACAAAACACGCTCGCCTTCAGTTTTAAATTCGCTGAGGTCAATGGTAATTAAACCGCTGTTTGCTACTTTATTTATGATTTCGTTTTCCATTCCGTTAATTTTTCAGCCACAGATTACACAGATTTTTGCGGATTTATATCTGTGTTAATCTGCTAAATCTGCGGCTTTAAATATTTAGAGTTACATAAATCCTAATTCGAGTTGTGCCACTTCACTCATCATTTCTTTTTCCCAGGGCGGCTCGAAAGTTAATTTCAGATCTACAGAATTAATTCCGGGGACTAATTGCAATTTGTTTTTTATATCGGCAGGTAACGATTCTGCAACAGGACAATTAGGAGATGTAAGTGTCATCACCACTTTTAAATCATTGGTTTCATTAAGATCGAGCTCATATATCAAACCAAGTTCCCAGATGTCTACCGGAATTTCGGGATCGAAACAGGTCTTGATCTCATCGATCACTCTCTGCATCAATTCAGTGTTCTTTGTTATTATTATTGCACTCATTACGAGAATAGTTTAAAGTTGTTTAAATTGTTTAAAGTGGTTTAACAGCCACTTATTTTATACTTATTTCCTGTGATTCCTGAATTTTTTAGATGTGTAATCAAATTACTCAGCTTTACAGACACAGTTCTACATTTATTGTAGAACAAATCAAAAGTTACATCATCAATTAAATTCCGATTTTTACACCTATGGATCTGAGATCGTAATTCGCCGCAAGATGCTTTTGATATAAATAAAAACTGGATAAATTCTTTATTACCTCCTCTTTCGAACCCTTCAGCAATATTATCTGCAATTGATCCTACTGACCTAAGCATTTGATCTCTTAAAGAAAAATAGCGTTGTATATTACTTTGTTCTACCAATTCAAAAACTTCCTTATCGAGTTGTATTGCGAGTTGCCAGCATTCAAGGCTTTCAAAATTTTTTGCCATTTTTAGTAGCTAAAATACTGCTCGCTTTTAAACCATTTTTATCTATTTAACCAATTTTAAACTAACTTAACTGCATCCATCTTCATCCTGTTTATCATGCTCACTAATCCATTCGCTCGGGTAGGGGAGAGATGCTCTTTTAATCCTATTTTATCTATAAATTCTAATTTTGCTTCTATAATTTCTTTTGCGGTGTGATCGCTCAACACCCTTATCATTAAAGCTACCATCCCTTTTGTGATGATGGCGTCGCTATCTGCAGTAAAAATAATTTTATCACCTTGTTTTTCCGAGTGAAGCCATACCCGGCTCTGGCAACCCTGGATAATATTTTCGTCTGTTTTATATTCTTCTTTAATTTTCGGCAATGATTTTCCAAGATCGATTAAGTGCTCGTATTTTCCTTCCCAGTCGTCGCCAAACAGTTCAAATTCTTCAGTTATTTCGTTTTCTATGCCCAAGATCTCAGTCATTTATCCTTTGTCATTAGTCGTAAGTCCAGTGACTATTTTAACATCGTAATTACTTTCTTTAATTTCTCAATAAAAAAATCAATCTCACTTTTTGTATTATAAATCCCGAAAGAAATTCTCACTGTTCCCGGAACACATAATAAATTCATTAAAGGTTGGGTGCAATGGTGGCCGGTTCTTACAGCAATGCCATATTTATCCAACAAAGTTCCCACATCAAAAGGATGGGTGTCTTTTACATTGAAAGAAATTACCGCCGCTTTCTCTTTGCTCTTTCCATACACGATCACCTCAGGAATTTCGGCAAGTTTGTCCTGTGCATAATTCACCAGTTCCGTTTCATATTGATGAATTTTTTCTATTCCGAATCTGTTCAGGTAATTAATTGCCGTGGCAAATCCGATGACACCTTCAATGTTTGGAGTTCCGGGTTCAAAGCGTAAAGCGCCTTCGGCATATTCTGTTTTTTCGAAAGTCACCGTTTTAATAGTTCCACCACCGGGTTTAGTTGTTGGCAATTGTTTGAGCCATTTATCGCTCATATATAAAATGCCTGTTCCGGTTGGACCGTAAATTTTATGGGCACTGCAGACGAAAAAATCGACATCGAGTTTTTCAAGATCCACTTTCATGTGTGGCGCCGATTGTGCCCCATCAATAACCACAATCAGATTGTGTTTTTTTGCAAGCGTTTTTATTTTATCGAGATCTGTTATCAACCCAAGGGTATTAGAAACGTGGGCAACGGAGATCAGTTTTGTTTTTGGTGTAATTAAATTTTCAAGAGCTGAATAATCGAGCGAATGATCATCTTTTAAAGGAATCACTTTCAGTTTTCCGCTATTTCTTTCTGCCCATAATTGCCAGGTAAGAATATTGGAATGATGTTCGTAAGAAGATAAAATAATTTCATCTCCCGGCCTTAAAACAGATTGTGTTAATCCGTTCGATAAAATGTTGAGAGAATCGGTTGTGCCAGCTGTAAAAATGATCTGCTGATCGTTCTTAATATTAAAATGTGACGCGATGGTTTTTCTCGCTGTTTCAAACGCCTCTGTAGCTTCGCGGCTAAGGGTGTGAACACCGCGGTGAATATTTGAATTCGTATTTGAATAATAATGGCTGATAGCGTCAACGACCTGTTTAGGTTTTTGAGTAGTGGCACCATTATCAAAATACACAAGAGGATAATTGTTGATCCTACGGCTTAAGATCGGAAAATCGGCCCTGATAGATTCAATATCCAAAATATGTGTTTCTTCTTTCAATAACATCTGTTAAAATCCCAATCGTTTCTCCACGTATTCTTTTACACTGTCCACTTCGAGTTTATTGATTACTTCACCGGCAAAAGCATTCAACAGAATGCGATTCGCACTCTCCTTGCTGATACCCCTTGCATTTAGATAAAACATGGCCGATTCGTCAATTTTTCCAGTGGATGTTCCATGTGAACACTTCACATCATCGGCATAAATTTCGAGCTGGGGTTTTGTGTTAATGGTACCATCATCGCTTAACAGAATATTTTTACTGCTCTGGTAGGCATTGGTTTTCTGAGCGTCTTTTCTGACGAAAATTTTGCCGTTGAACACGCCAGTACTTTTATCATTGATAACACCTTTGTACAATTCGTTACTTTCGCAATTTGGCACCTGGTGATCCATCAAAGTATGGTTATCCACCAACTGAGTATTGCCAGTCATAAATAAACCGTTGAGGTGGGCCTCTGAGTTTTCTCCCGCAAGAACCACGTTATGATTGTTTCTCACCAATTGTCCGCTAAGCGTAATGGTTGTGTTATCATACTTCGCATAACGCTCAACTTTTACCTGGTTGGTGTTCACTGAAAATCCGTTTTCCTTTTCATCCTGAATAGAGTAGGACGTTAGCTTTGCATTTTCCTTTACAATTTTCTCGCTTAAAAAATTGGTAAATGTTTTTCCTGTTCCAAAAGCGATTTGATGCTCAATAATGGTAGCTTCTGAATTTGCTTCCAACTCAATTATGTTTCTTGGATTAACCAATGCTTCTCCTTCGCAGGAAGAAATATAGATAACGTGTAAGGGAATCTGGAGTTGCGCGTTCTTTTCGATCTTTAAATGAAATCCTTGTCCGCTGAACGCGCTGTTCAACGCGATAAACGCGTCGCTTTCGGCATCTGCAATGGAAGCAATTTGTTTTTTGCCTTCTGCATCAAGATTGTTGAGGGAATTAATATGTAATCCTTTCAGTACAATTTTATCGCTGAGTTCGGCTGAATAATTTCCATTTACCACAACCAGTGTTACAGTATCTTCGAGTTTAAATTCATTTACAGAAGAAATGGTTTTTAATTCCTGCTTAATGTTTTTGAATTCTTTTTTCAGGATTGCATCAACGTTACAGTATTTATAATCTTCGTGTTTGTTAGTTGGAATCCCTTTATTCTCAAGATACAACATGGCATTAGTAAGAACGTTATCGGGAATAAAACCAACTTTACCAGCCTTAGGACTGATAGCGTCAATGATTTGTTGTGCAGTATTCGTCTTCTCCGCAATCATAATTAAATTGTTTCAAATTGTTTCTTTACCTCGTCGTAGCCTTTTGCTTCGAGTTCGAGGGCTAACTCTTTTCCGCCGCTCTTTACAATTTTTCCGTTATAAAGAATATGAACGAAATCAGGAACGATATGATCCAGTAAGCGTTGATAGTGAGTAATGACGATATAAGCGTTCTCTTTTGTTTTCAAAGTATTTACACCATTGGCAACAACGCGTAAGGCATCTATATCAAGACCTGAATCTGTTTCGTCGAGAATGGCCAGTTTTGGTTCAAGCATGGCCATTTGAAAAATTTCATTTCTTTTTTTCTCGCCACCACTGAATCCTTCATTTACACTACGATTGGCAAGCTTACCATCGAGTTCTACCAGCTTTTGTTTTTCTTTTACAAGAGCAAGAAAATCTTTTGCTTCGACAGGACCTTTACCTTCGTAGGCACGTTTTTCGTTGAGCGCTGTTTTTAAAAAGTTAATATTGCTAACCCCCGGAATTTCTACCGGATATTGAAATGCAAGAAATAATCCTTCTTTGGCGCGAACATCAGGATCCATATCCAAAAGATCTTTACCATTAAATGTTACTTCACCTTCTGTTACTTCATAATCTTCTTTTCCTGCAAGTACGCTCGACAGGGTTGATTTTCCTGAGCCGTTAGGACCCATAATCGCATGAATTTCTCCTGCTTTTACCTCGAGATTAATTCCTTTGAGAATTTCTTTTCCGTCAACCGACGCATGTAGATTTTTAATTGATATCATTTGTTTTTAAGAAATTTTTGGTTGTTTTATTTTGTAAATAGTAGCGTGTTTATAGTTTTCAAGTACTTCAGTTTCATAATGGGACTGAACATACTTTTTAATTGAATCGTTCCCGGTCAGCAATACAGTTTCTTTGTCCAGCTTATCAACCGAAGCAATCGTAATTTGTTTATCTTTCTCTTTCAGGCTGTATTTGTAGAACAAAAGTGGGCCAATGAAATATTCGTTCACCACGGATAGTTTGTCGTATTTGAGGTTATCACGATTCTTATGAAGATAATCGGCTACTACCTCTGCGCGTCCGAGTCCATCATTCGCGATATCGTTATTAAAAGATCTTTTACAGGCGAAATACACCGGGAAAATAAAAACGCATGAAAGCGTTAGAGCCACCATATTTTTAAGAGAAAGGGAATCTAACACCAGGGTAATAAGCTTCCATAAAAAATAAGCGCTTACGACAGATAACATCGGGAAAACGGGCATATCGTACCAGAAACATTTACTTTTTGAAAATGAAAGTAATAAAAGAATAAACAGTGCTGAGAAAAAATTAAGAAGGATAAAATCTTTCAGTTTTTTATTTTCCTCCTTTAATGCAAAGATGAGCGCCGGTAAAACACAAACAATAAATAATGGGAACCTGTCCAGGAAAAGATTATTAAAATAAAAATCAAAAGGTTTATCATGGTCAACATTTGTGATACTTGAAGTTCTATTAATGTCACGAAGAAAATTATCTGAAATATAACCAGGTAATTGTTTTTCCCTTGAATATAAAAAGAGACCAAGAGCAGTTCCGAAAACAAGCAGCGATAACCAGAATAAAGATTCTTTAAAAATATTTTTCCTTTTTAAAAAAAGAAAGGTTGCCATAACCGGTAAAATAAAGAGTGCGGCAAATGATTTTACAAAAAAGGCGATCATCAGGAATAACAGGCACAAAATAAGATTACGCGAATTGCCGGATGAAACATAGTTATAAAAATAAAATAGCAAGCCTGTTACTCCCAGCGTTAAGGTTGAATCCATGTCGCCTGTTCGTGCCGAGTGGAACGTAACAAAACCTTTTGCAGTAATGAGTATTAAAACTGTTGTAACAGCAAGAATAAGAGAAAAATGTTTCTTTATAAAAGCAAAACAAATTAAGGCGGTTAAAGCGCCTGAAATAGCGGCTGGCAATCTTACACTGAATTCGTTGAATCCAAATAGGTTTACACTGATCATCTGGAACCAATAAAATAGTGGAGGTTTCCCGGCGAAATTATCTATTTGTCCGTTTGAATACGGAGTTAAAAGACTATTTCGTTCCATCATTTCATATGTATTTACTGCGTACACTGATTCGTCCCAGGCCCTGATATGAAAACTTGAAAGTCTGTGAAAAAAAATGAAATAGAACAATACAGCCAGTAACAGGTACAGGGCATAAGTTGTTCTTTTATCGATATTCGAGCCGATGGTCATTATCCTACACTTCCTTCTAAGCTGATCGCTAATAATTTCTGCGCTTCTACGGCAAATTCCATTGGTAGTTTATTCAGTACTTCTTTGCAATAACCATTCACGATCAATCCAACTGCTTTTTCGGCATCTAATCCACGTTGTTTACAATAGAATAACTGATCTTCTCCTATTTTACTGGTTGTAGCTTCGTGTTCAACAACTGCGCTTTTATCTTTAATTTCTATGTAAGGAAAAGTATGCGCGCCGCAAGTGTCGCCCATTAATAAACTGTCGCATTGTGAGAAGTTACGGGCATTGGTGGCTCCTTTTCTTATCTGAACCAATCCACGGTAACTGTTATTGCTTACGCCTGCCGAAATTCCTTTGGAGATAATTGTAGAGCGTGTGTTTTTACCAATGTGGATCATCTTTGTTCCTGTATCCGCTTCCTGTTTATTATTGGTAACAGCTACCGAATAAAATTCGCCGATACTGTTGTTCCCTTTTAAAATCACCGAAGGATATTTCCAGGTAATGGCTGATCCGGTTTCTACCTGCGTCCACGAAATTTTTGAATTGTCTTCGAGACAAATTCCACGTTTTGTTACAAAATTGTAAATACCGCCTTTTCCATCTTTATCACCGGGATACCAGTTTTGTACGGTGCTGTATTTTACTTCGGCATCTTTGTGGGCGATAATTTCTACCACAGCGGCGTGTAACTGATTCTCATCGCGTTGAGGAGCGGTACAGCCTTCGAGGTAAGAAACATAAGATCCTTCATCGGCTACGATTAGTGTTCTTTCAAACTGACCGGTACCACTGGCGTTTATTCGGAAATAAGTGGAAAGTTCCATCGGACAACGAACGCCTTTTGGAATGTAACAGAATGAACCATCGCTGAAAACGGCGCTGTTCAATGCTGCATAATAGTTGTCGGTATGAGGCACCACCATGCCCATATATTTTTTAATAAGATCGGGATGTTCCTGAACGGCTTCGCTGAACGAACAGAAAATAATTCCTTTTTCTGCAAGTGTTTCGCGAAATGTTGTTTTTACTGAAACACTGTCGAACACCGCGTCAACTGCAATATTAGAACTTACTCCACTTAAACGTTTTTGTTCCTCGAGAGAAATACCGAGTTTTTCGAATGTTTTTAAAAGTTCGGGATCAACTTCATCCAGACTTTTTATTTCAGGTTTTTTCTTTGGGGCAGAATAATAAGATATGGCCTGAAAATCTATTTTCGGGTAAGGAAGATGCGCCCAATGATCAGGGGCCTTCATGGTTTGCCACACTTTGAATGATTTCAACCTGAATTCAAGCAGCCACTCTGGTTCGTTTTTCTTTTTACTGAGTGCGTGAATCACATTTTCATTAAGACCGGGAGCAAAAGTCTCGGTTTCAATGTCGGTAGTAAATCCCCATTTATATTCGCTTTGGATATGTTGTTCTAAAATCTCGTTACTCATTATATCAAGTCAAAAATTTTTAAGTCAGAATTCAAAAAAAGAGTCGGTTTTTGACTTTTGAATTGAATTCTTTTGAATTAGACAGAAAAGGATTCGCCGCAGCCGCAAGTGCGTGAAGCGTTAGGATTGTTGAATACAAAACCTTTTCCGTTTAGTCCGCCGGTATATTCGAGTTCGGTACCTACGAGATAAAGAAAACTTTTACGGTCTACTACAATCTTAATTCCTTTATCTTCGAACTGCTGATCGCCTTCTTTCATTACATTGTCAAACTCAAGTTTGTATGAAAGTCCGCTACAGCCGCCTCCTTCTACACCAACACGGATAAAAGCCCCTTCAGGCGTTCCATCGGCTTTCATTAATTCGATGGCATGATTCTTGGCATTTTCACTTACAGTTATCATAACTTATTGATATTAAATTATTTATACTCTTTATTCTTAATTAGATTAATTCTAATTTCTATACAAAAATACCATTTTTATGGTAGTTTTTCAAATAATTGGGAATAAAAAATGCAAAATGGTACGGGAATTGGTTTCCAGTACAAAAAGTACAGGTTTTGACATCAAAAACCTTGTCTTCATTATTAACAAGGCAATGATTATAAAACTTTGACAAAGCAAAAAGCCGCCCCTTTTTTTTAGATAATTTCATTTTTTAAAGTTGAAGAAAACTGCATTTATATTTTTGTTCCTGTTGACCTCTTTGCTGAGCTCGGCGCAGGCCGCCGATACCCTCTACATCAATTACAATGTAATGGCGCCCTTTTCGAACGTTGTGGATAACAAACCCGTTGGGATTGAAATTGATATTATTAACGAATATGCCATGTGGCTGAAAGTGAATAAAAAGATGGATATTACAGTGAAATACAACTCGTTCAGCGATTTCGATCTGTTTTATTCCATCACCAGAAAAGCTTCCAAAAACACAATAGGGCTCGGGGCCATAACCATTACTCCCGAGAAGGCAAAAGAAGTCGATTTTTCCGCTGCCTATCTGAAGAATGTAGCCTTTTGTATTACGAATGGAAACGCCCCCGATATCAAAACAAAAACTTCTGGCGATATTATCAAAGGCCTTGGAAGTATGACCGCGCTTACAATTCCTGGAACAAATCTAAGCAAGTATGTCAATGAACTTAAAAAGACTTATGTAAAGGATCTGAAAATAAACAATCAAACCAGCCAGGTAAAAATGCTTGATGAGATCGCGAAAAATGTTCTCAATTTCGCGTATGTTGACGCTATTGAATTCTGGTTTTACCTCAAAAGCAATCCACAGAAATTTCTCAAAATGCAGAAAGTTCTCAATCAGTCCAAGGAAGAACTGGCATTCATCATGCCAAAAGGTAGTCAGCACAAAGCTCTCTTTAACGAGTTTTTTTCGGGCCCTACAGGTTTTAAAACTACCCGTAATTACCGGGCCATTCTTGAAAAATACGTGGGTTCATACATGACCCAGAATATGGCGATAAATTAATATCTTCGCCACTATGCACAAGATCACCGAAATCAGGGAAACTTACAAGGCGCAACGCAAAGAAAAAGTTGATGGTGTTGATACCATGGTAGAGAAAGAACTTGTAAGATTCAAGCCCGTTAATTATGTAAGTGGCTGGGCCAGGTTCGGGCATTTTCTTCTTGATAAAATCTTTGTCACAATTTTTGGATTAATGATCGGACTGGTGATAGGTTTTGTTGTTGTGATTCTTGGAGGTACAGTTTCTCTTGACCCTGACACGGTAAGGATTTATGATTCTTTGTTGAATTGGTTTTTAATCCGCCCGTTATTTTATTTTATCTTTGAAGCTACAATGCAGGCCACGCCTGCAAAAGCCATATTGAAAAGGGTAGTGGTGGATGAATACGGAAACAAACCAACAGTTAAACAGATATTTATCCGGTCCATTTCACGCGCTGTTCCTTTCGAAGGCTTCTCCTGCCTCAGCGAAACAGGTTGGCACGATGACTGGAGCAAAACATTTGTGATAAGAAAAAAAGATCTTGAAGAATTAAGACTGATACAAAAAATACAGAATATACAAGAGCAGGAAATAACACCTGAAGCAGAACAAAGACAATGATAGCAATAGATAAAACAATAGTGAGTGAAGATCTGCTCGATAAAAGATTTGTTTGCGATTTAAATGCCTGTAAAGGTGCCTGCTGTGTTGCGGGCGACAGTGGAGCGCCGCTGGATAAGGAAGAACTTCCAGTACTGGAATCTGTTCTTGAAAAAGTAAAACCTTACATGGTGAAGAAAGGTATTATAGCCATTGAAAAACATGGCGCTTACGAAATAGATAGTGATGGTGATTATACAACAACGCTTGTAAGTGAAGGCGCCGAATGCGCGTTTGTTTATTTTGATGAAACCAAAACTGCAAAATGCGCCATTGAAAAAGCATACAAAGAAGGAAAGATCGACTGGCAAAAACCAATCAGCTGTCATTTATATCCCGTTCGCATTACACCCTATAAAAATTACGACGCAGTTAATTATCATAAGTGGGACGTTTGTAAACCTGCCTGCGATTGCGGAAAAAAACTTGACATTCCTGTCTATAAATTTCTGAAAGAACCACTCATTCGCAAATACGGTAAGGAATGGTTCAAACAACTTGAAAAAAGCGCGGCGCTTTACCTCAAAAAATAAGTTTAAAAATGAAAGTTTTAATTACAGGTTCTAACGGCTTACTCGGACAAAAACTCGTATATAAATTACGAAACAACGACAAAATAAAACTCATAGCTACGGCGCGTGGAGAGAACCGCCTGGTACAAAGAGATGGTTATATTTACGAATCGCTTGATATTACCAATAAGCAAAACGTTGAAGAGGTTTTTAAAAAGTATTTACCCGATGCGGTGATCAACACAGCTGCAATGACCAACGTTGACGCCTGCGAAACTGAAAAAGAAAATTGCTGGGCCATGAATGTTACCGCGGTGGAACACCAGGTAAACACTCTGACACAGTTAAAAAAAGAAAACGCAGGATATAATCCGCATTTTATTCATTTAAGCACCGATTTTATTTTTGATGGAACTCATGGTCCGCTCGACGAAAATGAGAAACCGAATCCTTTAAGCTATTACGCAGAAAGTAAACTTGCTGCCGAAAAAGTTGTTCAGGCTTCGTCACTCGACTGGGCTATCGCAAGAACGGTTCTTGTTTACGGAATTGTAGACAATATGAGCCGCAGTAATATTGTACTCTGGGTAAAATCAAACCTTGAACAGGGAAAGAAAATAAATGTAGTAGACGATCAGTTTCGTACTCCTACGCTAGCAGAAGATCTGGCAGATGGCTGTATTTTAATTGTGCAGAAAAAAGCTAAAGGCATTTACAATATTTCAGGAAAAGATTTTTACAGCATTCTTGAACTTGCTCAGAAAGTAGCGGATTACTACGGACTTGATAAATCGCTTATCAATCCAAGTAAGAGCTCCGACATTAAGCAGCCCGCCAAACGTCCGCCAATAACAGGTTTTATCATCGACAAAGCCAGGAAAGATCTTGGATACAATCCTCACAGTTTCGAAGAAGGAATTAGGATCCTTGAAGATCAGATTTCAGAAATGAACAAATAGAAAAAGGCCGGATATATTACCGGCCTTTTTTATCGATTATCTGCTTAATTAACCTTTAGATTCCCAAAGATCCCAGCTAAGGTCGAATTTATAAAACATACCGTTTCCGCCTTCCCATGTCCAGTCCGAAGCTTCGGTCCATGTTTTTCCACTGTCACCACTCTCAACGACTTTACCATCGTTGATTTTTACCCATTTCCCGTCTTTTGACTGCCACATGTTGTCTTTTGCTTTATCCCATTTTTTTCCGTCGGTAGACATCCAGATGGTTTTATCATTCTTGTTTAGTTTATACCATACTTTGTTATTACCCATCCAGTTTCCTTTCTCTGATTTTTTCCAATCATGATTGGACATGGTAATACCTGGTTCAACTTTTAACGAAGCTGCTGTAGCGCAAAGACTCAAGGTTACCAGAGCAATTGCAGAAATTAGTTTTTTCATTTTTGTTTTGGATTTAATTTCTTTACTCTACGAAAAAAACATACCCTGAATGCTATAAACGAAAGGAATTAGCTGCAAGCCGTTCCAGCAGGTCTTTATTCCTGTTTCCCCGTAAATTTTGGGTTTAACAAAGTTTGGAATCCTTTCTACAATCCAAAGTTGATATCTTACGTTTATAACAAAGAACCTTCTTCCCATATTCTTTAACTTTATTAGTTCCAGCAACACGGAAATTGGCAAGCGGCATTAAAAAACTGGCAGGACAAACGGTCATCTATGGCCTTGGAACTATTTTGCCCCGGTTTTTAAATTACCTGCTTACACCTGTTCTCACAATTAAAGCATTCACTCCGGCCGAGTACGGTATCAATAGTGAGATCTACGCATACATTTCTTTTCTCAATGTAATATTTACTTATGGGATGGAGACAACTTTCTTTAATTTCAATTCAAAGCTTGACAATAAAAAGGAAGTATTTAATACTGCGCTTACATCTCTCCTGTTATCTTCCATTGTTTTTTCGCTTCTTCTGATTGCATTCTCTTCGTCCATTGCAGGCGCGTTATCTACACCGAATGCTGTTTACAGCACACAATTCATTATCTGGAGCGTGCTGATCATCGCGACTGACGCAATCATGACCATCCCATTCGCCAATATGCGGGCCGAAAACAAAGCATTGCAGTTTTCACTTCTGAAATTAAGCAACGTGATTATCAACTTTGGTCTTACAATTTTTTATGTGAAGGTTTGTCGCAATGCCTATCTCAATAACGAAGACAATTTTTTTGCTTCATTTTATAATCCGGAAATCGGGATTGGATATACTTTTCTTGCCAACCTGATCGCGAATGTTTTCACACTTGTTTTTTTAAGCAGACAATTTCTCGCTCTCAGCTTTAAATTCAACATGGAACTTTTGAAGGAAATGCTGAGTTACGCCTGGCCATTGATTATTCTTGGCCTTGCAGGGATGGTGAATGAGACACTGGACAGGATTATACTTAAAAAATTAATGACAGATAAATCAGCCGCTCAGAATGCGCAAGGGATTTACGGCGCATGTTACAAAATCGCGATCCTGATGACCATTTTCATCCAGGCTTTTCGTTATGCTGCCGAGCCTTTTTTCTTTGGGAAAGCGAAAGAAAAAGATTCTCAAAAATCCTATGCAGTCATTATGAAGTACTTCGTTATTTTTTGTCTCTTTCTCTTTCTCGGAACCGCAATGAACCTCGACTGGATTCAATATTTCATTGGCGTGGAATTCAGAAAAGGAATCTCAGTTGTACCTATACTTCTGTTAGCGAATTTATGCCTTGGGGTAGTGTACAATCTTTCTATCTGGTATAAATTGAGCGGACAAACAAAATACGGCGCTGTGATTGCGATTGTTGGCGCCGTTATTACAATTACGATCAACGTTATTTTTGTTCCTGAATACTCTTATGTGGCCTGCGCCTGGGCCACGCTGGCGGCTTATGCAAGCATGATGATATTATCTTATATTCTTGGACAGAAATATTTTCCGATCAGATATAATCTGAGGGCCATGTTTGTTTATACATTTCTTTCGCTTGGATTGTATTTTGTTTCTTTCATTTATGGCGGAATGGAAAATACGTTCGTAAAGGTTATTCTGAATAATTTGTTGGTAATACTGTTTGCATGGCTGGTTTATAAGCTGGAGATTTCAAATCTGAAAAAACTCCGCGCCAATGTCAGCAAAACTAACAGTTAAAGTCATTAACCAATCCAAACATGCCTTACCGGAATATGCAACCGCATTAGCAGCGGGATTAGATCTTAAAGCAAATATTTCGGAGCCAATTATTTTAAAGTCCTTACAGCGACAATTAATCCCAACCGGATTATTTATAGAATTACCTGAAAGTTATGAAGCGCAGATCCGTCCCCGTAGTGGATTGGCATTCAAAAACGGTATCACGGTGTTAAACTCACCTGGAACCATTGACGCGGATTATCGTGGCGAAGTAAAAGTTCTTTTGGTGAATTTATCGAACGAAGATTTTACCATTAACGACGGCGAACGAATTGCACAGATGGTTGTAGCAAAACACGAACAAATCTCCTGGCAGCAGGTTGATTCATTGGAGGAATCGGCAAGAGGAGAGGGGGGATTTGGGAGCACTGGTAAGAAATGATAAATGTTGAATTATAAATTTTAAATGGTGCGAATCTCATTTAACATTCACCATTTATAATTTAAAATTACTTACAAAAGTTGTCCTTTACTTCTTCCGCAATCTGGGAACCTGCTTTAATGGCGTTATTAATAACTTCACAGGATTTGGTATTACTTTTTAATCCCTGGTAAATATATGCGAGGCCCAGGTAAGCATCGTAATTTTTAGGATCGAGATTAATGGTGTTTTCATAATCTTTTATGGCGGCAGGATAATTTCCAAGAAATTCGTACCAGTAACCTCTCGAGTAATAGGCCAGCGAGTATATAGGTTTGAGGGCGATACAGGCTGTAAGATCTTCAATGGCCTTATCATACTCTTCCATAAGCCCGAAGGCAAGTGCGCGGTTGTACAAAGCTTTAATATGTTTTGAGTTTTTAGCAAGTACCGAGCTGAACTCATTCACACTCTTTCCGTAATTTTTTCCTGATAAATAAATTAGTCCGTTCACAAAATGCGCCTCGTAAAAATCCGGGTAGGTTTTCAGAAGGTCCTTTGTGATCAGTTTCGCTTCGGCAATATTATTTTGTTTAAGACAAATTAGGGCTCGGTAATACATGACACTGTCTTTACAATATTTACATGTGGTACAGGAATCGAGAATGGCCATGTTCTTTGGCGAAAGATCGTTTCTTACGCGCTGAAATACAGATTGAGCACCTGCCGAAAAGCAAACAAGCAACAAAAGATATATGGTAATCTTTTTCATTTTCTAAAAATCAAGCGCGGGACATTTTGCAACGGACCTGCCTCTAACATGTTTTTCTCCCAAACCCATTGGCGCTACCCCAACCATAATTTCGTAACTGTTTCTTCCCGCAAAACCAATCTGGTTAATGCTGTAGGAATACGAAGTTCCTACAGAAAGGTTTTCCAATATTCTGAATTGAAAAATGGCACTGAGGAAACTTGCATTACGCATGGCAGCTCCAAAACCAAAACGGTTGGCGTAATAAAACATCAATGTAGTATTTATGCTTGGAACACTTAAAATGGCCATGTTCACACCAATAGAAGGCATCATGATCATGTAATCGTTAATTGAAAACACTCGTCCGTACGCAGCGAAAATAGTTGGATTTAGTCGCGTTGGTCCGCCGAGCCCTCTCCCTTTGAAATCTTCCTGTTTATTTATACTCACTTGTCTTGCCGATATATCAAAGAAGAATCTTTTGTTGGATAATCTCATACCAGGAATAAGATCGGGGTAAACAAGGGTTTTAAATACATCCGATCTCGCGATTGGGTCGTTAGGGTCGATAGCATACTGGCTGAGAAAAAACATTCTGGCTCCTGCGTAAATTCCAAATGAAGCAACAAGGTTTTTTCTTAGGAGCATGTGAATGGTGTAACTTCCGTATACGCCGTTGTTAGACATAACACCGCTCTGATCACGCTCCACAAGAAAACCTATATTCTGCCAGTAACTATAGCTGCGAGGCGGACGGATGGTGTAAGAGCCGCTGACGAACGTTGCTTTGGGCGCCTTATCAAAATCTACCCATTGACGATTGGCTCCGAAGATGTAATTAATTTTTTGATTGATGTTAGTTCCTGACGCGGCGGGATTGATCACCGATTTTCCGAAAACATACTGGACGTAATTCGTAGTCTGCTGCGATTTAAGAATGAAGCAAAGACAAACGATCAAATATGTAATTAATTTTTTCAATTCTATTGCAGTGATATAATGGCCCACATTCTTCCGGTAATACCCTTATCTCTTCTATAACTGAAGAAATCATTTTCAAAAGTACAGCGGTTCATTGTCCAGATATTTTCTGAAGGAACATTATTTTTTTCAAGCACGAAACGGTTGCAGGCCACCAAATCAACATGGCGGTCTTTCCAGCACGAAGATGGAAATCCGTTTTGTTCAAATTGCTCGATCACTTCGTTTCCAACTTCAAAATTTTTCTGACAGATGCCTTGTCCGATCGCCACCTGAATATTTCTGGCAACAGCGCCAAGCTCTACCATTTTATCAAGCGTTGTTTCAGCTATCTTACCAACGGTTCCTCTCCAACCAGCGTGCGCGGCGCCAATCACTTTATTTACTTCATCGTAAAATAAAACAGGATAACAATCCGCGATGCTTACAGCAAGCACAAGTTTTTTTTCTTTACTCACGAGCGCATCGCCTTCCTGTTTTCCGGGAGCGGCAATGTTCACTTTATTTCCATGAACCTGTTTCAGGTTGCATAAGTTTGAAATAGATAAACCTAACTGGTTTAAAGAGAGTTCTCTGTTTCTTAAAATATTTTCTTCTTTATCTTCCGAACCTCCGAGATTAAGTGAATCGAAAGGCGTTTTCGAAACTCCTCCTTCTCTTGTGGAAAAACCATGAACACATTTTATATTTGGGGCGGTGAGCCACATTAGTTAATATAACTCAGCTTCATCATGTTTGTTCTTCCTTTTTCTTTCATAGGCATGCTGGCGATGTTGATTACGAGATCATCATCTTTTACGAACCCACGTTTCTTAATAAACGCTTTTAAATCGTTGATGGTTTCATCGGTGCTTTCATATTTGTTGTAATAGAAACCCCGAATGCCCCATACAAGACTTAAAGTTGTAAGCAAAGATTGGTTATCGGTAAAAATAAACATGTGTGCCTTTGGGCGGTGACTAGACAATTTAAAAGCAGTGTAACCACTATTGGTCATACTGATGATGGCTTGAGCTCCGGCATGATGCGCCAATGAACAGGCGTTATAACAAATACTATCGGTGATATAAGTAATCGTTTTAATAGACGGTGTATGTTCTTTGTAATAAATTGTATCGAGTTCTTCTACCTGGGTAATGATCCTTCTCATCATTTCAATAACCTTTACAGGATATTTTCCTACCGATGTTTCAGCGCTGAGCATTACTGCGTCGGCACCGTCCATTACCGCGTTGGCCACGTCGTTTACTTCAGCGCGTGTTGGTGTGTAAGAAGTGATCATGCTTTCCATCATCTGGGTAGCAATGATAACAGGCTTACCAATCTCTACACATTTATGCACGATCATTTTCTGTAAAAGGGGAACCTGTTCCATTGGAAGTTCAACTCCAAGATCACCACGCGCTACCATAATGCCATCAGTTACATCAATGATATTATCAATTTCTTTAATGGCTTCCGGTTTTTCGATCTTAGCTATAACTTTTGCACGTTTATTACGGTGACGGATAATTTCTTTCAATTCAACAATGTCGGTCACGCTTCTCACGAATGATAATCCTATCCAGTCGAAATCGTGTTCTAAAGCAAAGTCCAGATCACGGATATCCTTTACGGTTAAGCATGGCAATGAAATTTTTGTATTCGGAAGATTGACACCCTTTTTAGAAGATAAGGTTCCTCCGATTACGATGGCGCATTTTACTTCGTCTTTATTATTTGTATCAGTTACTCTTAAATGAAGTTTTCCATCGTCGATCAAAACAACTTCGCCAACTTTAACGTCTTGTGGAAACTGAGGATACGTAATATAGACCCGGTTTTCGTCGCCTTCACATTCTTTGGTGGTGATAATAATCTCATGTCCCTGTACCAATGTAACGTTATTATTCTTTACAATTCCAATACGTAGTTTTGGTCCCTGCAAATCGGCCAGTATACCAACGTGGCGATTGAGTTTCTTATTCAGTTCATGGATGTTGTTTACCGTGTGTTTTACAGCTTCATAATCTCCGTGAGAAAAATTAATACGACATATATCGAGCCCCTCGTTGAACATGCCTTCCAGCACCGAAATATCGGCAGTAGCAGGACCCATGGTGGCAACGATCTTTGTTCTGTTAAAATGATTCATAGTTCAATGTATTTTTAAAGACATCTAAGTTAAAAAAAGGATTGGACTAAGTGAATTATAGGAAGTTTATTTTTTGCCTATGTAAATACTATGGTTTAACCACATAGACACATAGCTTTTAAAGAAAAGTTGAAATGTTGTAGGAGTTATCCATAGTAAATGCCTTTCGGCACTTCAATAGTGTTAATTCAGGCTATGAAAATATCCGAAGGATATTTTACTCTGGGTAACTCCTGCAATTATGGATTGATCATTAGATTCTATGTGTCTATGTGGTTAAAAGACCACCATCACATACCTGGAGGTAGCGGCCCACCATTGTTTACAGGAGTATTCTGGATTGGTGTACCCGATAAAAAAGCTTTCTTTTTATTGATGCGATCCACGCTGGCCATAGCAATGTCGAGGGTTTTATTGTCGAAGGTGCTGGTGACCACTTTTTTGTAGTAATCAATGGCTTTATCAAGTTCTCCCTGGGCTTCAAACATAATGGCCCATTCGTTGTAAATGGTAGATTTGTTCATGCCTGGCACATTTTCTGCTTTGGTAAGAAGTTCGGTTAAAACATCAAATTTCTTTAATGTAGAAAGAAGGATAGAGTAGTTATAGTAAATGGCGCAATAATCAGGGGCAGTCTGATATGCAATTTTATAATGTTCTTCAGCCTTTGTATAATCCTTGATCTTTGTTTCGTAAATAAATCCAAGATGGTTATGGGCTTTTCCGAATAAAGGATCGTCGAGAATAATATCGTTTAAGATATGAATAGCTTCATTGATCTTATTGTCTTTAATTTTCTGATCGGCGTCGCTAAGAAGTTGTTCGTTACGTAAGCTCATGGCAAATAATTTAGAAGTTTAAATGTAGGAAATATTTGGATTGAGGAACGTTAAATTTACCCTCAGGTTTATATTTCAACCCCTTGCGCCTACGCTATAGCTTCAGCGGTACGCGGGCAGGGTTGTGATAATTTTAGAATTAAAAGTCTATTCGCATTTGACCCCTCTGGAGTCGCGATGATTAGTCTATGTATCTGACTTAATATGGGGTAAGGTAATACAATATAAATTCTGCAAATTTATTTCCGGACATTAATTAATATATTTAAACCTAAATAGTCAGTGAATACTATTTACCTATAAAAATACTAGTAATATTGCAGCTTTGCGACTCCAGAGGAGTCGAATATGATTAGCAAAAAAAATATTTTTTTGCGTAACAACCGTGAAGGAGTTGAATCCAAAACGGGAATTATTCGGGATTTATTTATTAAGATAAGCGCAGCCTTTATATAACGCATTATTGTATTTAATAGTAATAGACCTGTCGCGTTTTTCACCGCTTCCACCTTCGGTACATTCTTTATTTTCTATTGTAATTCCAATAGCAATGTTGACTTTATCAGATTTTTCCACAATGGCTGATTTGTATATTTTTTCTGTTGCTATAGATGCAAAATCATGATCGAGATGAACGCTATCCTCACCATTGTTTAAGAGTAAACGTAAGTGGCCTTTTGTAAATTCAGCATACCACCCCGGCTCCGTTCCTCTTGCAATAAGAATTGGTTTTTCGACTGCAATAATTTTCGCGCTTTCAGATATTTCTTTCTTTGCAGAGTCTTCTGTTTCTTCCAACGAAGTCAATATTTCTATTTTACTTGTTGGAACGTTATCTTCTTCTTTTATTTCATTACATGAAGTAACAGCGAAAATACTTGCCGCTATAAAGAATTTTAATTTCATTTTTTTCTCGCTATTACTTTTTCTACAGCAGTTACAATGTTAGAAGTATCGAGTCCGTATTTAACCATTAGCTGGTCTGGCGTACCGCTTTCTCCAAAACTGTCGTTCACTGCAACAAATTCCTGTGGCATTGGTAATTTTCGGCTTAATAATTGCGCTACGCTGTCACCCAATCCTCCATGCATCTGATGTTCTTCTGCAGTGACAACGCATTTTGTTTTGGTTATAGATTTTAAAATGGCTTCTTCATCAAGCGGTTTGATCGTGTGGATGTTAATTATCTCCGCGCTGATTCCTTTCTCCGCTAATTTTTCTCCTGCTTCAATGGCTTTCCACACTAAATGCCCGGTAGCAACAATTGTTACATCTGTTCCTTCGTTTAGCATTACCGCTTTTCCGATTTCAAAATTCTGATCGGCCGGTGTAAAGTTGGGAACAGTTGGACGACCGAAACGTAAATAAACCGGACCATGATGTTTTGCAATAGCGATAGTAGCTGCTTTTGTCTGGTTATAATCACAAGGATTAATAACTACCATTCCCGGTAGCATTTTCATGAGGCCAATATCTTCAAGGATCTGGTGTGTCGCGCCATCTTCTCCTAAAGTTAATCCGGCGTGTGAAGCGCAGATCTTTACATTCTTGTGAGAATAAGCAATGCTCTGACGGATCTGATCGTATACACGGCCAGTACTGAAATTAGCGAATGTTCCTGTGAAAGGAATTTTTCCGCCGATGGTTAAACCTGCGGCAATGCCTATCATGTTAGCCTCGGCAATTCCAATCTGGAAAAAACGCTCAGGGTGAGCTTTCTGAAAAGCGTCCATTTTTAATGAGCCTGTTAAGTCGGCGCAAAGTGCAACTACGTCAGGATTAGATTTTCCAAGTTCTGATAGTCCTGCTCCGAAACCGGAACGTGTATCTTTTTTTTCAGTGTAAGTATATTTTTTCATTCGTCTTAAAACAATTTTACGGTTTGAGGCAGTCCCGATTTTACTTCAAAATTACGCTCGATGCTTTTTACCGTTTCTTTAGTGAATTGGTAACGGAACATTACTTTGTATCTGCCGGGCTGTAAATATATAATTTCGTTTTGTAAAGTGGGACTTAAGTTACAAACCCATGTTACTGTTTTTCCATCATCCACATAAATACTTCCAAAGCCGGTGTTCTGTCTCTGAAAAAGAACACTACCGCTGGTAGGTATTTTAATGGTGTTGGTGCTGCTTTGTTTTATCTCTACATCTTTCAGATTGATGCGTGGCAGAGTAAGAACTTCAAGGTCATATTTTCCCACAATGTATTTTTCGGTTTTTCCAAAATCGTGAACATTAAGGGTTTTCATATCCGTTCCTTTTCTTATAATGGTGGTAGGAAAATATTTACTGATCGGCCCTTCCAGTTCCAGTTTCAGATAACCCTGTGGCGCATCGAGTGGAATAACATTGTGTTTTCCTTTTACGATAGTAATGTTTTTTTTCTCCTGGTGCGGAATAGTATGAACTGTGAGATCGTATTTTAATTCGGGGTCAAGAACCAATGTATCAGGATTGCCACGGTGGTTAATGGTGTGCAGATAATTGTATTTTACTTTGCTGGTTCCTGCTTCGTAAAAGGTCATGTCCACATCTGTTTCCGTTGGTTTTTTTGTAATATCAAGAAGGTCAACTTCAACAGTGGTTTGCGATAATGCTTCGGTAATCACGAGTTTCAAAACATCTTTAAAATTAGCTTCATTACTTACGTCATAATATTTTCCCATACAGCCGAACACATCGGCGAATTTCACATCGAGGCCAACACCAATTACAAAAGGGCGAAGAAAAATTCCTTTTTTCTGTAACTCAATACTTACCTGGCAAGGATTTCCGCCGCATTCTTCAATACCATCGGTTATTAAAATCACAATGTTCCGGCAATTTCCTTTTGGGGTAAAATCGGCAGTACACTCTCCCAGCGAATACGCGATTGGAGTGGTTCCCAGGGGTTCCAGCTTCATGATGCGTTGTTTGATCTTTAGATAATTTGTTTTGGCGTCGGCGAAAGGCACTTCCAGTTTACTATCCTTACAATTTCTTTCAGGTTTAAAAAAAGTAGTATGTCCGTAACATCTCAAAGCCAATTCGAGATCAGGAATATTTTTGAGGCTGTCGAGAAATTCGCCCATCACTTTTTTGGCAACTTCAATTTTAATGTTGCTGTTCCAGGGAGCATACATGCTGTAGGAATCATCAAAAATGAAAAGGATGCGGTTGGTGACTTGAGATCTTAGAGAAAAGGAAATAAAAAAGAAAATAAGCAGAAGAGTGTTTAGTTTTGAGTGTTTAGTTTTTAATATGGCATTTCTAAACATTGGTATTTTACTAAACATTAAAAACTAATAACTAAACACTGAATTTATAATTCTAATAGTCTCCTTCGGTTACAAGTAATTGGTCGAGGGCCAGTTGGAGTTGCTCATCGTTTGGAGCTGAACCGTGCCATTTGTGGGTGCCCATCATGTAATCAACGCCCATACCCATATCGGTTTTCATAAGGATCATGATCGGTTTTCCTTTACCTACAAAGGTTTTGGCGTGTTTTAAAGATTCGATCACTTTTTCAAGATCATTACCATAGTTGTTTTCGAGAACGTGCCATCCGAAAGCTTCGAATTTTGCTTTTAAACTTCCAAGCGGAAGAACATGTTCAACGTCACCGTCAATTTGCCTTCCGTTATAATCTACACTGGCGATGAGATTGTCAACCTTATTTCCGGCTGCATACATGGCCGCTTCCCAGATCTGACCTTCCTGTAATTCGCCATCCCCATGAAGAGAATAAACAATATGTGGATCTTTATTCAGTTTTTTTGCAAGGGCGGCACCAACGGCAACGCTCATGCCTTGTCCGAGTGAACCACTGGCCACACGAACTCCAGGCAATCCTTCATGCGTAGTAGGATGTCCCTGTAATCTTGAATTTAATTTCCGGAATGTTTTTAACTCATCAACCGGAAAATACCCCGCTCGGGCCAGGATACTGTAAAACACCGGGCTGATGTGGCCGTTGCTCAGAAAGAAAAGATCTTCATTTTTACCATCCATTGTAAAATTGGCAGGATCGTGTTTCATGATCACTTTGTAAAGCGCCACAAAATACTCCACGCAGCCTAGTGAGCCGCCCGGGTGACCCGAATTTACAGCATGAACCATTCTTACAATATCCCTTCGAACAAGGGTACAAAGGTTTTTGAGAGCTTCAGTGTTTTGCATAGTCGTTAGTGAGGCACAAAATTACCGTTAAATATCGGGCCGGAAATACTTTGTTAAAAAACAATGAAGTATGTTAAAAACTCAGTAAATACAGAGGGTTTAAAGTCAAAGGATAAATGAAGTATTGGTATATTTGTAGCCTGAAAATTATAATGAAAAGAGCTGCAATAGTTTTATTAGCCCTGGTGATTGGTTTTTCGTGTAAAAAGAACGAAAAGAGTGAAAGTGAAAACCCTGCTCCGGTTACTCCGGCGAATGGGACGCTTAACTTTACAATAACCAGTTATGATTCACTTGGCCAGGCAGAAGCTAAAACACCAAACACAAGTATTTCGCTTGCAGGTACAGCATATTCAGCTGCATGCGATTCTAATGGTAAAGCCTCTTTTTCACTGCCTTCAGGAAATTATGCTCCTAATGTTATAAGGGCCAAACATGAAGGCGCTCCATTTAACGTTTCGGTTTCGTCAGGTGGCACCACCAACGCTACTTCTTTTGTAGCCAGAAATTCTCCGTTTACTTTGCAATTTGCCGGCGGTGGCGCTAATTCTACCGGTAATGTGAGTGTTTCCATGAATGTGAACCCAGCCATTCCTGCCGGAAAATCGGTGAAGGTGGCGGTGCTTTGCAGTTCTCAGCCCGGGCTCAGTGTAAGCTCTTATTCGGTTATCAATGAGATATATCTCACGCAAAATTCAAATTCAAATTATAATGTGTGCACCGGAGCTATTCAATCTGCTGTAAACCAGATTCCGAATGGCGGTGATATTTATCTGCTGGCAGTGCCCGTTACTTATGGAAATTATTATAGCAATATTCTCGGAAAAAATATTTTAATTGGAGATAATCTCCCTTTATCTGTCCCAACTGCAACTATCAAATTAACTAAAAACTGGTAATAAAAATTTATGGCACTCAAATGCGGAATTGTTGGTTTACCCAACGTAGGAAAATCAACTCTATTCAACTGCTTAAGTAATGCAAAGGCCCAGGCGGCTAACTTCCCTTTTTGTACAATCGATCCAAACGTTGGAACAATTACTGTTCCTGATGAACGACTAAACAAACTGTCGGAGCTTGTAAAGCCTCAAAACATCGTTCCCACAACTGTTGAGATTGTTGATATCGCGGGCCTCGTAAAAGGCGCCAGCAAAGGAGAAGGTTTAGGAAATAAATTCCTCGGAAATATCCGCGAGTGTAATGCTATTCTGCATGTGTTGCGTTGTTTCGATGATCCGAATGTGGTGCATGTTGACGGAAATGTAAACCCTGTTCGTGATAAAGAAATCATTGATACTGAATTACAATTAAAAGACCTGGAAAGTGTTGATCAGAAAATTAAAAAATTTGAGAAGCTTGCAAAAACAGGAACCGATAAAGAAGCAGTGAGAACATATAATGCGCTTATGAAAGTGAAAACTGTTCTTGAAGCCGGACAATCTGCCCGTGCAGCTAATCTTGAAGACAATGAAATGCCTTATGTGGCCGATCTGCATTTACTCACGATCAAACCTGTACTTTATGTTTGTAATGTGGATGAAGCTTCTGCAAAAACAGGAAACGCTCACGTAGAAGCAGTTCGTGAAGCTGTAAAAAATGAAAGCGCCGAGATCCTTGTCATTACCGCGCAAATGGAAAGCGAAATTGCTTCCCTCGAAACATACGAAGAGAAACAAATGTTCCTGGGAGAAATGGGATTGGAAGAACCCGGTGTAAATAAACTGATTAAGTCAGCCTACAAATTATTACAACTTCAGACATATTTCACTGCCGGTGTAAAAGAAGTCCGTGCATGGACCATCACCAAAGGCATGAAAGCTCCTGAGGCGGCCGGAGTGATCCACACAGATTTTGAAAAAGGATTTATCAAAGCGGAAGTGATCGGTTATAATGATTTTATAACACTTGGTTCAGAAGCAGCTTGCCGCGACGTTGGTAAATTAAAAATAGAAGGAAAAGAATACGTTGTAAATGATGGCGACGTAATGCACTTCAGGTTCAACGTTTAATTATAAATAATTCAAAAAATTTAAGTCAAAATTCAAAAGTGAAGCTCTCTTTTGAATTTTGACTTCTGACTTTAAACTTTGTTGTATGAACAACCACGAAATAGATTACAAATTATCCGGTGAAGAAATGCAATGCGTTGAAGTGGAGCTCGATCCAAATGAAGCCGTAATTGCCGAACCCGGAAGTTTTATGATGATGACCGACGGCATTCAAATGGAAACGCTGTTCGGCGACGGAAATGAAAAAGGATTCATGGGTAAATTATTTTCGGCAGGAAAAAGATTACTGACCGGCGAAAATTTATTCATGACTGTTTACACGAATATTTCTTCACAGAAACGACAGGTGTCTTTCGCTGCGCCTTATGCAGGGAAGATCATTCCGTTAAATTTAATGAACCTTGGTGGAAAAGTGATCTGCCAGAAAGATAGTTTTCTCGCTGCTGCAAAGGGTGTAGCTGTTGGAATAGAGTTTCAGAAAAAATTAGGGACGGGACTTTTCGGAGGTGAAGGTTTCATTATGCAGAAACTCGAAGGCGACGGAATGGCCTTTGTTCATAGTGGTGGTCACGTTATTGAAAAAGATCTTCAGGCGGGCGATATGTTAAAGATTGATACGGGTTGTATCGTTGCTTTTACAAGCTCGGTTAATTACGATATTCAGTTTGTTGGTGGCGTAAAAAATACACTTTTCGGAGGAGAAGGAATGTTTTACGCTGTTTTACGCGGCCCGGGAAAAGTGTGGATTCAGACTTTACCGATCAGCCGCTTGGCAGGAAAGATCCTTTCTTACGGACGAGGTGGTAGAAAAGAAGAAGGAAGTATCTTAGGAGGACTTGGAAACCTTTTAGATGGAGATTAAATTAATTTTGAGTTTTTAGTGTTTAGTTCTTAATATTAACGCTTAAAAATCAATCTTAAAATCAGCATTCTTAAATTAAACACTAATAACTAAGCACTAAAAACTATTTTATAGGATGGCAAAATCAAATTATACAGAAGATAATATACGGTCATTAGACTGGAAAGAACATATTCGTACCCGCCCCGGAATGTACATCGGTAAACTGGGCGATGGTAGCGCGTTCGACGATGGTATCTACGTGCTCCTTAAAGAGGTAATGGATAACTCTATCGATGAGTTTATGATGGGAGAAGGAAACAGAATTGATATTACTGTGAAAGACGGCGTGGTTTCTATCCGCGATTACGGACGTGGAATTCCCCTTGGAAAAGTGGTGGAGGTTGTTTCTAAAATGAACACAGGTGGTAAGTACGACAGCGAAGCTTTCAAGAAATCAATCGGGTTGAATGGTGTGGGAACTAAAGCCGTAAATGCGTTATCTATCAATTTTAAAGTAACAGCTTACCGCGATAAGCAATCCAAAACCGCTGAATTCAGCAAAGGCGAATTAGTTAAAGAATCGCGCTTAACAGCGGCTCCGGGCGAAAAAAACGGAACGTACGTAGAGTTCAGACCAGATGATTCTATTTTCAAAAAATACCATTTTGTGCACGAGTACATCGACAGAATGGTATGGAACTACGCATTTCTCAATACAGGGTTAACGCTTACATTGAATGGGGTTGAATACAAATCGGATAACGGGTTAAAGGATCTACTCGAAAAAAATATCACAGGCGAAATTTTATACCCTATCGCTCATTTAAGAGGCGAAGATATTGAATTGGCCCTGACACACAGTAACGAACATTTCAGCGAAGAATATTACAGTTATGTAAACGGGCAGTATACAACCCAGGGTGGAACACATCTTGCGGCCTTCCGGGAAGCTGTTGTTAAAACAGTTCGTGAATTTTTCAAAAAAGATTTTGAGCCTACGGATGTACGTAAATCAATCGTAGCTGCAATTGCAGTAAAAGTTCAGGAGCCGGTGTTTGAGTCGCAGACAAAAACAAAATTAGGTTCTAATGAGGTGGCGCCGGGCGGACAAAGCATCCGTAGTTTCATTGGTGATTTCATCAAACAGCAACTTGACAATTATCTCCATAAAAATCCCGAAACCGCGAAAGCGATCGAAGCAAAAATTCTAGCGAACGAAAGAGAACGTAAAGAGTTATCGGGGATCCAGAAATTAGCCAGGGAGCGCGCTAAAAAAGCATCGCTTCACAATAAAAAATTACGCGATTGCCGTGTCCACTTAGACGACATTAAAGATCAGAAGAGATTAGATACTACCTTATTTATTTGTGAGGGAGATTCGGCAAGCGGATCCATTACCAAAACACGTGATGTGAACACGCAGGCGGTATTCAGTCTAAAAGGAAAACCTCTAAACTGTTTCGGACTAGGAAAAAAGGTGGTGTACGAGAATGAAGAATTCAATCTTTTGCAATCTGCTTTAAATATTGAAGAAGGATTAGATGATCTGCGTTATAATAATATAGTTATTGCAACCGACGCCGATGTGGATGGAATGCACATACGTTTATTATTATTGACCTTCTTCCTTCAGTTTTTCCCTGATCTTGTGAAGAACAATCACGTAAAAATATTGCAAACACCGCTCTTCAGGGTACGTAATAAAAAAGAAACCGCTTATTGTTATAGCGATGAAGAAAGAAAAGCAGCCATTGCGAAGCTGGGCCCAAAACCTGAAATTACACGTTTTAAAGGTTTAGGTGAGATCAGTCCCGACGAATTCAAGCATTTTATAGGAAAAGATATCCGTTTAGAGCCGGTTTTAATAGACCAGAAGGCTAGTATTCAGGAACTTCTGAATTATTACATGGGTAAAAACACCCAGGAGCGCCAGGAATTCATTATAGAGAATTTAAGGGTGGAAAAAGACGTTGAAGAAGAGATAATGAAATAGTTTGTTAAATCATTTTAACATTTAAAATGATCTAAAACATTAAAGATAGGCTGTTTTTGTTAAAGCGAGTTAATTTCAAAAAAACTAATATCTTTGGCACAATACATGAAACTGTAACCACAGAGAAATAAAAACATACATCAAATGAAAACAACAAAACTACTTTTAATCCCGGCTTTAGCGATGTTAACCATAGCAGGCTGTAAAAGCAAAAAAGGCACCCCAATCCAGAAGGAAACCGGTGCCGTTGAGATCACTTTACCTTTCAGTGAAAAACAGTACCAAAGCGATGCTGAGCACTTCAGATCAAAACAGGTTGGTAAATCTCCTGATGTAGCAACTGCTAAGAAGATTGCGTACCAGAATGCTCGTGCTGAAATGGCCGGAAACATTAATGCAACTGTAAAACGTGTAACCGATCAGTACACTAACCAGCGTACGGTTGGAAATACTCAGGAATTTGAAAATAAATTCGAAGAGTTATCACGTGAGGTAGTAAACCTTGAAATGTCTAATGTAAAAGAAATCGGCTCTAAAACTTTTAAAGAAGCTGATGGCGCTTATACATATTGGGTAGCTCTCGAGGCTAACAAAAAAGAGATCTTCGATAAAATCGACGCTAAGATTTCTAATGACGCCAAATTAAAACTGGACTACGACAAACAAAAATTCCAACAGATCTTCGATGCTGAGATGAAAAAATTAGCTGACGAAGGAAAATAATCTGACCTTAATAAAAGAGCATCTTACAAGCTAAGATGCTCTTTTTTTAACCAACCATTTTTTGAAAAAACATCTACAAATATTTGCCTTATTTGCTCTCATCCTGTTGACTTCCTGTTCTGGTACAAAAAAGTACTTTAAAGCAGCGGAGCGCCTGGAGAAGCAAGGCCTCGTAAACGAAGCGGCCGAGTATTATCTCGAATCGCTGCAACGCAAGCCCACCAATGTTCAGGCCCGTATTAAATTAAAAGAAGTTGGCCAGAAATTCGCTTCCAACTTATCGGCCGAATTTTTCAGGAACTATAACACCCAGCAATTAGAAGCATCATTAGAATCTTTCGAACGCTTAAAAGAATTTACAGGAAAAACTTCCGCGCTCAGTGTTAATCTCGATTACCCTAAAGGTTATGAAGAAGATTATCAGAAAGCAGTGGAATCTTACTGCTCAAAAAATTACAACCAGGCTTATGCTTTGGTTAACCAGAAAAAATACAACGACGCGTTGAACTACATTAAGAATGTAAAAAAATACAACCCTACTTATAAAACCACACAACAACTCGAAATTGTTTCGGTGTGCGAACCTTTATACCAGAACGCGGTTACCTGCATTGAAAACAAAAACTATTCAGGCGCGTTAAACCTGCTCACCAACATTAAATCAAAGACCGAGCAGTACAAAGACATGCAGGACCTGCTTCAATTAGCAAGCGCGCAACAAACAAAAAGCTTTATTTTATTTGAGCCAAAAAGTAAGGGCGACAGAACAGAACAGGAAATTGAAGATCAGTTGTTCAGTGACTTTAATCAGGCTGCGACACAAAAATTTCCTTATGCTAAGATCATCAACAACACACCATTTAAATTTATGCCCGATGTGTCTGTTGGTGGCGCTGATCTTGATCTTATCCAGGCCGTTCGCAAAGCTACCGGTGCCGATTTCTTTTATCTGTATGATGTTTCTGCCAAAAAAGAATTTAATTCTGGCCCTCAAAAATCGAACCAGACTGCTTATCTTAAACAAACCACCACTTCCGGAACTGTTGTTACTGTTTCTTATAACCAGGTTGGTTACAGTAACGTAAAATCATCACGATCGTTTTCGTACCAGTACAAATACAAGCTCATTAACGCGTTTTCCAACCAGATCATTTCTTCGCAAACACAAAATGTAGTTGCGCAGGATGGAGTAGAGTACAATGAATTTTCACAACGTTTTAATCAAAATAATCTGAATAATCTTTTTCCTTATAACCCTGCTGCTACGGCTCCGGTGGCGCAATATAACCCTGGTGGCTGGCGAAAATTGTTCAGTGCGAACACAAACCTTAAAAGTTTTGATCAGCTGAAAAGTGAGGCATTAAATCAAACTGTTAATTTATTTACCGGTTCGGTATCAAATCATATCAAATAAAAATTGAAGAAACTTCTTTACATAATTATTCCTGTTATAGTTCTTGTCTCTTGTAAATCGAAGGAGCAAATGGCAGCAGTTCCGGTGAGCACAGCGCCAAAAGCTCCATTGTGGGTGAGCGCACGCCCTAATAACGGATTTAAATTTGTAGGGATAGGATTTGCTGATAAATCGAAAACTTCATCTTATCAGATGGAAGCTAAGAAAAATGCCTTGTACGATCTGGCTTCTGAAATTAAAGTGGATATTTCTTCCAACTCGGTTTTATACACGGTTCAGAACAACAATCAGTTCAATGAGAATTTTAATTCACTCATTAAATTATCCAATAGTGATAATATTGAAGGTTACCAGTTAATTGATTCTTACGAAAACGATAAACAATATTGGGTGTATTACCAGTTGGATAAACAGGAATACGCGAATTTAAAGGCGCAGAAAAAACAGCAGACCGTTACAAAAGCTTCAAATCTGATAGCATCGAGTTTTATTGATGAAACCAACCAGGATTTTTCTTCATGCCTTAAAAAACGCATCCAGGCTTTCGGAGTTCTGACACCTTATCTGAGCGAAGAAATTAATTTCGATGGCGCTCTTACCAAAGGAATTAAAAACGTATTTGATCTTACCAACCTTATTCAGCAACAGCTTCAGTCTATTTTAGTGGGTGTGGTTACTCCAACAGCAGTTGGGGGCACAAGAGCCGTTGCGCAACAACAGGTTCCACAGTTAAAACCTTATCAGTTGGTTTACTCCCCATTGGTTTACAAACTTGAGTTAAAGAGTAAATCGCCTTTGCAAAATTTTCCTTTTCTTGTAACAAGCGATGAAGAAAAAATTAAAGTATCAGATAAAGCGGCAACTAATGTTCTTGGCGAAATACAGGTAAAAGTAAATTCGGTGGAACCATTAAATCAAATAGTAGCCTTTTCTTTAAATCCTGATATCAGCGGTTTAATGGGAAGCGATTCTGTTGGTCGCGCCGGTATTTCTGTCCTTAAGCAATTCATTCAAACTCCATCTTTAAAAGTTCAGGCGCAGGTTAGTCCGGTTAATATTTTTGTAACAAGCGCCGAGAAAAATTTCGGAAAACCTACCGGAACAAACATCATTGAAAGTTTTTTGCAACAACGTTTTAACGGACAGGAAGTAATGATCACCACCAATGCCGAAACAGCGGATTTTTTGATTGAAGCTTCGGCCGATACCCAGGAAGACGTGAGTAGTGATGTGCTTTCCAATAATTACAGTATTAAACTGGCAGCTCTTAACATTAATCTTCAGTTAAAGAACAGGGCCTCAGGTGAAACACTTTATAAAACTCAGATCTCTGATGTTTACGGTTATGCCAATAACCTCGAAAAAGCCGGCCTGAACGCCTATTCCAGCGATAAACTCAACGCCAAACTGGGCGAGGCCGTTTTCTTTTTGAAAAGGAAGGTCTTAGTTTACTAAACCTACCCCTTCGTATATCTACGGCCATTGCAAAGAAACGCTATGTAACTTGCCAAAGAAAAGTTCCTTTGTCTCCTTTTTGCATACAGAAAAATTGAACTATGCGTCCTATGTGGTTATTTGGAAGCCCATTTTCGCCATTCCCGTCCGCATTTTCAGCTTCCAGGAATTACCTGTGGTACGAAGCTTTTGTTATAAAAATTCAGTAATTCACAGGTTTTTTGGGGATAAACTGACTTTTAACTTCTGGCAAAATACAGGCGAAGTACTATATTTGCACTTTAATTTTCCCTAAAACTAAAAATGGACGACAACAATATATTTGACGGGTTTGATAGTGAGAGTCACCATGATATCGACAATATTACGCATGTCAGCGGGATGTTTAAGACATGGTTCATTGATTATGCATCTTATGTAATTCTTGAACGCGCTGTTCCTGCCATTGAAGATGGTTTAAAGCCGGTTCAACGACGTATCCTGCACAGTATGTGGGAGTTAGAGGACGGGCGTTATAACAAAGTGGCCAATCTTATTGGTAACACTATGAAGTACCACCCTCATGGCGACGCTAGTATTGGCGACGCCCTTGTGACCATAGGACAGAAAGACCTTCTCATTGACTGCCAGGGGAACTGGGGTAACATTTTAACCGGCGACAGTGCTGCTGCTCCACGTTACATTGAGGCCCGCCTTTCTAAATTAGGTCTCGAAATTCTATTTAACCCTAAAACAACAAACTGGGGAGTAAGTTATGATGGCCGTAACAAAGAGCCTATCAATCTTCCTGTAAAATTTCCTTTGCTTCTTGCACAAGGTGTAGAAGGGATCGCGGTAGGTTTAGCGTGTAAAATCCTTCCACACAACTTTAATGAATTAATAGATGCTTCTATCCAGATATTAAAAGGAAAGAAAGCATTTATCTATCCTGACTTTCAAACCGGGGGTATTGCAGATTGCAGCGAATACAAAGACGGTTTGCGCGGAGGAAAAATTAAAGTACGCGCGCGTATAAAGGAACTAAATCCGAAGACACTTGTCATTACTGAAATTCCTTTTGGTACAACCACAAGCTCGCTCATTGATAGCATTCTTGCGGCAAATGATAAAGGAAAGATCAAGGTAAAAAAAGTAGAAGATAATACCGCCGAAAACGTTGAGATTCTTATTCACTTACAGCCTGGTATCAGTCCTGATAAAACCATTGACGCGCTTTACGCTTTCACAAATTGTGAAATGAGTATTTCTCCGAACGCCTGTATCATTGAAAACGACAGGCCCCGCTTCATTGGTGTAAGCGAAATATTAAAGACCTCTACTCAAAAGACTGTTGGATTATTAAAGCTGGAGCTTGAGATAGAGAAAAGAGAGCTCGAAGAAAAATGGCATTTTGCTTCGCTTGAAAAGATCTTCATTAAAGAAGAAATGTATATTGATTTCAAGAAATACTCTAACAAGGAAACCTTATACACATACTTATACGATAGTTTCAAACCTCATAAGAGAAAATTACTGAGGGACATTAACGATGACGATCTTCATAAGTTAACACAGATTCCAATGATCCGTATCACTCGCTTCGATAGCATCAAAGCAGATGATCATATGAAGGATCTTGAAGCGAAAATAGCTGAGGTTAAAAACCATCTTGAGCACTTAACGGATTATGCTATTGAGTATTTCAAAAATCTGAAAAAGAAATACGGAGAAGGACGTGAACGTAAAACCGAAACCAAACAACTTGAAACCATTGTTGCCACGCAGGTAGTTATGGCCAACGAAAAACTGTACGTGAATAAAGCAGAAGGTTTTGTTGGAACAAGTCTGAAAAAGGATGAGTTTGTTACAGATTGCAGCGACCTTGACGATATCATTGCCTTTACCAAAGAAGGTAAAATGAAAGTGTTTAAAGTGGCAGATAAAGTGTTTGTTGGGAAAGATATTATTCATATTGCAATTTTCAAGAAGAACGACGAGAGAACGACCTACAACATGATCTACACGGATGGTCCGAAAGGAATTACATTCATGAAGCGTTTTAATGTAACCGGGGTTACTCGTGAGAAAGAGTATGATCTTACCAAAGGAACACCAAATTCAAAAGTTCATTGGTTTTCCGCTAATCCAAACGGAGAAAGCGAAAAAGTGATCGTGCATTTAAGAGCGGTGCCAGGTTTAAGAAAGCTTGAGATCCCTGTTGATTTTTCAGAAATGGAAATAAAGGCCCGTGGATCGGTTGGAAACATCGTGACAAAATATTCTCTGAAGCCAACGCATTCAGTTACCCTTAAAGAAAAAGGAGCATCAACCCTGGAAGGAGAAGATTACTGGTTTGATGAAACGGTGCACCGTTTAAATAAGGAAGAGCGTGGAACCTATCTCGGCCAGTTCAGCGGCGAAGATAAGATCATGACCATTACCTCGAAAGGTCACTATAAGCTTTATACGTTTGATGTTCTCAATCATTTTGATGAAGATATCATTCTGATTGAAAAATATTATCCGAACCTCACACTAACTTGTATTTACTTCGACGGGCAAAGCAAATCGTATTTTACGAAACGTTTTGAACCGGAGATGACCACCACGAAAACATTGCTGGTAACTGATCACGAACAATCACGCATTGAACTGATCACGGCGCAGATAAATCCGATTGTGGAAGTTAAATTCTCGAAAGAAAAAGGTGTCGAAATTCCTGAAGAAACCATTAACATGGTTGAGTTTAGTCCGGTGGTGAACATGAAAGCCAAAGGAAAAAAACTAAGCTCTTATAAGGTAAAAGAAATTAACCTTAAGGAACCTGAAGAAATTAAAGCCGCTCGTAAGTTTCTGAAAAACGCGAAGAATGGCGACGATGAAAAATCAGGCCTTTCGCCTGTAGAACTTCACAGAAGAGCTATGGAAAAATTGAAGAGAAGCGGAGGAAAAGATTTATTTGACGACGACGGACAGATTACTTTCGATTTCTGATCGCTGATATTTAAAGCCGCAGATTTCGCGGATTATCGCAGATGGAAAATAATCTGTGGAAATCTGTGAAATCTGCGGCTTTTGTTTTACGTAATTTATCTGCTGACCCTGTGTTATAAGTCTGAATGTATGTCACGAAAAATTCCTACTTTTAGTAGATTATGAGTCACCACGTTTTATTTATATCGAGCTGGTATCCCAATCCTCATAATAAAACACATGGCATTTTTGTAAAACGTTGCGCCGAAGCGGCCGCTCTTACGAATAAAGTTTCTGTCATTCATGTGTATGGTCACGAATCTTTTCCGGATGAAATTAAGATAGAAAGCAGAACAGAGAATAATGTTTTTGAGGTGTATGTCTTTTTTAAAAAGAAGAATATAAACCCGTTCTCAAAATTCTCGAATTATAAAAACTATTATTTAAAAGGATTAAACTATCTCCTGGAGAATAATGGAAAGCCGGATGTTCTCCAGGTAAACATTCTTTTCCCGGCAGGAATCGCGGCACTCGAAATTCAGAAAAAGTTAAACATTCCAATGATCGTTTCAGAGCATTGGACAGGTTATCATCCTGAAGACGGAAGTTATAAAGGATTCATAAAAAAATATTTTTCAAAGAAAACTGTTCAGAAAGCTTCTAAGATTGTTACAGTAACAAAGAATTTACAGAACGCAATGATCTCGCATGGATTGAACGGCAATTATTCTGTTGTTCCGAATGTAGTGAATACAGAAGTGTTTACCTGCAGCCCAGAGCTAAAACAAAAGTTCAGATTTCTTCACGTTTCTTCTCTCGACCCGAGACAAAAAAACACGGGAGGAATTATTTCTGCCTTCAGAAAAATAAACCAACAGCATCCTGAAACTGAATTGATCATTATTGGCAATGGAGAGAACAAAAAGGATCTGGAAAATAAATCCGGAAAATTATTGAACCGTTCTATTATTTTTTCCGGACAAAAATTTGACAAAGACCTGGCTTCAGAATTCAACGAAGCCAATTGTTTTGTTCTGTTCAGTAATTATGAAAATTTACCGGTGGTAATTCTTGAAGCATTGTGTTGCGGAACACCTGTTATTTCAAGTGATGTGGGAGGAATAAGGGAATTTTTAAAGCCGGAGCAGGGTCTTCTGGTAAAAGCAGGAGATGAAAACGAATTAGTATCTTCGATGAAAAAAATAATGGGCGCTTCTCTGAATTATGATCGCAAAGCAATCAGCATTTATGGAAAAGAAAGTTTCTCGCTGCGGCAAACAGGGCAGATGTATTCAGAGATTTACGAAGAAGTATTAAGAAAACACTAATGAGCAAAATTGGCAAAGCGATAAAAGCATTCGCACTGATCATGAAGCAACCTTCGTTGTTAAATCTTGTTCTTGATTTTGAAGAGAATTATAAAAAGGAAGTCGTTGCGAAATACAATCTTGATAAAGGGTTAAAACGCATTCCTTTCGGCGAATTTTTAAAAGAAACCGATATCATTGAGCCATTTACTTTTTTAGAGGGTGGAAGTCTGCCAACGGATTATCTTCTTCTTGCCGCTATGAGTAAGAAACTGAACAAACCGGCTTGTTTTGAGATTGGTACCTGGCGTGGAGAAAGCGCGTTAAACATGGCGCGGTATGCATCACACGTTCATACATTGAATCTGAGCAAAGAAGAGATAAGGCAAATGGGTTTTGATTCTTCTTATGCCGATTTACAGGGGATCTTGTGTAAAGATCATCCGGCCATTACGCAACTTTGGGGTAACTCATATACATTTGATTTTGCACCGTATAAAAAGAAGAATGATCTCGTGTTTGTCGATGGGGATCATCATTATAAAAGCGTGGTGAATGATACAAAAATCGCTTTTGACCTTATAAAAGATGACAAGAGTGTGATCGTATGGCACGATTACGGTAACGGTACCGAAACTGTAAGATGGGAAGTGCTTCTTGGAATACTTGACGGGGCGCCTGAAGAAAAAAGGAAACATCTCTATGCTGTGAATAATACTTTATGCGCAGTATATTATCCGTACCCTGTAGAAAGCTTTACGGCTATTTATCCCCAGAGCCCTACCGAAATCTACAGCGTAGCTATTAGCCGAGCCGGAAAATAAACTATATTTGTACAAGTCTGTCCCCCACATGAGAACCAAAACCTGCCTGGCCATTTTTTTAGGCCTGTTTTTATCTATCACGCTTTTATCTCAAACAAAGCTGAATGAGGCTAAGGCCGCTATTGCTTCAAAATTTCCTGATGAAAGCTATTACGCTTTAAAAGAAACCGAAACGTATTCATTCGCTGTTAATAAAAGTGGTAAACTCGAAGTTTTTGAAAACTTCCGCTCCACGCTCTTTACCAATGAACACAGTTACGCTAAATACAATACAGTGTTTTACGATGATTATTCAAAAGTCTCCAATGTAAAGTATGCCGAGAATAATTATGTGAACAAGGATCTGCAGGTTATTTACACCAACTATGAAAAAGAAGAAATTTTTCATGACGACCTGAAATTATGTGCTTATAAAATGGACATGGAAAAAGGTAAAGTGTATGATACATATTATACGAAGACGTACCTGAACCCACGTTTTTTCACAAAAGTGTTTTTCCATTCCGATTATCCTATCGCCGAAAAAGTAATAAAGTTCGATGTTCCTAACTGGTTAACTATCGAGATCAAAGAAATTAACTTTGAAGGTTACAGGGTAGTAAAAACAGAAACTATAAGCGCTTCAAAAAAATCAAAAGAGATAACCTACACGATCAACGATGCAATAAGTATTCCTAATGAACCTCATGCGCCGGGTATTTCCAAATACATGCCGCATTTGTTAGTATTTATTAAATCGTTCGCTAAAGATAAATTCTCTGAAAGTTTTTTTACCGGCCATAAAGACGTTTATAACTGGAACAAAAAACTGGCCAGCGAAGTCGAGAATAAATCGAGTGATGTTGTCACTGTTCTTCATGATATTATCAGGAACGAAACCGACAGTCTCAAACAAATTGAAAAAGTATTCTATTGGGTTCAGGACAATATAAGATACATAGCGTTTGAGGATGGCATCATGGGATACAAACCTGCAAATGCAGGTAAAGTGTGCAATCTTCTTTATGGGGATTGTAAGGGAATGGCTAATCTTACCAAAACTTTTCTTACAACTCTGGGTTTTGATGCGAGGTTAACCTGGATAGGAACAAACAGCATTCCTTACAATAACGATTTGCCAACGCTCGCTGTATACAACCATATGATCTGCGCGGTTTTCTTCAGAGGAAAAATATACTTTCTGGATGGCACCGAGGATTATATTGCAATTGGCGATTACGCTGAAAGAATACAATCCCGTCCGTGTATGATAGAGAACGGTGATAATTATATTATTGAAAAAATTCCTGGCTTTAGTTACGAACGCAATCTTCAACAGGAAACCTACACCTTGTCTATTGAAGGTGACAGACTCAAAGGATCAAGTGAGAACGAATTTAAAGGTGAAACCAAGACAACGTTTTTAAGAGGATACAACCAGACAAAAACCATTAACAAAGAAAACGCGCTTACCAAATACCTTGCTTCCGATAACCGTGATCTGAGTATTAAAAACATTAAAACATCTGATCTGAACGAGCGCGCTTTACCATTAAAAATTAATTTTGATTTTGAAATTTCCAACTCGGTGTTAAAAGCATCGAATAATGATCTTGTTGTATTGCTTAATAAAGACAAATATCTGAAAGGACTTTATTTTGATTCTACGAGGGTTTGCGATTACGAATTCAACAGCAAGTATTATATCACAACCTCGGCTTATCTTAATTTGCCGGCTAATTACAAAGCAAAAAGTTTACCTGCTCCTGTATCTATTGACAATGATATGTTTTCTTTTAAACTGAATTACGAAACCCGTGATGGAAAAGTGGTACTTAATAAAGTTATTAAAGTGAAAAAAGGAATCCTTACAAAACCTGATTTTTCAGTCTGGAACACTTCCATAAAAGAAGTCATCAATTTTTATAATTCACCGGTCATCCTCTCAAAAATATAATGAAAGCGCTTAATTTAATATTCCTCTTTGTTTTTATGGCGGTTCATTCGTTTGCGGCTGTACCTGATACTTCCAATATTCCATCTAAATGGAAAAATGAATCGGTCATTATACTCAGACAACGTTTTAATGTTTCGGAAGACGGGCGCGATGAATATAAAGAAAACATTTATTGTGCCTATTACATTAAGGATAAATACGGTTTAAGCAAATTATCGACCTTAAGTATTCCTAATGAAATTGAAGCAGGTACCGAAGTTGTAATTGGAAAAATCTATAAAAAGGATAACAGCGTTGTAAACATTACAGGAAAATATCTCACTGCGATAAACACCAAGATTGGAAAAGGGAATAAAAAAGACGGTGAGGGCTCGGCGGTTAATTACGAAACTTCACAGAAGCTTGCTATTCCTTCCCTTGAAGTAGGAGATATTCTCGAAATTGAATACACTGCCAAACGTAAAACATTTCCCACTATTATTTCCCTTACTCCGAGATATCCTGCCATATCTTTTGAAGTAAGTGTTAAAATAAACGATTTCAGCTATAGCAGTTATTACTATTCAGGATATCAGACCAGGTTGTATAAGAAGGCGGTTAATTTTGATGAATCCAATATGTCTTCTTCAGACAGGTCTGTTGAGGTAAAAAGAGATACGGTTGATAAAGTGCGTGAGGAGATTCTTACCGATGATAATAAAACATATCCGTATCTGCTTCTTGCTAAAACATACGGCACTTCAACTTATGAATCAAAAACTTTCGAAAGCTTCAGAGATGATGACCTCGAGCAAAAACAGTTGGCTGTTGTAAGAGACATATATGAGAAAGGCGATCTTGAACAAAAGGATCTTGCCCGAAATATTCGTAACATGTTGAGACAAAAGTATGGAAGGTTTTATGATACCACAACTTTTCTTAACGACTTGTTTTATTATTACAGGGAAACGGCGGCCATGGGAGCTTTGATGTATAACGATGGAAACAAAGGTTACAACGACCTCTTTTTCGTAAATGTTATTTCAAGGGTTTTGTTTGACTTCAGAATTCCGAATTATATTTTCCTTACGCAACCCGATTATTTTGGCGAACCGGTTAATCAAGCGGCCCTCGTAAAACCTCACTACGGTATTTATGTACCGGCTAAGAATTTTTACATGTTCAATCCTATGCTTTTCACACAGCCAAACCAAATTCCGTCTTATTACGAGGGTCAGAAACATGTACGGTTTAAAGCGAATAAACATTACAAACCTTACCGCTATTTTAGTAGTTTCTGGATACTTCCTCCTGTAGGTTTGATTACTCTGCCACTCACGTTACCACCTTTTATAGTGAACGCTACCCTGGCAAAAAAACACCGGAAATTTGGGTTTACAACAGCGCATTTTCCGCAATCAGATCCGGAAGATAACATGGTGGAACTTACTATCGGCATTAATGATTTTAATCAAAAAACACAAACCTGTAATTTTACTGTCAAATCGAGTTACTACGGCAAACACAAAAACCGTTTCTCGAAAAATCTTTGTTCAAAAACACTGATATATGAAAATACTATTAGTACGTATCGCAAAAAGAAGGTGTATATTGACCCCGCGCAAAACACAAAAGAGCTAAACGATAAATATCTGAAGAGTTTTCTTCTTAACGATCTTGAAAACGACGGTTACGATGTGGATAAACTTAAGGATTACAAACTTGTGGAGAGCAATTTTTTTGATCCTTATAAGCCAATAACCACACAATGTACATTCGAAGCAAAGAATGTGTTTTTCGCTTATGATAATTACATCATTCTTAATGTAGGTACGCTTCTTGGAAATCAACTTGTGAATACTTCGCGAGACACAGTACGTTACAATGATTACTCTATCCCGTACAAAAAAATATATACGTTTAAAATAAACATTGAGGTGCCGGCTGGTTATACTGTGGAAAATCTTAGTTCGTTGAACCAGAAATTTTCTTCCAACGCCGGAAGCTTTATGAGCCAGGCTGCATTGAAAGGAAATACAATTGAGATAACGACACAAAAAACCTATAACTTCCAGTCTTACGAAAAAACTTTATCCAAAGAAGTTAACGGATTTTTAGATCAGGCCAACGAATTCTCAATGAAGAAACTGTTGCTGAGAAAAATTTAGACGTCGCAGGACGTGTCGGATTTTAACACGAATTTGTATTTAAAAAAATCTGCGGTAAGCATTGCGAGCCTTTGCGAAATCTCTGCGCAGCTTGGCGAGAAATTATCATAAATGTTATAAATCTCTGCACTCAACAAGAAGCAAGGTACACGGCTCCCCCAACACTATCGCTCTTGGCTCCTGTAACAGATTTTAGCGTATTGATTTTATTATTGAGCCTGAGATATCCAAGGAACGCGAAGATCAATGCTTCTTTAAATTGAATAGTATTATCATCAGGAATAATGACTTCGCCTTTGAAATGATGCTTTAATCTATCAATGAGAAATGAATTATATGCTCCGCCTCCACTAACAAGAGCTGTTGCAATCTTATTGTCATTCAGCTCGCGTGCAACGGTTTTAGCAATGTATTCACAAGCGCTGGCCATAATATCTTCCACCTGAATTTCATATTTAGTTAGCAAGGGAAGAAGGTTTTTTTCGAAACCCTCGCGGGCAAGCGACCTTTTGTTTTGAACCAGGTATGATTCAAATAGTTCTTTCAGAAGTACTTCGTTTATTCTTCCCGTGATAGCAATCCTGCCACCGTCATCATAGGGTTTACCAAGTTTCTCAGCAAGGTAATTGAGTAACATGTTGGCGTAACAGATGTCGTAAGCAATACGTTCTCCTCCCAGATCATAAGAAATGTTGGCTATTCCGCCGATATTGAGACATGATTCATATTGAGAAAACAAGAACTTATCTCCCACAGGAACAAGGGGGGCACCTTGTCCGCCATTGGCTACGTCCAGGCTACGAAAGTCACACACTGTAGTAATTCCTGTTTCTGCAGCTATTACCGCGCCATTGCCAAACTGGGCAGTAAATGGCGTATTGGCCGGCGACGGTTGATGAAAAACAGTGTGACCGTGCGAAGCTATAGCATCCGGGTGTTCCGAGCCTTTTAAAAAAGCATTGATCTCATCGGCAATGTAACTGCCATAACTGTTGCTTATTGCAAGATAATGGTCAAGCTTCATGGTAGATGCGCGTCCAAGAAAATCTTTCCATAACATCGGATAGTTAATGGTTTTCGCTTTCAGAACGCAGTAGCGCCAGGAGTTTCCAGTGGGTTCAAACTCACATAAAGCCAGATCGAGTCCGTCCAGCGAAGTGCCGCTCATAACCCCTAAAACCCGCATTTTACCTGTATTTTCCATGCCCAAAAAAAGTCATATTTTTAATTGCATCGGTAGCCCTAACCGCTTATATTTGCAAGGTTACAAAAAATAGTATAAACCATAAAAAATTAATACCATGCACTTTGAGTTATCTGAAGAACACTTAATGATCCAGAAAGCGGCGCGTGAATTCGCACAGAACGAATTAAAACCCGGCGTTATTGAGCGCGATGAGCACCAGAAATTCCCAACCGAACAGGTGAAAAAAATGGGAGAGCTTGGCTTTCTAGGTATGATGGTGGATCCTAAGTACGGTGGAGGCGGAATGGACGCTATTTCGTATGTTCTCGCTATGGAAGAGATCAGTAAAGTAGATGCCAGCTGCAGCGTTGTAATGAGTGTGAATAACTCACTCGTTTGCTGGGGACTTGAACAATTCGGAAGCGAAGAGCAGAAACAAAAATATTTAGTGCCTCTTGCAAAAGGGGAGAAGATTGGCGCATTCTGCTTAAGCGAACCTGAAGCAGGTTCAGACGCTACTTCACAAAGAACAACTGCTATTGACATGGGCGATCATTACCTCGTTAATGGAACAAAAAACTGGATCACGAACGGTAACAGCGCTTCTACTTACCTTGTAATGGCTCAGACAAATGTTGAGGCCGGTCACCGTGGTATCAATTGTCTTATTTTAGAAAAAGGAATGGAAGGTTTCGTAGTGGGACCAAAAGAAAATAAAATGGGCATTCGTGCCAGCGACACTCACTCATTAATGTTTACCAATGTAAAAGTTCCTAAAGCGAACCGTATCGGTGAAGATGGATTCGGATTTAAATTCGCTATGAAAACATTAAGCGGCGGACGTATTGGTATTGCTTCTCAGGCTTTGGGAATTGCAAGCGGCGCTTACGAACTCGCGTTACAGTATTCAAAAGAACGTAAAGCATTCGGAAAAGAGATCAGCAAACACCAGGCTATCCAATTCAAGTTAGCTGATATGGCTACAAAAATTGAAGCAGCTCGTTTATTGATCTATCGCGCGGCGTGGTTAAAAGATAATCACTTACCTATGGACAAAGAAAGCGCCATGGCAAAAGTATTCGCGAGCGAAACTGCAATGTGGGTTTCTACTGAAGCGGTACAGGTTCACGGAGGTTACGGTTACGTAAAAGAATACCATGTAGAGCGTTTAATGCGCGATGCAAAAATCACGCAGATCTACGAAGGAACTTCAGAAGTACAACGTATTGTTATTTCAAGACAGGTACTTGCATCCTAACTCTCGTTCACACTGTCACCCTGAGCGTAGTCGAAGGGCCAGAACAGAACACAGCATAAAATATGAAAATCCGCTTACAAGGCGGATTTTTTATTTCGTTATATTTGATATAACGTTTACCTCACCATGAAACAGTTCGTATATATACTTATCTTTTTTTCATTCCTCCTTTTTTTTCAATGCAACAATAGTAAGATTGAGGAAATGCAGCCAGAGCCGGTAAAAACTGAAAAGGTTGATATTAATAACATGCTATACATTCTTCCAACGTTGGAAAACGCGTTGCCTGAATTTGAGAATAAAGTGGATACTAATAATCTTTATTTTCATGAAGATGATTGGAGGCAAGTGGAGTTTCTTCCAAAGGATCAGAAAAACATGATTGAGGCGGAATTTGAAAAGATAAAAGACATTTACGAGAATCATACGGAAAAGAGAGATTCTGCTTTTCTTGGATTTAAAAAGTTAAGTGTGCGCGAATTGATAACAAGCCCGGTTTTAATTGATAAAACGGCCTTGAAGATTCTTTCAGGAAATAATCGTTTTAACGGTGTTGCGCTTTCCAATAATCAGGGCCAGGTTAAAAATGGATTTTCTTTTGCTTCCGAAGGAATTGATTATTACGGACAATTTGATGGGAATGATAAAGTAAAATGGTTTTGTATTTATAATGTGGACGAGGATATAAAAAGAACAACTACAAAAAAACTGGCCGCGTTTTTAAAGAAAGAAAAACTTTACCTTATAGATTGGGTCCAAATGAGAGTGTTTGACGAAACAAATGTGGAAAAAGCCTTTCAGGGTGAAGAATAAAACAAGCGATGAAATTCTTAGCTGATTTATTACCCGATAATGGAGATAAAAAGAAATTTCCTCCTGAAACCGAAGATGGTTCTGTTGAAATAGTTGGTAATAAAATTATTTCAACGGGAAAACATGGAATCTATAATTGTGAAGTAAATATCGACGGGCTACAGTATGCTTACATAACAATCAATACCAATAAGCAAGCGTTTCTTTTTTTATTTGATCATCACCAGAATTCACTTTCTGTAAATTATAGAGGTTTTGGAAAAGTATATGAAACCCTTTCTCAGAAATTCAATTTTGATAACACAATCTTCTTTGATAATGTAAATAAAAGCCATCCGCTTAAAAAGAAGATCTGGCAAAGAAAGCACAGGAAAAGTTATGAGATACTGGAAGAAAGTAATCTTGAATACGCTGAGGGTTTTGAAATTCAATCCCCGGAAAAAGAATTTGTTTCCTGGGAAACAACTTACGATGAATTTGAAAAAAATGAGAATGTATTTTTCCGGACTTCAGTTTATGGTCAGAAAATGCTGTGCTTTAAATATCCTGTAAAGATTGGAAATATTTTATTGAGAAACTTTGAGGCTTATTTCGATAATCCGAGAAAAGATGTTCCTGTGCTTCACTTTCATGTGGAGTGCTACGATGAGGCGAGTACAGACAGAAGTTATAAAGATTTAAAAAAGATCCTGGTTGCAGATATCGGAATTTCAAAGGACAGATACAATAACTACGAAAGAGAGGATCAGAAGAATCTGAATTTTAATATGGATGGAATGAATTTGTCAATTTGTTACACATATGATAGCGCATGGCAATTTGACGGAGGCTATACATCGTTTACTATACATAATAATCGCGAATATTCTTCTTTACTAATGGATGAATATGAAAATGAAATAGTAGTAAGTGACTTTATGCTGCTTGAAGGAAATGTTTCCATGTCGGGAGATTATAAAAGAAATAAAAAAGTAAAACGGAGGCCACCCTTTCTTAGCGGGCAATTTAAAGATAAGGCAATGATCTGGAGTGATGATAAAAACAATAAGATCGGATTTGCAGATAAAAACTATTCGCAGGTATTTGATAAGAATGAAATAAAATCATTTTCTGTTCAGAATATTTTGCCGGCGAAAGGCGGCGGAGGAGCCTATCTTGAAATTGTAATGGAAGGAAAAAATAATTATGTCATTTTTAATGAAAACTGCCACTTCTTCGATAAATATGTAAATACGATAAGATCAATAACGGAAAAGGACCTTACGTTCGCTCCTGAATACCACGATTGCTAGAAATGAAAATCAAAGTCACGATATTCTTTATTATTTTTACTTCTTTTGTTTTTTCGCAAACAAAAACGGTGACAATAAGTGGCTTTTCTCTTACCGTGAAAGAAGTCTTCCTGCCAAATGACAGTGGCGATCCAATAAAAAAACTACAGTTCTTAAAAGACAAAACGAAACTTCATACACATACAATTTCCGAAAGTATGGGCGATTGTAATAGTATATCCATTGAACTTGGAGATTATGAAATTTCTGATTCAACAATTACATTTTATTCCTATTGGGCGCATGCAGGCGATGCCCCTGCTTCTCCTTACGGGATAAGAAAACAAGTTTATATATTGACTCCTGAAGGAAAATTAAAGCAGGTGAAATCAGGAATCTATATTGAAGAAGCTGTGAATAAAATTCCTCATGAGCTTGAAAAAGCAGAACTGAAACAATATGTAAAAGACGTTGAAAAGAAATACAATGCGAAATTTGTTTACGGTAAAGACAAAGAGAATTTATTTAAAGAGGTAAAAGAAAAACTGAAGGAACCAATTCAGAAAGAAACAAAACACTGGAAGTCGGTTTACAAAGATAAATTGGGAGGATATAAAATTTAGCAAGATGCATTATCATATCGTAGATAATTTTCTTTCCGCTGAAAAATGCAAGGAGCTAATTGAGCTTTCTGAAAAGATGGGTTATGAAGAAGCCGATATTTCATATACCTCCGGAGCGCAGATGAATAAACAGTACAGAGATAATCAGCGCTGTTTGTATACCGATGAAAATCTACGGAAAGAACTTGAAAAACTGATCATGCCTTATGTGCCCTTAAGTCTGCAGATAAAAAAAGGTGGCGATGAGCAATCTGCTTTGTTTCTGAAACTCTCTGGTAAATTCAGATTTTATAAATATTTATCCGGACAAAAATTCAAAAAGCACCGCGATGGCACATTAGAAGAAGAAGGAGGCGTATCAAGAATTACAGTTTTAATTTACCTGAACACAGCTGAAAAAGGTGGTGAAACTGTTTTGTGCGACCGCTCACTGGAAGGCGATGTGGTGGTTCCTGCAGAGACAGGGAAAATGTTATGGTTCGATCATAAGTTGTTACATTCGGGAGAAGAGTTACTGTCTGGAGTAAAGTATATTTTAAGAACAGATTTTATTTATAATTTGTAATCCGTGTTCGGACAAATCATAGAATATTATAAAAAGCATCCTCACTTTTCAGCCGAAGTTGAAAATAATATTGTCGCTATTGCCAGGTATTACGTTTCCATCAGTGAACAAACGCGTTCCGTTCTTTCACGAATTAAAGATAAGTACCAATATTCCAAACGTAATAATTTTGTTCTTGATCTGCATTTAGATACGCACCTTGAATTCTGGAGAGGAAGCGGGGATTTTAATATCGCGGTTTTTCTTGCCGACAATACAGGGACTTACGACAGGGACCCAGAGTTTGGGTGCTTTATTGAGGAGACAACTTATTCGGGACATGTTGAAATTGAGAATTATGATGAGCTGACATTATATTATATGATTTATGAAAATTTGTTTCATGCATGGCTCGCTTTTCTGTGGCAAGAAGTTGGCGGTAATGAAACGGGAATGGTTGTGAAAATTCTTGAAAGCAACAGCGCCGCTTGTTTCTGTTTGAATGACTTCGCCTGGGATGATTTGTCAGATTATCTTTATTTCAGAGATACAGTAAGTGAAACTCCAAAGTATTTCAACAGAGATTTAAGTTTCGAAGAGATTTATTCAAGAGCGGATCTCAGATATAGTTATTCCAAAATACCTGTGCGCGAAAGAATATATTCAGGACACAATCTGAAGATTAAAGTTTCTCTTTTACCAACGCAGATAAAAATCGAAAACCTATCGTTTAATAAGATCCTTTCAATTGAAGTACTAAATGGATCTGATAAGCAGAATCAGCAGAAGTATATTAAAAAAATGAATACCTACTTAAAGGGCGAGTGGAACGATGTAACTTTTTCCATTTAAAAAATTATAAGAATGAAAATCCCAACTATACACGGCATCATTGAAAGAAGAATCCTCGTTAACTTTACTGCTGATCCGGAACACGTAAAAAAAATAATCCCTTCACCATTCCGGCCAAAAGTCTACAATGGAAAAGCCATAGTTGGAATTTGCCTGATCAGGTTAAAAAATATAAAGCCAAAAGGTTTGCCTGATATTGCTGGTGTATCTTCGGAAAACGGCGCCCACCGCATTGCCGTGGAGTGGGATGAACACGGTGAAACCAAAGAAGGTGTTTTTATCCCACGTAGAGATACATCACTTATTTTGAACGCGATTGTTGGCGGAAGGATTTTTCCAGGAGAACACCATCTCGCAAAGTTTAACGTAAAAGAAGAAAACGGTTCCTATCATGTTGAATTCACGAGCTCGGATAATACATATATCTGTATCGATGCCAAAGAAACAACTGAATTTAATTCCAATTCTATTTTTAAAACACTCGATTGCGTTTCTTGTTTTTTTGAGAACGGCTCTGTTGGTTACTCTCCAAATAAAAATAAATTCGAAGGACTAAGACTTCAAACGTATAAATGGGAAGTAAAGCCTTTACACGTTACGAATGTGAAATCCAGTTTCTTCGAAAATGAAAGTATATTTCCAAAAGGTTCTGTTAAATTCGATAACGCATTGCTCATGACAAACATTGAACATGAGTGGCACAGTGTGGAGAATAATTTTGTGAAATGAGCGTGTAAAATGCCCCGATATTTACACTATACTTAACAAACTACCCATGAAAAAGATTCTGTTAGCCTGCTTATTAGCAGGCGTATTTTCACTTAATAGCCAGACACACAATTGCGGCGAAGACAATATTGTCAATATCCAAAAAGCAAACCTGCACAACTACGACTTAATCTTCAGAAATATATTCAGAATCACTTTAAAGGAAATACTGCGGGTAAATCCATGTCGGCATCAACGCCAACATCTTATATTATTCCTGTAGTGTTTCATGTTGTTCATTCAAACGGGCACGTATATGGAGTAGGTTCCAATATTTCTTACGCGCAGATCCAGTCGCAGTTGAATGCTTTAAATGCGGCCTTCGCGAAAAATTATCCGTCTTATAATGGTCAAACACATCCATCGTATGCCCAGAACACAACTATTCAGTTCTGTCTCGCAAAAGTGGCGCAACCTTCTTCGGTGTCCTTTTATAATGGTCCGGGCGGAACAGAATTTGGTGTCATGCGTTATCCTGATAATACTTTAACAAGTCATCAGATGAGCAACGCAGGGGCTTCAGCTTTATTAGGATTAACGCACCCATCAGCGGCACACTTTCCATTCGCTAATTATTTAAATATATGGGTAGTGTCAACTATTGCAAGTGGCGGTGCGGGAACAATAATGGGATATGCTCCCAAGCCAATTATGAATTCTTATCCGCTGGATGGTGTTGTTATGCGTTCAGATATCATTGGCGATAACACAACCGGGAACGCGTTTAATCTTGGCTATGGTTTAACACAAGGAAAAGTTCTGGTTCATGAAGTTGGCCACTATTTAAATCTTTATCATATTTTCCAGAATGGATGCGCGGGAGCTAATGCTGCCGGATCAGCAACAGACGCCTGTGATCTTAATGGCGATTTTATCTGCGACATTGAACCAGTAACGACGCAAAACTATAATTGTAGTCAGCCTATCCCGAATACCTGTTCGGCAAATTATGCAACAGGAACAACCAATATGGACATGATAGAAAGTTATATGAGTTATGCAGACGATAATTGCATGAGCACATTTACTTCGGATCAGACCATAAGAATGAAAGCAACATTGAATACGTTAAGGAGTAATCTGTGGGCAACAACAAATCTGGCCGCAACAGGGATCATTGGTACGGGAGGTTGTCTGAGTCCGTTCTTAATGAGCAACATTTTAGTCAGTACAAATAATATCTGTTCTGGTACAGCAATAACATTGTGGAATCCTCAATTGGGAAATACGGCAACTTCTTACACATGGAGTTTAGCTGGAGGAACACCTTCTTCTTCAAATGCAAATAGTGTGAGTGTAACTTATACAGCACCTGGATTATACTGGGCCAAATTAAAAGTATCCGATGGAACAATAGTACTTAAGGATAGTGTTCTTATGAAAGTGGCAAACTGCGCGCTGGACTCAACACGAATGAACCGTGCCAACTGGTATTTCAGCGATTACTCCGGAATTAATTTTAATACAATTCCTGCAACCGCAATCACTAATCCGAATATGTATAAGGGATATGAAGGTACTGTGAGTATGAGCGACAATAAAGGAAACCTTCTGTTCTATACAAATTGTATCAATTTCTGGAACAAGAATCATCAGCAGGTAAACACAACCACTCCTTTTCTTAATTTGCTTCCCGGAAATAACGGATCGTCCACGCCAGGTGTAATCGCGATTCCATGGCCCATGGATACATCAAAATTTATTTTAATTTCGTCACCGCATACAGGGAATATTTACGATTCTATTTATTATGCAGTGTATAATGTAACCACAAACACATTAGGACCTAAAAAAGGATTTATCCATCCAACACTTCCAACTTCTTTTTCGGAACCACTTACGGTTGTTCCTCATTGTAACGGTCGTGATTATTGGGTGATCTGCAGACCGTATTACAACATTGCAAATTCAAACAGAGCGTATTCTATTTTAATAACGCCTGCAGGTCCGGGTCAGATTGACAAGGTAGTTGTTTCGCAGGGTATCACTCCTGGTACAAGTGGTCAGTTTAAAACAAACCGTAAAGGCGACAGAATGATCCAGGCCGACTATACTTCCGGAACGCTGGCTAAATTATATAAGTTCAGCAAAACAACAGGTGTTATGAGTAATGAAGTAACCGTGAACGGAGGCTCAGGAGTTAGTAACGGCGCTGTATTTAGTCCGAATGATTCTTTCGCTGTTGTTTTAAGAACGGCAATAGATCCCGTACAGATATTTCATTTGAATGTATTTACGTTGGCTACACAAACTCTCACTGTGCCTACAGGAAACATTTCGCACATGATGGAGCTTGGACCTGATAACAACATTTACATGACCAACTCAGATTATAACGGAGTATCAATGGCTAAAATTATAAATTCGGGAAGTTGGAATAATATCGCGTATGTTCCTAACGGTATTACATTCACCTGGCCGGCAAAACCATTTCATGGAGTTTGTAATTTTATGGATGCAGATAAAGGACCAGAGATTGCTAATGATTATTTATTATCAGCAGTAAACTGTAACACATACAAATTTACGGTAGACAGTTGCTGGCAGGTGTATACTGCTAACTGGAGCTTTGGCGATGGTACAACCGGAACAGGATTAACTGTTAATCATACGTATACAGCAGGAGGTGCATATTCGGCAACGCTTGTTCTAAGTGTAGGAAATTATTCATTGTCACCTGTAATAAAAAACTTCACTATTCTTTCTAATACAACAACTATTGTTGGCCCTTCGGTAATGTGTATCGGTAGCACATTCTTAAACAACTATGGAGTAACAACACTTTCCGGCGCATCTTATAGCTGGACGGCAACTAACGCGACTATCAGCGGAATGAATACGACTCCGAATATTAATCTTGGTTCATCAACCGCAGGAACAGCGACTCTTTCTGTGCAGATCGTAAACGGAGGATGTACAACCAACGCGGTAAAAACAATTACGGTTGATCCCTTACCGAATGTAACTCTTGTTCCTCCTACAAAAGCAATTTGTTTTGGAGACAGTCTCACTTTAGTGGCAAATCCTCCAGGCGGTACGCTTAGTGGAAACGGTGTTATTGGAAATATGTTCTGGTCATCTATTTCAGGAACCGGAGTATTTCCTGTAAATTATTTTTATACGAACACCAACGGATGTTCTAATTCGGCGGCAATAAGTGTTACAGTTACGCAATGTACGGGAATAGAAGAACTGAATGCAAAAGCGGTGAGTGCTATTGTAGCGCCTAATCCTACAAAAGATATATTCAATATCAGTTCCGACAGAAGTATTCGTAGTGTTAGTGTAGTGAATGTTTTAGGACAGAATATCTTAATGGAAGAATGTAACAATTGCAGCAATGTGATTATTAATCTTGCAGGTTACGAGGATGGAATTTACTTCGTGAAAATTATTACAGATGCAGGTATGGTTACGAAGAAAGTGATCAAAAAAGAATAATCATCCTGCTGCGCCGTCGGCAAGCCTTTGGCGGCCGATGGAGCCAACGCGAAGGAACTTCACAAAATGTAATTAATTGAAAAAAAATCAGTCTGTTTAAGATTGATTTTTTTTATTTCACTCTTTCAGAAAAACGATTCACTCACTTTTTTTTATTTTTCACTCGTTTGCATAAAACTATTTGTGGAAATATATTTATATTTGCATCATAATATTAAATGAATAAAAAATTAAATATGCAAAGTAAGTGTAACATAGCGGGGATCGCAGGCGTGGAGCGCAATACAGGCAGTATCAGAGACTGGCTGATGAGGCTTTCTGTTTTTAATATTAGTTGAATAAAAAGATTTAATTAGTAAATATAAAAAGGAGAAAGCCTCGACAAACCGTCGGGGCTTTTTTTATTGCAGGTATCAGATGCAATAAGTACCCAAAGTAAAGTAGACAAAAGCTACTTCTGAAAAAAATAAATTTTCAGTTGCTTGGAATAGTCTTGCCTGTCCTGAAGCGAAGTTGCAAAGTAACTTCTACTTCAGGGCCGATAAAAAAATTAATCCTGAAGTGTAATTCTGTAAGAATTTCTGCTTCACGGAAAAATATTAATCATGAAGCGAAATTTTTGAAAAAAATTTCTGCTTTATGAGCTGGTTTCGCATAGCGGTCGATTGCGCCTGCCTTGTAAGCAGGAGACGAAAGTCCACGGGAGTTCAAATCTCTCAACCAGCTCTGCGTAGTGAAGGAGTGGTCGTCCTTACTGGCCTCATAAGCCAGGTATCATGAGTTCGAATCTCATCTACGCTACCATGAAGCAGAAATCAACATTTCGCTTCATGGTAGCGAGGACCAAACGTTGTTCGTGGTGAAGCGAACGACGAAGGAGTTCTGCTTCACCACGGTAAGTAACCCCTCTGCCTGATACGCAGAATAAAGGTAACGGTTGAAAATACATGTTCGAATCATGTCTTACCGACTTGCAGTGAAGTGAAATTGCGTAGCGATTTCTACTTGACTGCTCAAAAAAAACTGAAGTGTAATCCTGAAAAGGATTTCTACTTCATGGAAAAAGAAAGCACAACTCCAAACTGATTGCTTCATCATTCAAAGGTGAAACGAAAGGCAAAGGAGTTCTGCTTTACCGGGACGAGAAGCTCATGTGGATGAGCGACTGATTGTTAATCAGAGGGTAGCAGGTTCGAATCCTGCATTGTCCGCCTAAGTTCGCCATAGCAAACTCCGACGGATGCAATCCGCAAGAAGAGTGTAAGCGACCTTCGAAAGCGAATTACGTTCAGAATATTTTTTAAATGTTCTGTGAAATAGAAACTGGGAAAAGAAATTTCCCGAAAAAAAAGAAAACATAGGTGCTAACAATACCAGTGTTTATGAAAGACAGAATGATTCCCTTCACTGTGTTAGTTCTGGGTGAAGTAAGGAACGGTTAAAGGCCGTGGCATTTGACTAACGAATGCAAAGTTCTGTAAAAGCCTTATTGGGGAGGACTGTCTTTCATTTTTATTTGGCTTATTAGAGGAGTGGAGTCCTTGTCGCACTGTCTATGCGAAGATCATCGGTTCGAATCCGATATAAGCCGCCATCGCTCGCCGAAGCTTCATGCGTAGGAGAGAATCGTCCGCAATAGCTTTAGCGAAGGCGGACAATAATAAATGTTTTGAAACTTTTTGAATTGAAAATTTTGACTTAATATAAAATACATCTCAGGTCATGGCGACCAGGCGGGCTCCAAATCTGCAGGACAGCGTTCGATTCGTTGGGGATGTGCAAAGAAAAGAAACAGGAAACAAGAAACGAGATACAAGTTTATAAGAAAGGATAATTATGAAAACGATCAACATAAAAACAGGATTTGAAAGACAATTCCTTGTTAACCGTGACGACACGGGAAGATTCATTGTGATCTCTTATCGCACTGGTAGAAAATATTTTGTCGAGCCGATAGAGAATGAACAAACTCCTCATTGGGGAGATGTGAATCCTGCAACAGGAAAAGTGGAAGGTTCTTATGGTGAAAAATACCGTGGAGGTATTAAAGAAAAAGAATCTATGCTTATTCCTGAGAATGGATTCACTGAGGTACATTATTCTGGTGTTGGTGGATCTCCGTTTACCGTAATTGAAGCACTCGATAAACAGTATCCGGATAAAAAATAAAAAAGAGCGAAAGCATTATGGGCAAAGCCTGGTTTTGTTGAACAAAGGAAATTCCCGCAGACGCTCTTTATAAAAGCGCTGCGTTAGACAAGCGGTTAAGTCACCAGGTTTTCGACCTGTTACGCGTGAGTTCGAACCTCACACGCAGTACAAAATTTATTAAACAAGAAACAAGAAACAAGAAACAAGAAACAAGAAACAAGAAACAAATATGCGAGTATCGTATAGTGGCATTACCCCTGACTTCCAATCAGGAGACGACTGTTCGATTCAGTTTACTCGCTCGTAAGATGAAGGCAATGATGGTTGTAAACTGGCGAAAATTGCAATCAGAGTTGTTCTTCATCATGAATTTATCCTGAAGTGTAGTTTCGAAGAAACTTCTACTTCACGGATGGCCAGGTACCCAATGTTGGCTTTGGGATATGTCTGCAAAACATAGAACGTCTGTTCGATTCAGATCTTGGCCTCACATAAATCATGAAGCGTAATTGCGAAGCAATTTCTGCTTCATGATAGGCAGTGAAGTAGAAATTTTTCAAAGAAAAATTACGCTTCACTTCAAGGGGCGGCATGTTCCATGGCTGGCGAGGTTCCTTTGCAAGGAACCTGAGGTGAGTTCGATACTCATACGCTCCACCTTCGCCCACCTTCACTTTAGCGACGGTGGGAATTAAGTAAATAAAATCTTTTTGACGGGCTTCGGCGGATACTGTCCACAAGCTTGTTGGAAAAACAAAGGGATGTAGCTTAGTGGTTTAAAGCGCTGCTCTTACAAAGCAGAGACCGTGTGTTCGAATCACACCATCCCTACCATGAAGCAGAAAAATTTCTGCGGAAATTTTTCGCTTCATGGTAGGTCATGAAGTGAAGTTGCTGAAAGCAATTTCTACTTCAGGGCACTATAAAAATTAGAAATTTTCCTCGGAAATTTTTCGCTTCATGGTAGGTCATGAAGTGAAGTTGCTGAAAGCAATTTCTACTTTATGGCACCATAAAAAAAGAAACAAATAATAAGAGACAAAAAATGTCACAACTTAAAATAATAAAACCTATTGCTGTTTCACGCCGAAAGCGGAGAAACAGGTAACAGCGGAGCGAAGTTTCGGGCAGAAACGATCGTTTCTGCACTTCGCACCCATATGTGTTTTATTTTTTTTGTATTTCCGATAACGTATCGGAATAACCAATCAAACAACAGAAGAGTGTTATTATTTCCTCGTAGCTCAATGGTAGAGCTCGCGGCTTTTAACCGCGATATGCAAGTTCGATTCTTGCCGGGGAAACAGGAGCAGAATGAGAAGCAAAAGCAATTCCCGATACTCACACTCCGTACATAAACTCCTTCGTAGCTCAATGGCAGAGCTCGCGGCTTTTAACCGCGATATGCAAGTTCGATTCTTGCCGGGGGAACAGAAGCAGAGCGGGGGCGAGAAGAGAGAGCGATGTTATAACATTCACTCTCACTCACACCGTACTTCATATATTCCTTCGTAGCTCAATGGCAGAGCTCGCGGATTTTAAACGCAAAACCCAGGTTCTCCCGATAGTTATTGGGACTGACGGGGAACACAACAGTTAAGAGAATGAGTTGGAAGAGCGAAGTCACCACACTCTTTCTGCGCTCTGTTCAATGTTAAAAATGTTTCTGTAGCTTAAAAGGAAAAGCACGAACCTTCTAATTTCGTAAATCCTGGTTCGAATCCAGGCAGAAACTCAATTGTTCTTATGGTGTAAAGGATAACATGCAACGCTACTGTCGTTGGGATCGGGATTCGACTCCTCGTAAGGACTCGGGCTATTTTCTTAAAACAAAAAATCCCGCTATTTAACAGCGGAATTTTTATGTGATTTATTTTGCCGGATCGGTATTATCGTGATCCTGCCATTTATAACAATCGCTCTGCGATGATGCGTTACAATCATGGCTTTGGTAATGACCATAATGGCCGCGCCATCCGCCATAACAATGACGTCCAAAACGTTGTGGACCAAGTGTTGCCATTAAAGTTCCGAATGTAAGAGCCGCTGCTGCAAACCCTGCCAGAAATCGTGTTCCTCTTTTCATATTGCTCAGTGTTTTTTGATTATTTGTTTTCAGTGCTCTCTTGTTTGTTTTCCTGTTTTGTTTCGCAATTGCGATAAGAATCCCGGTTGCAATAATGATCGCCGTAACATCCACGGTTATAATACCCATTGCAATCCCTGAATTTGTTTTTAAACTGTGAGAATTCTTCTTCGCTCATGTTTCTTACTTTTTCAGCGTAAGCGAGCTGGTAATGATATCCATAATGCCAGGCTCTTCTGCGCCACCAGAACATCCTGAAAATAAATCCCACAATCATTAAGAAGAAAACTGCTTTAAGCAGGAAGAAAGGAGCAAAAAAAGCTGCTGCCCCAAATAGTATACCGAATATAATCGGTCCGAAAATTGATCTTTTCATTGCTTTATTTTTTAAATTATTAAGTTATTGGATGATTTGAAAACGAAATTACTTTAAGCGCTTAAAGACCTTTCATCTTCTTCTCCTTATTAAAGGAGACGAACCATTTTTTATTTTACTTTAATTTTTTCAAATAAAAAACCAAATTATTTAGCTACCCTCTCTCCAGCTTCCACAGCGTTCTTTCCATTTGGCTTTAAGAGCAGCCTTTTCTTCTTCTGACATGTTTTTATATTTTTCTCTCCAACCTTGCGGGCCATAGTAACCGCCTCTTCCGCCAAACCTGAAACCACCGAAAAGAATACGGCACAGTACAAGCAATCCGAGCGACTGCCAGTAATTTATTTCTGATACATGTACAAGTGAAGGAAGAATAGCGTTCCACAGGAACATGATAAGTGCGCCGGTTCCGAAAACCATAGCGAGAATAAACGGGAAAAATAAAAACCTCCTTTTTTTCCAATGTGATTTATTTGAATTATACATCATAGTTTACTATTAATCGTTATTAAATTCTTTATAAAGTTCAGAGAGATGATTGCGCAGGTGTTTAACAGCATAACCTTTACGACTGATAATTGTTTTCAGGTTCTCATTCTTCATATCGGCAATTTCCTGAAGCGTCATATCTTCCAGTTCATTGAGGATAAACACTTCTCTTTGATTAGCTGGTAATTCGTCGAGACCCGCCATCAATTCTTCCCAGAAAAGATCTTTAAACAACTTCATTGCAGGATCAGAATCGTCGGCCAACATGATTTCCCTGAAATTAATTTCGCCATCTTCGTTTTCATAAGAGCGGTCTTCTATAGAATCGGTGCGCTTCTTCCTGTAAAAATCAGTGATTTTATTCCTGGCAACACGATACAACCACCCGCTCACGCTATCAACCTCTTCTATATTGGAGAGATTACTGAATTGATACCACACATCCTACAAAAGATCTTCGGCATCTTCTTCACTACGCACTTTACTGCGGATAAATCCGAAGAGACGCTTACCATATTCGGCAATCGAGCCTGCGATATTCTGCTTTGCTTTTTCAGCCATTTCCATGTAAATGGTCGTCCTGTTTTAAGTGTAGACGAACCATATCTTTTTTTACTTTAAGTACCAGGAATTATTTCTTATAAGGAGTCACAAGTACCTGTTTTCAGGGATTTTGGGCGGTCATTTCAGGGTTAAGATACGATATAGTTTTTCACAATGAAAAGCCTTGTGTTTTGTATAACTTTTTTTAAAAAAACCAATAGATTTTACTAAAATTATTATCGTAAATTTATTGTTTATTACAGGGAGACTTATGAGTGATTTTAATGATGACGCTGAGGGGCAGCACGATAAGGAGTTTGAGAAGAATTTAAAGCGTTTTGAAGATATGCTCACCACTGGTGAGACCCAGTTTTTTGACGCGGACGATCTTGAGGAAATAATTGATTATTATCTTCAATGGCTCAACTATGATCTCGCGAAAAAAGCGATCGATTATGGGTTGGAGCGTTTCCCGTATTCAAGTATTATTAAAATACGTTATGCCCAGTACCTTTCAAGTCAGCATTACACTCACGAAGCACTAACCATTCTCAACGAAGTTGAACAGATCGAACAGAATAATTTCGACCTCTACATGGCGCGTGGGTATATTTACAGTCAGATGGGGCTTGGCGAACAAGCCATCGAAAATTTTAAAAAAGCCCTGCCTCTTGCCGAATTCAAAGATGAAGTGTATGTGGCGTTGGGGATTGAATTCCTGAATGAGGATAAACCAGATGATGCACTTTACTATCTGAAAAAAGCAATCAAACTGAACTCTAAAAACGAAGTGGCCCTTAATGAACTTTCATTGTGTTTTGATCTCACCGGAAAATCGGATGAGGCCGTTGCTTTCTTCGAACAATATATCGACAATCATCCTTACAGCTATTACGCATGGTTTAACCTCGGATTATCTTACGGAAGAATTGGTCTCTATGAAAAAGCGGTAGACGCTTACGATTACGCACTCGCTATCAATGAACAATTTGGCTCGGCCTATTTCAATAAGGCCAACGCGCTTGCACAGCTTAACCGTTACGAAGACGCCATTGAAGTTTATAAAGAAACTTTTAAATACGAAGAGCAGGATCCTACAACCTATTACTATATTGGCGAATGTTACGAGAATTTAAACCGTTTCGAAGAAGCGCTTATTAATTACAATAAATGTGTTAAGCTTGATCCAGCCAACGGCGATGCCTGGCTGGGAATAGGTGTGGTGCTTGACGCTCTTAACCGTCTCACTGAAGGGATTCACTACATCAAAAAAGCGATTGAGATAAATCCAAACGATCCTGAGTACTGGTATGTATTTGCCGAGGTGCAGGAGAAACTGGGCTTCCAGGAAGAGGCTGCGATGGCCTACCAACGTGTTATAGAACTTGATTATTCTGATTTTGATGTATGGCTCGACTATAGTAAACTCCTTCACGAAGCTGGCTATATCAAAGATGCTGTTGCCACGCTTAGCGAAGGAATAAAATATTTTCCCGATGTTGCCGAACTGTATTACCGCATGGGAATTATTTTGCTTGACAAACAAAACAGGAAAGAATCGCTCGAGTTTTTCGCAAAAGCCCTTGAGTTGGATTACAACAAACACAATGCTATTTTTGACTACGCTCCGATATTGCAAAATGATGCAGAACTTGTAAAACTCATTTCTCACTATAAAAAATAAATTATGACTGATAAATATAATTTTGATCTCCCCTATCTTCCTGAAAGGACCCTGAAACCAAGACAGAACGGTGTTACTATGGTAATGGATAAGGGCATAAGCATGAGACACGCTGAAGATATGATCAGTAGCAGTGGCGATTTCATTGACTTTGTAAAACTCGGATTTGGTACATCCCTGATCTCAAAAAATGTAAAGGAAAAGATAAAACTTTACAGAGATGCCGGAATCAAAGTATATGTTGGAGGAACATTATTTGAAGCATTTGTGGTGAGAGAAAAATTCGACGATTACGTGCGTTATATTACGGATATAGGTTGTGATGCAGCTGAAGTAAGCGATGGAAGTATTGAACTTGATCACGATAAAAAATGTGAATACATTAATCGTCTTTCAAAAGATTTTACAGTGTTAAGCGAAGTGGGGAGCAAGGAAGAAGGCGTGATCATTCACCCCGCGAGATGGATCAAAATGATGCAGAGTGAACTCGAAGCCGGTTCTTTTAAAGTAATTGCCGAAGCGCGTGAGAGTGGAACAGTTGGAATTTTTCATAAGAACGGAAGCGCTCATACAATGCTCATCAGCCGTATTGTAAACAAAGTAAAAATAGAAAACATTATCTGGGAAACTCCGCAAAAGGGCCAGCAGGTATATTTCTTAAAATTGTTCGGAGCAAATGTAAACGTTGGTAATATTGGGGTAGATGATGTAATTCCTCTGGAAACATTACGTTTAGGCTTACGCGGAGATACCTTCTTTACGTTTTTACCTGAAAGTATGAAACACGAAATTCAATAACAAACACAAACAACAACAACAGTATGAAAGAAGTAACGGTTCAGGAACTTAAAAAACTGATCGACACAAAAGCGGATTATCAATTGATTGATGTGCGCGAAGAATACGAATTTGATGAAGTAAACATCAATGGCGAACTTATCCCAATGGGAGAGGTAATGGATAATGTAGAAAAAATTTCAAAGGATAAGCAGGTTGTGGTTCATTGCCGCAGCGGTAAGCGCAGCGCCAGCGTTATTCAGGCACTGGAAAACCAGCATGGTTTCAGGAACCTTTACAATCTTAAAGGTGGAATTCTTGCATACATTGACGAAATAGGATTATAACATGGGAGCAATTTTAGATTTTTTTCTTCACCTGGATAAGCATCTGGCAGACCTGATGCTGGAATACCAAAAAACAACCTATCTTATTTTATGTCTCATTATTTTTTGTGAAACAGGTTTGGTAGCAACACCTATTTTACCCGGAGACTCACTTTTATTTGCAGCAGGAATGTTAACTGCAAGTAACGGTATTCTTAATATCTGGTTGCTTATCATTCTTCTTATCTGTTCCGCAATACTTGGCGATAATGTCAATTACTTCATCGGGCGTTTTTTTGGTGAGAAAGTATTCCAGATCAAATTCCTGAAAAAAATAATCAAGCGGGAGTACCTTGATAAAACACATGCCTTTTACGAAAAACATGGCGGCAAAACCATTATTATGGCAAGGTTTGTTCCCATTGTAAGAACGTTTGCGCCGTTTGCTGCAGGTCTGGGAAAAATGGACTATTCACGATATATCACATTTTGTCTTGGCGGAGCGTTCCTGTGGGTACCGCTTTTATCTCTTGCCGGATATTATTTTGGTAATATTCCAATTGTAAAAAACAATTTCGAAAAAGTAATTCTGGGAATAATTTTTATTTCTATTTTGCCAATCATCATCAGCTATATCAAAAGCAAAATGAAACCGAAAACAGCTTAATTTAAAAGTATATTTTTCTTTATCAACGGATGTAATTTTAGTAAATAATTACATCCGTTTTTATTTGTAAAGTGGATGTTAAAAACGCCTTTTTCATGATTTTCGTTTCATTAAACCACAAGCCTAATTTATTAACACAATTCTGAAAATTAAAAATTATAGTTTGTTGATAATCAATATCTTGTTGTTTATAAGCCTTAACAATTCAGGCTATTTTTAATAAGATTTTTTGTTTTTGTTTTGCGGTTAACATAACTACTTTACCTTTGGCGGCATAAACAAAACAAACTATGAAAAAATTTAAAACATTACTCCTTGTAGCAGCACTGCCTGTTATAATGGGTTCTTGTGTAATTGGAAGCAAACATTACACAACCGGGAATCCTATCGGGACTAAGGAAGGATTCGTGAAGTCCAAAAACTTTGCAAATTTCGATGTAGGTATCGGAGCTGCGGCAAAAGAAGGAAAAATTACAAAAATCGGATCTGTGGATATCAAAATCTACAGCAACGGAAAAATATCAACCAGAGTAACAGGAGAATAATATCATGAAAAAATCAATCATATTTGCAGGAATCGTTGCTATAGTAGCGGCATTCTCATCATGTTCAGTTACAATGCCATTGGCAGTTTCAGCTGCTCCTATCGGTTCAAAAGTTGGTACTTCATCAACAACTGTTCTTTTTGGAGCATGGCAGGTAAATAAAAATTTTGGTATCGCTGAAGCAGCGCACAACGGTAAAATTACCGGCGGTGTTGGTGTAGCGGATCTTAAAACAACCAACTTCGTGTTCTTCAAAAAACTCGAAATTATTGCTCACGGTAATTAATTATTAATACAATGAAAAAAATTATAATATTAGTAGCGGTTGCGGCTCTAGGAGCAGCAACTACATCATGTACCGTGGTTTTTCCAGGTATGGTTACACAAGCTTCTTCTGTAAAAGAAGGAATCGCTAAGAAAAAAGTATGGTTCGGTATTGCAAAAGATGTAGATGTTAGCGTTGCTACAGCTGCTAAAAATGGTGGGATCACCAAAGTTGCAACCGTTGACTACGGATTCAAAGGCGGACTTTTCAGCAAGACTTACTTCACAAAAGTAACAGGCGAATAATAATTTCGCTTCACAATAATAAAAGGCTGTCCTTACCGGGCGGCCTTTTTTGCTTTAAAAGCGTTGTAAAAATTCACTACATTTACTCATGAAGTTTTTTACACAGTTTAATCTCAAAAGATTTGGTTTTCTTCTGTTTCTGTTCCTTTTAAGGACGAGTGGCATTGCCCAGGATACAATATGGGTAAATGGCATTCCTAAAATAATGAAACGTAAAACTGCGGAAGAAATGAATCCGAGTCCTCTGAAAAAAGACGATTACATATTCGAATTGTTTTATGGTTATCCTTTTATTCCTGTTCGCGAAGCTGAAGTGTTTGGCGTTGATTTTATTGAGAGCACAAAGGCCATTAACCTTATCCGTAATACCAATCATCTGGGAGCGCGTGTAGATTATCAACTGAACGAAGACTATAGTGTGGGACTTGAATTTACTTATGCTTCTACCGAATTTAAATACCGCCGTTATTATAAAAGTCCAACATCACCTACTACGGGCACCGCAACTCCTGCTACGCCTACTATAACAGCAACAGACAGTATATTTACTGCCAAAGTCACCAAAGTACGTTTCCTCGCAAAAGTGGGCATGCATTTTAATATCAGCGAACGCTTTGATGCTTATGGTA
>JAJONO010000098.1 GCA_021323535.1 Bacteroidota bacterium
AAACATTTTATACCGTTCACTACACAATTACATTTGAACTGGCTCACATCTTCCCTGATCGTGTTACCTTTTTCATCGAGATAAGTGATCATAAACCCTCCTCCTATTCCCGTGTTGGAAAAAGTAACCAAAGCCCCTGACTCGTCTCTGAACTCACCCTTACGGCATTCAGAGCAAAGATGTTTCGGATAACGCGGATTGTATCCTACCTCATTGCTGCAAACAGGACAGTATTGTTTGTATTCTGTCCGGCGAATTTCGTCGGTCCACACCATATTTTCCCATTGCTGGATATGTTCATACTCTATAAGGGTAAAATCATGATTCTTTCTCAACTCGTTAAAATACCTGATAAAATATTCCGTAAAGACTTTAGAGTGAATTTCTGCGCCTCCGTAATGATCAAAGGTTATGAACCACTTTTTATCTGAGGAAAACTTCTGCCAGAACTCATTAAGGTCGCTGTAAATATCTGTCTGATTATAATTCAAACTTCGCCAGTCATAATTTACAGGCATGCCAGTGCTTTTCAAAAGATGAAAAGATCTTTTATCAAACACCAGTTTAAACACCGAAGATCTGTCGGAATAAACGAGGAGAATTGCACCATTTTGTAATTCATTTAGTTTATTGAGAGAATACAAATTAAGATCCGGTTTCGCGGCTTCTTTCGCTTTATACTCTTCTTTTTCTTTCATTCTCCGATAGTGGCTTTCAAGCATGTTCTCGCGCTTACTTTCGTAAAAAGCAATTCCACTTCCTGTTCCACTACTAACGCCGGTTGGAACATAAATCAGTTCTTCTTTAATACTATCCGAGTTTCTCTCAGGATCGTAAACACGCTGTGTGATCAGTTTAAATTTTCCGTCCTCACTAAATGTCTCCACTTTTTCGTAATTAAAGTAACGCGACCATTCTTCAAAAGACAAGACCTTTTTTGTTTTGGGATCGATCTTAAATTCTTTGGTTGGAATTGTTCTTGAGCCGAAACCTGTATCGATCCATTTTGATTCATCGATAATACTGACAGAAACGATAAGTAAACCCGATTCGTAATCGAAATAACATTGCGACAGTTTCCATCCAGGTTCGGGGGTGAAACCATAATCAGAAGCGACAGGTTTTTTCTCTTCCATTTTAAAATCTGATGCCTATTACAAGAATATCGTCCACCTGTTCGCTGGTACCTTTCCAATCATCCATAAATTTATTGAGAACCGTTTCTTGTTCTTTCATAGACAATTTTTGATTGGCGAGAAGCAGTTCTCTGAATTTTTTCGTTGTTAGCTTTTTACCTTGTCCAAATGAAGATCCGTTCCGACCGACATCATTACCACTGAACTGGTCGGCGTATCCATCGGTAAAAATATAGATCGTATCGCCCTGTTCGAATTGCAGTTGATGTGTTTCAAATTGTTGTTCCTCATCTGTAAAACCACCAATCGCTTTTTTAGTAGCTTTAATTTCTTCAACAGTAGTTTGTCCTTTTTTGATGAACCATAAGGGACGATTAGCTGCAGAATAAGAAACACGTCTTGTCGGCAGATCAATTTTACAGAGTGCAATATCCATTCCGTCGCGAGTTGAATCCGCAGAACCTGTCTGACGCAGTGATATTTTAATTCCTTTATTAACCATCGCCAGTATTTCTTCCACTGCAGAATGCTGACGGACCGCGTCATTCAATTGCTCAGAAGCCACCATGCTCATTAATGCGCCAGGAACGCCATGGCCCGTACAATCAGCGGCTGCAATAAAACAAAAATTTTCTTTTTTGTGGAAGAAATAAAAATCGCCGCTCACAATATCTTTTGGTTTGAACAGAATAAAACTCTCCTTCAGAAAAGCCGAGATCTCGTTTTTATCAGGAAGTTTGGCCTGCTGAATCCGTTTCGCATAATTAATAGAATCAGTAATTTCTTTATTTTTTTCTATAAGATGATCTTTCTGAGCCATGATAATTTTCTCATACTCCTTATTGATGTTGAGAAAATAATAACCGAGCAGGAAAGTAAGGAACAATGACAGCATATAAAATACAACCGAAAAGTTGGCCCTGTTTTCATCGTTTATTTCAACCACAGGAGTAGCGTGTTTCTGAAAATACAATAACGTAAAATAAAAACTTGCAGATAGACAAAAAACAAACAGCTTATCCCTGGTTTTCTTAAAGAGAATAATACCGAAGAGCATCACCGGTATCATGGCAACATGGTTATTAATCCCTTTTCCAACCAAAATACCTGCAACGGTCATAAAACCATGACTTGCAATAAGGATATAAAGCCGCGCGGCCCAGAACAAGCGATATTTCTGAAGCAGAAGCGGAAATAAAAGTACTCCAAGAAAAGCGAGTTCGAGTGGAACAACTGCAAAACCATTGAGAATAATTTCAATGGGCATAAAAATAAAAAGAATCACGGGGGATACAATAAGTACTTTATTCAGCAGAATCACTTCCCTGAATTCCAGAATACCTTCCTCCTCTTTTAAACCGATTCGTGAAAGCTTCACCCATATATTTTTGATTTTTGACAACTTAAAGATGAACTACAGTTCTAATATAAGAAATGAAAATCTTAGTTCAAAGGAACAGCTAAAAGTCGAAAACATGCTCTACACGAAGCCGTTCTTTATTGAATTGAAGAAGCAACGGAGCCAATTGATTCACCGGAACTGTTAACGCAATCCTCTTCGTTCTTGGATCGGAAGAAACAGGCTGAATAAAAATAGTCTTCGCGTTTTCAAAATCTGCTTTATGATCTGCTTTTACAAGTATGGTGACAAGAATAGCCGATGTGTTTCCGGCAATTTCTTTGAAGCCTCTTCCTTTATTTGCAATACCAAGAGCTGCATTCGCAAACTTGTCGTAACGGGGTAAAAAAACAAGACTATCATTATCCAGGATCACGGCTGTTGTTGGAAGCGCTGCATCGTAAACCTGCGCTGTTCCCATGCCAATGAGTTTTCCGTAAACCCATTTCACCATGAGCTCAGAAGTGAGTATATATTTCCGTTCTATCTTCCTTAAGAAATTATCTCCGAAGAAAGAGGTGTTGGTCCATAAGCCTTTGAGCCTGCTTTTAAAATCGAATTCGTACCAAGGGTGATCTTTGATAAAGTCTACATAATCCTGTGTAAACTTCGCGTTGAATTTATCTTCCTCTGTAATGGGAACACCTGTATCGGTAATTCTTCCTATCACAGTTTCATACCAGTCTTTTATTTCGTATTCCACAGTAGCACTCGTGCCAATGACCCAGATCATAAAATGATAGCCTGTATTGGTTGGAAAATTATCTTTGATCTGATCATGAACTGTGCTGTAGCTGTCCCAGATCTGCGCGGTGTGACTCGTGAACGGAAAACTTGTACTCGTGTGATGTTTAAAATAATTGGCCTGCTCTTCGGGACTAAACACCAGGAACCATTCCGGAAATGTAAGAAAAGTCTGGTCGGCCGGTCGCACATCTCCTGCCGGAGTTTTAGGGTTTTGATTAATAACGAGCCATTCTTTAGGAACCATTAATCCTTCTCCTTTACGTACTGTTGTTTCTGTTCTTTGTTTAAAGCAATAAATAAGCGCTGCTAACAGCACCGAACATAATGTGAGTATGTAAAGTCGTTTCATTTTTTAAAGTTTTGTAAATGAAATTAAGGTATTATCGGAAGGATCGCGGTCCTGCAGAATTCTTTGCCCTGAATCTTTAAATCCATAAGCTGAAATAATTTTGCTCCATTCTTCAATTGATTTAAAAGATTTGAATTCCGATTTGTCCGTTTCCCAGCTTATATTTAAACCAAGATTAAACACTGTATGAACGACCGAAACAAATGTCGCCATTTCAGGAGTTTTCACATCATGATCGCGCATGATAAACAGCCCGCCCTTTCGTAAAATACGGTGTAGGGATTTGATATAAGCATCGAGTAATTCGAGTGGACAATGATGTAATCCGATATGACAAGTAACAAGATCAAGGCTTTCATCAGCTATGTCGTTTTTGCTGATGGGCTGGTAATTTAATGGAATAAACTGTCCGAGCTTTGCAATTTGTCCCCGTTCAAAAATGTCGGCAACAGAGTTATTAGGTGCAATGTCGTTAGTGATATAGATTTTCCCTGAGAGAGATATATGTTTTCGTAATTCGCTGATGTATCTTCCGGTAGAACCGATCTCGAGATATCCATTGATCTGCTTTTTAGATCCGAGAAGCTGAAGAACCTGTCTTGCCATTTCTTTCTTTTGTTTTTTAAGAGCTGGAAGAGCAAGTGTGAGCTCAGAAAGAAATGGCTTTATTTTAGAAAGATCTTTTTGAACGGATCTATAGATCTCTTCATCCGAGTTTTTTTCCTTTGAAGTTGAAACAAGAAGTGAATGAAATTTATCTTCGGGATAAAGATGAAAGATCACTTCCAGAAAACGGTGAAAATCGTCGCTCCATTTCTTATCTGAAAAAACTGTTTTGAATTCTGAAGTCATGTTTAATTTGTTTTATAATAAGTGTCCCATATTACATTCCGGAATTTGAACTCCGGATCAAGTTTCTTTTTTAGTTCAAATAATTTATTCGCGTTGGGATATGCTTTATGAAACTGATCTACCGTGGCGTGCGGCTGATACGGCAGATAATACGCTCCATTAAATGATAATGCCGCATCGATCATTTTTCTTGTCCACACCCCTACTTCTTTTTTACTGGCTTCGCTTGTACCTTGTTTATACCAAACCACAAAAGCATACACTTCTTCTCTTGCCCATGCAAGAAGTGAACCGCTGTCGGGCAAAGCATGACGAACGGAGACGTTGATCACATTGACTTTATGTTCCTGGAAAATAGCCGCCATTTTTGAAGAGAAATCATCAAATTTATCAACGGCAATAAAATATTCCTGTAATACATACGTACTTTGTTTACGCGATTCAGGTTCGAGTTCAAGAACATCGTAACCCGCTTCGTAATTGCGCCAGTGAATTTTTTTGAAAGAATACAGGATCGGGTCGATAATGTATTCTCTTCTCCACTTTCCGAAATTACTTTTACTGAAAGCTCCAATAAAATAACGGTCGATTGGATATGCTGCCGCTAAAGGCATGAGTTTTGTTTTTACCGTTGGTTTCTTTTCCGTTTTGATCCAGCTTACAGCTCTTACGTTTTTATAATGCGGAGGATACAGATCGCCGTTATGAAAAATAACGTCTTTATTCGTTTTTACATTTTCAAGAAAGTAAGATCTGTATTCTTCCTTCTTCATCTTTTTATGTTTTCGGACCATTGCCACATTATCTTCCAACTCAAGTTCCACATTGGCGATAACCGCAACAGCGTTATAACAACCCACGCAGGCATAAAACAATTCTGAATTTTGTAATGGCGATACATGCGCAATTTCTCCGTTAGCAAGAACAACATCGAGTGATTTTACAGAAAGGATCAAAGCGCCCAGGCCCATGTAACGTCCGTGGCAATTCACACTCAGCGATCCACCTATAGTGAAATTAGCATAGGTCTGCATGATCTTTACACTTAGACCATGTTCATCGACATGTTTCTGAATATCGCACCAACGTGTTCCCGATTGAACTTTGATAGTTTTATTTTCTTTGGAGAACTCCAGGATCTTATTTAGTTTTCTTGTATCTACATGAATACTATCAGGACTTCCGGTTTGTCCGCCCATGCTGAATCGTCCTCCTCCGATAGAAATTGGTTTATCAGCCATTTTAATAATGCTTTGTAATTCTTCTATCGTTAAAGGAGTTTCCACTTTAGAAACCACAATCGGGTTCAGTTGTGTTACATCATTCACAACGCGTTCTACCGATTTGAGATTTGGTCTTTTCTCAACGTCGGGGTTCTTAAAATAATCGGGGGCAGAATCAGGAACAACTCCATATTTGTTAGCATGAAGATTTCCTCTTTTAAAACCGAGCAGAAAAATCAAAATAACAGGGCCAAGAACAGGAATAAGAATGAGCCATAGCCAAAAACCCGACTTGTTGCTATCGTGAAGACGTTTAGTAGCTGTTGCGGTAATGGCCCAGAACAATAAGGGATAAACAGCAAGTGAAGCGGAATATGAAATAAGATTAAGGAGATTAAAGAGAATGTAAAAGGTGGTCCATATAAAAACGGAAGCGGTCCAGTACGTGAGACGATTGATACGTCCTCTCATGGTGAAGAGCAGATAACTTACGGGGAGTTTATCTTTAAGAGCCATAGGGCAAATATAAGACTAAAGATGTGATTACGCTTATCAGAATAATTTTGAGAAGAAGCCTTTCTTTTTTTCGTGTTTCCCAATACCCCAGACCAGCTCATGGTTACATCGTTTTATTTCAGAATCAGCTCCAAACTTTCCCCAGGCAAAACCAGAACCGTTTAATGAATTTCTAAGATCAGTGATAAAATAATTATCGGAAAGAGACAAAGCAAATTCTTTCAGAAGCGGATCGGGACTTTGTCTGTACCCGGCAACATCAGTCAAGCCCTGTTTATTTTTCCAGATGTCAAAAGGAACAGGTGAATCGGTTGTGATTAACTTATGACTTGCTGGATAGACAGCATACTCTCCCAGATGATTAAGAAATTGTAAAAGGTTTTCGGATTGCTGAATTATAACCGCAGGATCATGGCAGACAAAAAAAACTTTGCCGAAATTTCCTTTGTCGTCAACATCCAGTATCCAGCAATTACCCAAACCGTCTTGTCCAAGTTCAATGGAATGAACGAACAACCCATCAAATCCAAACGAATCAATTGCGTCAAAAGAAATTGCTTCCGCTCCGTAGAACTCAAAACCGATTGTAAATTTCAGAAGTTCTTTATACTCATCGGGAAGTTTATTACCAGGAAAAGATTCTTCAAGTTTTGAAATTTCTTTCTCAGAAAGGCCCTTTCTTAATTCAAGTGTCCATTGTTCATTATCTTCAGTAATGAATATTTCTTTTGAAAGTTTTTTAACCTGTTCGGTGAGTGTCATGCTGATTATTTTTTTCTGTTCTCAAGGAAGTAGATCAGTTTATCAAAATCCTTTTTTGAAATTTGTTCTTTAAAATGGTGCGATGTTACCCATGCGTCTCCCTGCTTGTTTAATCTACGGGCTGTAGTATCATTCTTCATAAAAGCGGCATCGTCGGAAATATATTCAAAGATCCATTCTTTTGTATGGCGTTGCATTACGTTTTTTAAAGACGCTGCGATAAGTTGTTTTTCAAAATGGTGACAGGTAGAACAATTTCTTTTATAAATTTTTTCTCCCTGCTTCACTTTTAATGAGTCCACCTTTATTTTTGAAACTTTGGCCGTTTTGGTTTGTGATTTTGAAACAGAAGGAATCATTGCTAATAATACGGTTACAAAAAATATAAAAAGTTTTGTCATAATACTGTTGTGTACGGCTAATATATATCTTTGTTTCCACTTATGAAAGGCTTCCTGCCAGTTATGAAACAGCATTATCATCATAAACACACGGATATTAATTTCAAACTATGAAATACGGCACTTTGTTTTTGCTTCTCATATCCTTTCTATCCATGAGGCTGCAGGCCATTACGGAGGAGCCGTATTTCTATTATTTTAAGATCCTTTCAAAAAAGACCAACGAAGAAATTCCTTTTGTGAGCCTTAAACTTATCATGAACGATACTGTAATTGGAACCGGGATAACGGGCATAAACGGGATCGGTTTCATTGAGGCTTCCCGCAAAATGAAGAATGCTTCTTTACAAATTTCCGCGACAGGATTTAAGACTTCAGAGGTTATCAATCTGAATATGAAAATTAAAGACACTCTTGTTTCCAGTCTTTCAGAAAACATTCAGCAACTCGATGCTATTGAGATCGTTTCTTATCGCGTTCCTAAAATTGATCCTGAACCAAAATCAGTAAACCGAAAAAAACTTTTTGCAAAGAAAAAGAAATTTGTCCCCCCTCCTCCTGAACTAATTATAGAATATACAAGAGAAGAGTTAACTACCAGGCAGGAACTTCTTGATGGAGTTAAAATTTCTGACACTTTAACCAAGGGTAGTGGGTCGTGGAGCACAAACTGGTTCAGCGCTGTGGCTAAAACAATAAAATATCCTGAAAAGGCCAGGGATGCGGAAATCCAGGAGAAACTTTATTTCCAATTGAGTTTTAATAACAAGGGCCGTTTGTCGCAAATTAAATTACTGAAAGGAAATGATCCTGCTCTTGTGCTCGCAGCTTTCAAAGCCTTTACCGGGCTTCCCTACCCTTCCATACCACGAGGCCAAGGCGTGGAATTCCAGCTTCCCATTCTTTTTAATCTGAAATGATCAGTGTTTATTTCCGTAATACATTCCTCTTCCTACAAGTCCTTTTTCTTCATAAGACACATCAAAGCCTGCTTCTTTAAATGCGCTGAACATTTCTTCTTTTGATGTTAATCTCAGAACATGTTTCTCTTCGAAATGTTGAACACCATTTTGCAAAGTGCCGATAAGATACTGAAAATTGAGAATGGAAAAATCTCCTTCAACAACACTCCGGTTCATGCGGCATATTTTTGCATCGCCTTTATCATTCGTTAGCATATGAACAATTGGCTCCGGAAGATTTTCTTTATTGAACCACGGCTCCACGATCAGAAATCCTCCTGACTTAAGATGCCTGCTAAAACATTTCAGAGCCGCAACAATTTTGTTGTATGATTGGAGATATGCTATAGAGCTGAATAAACAGATAATAACATCGTATTGTTTTCCGAGATCGAAATCAGACATATCGCCAACAGTATAGGTGCCCGAAGGGTTTTTGTTACGGGAAATATCAATGAATATTTTATCCAGATCAAGACCATCCATCCGGAAATATTCATTCAGATGTTTATGATGTTCAGAAGTGCCGCAACCAATGTCGAGAATGGTTTTACATTCGGGCTGACGTGATTTAATGATTGCAATAATTTCATCAGATTCCTTTTTATAGTCTTTGAAACTGTAAATAGTATCATAAAGATGAGAAGTTGATGTGAACATTTTAATACTTTTTTAGTTTAAATATACAAAGTTCCAATAAGGATTAACAATAGTCTGGAATATTCCAATTCATTAGTCCGTAATTTTACAATCAAAATCTCACACATGAAAAGCCAGTTTATTTATTTGATCCTTGCTTTGATCACAGGAGCACTTATTCCTGTGCAGGCTTCCACCAACGCTTCCTTCAGTAAAAGCATTGGCAGTCCTTTTGTAACAGGATTAATGGTGTTAACCATTGGTTTGATCGGAATGATAGTTTTCGTTTTTTCAACTGGCACTTCCCTCCCATCGTTAATGCAGTTAAAAGCGGCGCCTGCTTACAGCTATCTCGGAGGAATTATTGTGGCTATGTACGTTGTGATGATCACGATTCTTGTGCCACGTTTAGGAGTAGGAACTTCCATCGCTCTTATTGTAACAGGTCAAATTTTATTTTCGGTGATCATTGATCATTTCGGGTTATTTGATACGCCTGTTAGAGCAATAGATGTAAAAAGACTGATGGGAATATTGATGATGATCGGTGGAATTTATTTTGTGATGAAGAAGTAGACGATTTTTTAGGGAAACTGACGCGAGTTTCGCGAATTAACGCGAATGGCAAATAATATGTACGCATGAGTTAAACACTGTTCTTCCGCGAAACCATTGTGCACCTTTGCGAGAAAAAAAATAAGACACGGGTTTAACGGATCAACACAGATTGGATCCCTTGCTTCGTTCAGAGTCCGGCGCGTGCGCTTTGACAATTCTATACCTTTTACGATCAAATTCGTCTGTCATTTCGGTTTGATCATACACTTTGATCAGTTCTATAAACCCATTCTTTTCCAGTTCATCCAGATCGCTGTAAGAGATATCGTTAAAGGAGAAGCTTAAGCTCTTTTTATCTATTTCAAGGAACCATGGCGTCCACCAGGCGCCCCACATTTCCCAATAGAATTCAAATTCGTCGCATTTAAGTTCGAGAGAGTGAACGGTTAATTCGTGAAGAAATATTTCGAGGCGGTCGGTCATTTACAAAAGCGAAATAGCTTTTATTATTTTGCTTTTTTCCAAGCTCCGTAGTTCAAAACCTAACGTTCTTAGTTCCCTCTCGGTGGACCAATACCTTTTAAGTAAAGGATCCGCTGTTTCAATTTTTTGTTTCAACTTATTTATGTCATCCAGTTCACTTTTGTAATGTTCCTGATCATGATCTTTCTTTTTCAATTCATTTAAATACTGCAGGGCATCTTCCAATTCATCCGGCCCTTGCATAGCGTCCTCGCGATCTAGATCTGTCAGTTTATTCTGCCACAGATCGATCATTTCATCAGCAACCTTATAAAAAGATTTTAGCAGTTCAGGTTCTTCATGAGCAATGCCGTCCAATATCATTTTATAATCTTCCTTATGCGCATAAAGACTTTCTTCATTAAAACCAGGCGACATATAAGGAAACAAACGGACAAACACATGTTTTGGAAATTTTTCCTTTAACTGAGTGTGCGAAAAAGTTTCTCTATGGGAATTGCAGTGAAAGTGATCATCCCACGACAGACAACGATAAAATTCCAGTAAACCAAATGCCTTCACATAATTTTCCTGATCATTTCCGAAAGGTAAGCGCGGGTGCTTTGTTGGATAAGATTGGCCCGCATTTTCGTCAATTACAATGTAAAAGGCTCCTCCTGCCATAAGAGGTATATGCTTATACCAACTGTGACAATCCATAAGATAATCAACAAACCTGTCTTGTTGTTCGGGAGTGAAATCCATTTGAATTAATCTGTTTTGTTATACGAAAATAGATGTTTCTGATCAACGTTTTACAACTGTTACCTGATTTTGTTTATAATAAGAAACAACTAACTTTATATTTCATGCGATTAAAGTTTCATTATCTCATTCTTTTCTCTTTTTGTTTGCTGTTTTCACCGGCCCAGGAAAAAGAAAAAGGAGAATACAGATCTTATAAGAAAGCGATGAGGAATGCGAACAAGGTACTTATGCTCAACCTCGAAGGTTATACCTGGATATCGATAAGTAAATGTGGCACGGGCGTAAAACCACAGCCCCACAAAGGCGATAAAATGAAGGAACTTCCTTCTTCTGTTGTAAAGCTGGTTAATCTAAGAATTCTCAGACTAAACGACATTGAATTAAAAGAGATCAGCTCTGGTATCGGGACACTTTCCAGGCTTGAAGAAATATCACTTTATCAGAATCATTTAAAACAAATCCCAAAAGAAATAGGGAATTTATCAAGACTAAAACAGCTTACTCTTTTCGATAATAAACTTACAGCCATACCACCTGAAATCGGGAAACTCGACAGTCTCGTAAATCTCGACGTTAGTAATAATGAATTAAGATCAATCCCTAAAGAGATCGGTAATCTTAAAAATCTTGAACGTTTAAACATTGGGCAAAACGAACTAAAATCTTTACCAAAAGAAATTGGAAAACTTAAGAAGCTGAAGTATCTGGGTATTTACGAAAACAGAGAACTCAGGGAATTACCAAATGAAATTGCTCAACTTGACAGCCTCGAACATTTTTCTCTCTGGAGAATTCCCGTTAAAAAACTCCCGGAAGGTTTAGAGAAACTTACCAAATTAAAACAACTCGATTTACAGGGAACCGACATACCAGTTGACGACAGGCAAAAGATCCGCGACAAATTTAAAGGTGTTGTAGTAAAATTTTTGAATTACGAGTAAGTTAAAGCTGTACTATTTCGCAACGACAAACTTTTTTGTTCCTGTAAAATTCTCCGACTGAACTTTTACAATATAAATTCCTTCAGCAAAATCTTTGGTACTCACTTCCACGAATTGTATTTCACCTGACGAAGTTTTGTAAATGATTTTTCCGGTGATGTCACTGATAATTGTTTCTACGTTCTTATAATGATTTCCTAAATTGATTGTTATACGATCGTTTGCAGGATTTGGAAAAATATGAATCAGGGATAAAGCTTCATTTTCTTTAATGCCTACAATATGATTTTTTATTTTATTGAACATTTCATTAAAAATAGCGAACCATCCTGTTTGTGTGTTTGTCATAGTGACTAAGGTAAAGCCGTAATCCTCGCTGTGAAACATATCGGTCATGTTGGTGTAATAACCATCGTGACCAAAGGTAGCTGTATTTCCAAAAGCATTCGGTCTGTGAATTCCTAAACCATAACCTTTCCAGGTGGTTTGACTATTTGGATGAAACACTTTCATCTGATTCATCGAGGTTTGACTAAGAATGCTTCCTGTAAATAATGCTCTTACAAAATGGGCGAGGTCCTCTGGTGTAGACACAAGATTTCCTCCGCCATAAGCGAAACTAAGCATGGACGTTTCGGGATTACTGCTATAGTTTTGCATTCCGCTCCCGAAGTTCCACCATACACCGGCGCGTGGTTCGGTATAAGTCTCAGTGGCGCCAAAGTACGTGTGTTTTAAATTGAGAGGGTTCCATATCCTTGTCCGCAATTCCTGCTCAACAGGGTTACCTGTCACCGTTTGCGCGATCAAGGCTGCTAAGGCGTAGTTACTGCTTGAATAATTAAAATTAGTTCCCGGGGCAAAATCAGGAACGCCGCTAACATGATTTTCGAGAATTTCTACCGGCGTATAAGAATAATTATAATTGGTGGTCACATTCGTTTCTGTCGACGCTGTTTCAAGATAATCTTTAATACCACTGGTGTGATTTAACAGCTGGCGCACGGTAATGCTTGGACTAAAAGCCACATTGAGGTTAATATATTTTTTCCATGACGAATCGAGATTGATCAATCCGTCTTCCTGCAACAACAGCATAAGGGTTGCAATATTACTTTTAGTAATGCTCGCCGCGTGAAAAACCATAGAGTCGCTGACTGCAACACTGGCTTGTCCCACTCCGGCGGTGCCTTTCCAAACGCTGCCATCGGGTAAAATAACACAAGCCGACACGCCGTTGTTATTGTAGAACTGAACGCGGTCGTTGAGGGTTTGCTGAAGTGAAGTGGCGAGTGTTGGAGTCATCTGGGCTTTTAAGCCTACAGAGAGGAGTATACAAAAAATAGCTGTAATCGTTCTCGCAGAGGAGGCAGAAAACGCAGAGATTTTGTTGTAAGGGAATCCCGAAATGGATCCCGAAATTTTTTTTATGAAATGAAGTAAATGTTTATTCATGAAATAAAGATAACAGACATTCTAAAAATTATATTATAGACTTATCAAGTGGCTGGGGTTTGTGTATAAGTGGCAATGCTTCTGAATTTAATGGTTAATATTATCTTCTACTCTTTAGAAACAAAAGTACCAGCAGAATTAAACCAATGGAACCCAGTATCCAAATTACAATTGTACGTTTGAAGATCACTTTCTCATATTCTTCATTCATATCTAACATATAGGCCTTTGGCACGAAACCTCCGGCTGAATCGGGAGGAATAATAAAATAGGGATCAATTTTTAACGAATCATTTTTAGACAAATCTTTTAAAGTAGCGATCTCTTCAATAACAGACGTTTCTGAAAGGTAAGCTGCAAGTTCGCCTTCGGATATGATGTGCGTAGGAGTACATGCATTTGTGGTTATGTGACCATTGTGATAATCTTTGTATGCATAAACAATATAATAATTATCTTTTGTGAAGAAATAGCTACATCCGCCATCGTGAGGCCCCATAATACTGATAATGGGTTGTTTATTCTTCTTCTTTAATATTTCCTTTATGACTTTAAAATCAGGTCCTTTGAGTAATGCCAGTACTTCGAAATCTCCAACCTCAATTGGCCAGGCTGCAGCTCCTCCAATTTCACGTATTCCTGTGAATTTCCCTATAAATATTGTTTCACAATGCTTATACGCTTTTGTAATTGATGGAGGAGCGCAGGAGCAACAAAAAGCTTTAGAAAAAGCAACAATAAATATGATTATTAAGGTATTTTTCATAACAACTATACTAAATTATGAAATGAAATAGAAATTCTTCAAAAAAAAAGAGATGTGGTTTACTAAGATTTATAAGTGGTTACCAAATAAAAATTAATGGTTACTCCTGGTTATTAATGAGATCATGCAATTGTCTTAATGAAATTTTTTCAGCACTACTCTTTAATTTACCAAAACCTACGGTGTTTATTTTTGTCATAACATTATACTCTCCGATAAAGTGATCGAGATAAAGGAATGCGAGAGATTCATATCTGTTATCATCCTTATCATAATCTTTTATGAAAATGTCAATATCGTAAAGTCCGTCAACCTTATCATATTTAATCCTGATATCATTTTCAGGATATTCAAGTCCGTTAAAATTTAACTGGCTTATACCACCTGGTTGCCTGTATTTTTGAATGGACCATTTATCGAAAACCGGCGCGGCTTCAACTAATTTTTCTGCAAAAGGAATTCCTTTTCTGTTTCCGTCACAGGTGATGATTAAAATATACTTTCCATTTTCGTCTCCGGTAAATTCAGGAAATAAATATTCACTATAGCTTGTAAAAGTTTCCGATAATTCATCATAAGCCGAATAATCTCTGGTTTTTGATTCGAGTATAGCAATAAGCTTGTCGCTTATTTTGGAGAAGTGATTCCAGACTTGAGTTTCTGTCATTTTCCGTTTAATTAAACTTTTTTTCGCTGATGTTTTAGTATCCATTTCACGTTTCAAAACTCAGATCCTTCGTGCCTCCTTCGGACGCCGAAGTTTCAACGAAGGCGAAGCATGACAAATTAGACTGAAAGAGTCGTATGCCCTTCGACTGCGCTCAGGGTGACAAGATCCTTTCCTTCGGCTTGGCTCAGGACAAGCTCTACGCCAGGATAAACCTCATCTTCACATGGGGAATATCATCTTCCAGATACCCCTCTCCTTCGGTTACAAAACCAAGATCGGTGTAAAATTTTTCGAG
>JAJONO010000023.1 GCA_021323535.1 Bacteroidota bacterium
CTCAACTCTGTTTTTTCATACAAAGGAAGAAACTGTTCCTTTAAAATCATCAGACTTGTTATTGACTTGTTAATGTTCTTGCAAGGTTTACTTCTTCTTTATACCATTGTATCTTTTTAAAAATATTGCATTACAAGGGTGAACTTTTTAAAACGTTATCAGTATTATAATCATCACTACATTATCAGTATGACTAAAATTTACTCCCTGTTAATTCTCCTTTGCCTTACACTGGGTTCTTATTCGCAGAATTCTATTAAGGGTCTTGTCACCGACAGTGCCAAAAGCCCCGTAGCTTTTTGTCCCATGGTGCTTTTAAAAGCTTCCGACAGCAGCCAGGTGAAAGGCAACTTAAGTGACAGCGCCGGTGTTTTTGTTTTCGAAAAAGTGAAACCAGGCACTTATTTCATCAAATTTAATGCTGTGGGTTACACGCCTGCTTCAAGCTCAGTTTTTGCCGTTGATTCTCTTTCACAGATTTCTTTACCGGTCCAGATCTTAGGATCATCGGGGATTAACCTTAAAGAAATATCAGTGGCGGTTTACAGACCCACCATCGAATTTAAAAAAGGTACGGTGATCATGAATGTTGAAAACGATTTGCTCGCGCGGGGCAATACTGTATTCGATCTTCTTAAACGTCTGCCTGGTGTTATCATTGACGCGCAAAATAACATTAGCATTAACGGTGCCAGCGGCGCACGCTTTTTAATTGACGACCGCATGCAACAAATGCCGGCTCCACAGGTTATAAGTATGCTGTCAGGTATGAGCGCCGATGCTGTTTCAAAAATTGAACTGATAAAAAATCCTCCTGCAAGGTATGATGCTGCCGGAACAGGCGGACTCATTAATATTGTTACCAAACGCGCTAAAGTAAATGGTTATAATGGAAATATAGGTTTCGGAATGAGCCAGGGAAAAAGATTTCGTGTGGGACCCAATGGCTCCTTCAATTATAAATCTAAGAAACTAAGCTTATTCAGTAATTTCTCTTATGGCCACTGGGACGGAATCAGTGAAAAGACATTGGAAAGGAATATTATTACCAATGGAAATACAGAAAAAATTAACTCTTATGGTACCAACGAAAGTTTCCAGCAGGTATTTTCAGGAAGCGGAGGTATTGAATACGACATTACCAAAACTACGCTCATTGGACTTTACATAAACGGCAATGTAAATAACGACCTCTATGTTAACAAAATGAGCACACAGGTTTCCAACAGTACTTTTTTCAATTACGCTAAAACTAACTATAACGTTAACGACCAATACAACGCAGTGGCTCCAAATATCAATCTGAGCCTTTTACAAAAAATTGATACAACAGGCGGACAAATAAAACTTAGTTTTGGTTATAATAATTATTTTGAAAAAGAAACAAAGATCATAAGCAATCGTTTTTATGATGCCAATGACCTGGAAGTGGCGCCTCTTAGTGGTTACGACAATCATTCCAACAGCTCGTATAATGTTTACACTGCTAAACTCGACCTTAATAAAACATTTAAAAACAAACTGAATCTTGAAACAGGACTTAGCCTTAACATAGAGGATGATTACCTTGATACGAAACTAAAATTTTCGAACCAGTCAACAGGTTTTTTTGTTGGCGATACTTCGTTTTCCAACATCTGTAGATTCAGACAAAATCTGCCGGCGGCTTATTCTACTTTTTCTCGCAATTGGGATAAATTTGGATTTAGCTTAGGATTACGTGCGGAGCAAACCGATGTTAACATTGATTACATCAGCAACAAATATCTTTATAAACGAAATTATCTGAGCCTGTTTCCCAGTGGCAGTCTTGACTTCATGCCCGACAAGAAAAATTCATTCACATTTTCTTATAGTTATCGCATTCGCAGACCACATCAGAGCATGCTTAATCCTGTAAGACAATTTAATGAACAATTGAGTTACAACGTTGGTAATCCTGAGATAAGGCCACAGTTCGCGCATAACTTCAACCTCGATTACAGTTACAATCAGTTTATCAACTTAAGCGCCGGACATGAAGAAACCAAGGACTTCACATTCTGGTACACTTACACACCTGATTCGTCGCGGGTAAATATTGATACGTTTTCGAATTTACCACGCTTCACTAATACATACCTTAGCCTGTCGGCACAAAAACGGATCAAATGGTATAATTTCCAGACTTATCTTGTAGTAACACATCAAACATTCGAGGGCCAGTTAATTGGACAAGATGTTAGTTCGCAAACCACTCAATTTTATTTTAACCTGAATCAGGAATTTTATTTACCTAAGGATTTTAAAATACAAATCTGGGTCAGTCGTGGCTCGGCCATCAGACATGGTCCGCAGGTTTACCTTCCAAGAAGTGCTGTACACATCACCGTGAATAAATCCTTTTTAAAACAAAAACTGAATATTACATTGGGCCTTTACGATGTGTTGTATAAAGATTATTTTTCGTACACCTCAACTTATACCAATCAGAGTATGTACATGAAGGATCTCGCAGATTCTCGCAGAGTAAGATTAACGGTTAATTACCGGTTCGGAAAAATGCAGATACAACAAAGGCTTAAAGCTGAAAAAGGAGAGGGCGCAAAAACTGGAAAATAATGGAATTTTGAGTGAGTGCTGATTTTATTTGAGTGAAATTTATTTCTTACAGCGAAAGAACAACTATCTTTGCCTATCGAATTCAACTTCTAATTAATTTTTTAAAAGGAGGTTTGATCATGACAGAACGCCATCACATAAAATCCACGCAATTCATCGCATAAAGCGGATTGGGATACTATTGCCTTAACAATTTATTCTCACTTGCTTCCTTCGGTAAAATACCGGAACGTGATTCGTATTGCCTGGTAAAATCTGAGACTTTTTAACCATCTATGCTTAACCGCGGGCGCGATGCGACTTCGCAAAGAAAGCGCAAAGTTCGCGTCACTTTGCGTGAAATAAACCAAGCTTTGATCTGTGTTAATCTGTGACTAAAAATTACGTGTCAGATTTTGAATTAAATCAATCCAACAATTATTTAAAATGAAACCTAAATGGACATATCCATATTGGAACACTATGTACTTTGCAGCAGGCTCAGAACAAAAAGAAAAAAGAAGCAACTGCAGAAACTGGATTCCGACAAAAAATTAATACAACTGAATATACAGTTGAAACAACTTCGTAAAGAAATGCGAAACCTTGGCTACAAAGAACTTGTTCCCCCTATTCAACGCGGATGGAAAAGACATTTTGAGCTTAGAGAAGATGTAGCAACAGGTAAGGATCGCGATTTCTTTTTAGCGCTTCTTGAAAAAGTAAACACGGTGGAGTATAGTCACCGAAAAGATTTTAAATTCAAGAGAAAAAGAAAAGGTAAAAAGGTGGACGTTGTTCGTACCCAGAGTCTGAAACATTTTTATGAATGGGATTATCCACGACTAAAACTCACAGATAAACAAAAATTGTATTTTCACGAGCATCTATGGCTTACCGATAAGGGAGAACTCAGGAAAAAATATTTTTTTGCCGAACCCTGGCGTTATATTCTGAAAGTAAGACCTAACCTTATCACGCGGATAAAGATCATTGATCCACTATTATTACAACAGGAAAGTGAAATTTCAACTTACCTCGATAAAAGTCATCTTCGCCCAAGATTCGAGAGATTGATTTATGGTTACTATACCTGGAGTAATAAGTGGGAGCTGAAACCAAAAATGAAATACGTTTCTCTTGTACCTGTAAGTGAACTTGTAGCTGAATATTACGAAGAAAGAGAATGAAGTATATTTTACACATGGAACATTTTCCCATCAGGGTAATTTTGTTCCATGTGTGTTATCGCAGTTTTTTACTTTTACCACAAAACAGTTTATTCCATCACAATGCCTGGCAACATGGGCACAAAATTAAAATGCCCGCATGCTTCCGTTTCAATTTCGGTATCAGAGATCTTCGTCACCTTGATCATTTGCTGAATGGTTTTATTTACCGGAACCACCATAATGCCACCGGTTTTGAGCTGCTTTAATAATTTACCCGGAATTTCGGGCGCCGCGGCAGTGATAAGTATTTTATCATACGGACCATTTGCGGGCAAACCCTCATGACCATCGCCATAAAATAATTTTATAGCATTGTACCCAAGGCTGGCCAGCTTTTCTTTTGTTTTGTTGAAGAGCGCCTGCTGACGTTCGATGCTGAAAACATTGGCACCCAATTCAAAAAGTACGGCCGACTGATATCCCGAACCCGTTCCTATTTCAAGAACCTTATCGCCACGGTTCAGCTCAAGTAAGCTGGTTTGAAACGCCACTGTGTATGGTTGAGAAATAGTTTGACCAAGTCCGATGTCGAGAGGCTGGTCGGTATAAATTTCTTTAAGATTATAATCTTCGTCTACAAATAAATGACGGGGAACTCGCTCAATAGCTTTGAGTATAATGTCATTGGTGAATCCTTTTTGCCGTATGCTTTCTACAAGACCGGCACGGTGTTGTTTGTGTTGAATATTATCTGTCATACTTCAACCATGCAAAGTATGTGCCTGCACTTAGGATTGTTTCCGCAGGATACGGAGATTATTTTCCACAGCCCTCATCGCTCTCTTGTGAAGTTCCGGATTACTCTGATTCAGTGCTTCCAGGATGAGCTTACACTCCTTCAGAAAAACACCTGCAAAATCACGATCATCTAAAACGATGTCATTCACATTGTCGAGAACATCGGCACATTTAATTGTTTGCGCATCGCTGCTGATAACACTCAAACGTTCCACTTCCATTTTTTTTCTTTTTCTGCGGTTCCAGTCCGGATAATTCTTTTTTGTGTAAATATCTGTAAGATCTGTTACAAGCTCCATGGTACGTTTTGTTTTCTGTTCACCAAATAACGGCGTTAGAAAGGATGTTAGTTCTTCAGCAGTTACGGGAGTATCTTCTAAAACATCGTGGAGCAAAGCGGCTGCAAGAACTGTTTCATCCAGCGTGTATTCCATACAGGTAGCCATTACTCTTACCGGGTGTTCTATATACCTTTCGGGACTATATCTCCTGGTTTGATCACCATGAGCCTTATCGGCAAAATCTTTTATTTTCTGAAGTGCGTTATTCACAGGAATGGAAACAAAGATAAGGTTTAGGAAAAAACAAAAAAACAAGTTATTTTGTTATGATATTAGCAGCTGGAATGAAATACCGTTTCCACATTATTAAATCAACTGTTAAGGAAGGATCTCCAAAACGCACACTACTTCCTTCAGGCCCTAATGGCTGGCAACTATTGTGGGACATGGCTGGCGGGGATGAAACAACTTCCTTAAATCCAGAAATAAATCAGTCAACAATAATTTTTCCTTTTTTTAAAGGCGCCCATCTCTCAAAAATTGTATAACAGCATGCGCCAGCCGGAACATCCTTTGATTTTATTTCATTTTAAAGATAGTGAATTAAATTAAAAAGCCTTCGTCTCTTATTCATTAACAAATCTTAGGTTTTCAAATTTCATTCCCGCAACCACTTTTATTTATCTTTAAATTTATGAAACAACTAAGTTGGCTCGTTTTAATATTGTTCTTCAACATTTCTTTTGGACAGAAAAATAAAACAGACCCGTATTTCCTGGAAACACGCGATACTATTTCAACACGCGGACCAGCTTGCATAACCCGTCATATTTTAGAAGACAAAAAAGGAAACATCTGGCTGGCCACCTGGCAAGGCATTATAAAATACGATGGCAAGGTATTTACTAATTATACATTGAAAGACAAGCTTATTCATTTTCATGTTTATTCTTTAATGGAAGATAAAAGCGGAAACATCTGGATTGGTACGGTGCGTGGGGGGGCTTATAAGTACGATGGAAAATCATTTACACATTTCACCTATGACAATGGCCTGCCGGACGATTTAATAGATTGTATGATGGAGGATAAAACGGGAAACATCTGGTTTGGCACAGATGGCGGGGTCAGCAAATTCGACACATCAGCCACCCGCACAATAAAACCTAAAACATCTCTGGTTACATTCGCAGATGTATCGCCGTATAAAAAAGGTTTTACCAATTACAATGTGAATAACGGTCTTTGTGGCGATCGTGTTAATTCAATGATGCAGGATAAGAGCGGTAAGATCTGGATTGCCACACGAACCGGCGTTAGTGTGTATGACAATAAAACATTCAACCATTTTATGCTTTCAGAAAACAAGCCATTTACCAACGTACGTTGCGTTAAGGAAGATAAAAACGGAAAAATATGGATTGGCGGAATGGAAGGATTGTATTGTTACGATCCTTCGAAAACAGGAGAAGCGGCATTGACTAAATTGATGCCAAACTTTATAGGTTATATTAATGAAGATAAGGCTGGAAATTTATGGCTGAGCGCAGGCGAAGATAAAGGAATGGCCCTGTATAAATACGACGGGAAATCATTGACTAAAATCATAGAAAAAAAAGACAATGGCGATTCGCAGGTTTTTGAGAGCGTAGAAGACAAAAAGGGAAATATCTGGTTTGGTACAATGAGAGGTCCTTGCCTTTACGATGGAAAAACATTTACGTATTTTACTTATATCAAAAAGTAAGAACCTGGAAACAGGAAATTCTCAAAGCAATGTTAAATATGACTTTTACATCCTTCCCAGTCCTTACAACTGAAAGATTGACACTTAGACAACTTTCAGAAAGTGACAAACAAGATATATTTGCTCTGCGGTCTGACATTCATATAAACAAGTATCTTGACCGGCAACCAAGCAAATCATTGGAAGACGCAACAAACTTCATTAATAAGGTTAATGACAATATTAAGAACAGGACCTCATTGTATTGGGCAATTACAATTACCGGCAACAAAAATATAGTGGGAACAATTTGCTTATTTGACTTTTCGGCCGAAGACGATAAATGTGAGATTGGATATGAACTTTTAACCAATTATCAAGGACGAGGGATCATGAAAGAAGCGGCTGAAAAAATCATCGGGTATGCTGTTAAGACAATTGGACTTAAAATATTTGAAGCATTTACTCATAAAGACAATCAAAGTTCTACCAGGCTCTTAAACAAACTCGGCTTTAAAAAATCAGCTAACCATGATCAGACAAATAAAGATCTTTTTGTATTTAGGTTGGCTGTATAAAATTGACAGTAACGGAGAAGTTATCCAGTAGTACGCACAAGTTTTACTAAACCACAAATCAAGTGAAACAATAAACTGGAGAACTGGACATTTTTAAACCGGCAGAAAAAATAGTTTCGTTTTACACAACAGTATTAATCCTTGACTTACAGAATTATTTGTTTTAAAACTGATAAATAAGTTAATAAATGTAATATTAAGTTGTATAACTGAAATATAAGTTATATAATTGTACCATAATCTTTAAAACCAACGCCTATGCTTACTATGTTATTTAATTATTTACTTGAGAGCTCACTTTGCCTGATTCTCTTTATGGCAACATACAGGATGCTGATAGCCAGTCTTACACATTTTTCATGGATAAGGTTTTATCTTATTAGCAGCGTTATTTTGAGTTTAGTATTACCATTAATTATTATCCCGATTCAATGGCAGTCTAAATTAATATCCGCAGAATCATTTACGAATGTCCTGCAATTAACAACAAAACAAACGGGAACAGTTTTTACAAATAACCACGTGGCAAATTCATCTCCGGCAAATTCATGGTTGTCCGTGCAACTAATAGTGGTTTATTGTTTACTGACCGTGTATTTAATTGGCTTTCTTTACAAAACATACTCCTTTGCTAAGAATCTAAAAAATATCTATGACTTTATTAAAAAGAACCCTAGAATTAAAGAAGCCAATTATTGGATAGTTAGTTTTAAAAGTGAAATTCCAGCTTTCTCTTTTTTTAATTTTATTTTTTTAAATAAAAACTTTAAAGATCTTTCTGATAATGATCTTCAAACTATAAAAAATCATGAAATGATCCATGCTAATCAATATCACACACTTGATATTTTATTTATAGAGCTTGTTGGCGTGTTGTTTTGGTTTCATCCGTTGATGAACTATGTGAAGAAATCTCTCCATGAAATTCATGAGTATATCGTTGACGAAAAAATTGCAGGCAACGGCGAAAATAAAAAAGCTTATGCCAGGTTATTACTGAACTTAGCGTCGGAAACTAAAGTTTTTAATCTTGTCGCCAATTTTACTGGAGAAGACATAAAACATAGAATTCAAATGCTTGCAAAACCAAGGACTTCACCAAAATACAAGCTTATGTTTATTATTCTTGTTCCGCTCACTGCAATGTTGTTACTATCATTCTCTTGTTTAAAAAACCCTAAAGCAAATTCCAATCCCGATAGCTATCGGGAACAAAATGAAGTTACCGGTATTCAGTTGCAATTAAAAAAATACTGTGGCGTTTATCTCCCAACAAAAAGGAATTATGACAAATCACTAGAACCAATGGAAATAATAGTTAAGGGCAATAAGTTATTCGCCAATACAACGGGTGAATTACATTTTGAATCAGACAGCATATTCTCCTATACTGATAATAAGGCCAGAAGGGTTTTATTCTGGTTCGATAATAAAAAAGAGGTTACAGGTTGTGCTTTAGTAAAGTTTGTAACACAGGAGCACAGTAATTATTTGGTTTTAGAGGGTGGTGAATATTCGAAACACAAACAGGGTAAATCAGAAAAATAAAAAACAATAAATTATGGATGAATTAACAAAAGTAGAAGAACGTATCATGCTAATATTCTGGAAGCTGAAAAAAGCGTTTGTAAAAGACGTATTGGCTGAGATTCCTGATAAACCAAAACCACCATACAATACTATTTCTTCTGTAGCAAGAATACTTGCAAGTAAAGGGTATTTAAAATATAACACATACGGAAAAACATACGAATACTATCCGGCGATTTCTCAGGCGGATTATCGTAAAATAAAACTAAAAAAGATGCTGTCCGGTTATTTTAGCGACTCCCCTTCTTCTCTTCTGTCTTTTATGGTAAACGAAAACAAGCTAAGTAAAAAGGAGATAGAAAAAATGAAAGAAATAATAGATCAGATAAAATAATTCTGACCTGGGTGCGGCACACATACCTGTAATGAGAATTGCCTTCGGCGAGTCGCAATGTCGATATTCCTGCAAATAAAAATAATCCCTATAGCGGTTTACTCTTTCTTAAATTCTAATTTGTTATTTTAGCAATAAGGAACCTGCAGTAGGTTGATGAAAAATTTTATTAATCTCATCATAAAACAGATAGCAAAAAGAAAAAATATGAGAAAAGTAGTTGCAGTAATGAATATCACGATTGACGGGTTTTGCGACCACACAGCAGGAATTGCAGACGAAGAATTACATAAACATTACTCTGAATTATTAGATAAGTCAGGAGTAATTCTATATGGAAAGACAACCTACCAACTTATGCAGTTCTGGCAAACACTGCTAAAAAATCCAACAGGAGAAAAATCAATGGACGAATTTGCAGTAGTAATAGACAAAATACCCAAAATTGTTTTTTCGCATACGCTGAAAAATCCGGAATGGGACAGTGCTAAATTGTCAAATAAACCTATTGAAGAAAAAGTTTCAGAACTCAGACAACAATCCGGCGAAGATATTTTAGTTGGAAGTCGAAGTTTAATTATTCAGTTAATGAACCTTAATTTGATCGATGAGCTTCAACTTTGTGTTCATCCTGTTGTAATTGGAAAAGGCCTTCCATTATTTGACAAAATAATGGACAGAACCGTTTTTAAACTCTTAAAAACAAAAATTTTTGATTCCGGTGCAATCGTGCTTTATTACGAGCCGATACGACCGTAAACCAGTTAAGCATTTCGCAACAATAAGTGAAGAATTAGGTCAATAACCAGGCAAGGCTCGAACACCTTAACTCACTGAAAATAAACTATTTTGAATTCGAAATTTATATAAGAATAAAAAGACCTTCATTTCTGAAGAGTTTTCTAATAGCTACCATTTGCCCCAAAAACAGAATTCGCTTCATTCATTCGCTTTAGGACAATGAAACCAGGCCTTCAAGATTTATATTCAAGAAAAAAGCCTGCTTATTAGGGGGCCTTCTGATTCATTGTACCCGGGATGGGACTTGAACCCATACGCTCCTGAAAGCACAGGATTTTATCCCGATAGCTATCGGGACAGCGTGTCTACTAATTCCACCAAATAAAAAGCCTCTCATTGCTGAGAGGCTTTTTATAATAACAACCTTTTGTACCCGGGACGGGACTTGAACCCGTACGCTCGTGAAAGCACAGGATTTTAAGTCCTGCGTGTCTACCAATTCCACCACCCAGGCAGATACCTGTGTGGTTGTTATTTAAAAAACCCTCTTCCGAGGGTTTTTCTGATCTCCTTCGTTGAAACTCCGGCTATCGAAGAGCGGAAAACGGGTCTCGAACCCGCGACCTTAACCTTGGCAAGGTTACGCTCTACCAACTGAGCTATTTCCGCGTTATCCGTGAAGCGATTGGTTAAAAGAACGATTTTGCTTTACGGGACTGCAAATGTAATGGTTTTTTCGGTTCTCCCAAAAAATTTTCTTGAAAAAAGGGGTTTTTCCTGGACTTTGGCGAAGTCCCTGATGGCACACAATTTTCCTCTGTATTGTATCGGATTGTGATATATGATCAGACATCTGTTGATTTTACCCACTATTTTATTCCTCTGCTCCTGCTCCTTTCAGCGCGCCCGCTTACATAAACTAAATGGTACGCACGCCGAAGAAAATAAGATAGACAACAAAAGCATTCCCGAAGCTCTTCAACTCTCTCCACAACTCCTTCAATCACACACCGGATTATATTCTCTCGAAAACGGAGGTGAAAGCCTCGCCGCCAGATTATGGCTGTTTGACCACGCGCAGAAAAAAGTTGATATACAATATTACAGTTTCTCTAAAGACATAACAAGCATTGTAGCCTGTCATCATTTGCTCAGGACCGCCGACCGCGGAGTAAAGGTGCGCATTCTTATCGACGATGCCGCCGCGCGAATGAATACCGATGAAGTACAATTACTCGAATCGCACGACAATATTGAAATTAAAGTTTATAACGCCGGCCTCCGCCTGGGAAGAATGGGAAAAAGACTCGGAGAGCTGAAGAAAAATTACAATCGCGTTTTACGACGCATGCATAACAAAACACTTACGGTAGATTCCACCGTTTGTATTATGGGAGGAAGAAATATTGCCGACCGCTATTTTGATTACAGCAAAAAATATAATTTCCGCGACAGGGATCTTCTCATTGCAGGAAAAGAAGTAAATGCGATCTCCCAATCCTTCGAAGCGTTCTGGACGAGTACACTTTCTGTGCCCTACGCTGATATGACACGCCAACTGAGAAAGAAAAAATTCAAAAAGGCTTCACGGTTCGATGACATTCATCGTTATGCCATTGGTAGTAAACAATTTTCCGATACAATGAGGCAACGTATCCGGAATTATCACGAAGAACTTAAAAGGGCAATAAAGTCAAACAATTTTCTATTTACAAAGAGCGTAAATTTTGTGTCGGATATACCGGGTAAGAATGAAGATAAAGCCGAACGAAAAGGCGGTGCTACTTCAGACACTCTGTTAGCACTTCTGAAACAAAGTCAACACGCAATCGACATCCAGAGCCCGTATTTTATCCTCTCAGATGAAACAACTCCTGTTTTGAAAGAAGCTATAAATCGCGGCGTGAAAATAAGATTGCTCACCAACAGCATGTGCACCACCGATAATTTTGAAGCGTTCAGCGGTTATCGGCGCGACAGAAAAAGAATTTCTGAATTAGGAATTCAAATTTTTGAATTTAAGAAAAATGCCAATGTACGTTACAAATTAATGGTGGAAGACATACAGAAAAAAAATAACTACAAAGCAGTTTATGGGTTTCATCCCAAAACTTTTATTTTTGATAAAAAGATTGCCATTGTAGGTTCCTATAATTTTGATCCGAGAAGCGCGAACTATAACACAGAATGTTTTCTGGTTATCCGCTCTGAAGAATTTGTAAAGGATTTACTCCGTGTACAGGAAGAAGAATTTTCACCTGATAACGCCTGGCCCGTAACTTCTGAATGCAATCCCGATCACAAGGCAGGATTCAGAAAACGGTTTAAGGTATTCACACGCCGGGTGATTCCGAAAAAACTTCTTTAATTTTTATTTCCAATACCTGAACCTGCTTCGTGTATACGCCCCAAAACAACCAAAACCACCTTTTACATTGGAGTACATGAGGGTTGGCTCACCTGCAGGAGGAAAACTGATTCCTGAGTCATTTCTAAGCGACTTATGAAAACTGTAATACGAAACGCTGCAGTTAAAAAGAAAAACATCATAGAATTTTGTAGAATCTCCACTTTGGTAAGATCGTCCTACTATAGATATATTTTCTCCATCATTGTTTGCATCGCTATAAAACTCATTGATATGTGCATCGCCTCTAAATGTATCCGGAAGAAACACATTGGTAAAAGCATATAGCGCTACCATTCGATAATAATTTACTTTACCGGGTTCATCCGTAAATGAAGCTGTGATATAATCTCTCTTGCCAGCATTTTCAGTAATCGTTTCCAGAGTTACATTGGTAATAGGAACAACTGTAACCGGAACCTGTGTTTCTGCTGTTGCTACATCACCCTTACTTGTGCTGACTGTCATTTTATAAAATTGCCCTGCCACAACAGGATATACATTTGTTTTTAGTTCATAGTATTTTGTAGCCTGATTAAAAATAAGCTGTGCTGTTCCCTGGTCGCCGCTTATTCTCACATCTGCATCGGGAACTGCCTCCATGATATCTACCTGATTGCTGCTATACAATGGCGAAGAATACGTAAGCTTCAATCTTATAACTGTATCATCGGGACAGATATACGAACACATCACCGGCAAAGGTTTTGTGTCTGGTAACTTTACAGTGGCTTCCTTGGTGCAGGAAGCAATCAAAATAAAACAGCCTGATATGAAAAATAGTTTTCTCATTTAAAATTTATAACTCCATGAAACACTTGGTAAAATCGGGAACAAAGATACCTGCATTAATTTATTTTTCTTTAAGGCAGGATCGTATTCTGTATAATAGAAGAACGGATTCTGACGGCTGTACACATTGTAAACACTGAATTCAAAAGTTCGAACACAACGTTTTAATTTTTTATGAAACTGAATTCCAATATCCATTCGGTGATAAGGCGACATCCGGAAAGAATTCTTTTTTCCATAATCGTTCACATTACCCGGCCAATAATTACCGCCGTATGAAGAAGTGCCTGGAGTAGTATGCTGTTCTGCGGCATAAGAAGAAATTGGTAATGTAATAGCGTTTCCTGTGCCGTAAACCCAGGTTGAAGAAAGTGTAATGTGATCGTTTATTTTGTAAATACCCACAAGGGAAATATCATGTCTTCTGTCGTAACGGGCAGGAAATTTTTCTCCGAAATTCAGTGAATCAAACTGCAACCATGTCCACGATAATGTATACCCGATCCAGCCTGTAAACTTTCCTACTTTCTTCTGAATCAGAAATTCAGCGCCATAACTTAATCCGTTTCCAGAAACAACTTTATTCTGCCAGTCGTTTTGTTCTTCGGCATCGTTGTTACTTCCCACATTTAAAAAACTGGAGCCTTCTTTATAGTTCAATACATTTTTCATCCACTTATAATAACCCTCAACAGTAATGGTCAGATTTTTATCTGTAAGATCTTTCGCTAATCCTAACGCCACCTGCTGCGACTGTTGTGGTTTTACTTTGTTGGTGGCAGGCACCCAGAGATCGGTCGGGAGGCCTATTCCTGTATTGGAAAGTAAATGCAGATACTGGTTCATCATGGCATACGAACCTTTTACTGAAAAATTGTTTCCCAGCAAATATCTTACAGCCGCTCTTGGTTCGGGATTGAAAAAATTATCGCCACGACTTGAAAAAACGGAGAGTCTGAAGCCAATGTTCATTTTTAATTTTGATGTTGCGGTCCAATCGTCTTCTATAAAAACTCCTCCTTCATAAGTATCGATAGCAGGCGACGAATTTTTGAAATCATTGGAAGGATTGGAAGATTTTAGAACGACGGCCTGCGGCACAAAATGATGCCAGGTGGAATTGATGCCAAACTTGATGTAGTGTTTAGGATCAGGCATAAAATCAAAACTGTACTTCGCTCCAATATCGCGGATATTCGATTTATAATTCAGGTTGTAATAATCGCTTCCGTATTTTTCCTGGCTCTCGATACCCAGTTTATAATTGGTGAAAATTAACGAGAGGTTTGAAAATAAACGACTATTGAATAAATGGTTCCATCTTAATGTGCCTGTAGCATTTCCCCAATCAAGTCCGGCTTTGCTTTCGGAATCGGACCGTTTACTCTTAAAATAGAATTTATCTTTTCCAAAATAGCCGCTCAGGTATAAGCGATCCTTATCATTGAACACGTAATTGATTTTCGCGTTCATATCGTAAAAATAATAACCTGCCTTCTCGTCTTTAGGAAGAAATGGATAAATCAGAGCATCGATGTACGTTCTCCTTGCCGACACCAGGAAAGAACATTTATTTTTAATAATCGGCCCTTCAAGCGTAAAACGCGATGAAATAATTCCTATCCCTGCTTCTCCATGAATTTTTTCTTTGTTTCCATCTTTCATCTGGAGATCGATCACCGACGAAAGTCTTCCGCCGTATCGCGCAGGAAATCCTCCCTTGATAAGTTCTACACTTTTTAAAGCATCGCCGTTAAACACCGAGAAAAAACCAAAGAGGTGATTGGCATTGTACACAGGCGCTTCATCCAGTATAATTAAATTCTGATCGGGGCCACCGCCGCGCACATAGATACCGGCACTGCCTTCACTTCCTTTTTGCACACCGGGCATTAACTGGATCACTTTTAAAACATCTTTTTCGCCCATCAAAGCAGGGATCTGTTTAATCTGTTCGATAGGAATATCGATGGTGCTCATCTGTGTTTCTTCACTCACTCTTTTTGTCTGCTCGGCAGTAACTTCCACTTCCTGCAGATCTTCGGCACCCATTTCAATGTTATGAGTTAAATTTTTATCAAGAAACACATTCAGTTTTTTGGCTTTAAAATCAACGTAAGTAAAAAATAATTCTACTGAATCTTTCGGTAGAGTAATGGAATAGAAACCGTAATTATTGGAAGTGGTTCCAACTTTTAATTTGGGAACATAAACAGTAACTCCGGGCAGATTTTCCTTACTTCCTTTTTCGTTGATATAACCGCTGATTGTAAATTTATTCTGTGCATGCAGGCCGTTAAAGACAAACAATAGCAAAAAAAGACGAAGGACTTTCATGGGCATGGCACTTAAACGTTAAACGGAGGGATTTAGTATGCAAAACTATAAATTTCTACCACTAAAGCAGAATGAAAAATGAGCAATAAAACCCGGGAAGCGGCGTTTATTTTCACCGCTCATGCCAATGAAATTAAACCTCCTGTGGTTTCTGTACTTTTCACCGTTAATTTTATCCAGCCAGATAGTTGTTGATGGACCATGGGCGATGGAATGCGGATTAAGCACGAATACTTTCTTCAGATCACCTGCGAGTGTTAACCTGAGATACATCTCATCGGCATTCAGATGGTCGGAGGAAGATCTGTCGGAAGAAGAGGAAAAGCATATTGAAAAGTTCAAGAATTCGCGTTTGATGGTTGAATTAATTTACACGCCGCCATTAAAGGTTGTGTGCACCGCGTTTAATGTACAATCCCGTTTATTGAGATACAAAAGATTAAGTTTTAATATTTACGGTGGAGTGAAATTCTTTTTTGTACCCGGACCGGATTTCATAGATATTCCCTATCTCAGTAAGGGAAAAGATCTGTGGTACATGAACATGGGCCTGCTCCTTCAGTTAAACCTGGGTATCGTAGCGCCTTTTGCTGATATTGGCGGAGATGGAATAATTACTGTAGGCACTGAATTCAATTTCTGCAGGAAACGGATCATTAAACTAACCCGTCCTTAATTCCTAAAAAATTCTTTAGACGGGTTATCCCAAAAACTAACACATGTAAGATTTTCGCGGTTTTTGTAAGCTGTGCGGAATAGCACCCGTATATATTTGTTTATCGCATATAACCCCACAGGTTGCTTGTGAGTACCAAAGTACCTGTTACCGTTTCCTTTTAAAAATTTATTTATGAGAAAAAATGTTGCAATTTATAGTATTGCTATTGTCTTGTTCGTACTCAGCTTTTTATCCTTTAACCGTGCTTATACGGAAATGCAACGTTTTTCGGAGCTTACTAACCGGAGCGTTTTGGTCGTAAACGATTTTCAGGGGCTCCTGAGACTTGTGATCAATGCAGCAGTTATTAATCCTCAACTTATTGTTGAAACACAAAAGGATGGTAGCCCGCAACTTTTTTTCTCAGATAGTATATCATTAACACAACAACTTGAAAGGCTCAATAACAATGCGCTGGATACAGTAAATATAAAGGTAGCGAAACAACTCGATAAACTTGTAAAAAGCGAAATGTCGTGGTTGCTTCGAAGTAACGTTCCCGATTCCATTGTTCTTCACCAATCGCAAAAACATATTACAGCACTCAGAACTATTGATTCTCTTATTAAAAAAGGCATGGCACGAACCGGGTTTTTATTTCAATACAGGGAGCGCATGCTTGAGACCTCGATCAACGAGGTGAAAGTAAGAGTTAGTATCTTTCTTGGGCTTGCATGTACATTGCTTGTGTATACTACAATCAATTTGTTACGGCAATACAAAAAAAGGCGCCTGAAAGAAGAAGAACTTGAAAAGCAGGAAAAGAAATTCAGAGCCATGGTGGAAAACAGTCATGATCTCATTGTGATCATTGATGACAATCTGAATGTTTTGTATCGCAGTCCATCCACAGAACGCATTACAGGCTTTACCAATGAAGAACGGGAAAAAAGATCCAACCTGGATGATGTTCATGACGAGGACAGAGAAAAAATAAAAAATCACATTTCGGAAATGAGACTTAACCCCGGGAAAATAATTCCGGCAAGTTACAGGCTCAGGCACAAAGAGGGACATTACATCTGGCTTGAAGGAACCTTTACCAGTTTGTTTCATGATACGGGCCTTAAAGGCATCGTCATCAACATGAGGAATGTGAGTGAACAGAAAGCGGCTGAAGTGGAACTGAAAAAAAGCGAAAGACGTTTCCGCGAAACGCTTGAGAACATGATGGAAGGCGTTCAGATCATAGGATTTGACTGGCGCTACATTTATGTGAATGATGCTTTGACCAAATACAGTACTTATACCCACGAAGAAATGCTCGGACGTTCGGTACCTGAAATTTATCCGGGTGTTGAACAAACCAATCTTTATTCCGTATTGAGAGAATGCATGGAAAACAGAACAAACCATCACCTCGAAAGTGAATTTGTGTTTCCGAATGGTACGAAAAAAATTTTTGAACTTAGCATACAGGCTGTACCCGAAGGTATTTTTATTCTTTCAGTTGATATTTCTGATCATAAAAAGGCGGAAGTAGATCTGCAGAAAAACATAAAAGAATTATCTGATTATAAATATGCGCTCGATGAATCTTCAATTGTGGCTTTCACTGACCAAAAAGGAATCATTCAATACGTAAATGATAATTTCTGCAGAATATCAAAATATACACGGGAGGAACTTATAGGGCAGGACCATCGTGTGATCAACTCCGGACATCATACAAAAGAGTTTATACGAAACCTGTGGACTACTGTCGCCAATGGCCGCATCTGGAAGGGCGAACTTAAGAACAGGGCCAGCGACGGGAGCATCTACTGGGTGGATACAACTATTGTTCCATTATTGAACTCTTCCGGTAAACCGTATCAATACCTGGCGATCCGAAACGATATCACAGAGCGTAAAAAAGCTGAAGAGGAAATTATCAAGCTCAACCGTCTTTACGCTTTTATCAGCGCCATTAATCAAAGTATAGTGCATATAAAAGAAGAAGATCAGCTTCTTAAAAAAGCCTGTGATATTGCTGTTGAGACCGGCGGCTTTAAACTCGCCAGGATAGAAATGTTCGACGACGAAAACAAACTTTTTACGGTTAGCATTAGCGGACATACCGAAGGTATCAAAGAAATAAAAAAACAGGCGAGAATAGATTATAGTGATCCTGTATTAAAGCAATCGCCAGTTGGAAAAGTACTTCAATCGGGACAACACGAAGTAAACAACGATTTGCTTAACGATCCGGCATTGGAAAGCATCAGGGAAATATTTTTACGTATTGGAGTGCGTTCTGCCGTTTCTTTTCCAATAAAAAAATGGGGTAAAATGGTTGGCGTGTTTAATCTTTCCTCGACACAGGAAAATTTTTTCGATCACAGGGAAATAGATTTACTGAAAGAAGCGGCCGGTGACATTTCATTCGCGCTTGAAAATTTTGAAAAAGCAAGTAAGCATAAAATCACCGAAGAACAATTACATCATAATGAAAGGCGTTTCCGGGGACTAATAGAAAAGAGTACGGAACTGAAGACTCTTACCAGCAGCGCAGGCTTGTTCGTTTACGCAAGTCCCAGCATATCAAAAATATTTGGTTACCAGGAAGAAGAATTTTTAAACAAGCCCGCTTATGATTTTTTTCATCCCGACGATGTTCAGGATTTACTGATAAAACGAACCGGCATATTGGATACTCCGGGTGCGTCATTTAATTTTCAGTACAGGGTGCGTCATAAAAAAGGGCATTGGGTATGGTGTGATGGTACCCTTACTAACATGCTGCATGAACCATCTATTAACGCCATGGTTTCCAACTTCAGGGATATCTCTCAAATGAAACTGGCGGAAGAACAAAAAGAGTTCGACCAAAACAATGTTGCTGCACTGATCAATAATACCAATGATCTGTTATGGAGCATCGACAAAGATTACAAACTCATTACATTTAACCGCCCGTTTTATGAAGTAATGAAACAAGCCTCGGGAAAAGAAATGAATAAAGGTGATGATGTTTTTCAGGCGGCGCTTTCTGAAGAACACGAACAAAGGTTCAGAACCCTGTACGGACGGGCGTTTGCCGGAGAGGCATTTACACATGTTGACGTTCAGGAAGGTGAATACGGATATGCAGCTGAAATTTCGTTCTTCCCTATACAACAGGGTAACGACATCATAGGCACAGCATGCTACTCCCGTGATGTTTCTCAAAGATTAAAACAGGAAAAGGAACGTGAAAAAATGATGGCCGATCTTACACGCTACAGTAAAAACCTTGAACAATTTGCCTATGTGGTTTCACATAACCTGCGGTCACCTGTGGCAAATATTATTGGTTTATCGGGCCTGTTGAATAGTGAAATATCGGATGAAGACAAGGTTTTAAGCCAGCAACATCTGGTAAAAGCCGTAACGCAGCTTGACGTTATTGTAAAAGATCTGAATAAAATACTTGAACTACGCGCAGCGGTGGCTGAGAGTAAAGAAAAAGTAAATCTGAATGAGATCGTTCGCGGAATAATGGATAGCATTTATGAAACCATCATCAGTGAAAAAGTTCACATTGACCTCGATCTCCAGGTTACTGATGTAAGTTCGGTTAAAAGTTACATCTATAGTATTTTTTACAATCTTATAACCAACAGTATAAAATATAAACAAACCCAAAAGAACCCTTTGATCAGGATCAGCTCAAAAGAATTAAACGGGAATGTGGTTATCGTTTTCAGTGACAATGGAGTTGGTATGAACCTCGACGAATACGGAACAAAAGTTTTTGGTTTGTATCAGCGATTTCATTTAAATGTAAGCGGAAAAGGAATGGGACTGTTTATGGTGAGAACTCAGGTGGAAGCTCTGGAAGGAAATATAGTTGTAAAAAGTAGTCCGGGACATGGTTCTGTATTCACTATTGAGTTGCCTGTTGGAGTATGATGCTAAATTGAAAAATAAAAACAGTGGAAATCCCCCAGATTTTCGGTAGTTTCAGTTTTGTATATTTCAGGAAATTAACCTAAACTTTATTTAAAATGGCTTTCTCAATTTTATCATTCGATGGTGGTGGCACCTGGGCCCTTATCCAGGCACGTGTTTTAGAAGAAAGATACGGCGCTGAAAAAAAGGGGCATGAAATCTTAAGAGAATATGACCTTGTGATCGCTAATTCGGGAGGCAGCCTGGTAATGGCCATGCTTTGCGCGAACAAATCGGTAAGCGAAATCAGAAAAACCTTTGAGAATACAGATGTGCTCAAAGCCATATTTAAAAAGAAGTTCTTATCACGTATAAAGAAATGGAGCGTTTTTCCAAATTACGATACCGAAAATAAATACGAAGTTTTCCGCGAACATCTTCAAAATGAATTTGACGGAGTCAGTGATGAAGATCTGAATAAGATGGGTGTGAAAAGGATAAACAAAAAAGTTCCTTTCGGAGACGTCCTGCTTCCATATCTTCCGAAGCTGATTGGCAAACCGGAACTCCAGATCATCATTACTAATTTTGATTATGACCGTGAAAGAGCAGTTTACTGGCGTTCGAACACCAACAGTAAAATGGAAAGTTCTTATATTGAAGAGCAGACCGGTAACCCGCGAACAGATATTTTCAAAACAGTAACTCTCGCCGGGGCCATACATGGTTCAAGCAATGCGCCGATTCAGTTCTTTGACGACCCGGCAACAGTTGAAGTAAGCGAGTTTCAGAACGAGAATAAAAAATCCACAAAGCGTCTTTATTGGGACGGTGCTGTGGGAGGCAATAATAATCCTGTAAAAGCCGGTGTGCTGGAAGCTTTGGCTAACAGTGACAACAGGGAAAAGATGAGAAAAGAAATACGCGTTGTTTCCATTGGCACATCCAATACTATACAACCAGTGTTATATGGTCATGCGGGAGAGTGTCAGCCTCAGTATGGCTGGCTGGTGCGTTATTCGAAGATCGATGATGTGTTCGAAGACCTGGAACGAATGGCCAATTCCATCATTGCCGATCCACCGGATGCTTCGGCATTTGATGCGCATCAGGTCCTCGACCTTCCTTATAAGAGTGAAGATCAAAGGTTCATCCGCATCAATCCACTTGTAAAACCTATATTGAAAAAAGATAGTGGCTCAAGAGATGGCTGGTGTATGCCCGGCGGTGAAAAATGGACTCCTGAAACAATGGAGGATCTTTTTACCCTGGATATGGCTGTATCTACTGAAGAGGGAGTGAAACTGATCAACCTGTTATGTGATGATTACTTTAAAGGTTTGTTTCACAACCAGGGCATCAGAATTGGTGGCCGTGACATGTCTGCGATACTGGGACATAAATTGTTCCAACCTGCGATGGACCATTGGAAATCCTGGCCTAATTGGAAGTAATGATGCGCAGGTATAATAAAACACCAAACCCCTGCTAAAAAAGCACGGGCCGGTGTTCTAATGTTTTCCTTCCGTCTCGCTTTTACGAGAGTCAAGTTTTGAGGGTATTTTCTCAGATTTCTTTCAAAACCACCCCTAAACATTCTGTTAGTATTTGTATCGAAATTCTCGTGCCATCGTTGTAAGGTAACATCCTGGTAATTTACTTACACAATCACTTTTATTTTTCCCGGTATGTACAAGACTCTTCTCAAAAACCCAAATTCAGGAGCCGGAACAATTTTAAAAAAAACACCTTAACAATCAATCCTTTAACAAAATATTCTATAAAAAATTTGCGCAACCGATAAGTTGCGTATATATTTGCAACTAGTTAGTTGCGTATTATTATGAGAAGAGACATTTTTCACGCTATTTCAGATCCCACACGAAGGGCCATCATTGCGCTTATCGCGTTTGGCGGCATGACCCCCAACGCCATTGCCGAACATTTTGACATGAGTCGCCAGGCAGTATCCAAACACCTGCAGGTGCTCAACGAATGCGAGCTGGTAAAACAGGAACAAGCCGGCCGCGAAATATATTATCATTTACAACCAAAAAAAATGAAACCTATAGCCGATTTCTTAGAGCCTTACAGACAGATGTGGGAGAAAAAATATAATCAATTGGATACTGTATTACTAAATTTAAAACCGAAGAAAAAATGAGCAATAACAAAACACAGGTCGTAAAGGACCTCAAAGAAAAATCAATTCTCGTTTCAAGAGAATTCAATGCACCGCTCGAAAATGTTTGGCGCGCCTATACCGAAAAAGAACTACTCGATCAGTGGTGGGGACCACAACCCTGGAGAGCGGAAACAAAAACCATGAATTTTAGTCCGGGCGGTTACTGGCTGTATGCTATGGTTGGTCCGGAAGGCGAAAAACACTGGGCGCGCATGAACTACATAAACATCGATCCTCAAAAAAGCATTCAGCTGGAAGATTTGTTTAGTGATGAGAACGGAAAAACAAATTCTGATCTTCCTGTATCGAAAGGAAGTATGACGTTTACAAAAACCGCGAACGGAACCAAAGTTGAATTCAAAATGACTTACGCCAAAGAAGAAGATGTTCAGAAAATGATCGAGATGGGCTTCGAACAAGGAATTACTATTTGTTTCGATCAGTTGGAGACTTTGTTGGAGAAGCAACTTGTCTGATCTTAATTATTGTCCAAAAAGAAAGGCCGCGTTTAATGCGGCCTTTTCATTTATAAGAATAAAATCACATCGCCTTCTGATAATGAGAAAAACTCATACTGAAATCTCCTCTTCCGGAAGTGATGGTTCTTAAGTCGGTCATGTAACCGAACATTTTAGCAACAGGAACATTCACCTGTATGTATTTGAGGTTTCCTTTATCGCTCAACTCAGAAATTATTCCGTTACGTTTATTGAGATCGCTCACAACAACGCCGGTGTAAATTTCAGGAGTAACAACACGTGCCGACATGATAGGTTCCAGCAAATACGGCCCACATTTTGCGAGCACATGACGGAACGCTTCCTGCGCGCATAATTCAAACGAATATGCATCGGAATCCACCTGGTGAAAATCACCATCAAACAATCTTACCTTCATTGAATGAATCGGGTAACCGAATTTTCCATTACTTAAACAACTCTTAAATCCTTTTTCAACAGCCGGAATAAATTCCTTAGGAATAACTCCACCAGTAATTTCATTAATGAATTGCAAGCCTTCGGTACCTTCGTCGCCCGGACCAATCTCAAAATGAATCTCCGCAAATTTGCCTTTACCTCCACCCTGCTTACTGAACTGTTCGTGATGTACAACTGTGTTCTTCAGACTTTCTTTATAAGCCACTTTCGGAACACCCTTGGTTACTTCAACGTTATAATCCGTTTTCAGTAAATCAATTTTGATATCAAGATGCAACTCGCCCATGCCACTGATAATGGTTTGTCCGAGTTCGGCATCGCTCTTTACCACAAACGTAGGATCTTCTTCCACCAACTTCGCCAATGCAAACGCGATCTTGTCATAATCGCCCTGCGTCTTAGGCTCAATGGAAACAGAGATCACAGGCGCAGGAAAATTCATTGATTCCAGTTCCACTACATGATCAACATCACATAATGTATGTCCTGTTTTTGAATTCTTCATTCCTGAAAGCGCCACAATATCACCAGCACTCGCCATGTCGATATTCTTTTTCACATCAGCGTGCATCTGGTAAATACGTGATACACGTTCTGTTTCTCCCGTTATTGAGTTAAGGACCGTATCACCAGTTCTTAATTCTCCATTGTAAATACGCAGATACGTTAATTTACCATGCTTATCGGAAACAACTTTAAAGATCAATCCCACAAAAGGTTTGCTCTCGTCGTTTCCTTTATCCAATGGACCTGGCAACAGATCAATCACATGATCTAACAAGGCCTGAACGCCTTTATTCTTAAACGCCGATCCACAAAGGACAGGGACAAGTGTATTGGCAATACAAGCCGAACGAAGCGCATTAATAAGATCTTCATTCGTGATTTCCTGATCGTTGACAAATTTATCAAGCACATTCATATTCACCGAACAGATCGCTTCAATCATTTTTGAACGCATCTCCAGAGCGAGATCCATCATGCCCTGAGGAATTTCATTCACTTCAATGTTAATACCCATATCGCCACCCTGACGAATAGCTTTCATTTGGATAAGATCGATAACGCCTTCAAAATTCTCTTCGGTACCAATTGGTAATTGTATAGCAACGGCGTTTCCTCCGAGTTTTTCTTTTATGTCGGTTATCACTTTAAAGAAATCGGCCCCGGTGCGATCCATTTTATTTACGAATGCGATACGACTCACATTATAATCATTGGCCAATCGCCAGTTCGTTTCCGATTGAGGTTCCACTCCATCAACTGCCGAGAATAAGAACACGAGTCCGTCGAGCACGCGAAGCGAACGGTTCACTTCTACGGTGAAATCAACGTGTCCGGGTGTATCAATAATACTTATACCGGTTCCTTTCCACTCACATTTTGTAGCGGCTGAATTAATGGTGATGCCACGATCGCGTTCCTGTTTGGTATGATCCATCACAGTATTTCCATTGTGAACCTCGCCAATTTTATGGGTAGCGCCGGTGTAATAAAGTATGCGCTCAGTTAAAGTTGTTTTTCCGGAATCAATATGCGCAACGATCCCTATATTTCTGATAGCAGAAATCTTTTTCATTTTTCATAAAGTTTAAATGTTGCTGAAAGCAATTAAGAAAGCCCTTCTTTGCTTAATGATTCAGTAAAAAAATTTGAAAATAGGATTGCTAGCCAACCACCGGGGATTTGGGTGATTGGATCAGGAAACTGCGCGTATAAGAATTTGCGTTTTCACAGGGCAAAGATAAATAAATTTTTGTTCATGAAAGAAATTTTTCTCGTGAACATGCTTTTAAAATAAATGAAGGAGCCGATCCATTGAGGGAACACCATAATTCGCTACATTTGTTTTTCATGAAGATACTTTTCAGATTATTTATTCTCCTTGCGGCAATACCTGCAGTTAAATCTCAAACCACCGATTCAACTACTGTAAAATTAAAATACAAGCTCTGCATAAAAACAGCTGATAAACTGATGAAGGATGGTGTTTGCTTAAAGGCGAAAGAAATGTACAAAGAAGCAGTTGCAACCCTTAGCACGACCGCGTATCCAAAGCAACAAATAGAACTGATTGACCTTGCGTGGAAACAAATTTCAGAAAACGGAGCCGTTACCGAAACCACCAAATGCTGTGAAGTAAGTTTAAAAAATGAATCTTATAAAAAACAAATTGAAAAAGGCGACAACTGCCTCTCCGTTAAAGATTACACGTGCGCAAAAGCATCCTACAATGAAGCGCTCAAAATAAAACCGGGAATGGGCTATCCAACCGACAAGATCACTCAAATAAACGCGCTTGAAGAAAAACTAAAGGACACGAATTACATTAAGAAAGCTAAAAAGCATTATAACATGGCGATTGATACGGCCAACAAACTGTACAGAAAAAAAGATTATGAAGGCGCCGCGAAACTATACCGGGTGGCCAATTCTGTTTCCGAAAAAATGCTATGGAAAAATGATTTCCTTAAAGACAGTATCGCCTCGTGCAATGACAAAGCCTATTACAAAAAAAAGGATGAGGAACTTAAACAAGGGCTCTACGAAATTTCTCTTAAAATAGGTAATGAAGAGTTTGGTAATAAAAATTATAAGGCTGCTATCGGAGCTTTTCAAAATGCTCTGAAAATAAAACCCAACGAAGCTTATCCTAAAAAACGGATCCAGGAAGCGAAGAAACTAATGGGGAAGAAATAAATCCTCTGTGCTATCCGTGTAACATTCGGTAGGTTCCCATTCGTCTTATTTGATTACTTTTGGCTCGATGTCAACCCGGCATATATTTATTATCTGTGTTTTATTTTTTCTCCAGGAACACTTTTTTTCACAGTCGCCGCATTTTTACCACTATAGTACAAACGATGGTTTGCCAAGCAGCGAGTGCTATGACATTAAACAAGACAGTAAGGGTTATATCTGGATAGCTACCGACCGCGGGGTGTGCCGTTATGATGGTTATAAGTTCACCACATATACCTCTGAGGACGGATTAACCGACAACACCGTTTTCACCATTCACGAAGATTCTCTTGGAAGGATCTGGTTCCTTTCATTCAATGGAAAACTATGCTGGTATAAAGACGGAAAAATTGAAACATACAAGTATAATTTTGTTTTCGATAAACTTTATACAGGTACCAAAATAGCACGGTCCTTTTATATTGACAAAAAAAATAATATTACCATCAGCTATCTGAACCATGGTATCCTACAGATCTTTGGTGATGGAACATACAAAAAAAATGAGCCGATACTTCCTTTCATTTCCTTCTTCACCTATGAACTGGATAATAAGCTGATGATGGGAAGCTGGCAACCAATAGCTACCAAAAAGGCAGGATACGGTCTTTACAGCAATCTTTTTGGAGAACGGAAAACAATCGACCTTCCGCAATCAAACGGACTGTGGAACATCCGGGGACTTAAAAGAAAAAACGGGACTTATGTTTTTTCCGCTATCGACAATGTTCTTGAAATAGAAAAAGGAAAAGAGAAAGTTACAACGTATCACAAAGATATCACCACGCTGTTTGAAGATAAAGACAGTTGTCTGTGGGTAGGCATTCACCAGGGTGGAGTTTTAAAACATAATCGCAATGTTGAATTTAACCTCGCAGAACCGGAAATCTATCTTGATGGACTAACTATAACTTCCGTGATCCAGGACATGGAAAACGGATACTGGCTCACTACACTTGAAGACGGCGTTTACTACATGCCATATCAATCGATACGTATTGTAAAAATGAGCGGGCTCTCCTACAAAAACGTAGTTACTGAATTAACGGGCGATGGGAAAACGACAATATTCGCCGGAAGTAATAACGGAGATATTGTTCATGTAAAACCGGGCTCGCTCAAAGTTGAAAAAAAAGATACATCCTTCGATCATATACGCGGGCTTTTTTACGATCAGTTCTCAGATGAACTATGGGTAGCATCATTTCATATGTCTGGAAAATATAAAAACAACGAACCATTCAAACCATTTGCCAAATCTTCTATCCGCCAAATTTCAAGGTTATCTGAAAAAACGTTTATCGGTATAATGGGATCAGTTGTCGCTAAATTTAACAACGACAGTGTTTTGAAACGCATCTCAACAAACGACAGATCCTTCAGACCAGATGCCATAAAAATTGATAAAAACAATAAAGTTTGGGTGGCGGCTACTACTGGTTTGTATTACTTAAACGACAGTGTTATTTCAAAAGATACATCTGTTATAAAAAACGAAAGGGTTATTGATATTGATCTTACAGAAGATAACAGACTTGTACTGGCTACAATTGGGTCGGGAGTGTTTATTACAGGACAAAACAAAGTTTTGCGGATCGGCACTAAACAAGGTTTGCCCAGTAATATCATCAATGGCGTGTCTGTACGTAACAACCAGCTCTGGCTTGCTACCAATAAAGGGTTAAGCTGCGTTACACTTAACGGCGATAATTTTTCAATCAGGAACTATGGGCTTAGTAATGGCATCCCCGTAAATGACATCCGGAAAATTTACCTGCAGAATGATAAAGTATGGCTCGGTACAAACGTTGGGCTCATTGCTTTTAATCCTTCCGGAATTCCTATAAGTAGGAAGCCGGTACTTATTTATCTTGAGAAGGTAAAAGTAAACGCCATACCGGTTCAGCGTAACGCCTTCTTCGCTTACCAGGAAAATTTTATAGAATTTGCTTTCACCGGAATTTCTTTCAGGCAAAGAGGAAATATTTTGTACCGTTACCGTTTGCTCGGATCTAACAACGAATGGACCGAAACTATGAATACCAATGTTCAGTTTGCAGCGCTTGAACCGGGAAACTATACATTTGAGCTTATTGCTATGAATCCGGATGGTATCTGGAACACAGCACCACTTATTTATTCTTTTACCATTCAAAGTCCGTTCTGGCAGAGACCGCTTTTTTTAGTTTCTGTTTTCATTCTGCTTTTTGTAGCCACATTTTTATGGTACCCCTACCGCCTGCGTAATGTAAGGAACCGAAACAAGCTGGTGCTACAGTTACAGGAATACCAGCGCCAGGCTCTTGCTTCCCAGATGAACCCCCATTTTATTTTTAATTCGCTGAACTCGATTCACGCCTTTATTCTGAAAGAAAACCGGAAAGACGCTTCGAAATACCTGAGCAGTTTTTCAATGCTCATCAGAAAATGTCTCGATCATTCAGGTAAAGAGTATGTACCGTTAAAAGATGAATACAATCTGCTCACAACTTATCTCGACCTGGAAGTTATGCGTTTTAAACAGAAATTCATTTATGAAATCTCCATTGATCCCAAAGTCTTTGATTCTCCGATACAGATTCCTTCCATGCTGCTGCAACCCTATATTGAAAATTCAATTTATCATGGCATCATTCCCTTAGAAACACGTCCCGGAAAAATATCCATCAGAATGTTCCTGTATAATGAGTTCCTGCGTTGTGAAATAGAAGATAATGGAATAGGAAGAAAACAAGCCGGAATGAACAAAGAAGAAAACCACGAATCAAGAGGCACCGATATTACCGAAAAAAGGATGAAAGCTTATACTAAGAATTCCAATTATGAGTTTGATCTTAAAATTACAGATCTTCACGACAGTAGCGGCAACGCAACTGGTACAAGAATAAGTTTTAACCTCCCATACATTAAACAATGAAAATACGATGCGTGATCATAGACGATGAACCTGATGCCATTGATGCGCTTCGCATTATGCTTACTGATTTTTTTGGCGACAGGGCCGACGTTTGCGGCACGGCTTCTTCGGTAAAAGAAGGAATTGATCTGATACGGCGAAGCAACCCTGATCTTGTATTCCTTGATATTCAGATGCCGGACGGAACGGGATTTACAGTAGCCGAAGCTTTTCCTGAAAAACATTTCAAGCTTGTTTTTGCAACAGCGTATAATCAGTATGCTATCAAAGCCATTAAATTAAAAGCAGAAGATTATTTACTGAAACCCGTAGACCATACTGAACTGGAACTTTTGATTTCGCGCACCTGGAAAAAACTATCGGAAAACACTCCCGAAGAACTTCCTTACAGGATTAAAATCCCGGTAAAACAATCCATTCTGTTCATAGACCCTGCCGATGTTCTTTACATCAAGGGCGATGGAAGATATTCTGAAATTTTCTTAAAAGGTTCTGTGAACTATGTCGTATCAAGAAATATCGGGCTCTACGAAAGCGAACTGGAAAAAAATAATTTCCTAAGGGTTCACAAATCGTATCTCGTGAACCTCAAATGCATCAGCAAACTTCTTCCCGAAGATAAAATCGTTTTGAGTGACGGCTCGCTCATTGAAATTTCGAGAAGAAAAAAACAAGAGCTCAAACAATTACTCGACCGCCGACAGGGAACCTGAGCGGTTTTGACATCCTCCATTCGTTACGCCAAATCAACCATTACTTACATGATTCATAAATCTCTGTAAGGTCTGTTGTAGATTTATTTTTATTTAAAAAATCATATCATGAGTAAATTTATTTATGCGTTATTTTTTATTGTTTCTGTTTCTTTCAATTCAAAAGCACAAATATTTCAATGGGCAAAAAGCTTAGGCGGAACGGGCACAGACGAGGGAATGGCCATTGCCACCGATGCTGCCGGAAATGTATACAGCACGGGATCCTTTAGTGGCACAATGAATTTTACTGTAGGTTCAAGCCCCAGTGGGTTTACCTCGACAGGTCCTTCCGATCTATATATCTTCAAGCACAACCCTGCAGGTAACTGCGTATGGGCGGAACACTTTGGAGGCCCTCTTGCCGAGAAGGGTACAGCCATTGCTGTAGATGCCGCCGGTAATATTTATATCACAGGTATTTTTACAGGTACTCTTAATTATGGAGGAGTTTCCTCAACTACAATTGCGTCTGCAGGAATGAATGATATGTTCGTCGCCAAGTTTTATCCTTCAGGTTTAATGGATTGGATCGGACGCATGGGAGGAACCATGGAAGATGTCATCAGATCAATTGACATCGATGCGGCAGGAGACATATATGTTGCAGGAGATTTTCAGGGCACAGCCGACCTTCATCCAGGCCTGCCACAGTATTTATACAGCAGCTGGAACGGATCAAGGGATTGCTTTGTTATGCGGATCGCAGCTGATATGAGCGGAGGAGGGCCGTCATTTCCTTGTATCTCTCCCCAGGATGATTACGGATATTCAGTAGATGTGGGCGCTTCCAATGTGGCCTATTTCACAGGCAGTAATGCAACATCGGGAACCGGTAATATTTCAATAGCAAAAATAAATACATCGCTGATGGGCCCGCCAAGCTGGACAACTGTTATTAATACTTCAGGCGGATCCGGAACTTCGGTGATAGTTGATCCCACTGGCAACTACGCTTATGCAGCAGGTTATTTCCAGGGGGCAGGCGATTTTAATTTCAGTGCCGGCACATCTTCACTTACTTCGAATGGAAATAAAGATATATTCATTTTAAAAATTGCTGTTGCAACAAATAGTTTTGTATGGGCAAAGAATATAGGAGGTACAGATGACGATGTTATCAACGCTATGAGATGTGATGCTTCTGGAAACATTTACACTACAGGCTATTTTTCAAATGCTGTAGATTTTGATCCGGGAAACGGAACTTTCTTCTTAGCCACACCTACAGGAGCTCGTGATGCATTTATATCCAAGCTTAATGTCGCCGGAAATTTTATCTGGGCCGGGCAATTAGGGGGTTCAACTCAGGATTATGGTAATAGCATTGCCGTAGATGCCTCAAATAATGTACACAGTACAGGACACTTCACAGGCACCGGCGATTTTGATCCCGGAGCAGGATCATTTGTCATGACGACTACTGCCGCAGGAAATATTTATCTTCATAAATTAAGTTGTTCAGGAGGACCAGCCATTTCGGGCGGCATCTCCGGTAATTCAACAGTATGCTCTGGCGTTACAAATACCTATAGCGTATCACCCGTTGTCGGAGCAACATCTTATGCGTGGACATTACCTTCTGGTTGGACAGGCAACAGTTCCACGAATATTATTTCTGCCACACCTGGCACAAGTGGTACGTTTAGTGTAACAGCCTCTAATGAATGTGCCACAGGCGCTCAACAGATTCTTAATGTCACTGTCTCACCTTGTACAGGAGTTTCTGAATTTATTAATGATACTCAACTGAATGTTTTTCCTAATCCATTCCATGAAAAATTCACAATCCGTTCAGATAAAAATGAAACGATAAGTATTCAAAATATTCTTGGTGCACTTGTAAAAACAATTTCTGTGGAAGAAGGAACAACGGAGGTAGATATAAAAGATCAACCAGCAGGAATTTATTTTGTAAAAATCGAAAACGGCGCTTGTAAGAAAATTATAAAAGAATAACAGGCATGACAATGAAACAATTTTTATTGATAACAGGACTGGTATTAGGGCTGAGCTCTAAGGCCCAGTTTTTATGGGCCAAAAGTTTTGGTAGCGCAAGCAGTGATATTGCTCACGCAATGACCGTTGATGCGGCAGGAAATGTTTATACGACAGGACAATTCTGGGGAACAGTTGATTTTGATCCGGGACCCGGCACGTTCACACTCACATCGGCAGGTGGAGTGTGTGATGTTTTTGTGACCAAACTGGATGCGTCGGGTAATCTTCTATGGGCAAGAAAAATGGGTGGTATAGAAGACGATAAGGGCCTGGCTATAGCGATAGATGCTGGTGCTAATGTTTATATCACCGGTACTTTTGAGAACACAGCGGATTTTGATCCGGGTGCAGGCTTTGCATATCTTGGATCTGTTAACAATGAAGATATTTTTGTATGCAAACTTAATTCATCAGGAAATTATGTGTGGGCAAAAAGTATGGGCTCAACCAACTCTGATTATGGCCAGGGGATTGCCGTAGATGCTTCGGGTAATGTATACACAACAGGTATGTTTTCAGGAACAGCCGATTTTGATCCGGGTGCAGCTACCGCAACTCTTACTACAGTTAGCGCGAATGTTTTCATCTGCAAATTCAACTCTTCAGGAAATTATGTGTGGGCAAAACAAGTGGGAGGAAGCGGAAACGATTCAGGTGAGAGCATAACCGTTGATGCTTCCGGCAACGCTTTTATCACCGGTTCGTTCCTGCTCACAGCAGATTTTGATCCGGGTCCCGCAACAGCTAACCTGGTCTCTGCTGGTTTACAGGATGTTTTTATATTAAAACTGGACGCTTCGGGTAATTATGTCTGGGCGAAAAATATAGGAGGTGCAAGTTATGATTACGCCAACGCTACCATACTTGATGCCAGCGGTAATATTTACACCATTGGGAGCTTTTCATCAACTTCTGATTTTGATCCCAATGCAGGCACCGCTATTCATACTTCTTCCGGTTCTTACGATGTTTTCATCAACAAATTAAATTCTACCGGCAATTATCTATGGTCGAAGAGCTTTGGTGGTATTAATAGTGATGCCGGGCGAGCTCTTGCTTTGGATGCTGCCGGTAACCTGCATGTTACAGGCACGTTCTCCGGTACCGCGGATTTTGACCCGGGTGCAGGCACATATACTCTCGTTAGTACTACACCTAATTCCGATGTCTTTGTCAGCAAATTTGATGCGACGGGAAATTTCCTGTGGGCAAAAAATTATGGCGGAGGAGGCAACGACAATGTATGTTCAATTGCTCTTAATGCTTCGAATGATATTTATACTGCCGGCGATTTTATTTTAACTCCCGATTTTGATCCGGGGCCGGGAACTTTTAATTTAACTTCTAATGGAAACAGCGATGTTTTCATTCATAAAATGGGGAACTGTTCTGTTTTCCCAGGTACTCCTGGACCAATTAACGGGCCTTCAATCGTGTGTTTAGGTACTGGCCCGCAAACATACAGCATTGCGCCTGTAAGCGGAGCAACTTCTTATACATGGTCGATACCAATTGGCTGGTCGGGTTCCAGCTCTACCAATACCATTTCCGCAACGCCTGGGTTAAGCGGCACGTTTACAGTAACAGCTTCTAATTTCTGCGGCGAAAGCGCCGCACAGACTTTAAGCGTAACTATCTCACAATGCACCGGCATAAACGAAATTAACTCCCCTGATAAATCCATGATCATCTACCCAAATCCTTTCAGTGAAAAAATCACTATTACTTCATACCAAAGCGAAGAATCCATTTTTATATTCAACACTCTTGGTGAATTAGTGATCAAAACAATAGCGTCGGAACATAAAACCGAACTTGATCTTTCAGAATTATCAAAGGGAATTTACTTTATACGTATAGGCATAGATACAAAGAAGATGGTTAAAGAATGACAGGCTCTCAAGGGGAGATAACAATTTCTCCCCTAACCTGTATCACCAACCGATAAATTTCTCTTCCGTATCCGCCTCATTCTGAGTCCTCCAAATATTATCAACTTTGCTGAAAATAAAGCGTTATTTTATTACATTAGAATGTTATAAAACCCGCTCCCAATGCTAAAACCATTCGATTTTCAATACAAGTTAAGGGACCATTTCAGGAAACAGGAAAAAACCTGGAAATGGTTCTCGGAAGTAAAAGTGAAGGAAGAACAAACCGAGCAGTTCAAAAATGAATTACTCAAGAATACTTACCGTCTTGATCCTTCCTCCGAAACTACAATTTATAAATTACTCGATGAGGCCAAAAATAAACTTGGTGTCATTGTACCTGTAACAATTTACCAGTCGCAGTATTCGCAGGACAGTAACGCGGGGATTATTTTTATACAGAACGAAGCACACCTGGTGTTATCAGGGCCAATTCTTAAATCGCTTAGCGAACAGGAACTACTCGCTCTTATTTCGCACGAACTTTCACACGTACTTCTTTATACCATTGATAACGGGGATTTTGAAGTTACCAGCCGCATCATCAATGCCATTGGGAACGATTACCGCAGCGAAGACGCCTTCAATGAAACTGCGAGATTGTTTAGTCTGTTTACCGAATTATACTGCGACATTGGCGCCTATAAAGTTTGCGGCAGCGCCGACACTGTTATTTCTACATTGGTAAAAGTGGAAACGGGCCTTGAAAAAATATCGGCTGAAAATTATATTAAACAGGCCGACGAAGTTCTTGCAAAAATGGAAAAAGGTTCCGGCGGCGAATCTCATCCCGAATCTTTCATAAGGGCCAAGTCAATTGATCTGTATTCTAAAAAAGAAACTGAAGCCTATAAGGAGATCAGCGATATTATTCTCGGGAAGCTGAATTTGTTCCATCTGAATATTTTCTCTAAAGAAGAGGTTCATGAAATTACACGCGAACTCATTCAACTGGTAATGAAACCGAAATGGATGCAGAGTGAACATCATAAAGCGCATTACCAGCAGTATTTCAAAGAATATAAAGTGAACAGTACGATCATGATCACTCCTGAGTTCAAGGAAAAAATAAATAAGGGAAGCGCCAGTATGAAAGATTATTATTCTTACGTGATGCTCGACTTTGCCCTGTGCGATCATGATATCAGCGAGCCGGCGTCGGGACACATACTCGATCTGGCTGAACAAATGGAAATGAGCGAATCCCTGGCAAAAATATTTAAAAAAGAACTTAACCTCAGTGATAAAAAATTCAATGAGTTCGCGAAAAACGCTGCAACGGCGCTAAACGCGATCCTTGAATCGGAACAGGAAAAAACATATTGATATGACCGTGATGAAAGATATTGCCTTCCACCAGTTTTTACTCGACAGCATAGAACGTGGAGGATTTACCAACGACGACGTTATTGCCGTTATCATGCCACTCCTTGAAGAAGTGAACTCATTTCACGCTTCAGGAAAAGTGGCGCCTTTGCATAGAATGGATTCTATCCTGATCACCAATGAAAAACTCGACATTGATGAGAATCTTGTAAAATCTCCAACAGATAATCTCTCTAAAATAAAAGAGATACTTCCCAACAATAATCAAACCTTTGAAGTCAGCGGACAACTCAAACAATCCACCAGCATTGGAGAATATAATTCGGTTAAACTAAAGAACCGTCTCGTTGAAACAAATCTCAACGCGCCTATCACCATGCCGGTATATCTTCTCAACTATAAGTGTTTTGAGATGGAACTGGGTCACCACGATGCCGTAAGTGATATTTTTGTTTTGGGAATGATACTCGCGGGTCTTTCACTTGGGTTGGATCTTTCTCAGGAAGATGAACTCACCAGCTTTGTAGACAACCGCGAGAGTATGATCTATCTGAACAGTAAGATCCACCCTTCGATTGCAAACATCATTGTGGGAATGACAGAGCTCGACAGGAGAAAAAGATGGAAGGACCTTTCGGAGATCATTGACAATTTAAAAAATTACAGGGATTACAACCCTGAAGCTGAATTGGATCTTGCAACTGTTGCCGCTGCCAAAAACACTCCCAAACAAAACAGGCAGCAATTTATCCAGGGAAAATTAAGGAACCGTCTCTTTGATACCAGCAGAAGGAACCGCCTTCTTTATTTTAAACCGAATCTGAAATTTTTAAATCTCTCCGTTTCTTCTGTTCCCGCGGTTTTAAATTACAAAAATATCGATCCTGATTCTCTCTTTTACTGGAACAAAGATGTTGCCGAAAAAATTACCAAAGGAAAAGACATTTCCCTCTCAAAATACATTCGCTTTGAAGACAATTCTTATATAGCTCCGTCTCTCGACAGAATTCGACTTGAAGCCAACAAGGATGTGAACGAATATGGTTTCAGTCAGCTTAGACTTGTTGTAAGTTTTCTGAACTGGTACAACACCAAAGAACAGGTAACAGAGAAGATCACTTCACCTCTCGTTCTTGTTCCGGTGAATGTAGTAAAGAAAAAAGGAGTGAAGGACCAGTTTATCCTCGAGATAATAGACAGTGAAGCGGAAATAAATCCGGTGCTTTCTTTTATGCTCAAGGATCTGTATGATATCCGCCTCCCGGAAACCATACAGCTCTCTGAAACAAGTCTCGAAGATTTTTTTCAGAACCTGAAGATGCAGATCGAGAAAACACGTTCCGGAATTGTTCTTGAGTTTGTAAATAAACCAAAGATCAAGCTGATCCATGCCATGGCGAAACAAACATTGTCGCAATACAAACGCAGGGTCAACAAGAACAGAAAAATACAATCTTTTCATAACCTCGATTATTCTTACAGTAACGAAAACTTTCAGCCGCTTGGTTTGCAGTTGTACAGGAACTATGTAAAGCCAGAATATTCTTCACTTGAATTCCTGATCAATAACGACATTAAACCTGCTACGGCTAACTTTACCGATCCTGAGCTCAACGAAACCACACGCGAATTATATCAACTCGATGAAGGCGGATCCAACCCGTTCAAGTGGGAATTTGATACCTGCAATATGGTTCTTGGAAATTTTAATTACAAAAAAATGTCGTTGGTGAGGGACTACGATACTATCATTGACCAGAAAATTGAAAGCTCCGTATTTGATTCTTTATTCAGCGATCTTCCGAAAAATCTTACACAGGAAAAAACAAACGATGTAAATGTGGGAGAACAATTCAACGTTGTTCAATCTGATCCTACTCAGAATCGTTCGGTGATCTACTCACGTAAGGGAGACAGTTATATTATTCAGGGACCACCAGGCACAGGAAAATCGCAAACCATTTCTAATCTTGTTGCCGACTATTTAGCCAGAGGAAAAAAAGTACTCTTTGTATGCGAAAAGAGAGCGGCCATCGACGTTGTATATTACCGTCTGAAACAACAGGGCCTCGATCAGTTGTGTTGCCTGATTCACGATTCGCAAACCGATAAAAAAGGATTTATTCTGAACCTGAAATCTACCTTCGAACAATTCACAAAGAAACCTATCCCGGTGAAAGATGCCGAGATCGACCGCAACAATGTGATCACCAAGATAAATATTGAACTCGACCTCATCCGCAGATTTCACCAGAGCATGCAGCACAAACTAGATGATGCGGGTGTAATGATACGCGAATTGCTTGAGGTGCTGGTGCAGACAAAAAAGCATCTGCGACCTGAACACTTAAATATTTCGGATGGACTTTCGGGATACAAACAATGGTTAGAACACGGAGAAACGATTGAAAAACTGGCCCTCACGTTAAAAGAAATTTCAGGTGAACCTTTCTTATCAAAACACCCTCTACGTTTTATCAATGAAAAAGTAATTCGTTATTCTAAAACAGATCATGAGCTACGGGAAGATCTTTCAAAATCGATGGATCTCCTCAATGAAATTTCAGAACGCCTTGAAATGACCGAGATTCCCGATTCGCTTAAGCAAACCGTAACTTCAATACGTGAACTTCTTGATCACGCTGCTTTCTTACTTCCTTTCAAGGAGCAGGATAAACTCGAACTGTTGACGCATAAAAGTCCGCTTCACCAGAAACTCACCGACTCTATCGATCAGTTAGAAAAATTAAATAGTTCGGTAAAGGAAGCGGCCGATAAAAATAAATACTGGAGCAATAAATTCTCCCAGGCCGATGCCGAGAACGCTTACGAAATTGTATGCAAACACGAAGGCTCTTTCTTTTCTTTCCTAAATGGAAATTTCAGACGCACAAAAAAATCGGTGCATCAATCGTATGATTTTACAAAGCACCAGGTAAAACCAACATTAAAACAATTACTCGGAAATTTAAAAGCCGAGTACGATGTAAGCAACAATTATCAGAAGGAAAAACTGAACATTGAGCAATTCTTTAAGCTTGGTGATGTTTTTGAGTTACTCAACAAACTCAAAGAAACGGGGTCGAAGGTCAACACGCAGGTTATTCAGTATGTAAAAAATCCTGAAACCAGTCTTTCTACTCTTAATGAATTACAGGGAATAAATTCGTTACTTACAACACTTACCACGCTTCTTAACGACAATGCCGATAATATTTCTGAAAAAAATCTCAACGCGGTTGAGCAGATCCTTCAGAGCATGATCGACAAATCGAAAGATCTTGCCGCCATTGCTCCATTGGTAAAAGAACTCAATAACGCGCATGTTACCCTGAGAAAACTGATCCTGGAACAGGCATTAACACCTGTGCAGGTAAAAGGTTTGCTCACGAAAGCGAGTTTTGATAAATTTTATAATCTTAACCGGGAAGCCGGAAAAATTGAAGGCGAGAGAATTGTTTATCATACTCAGAAAATTAAAAAATTATATAAGGATCTTCTTCGTGTTAACGCCGCGTACATCATTTCAAAACAGCAGGACCGTCTTAATAAAATGATACAGCGTTCTGAAATGTCGATGGCCGGTAAAACAAATGCAGAGAAAGAAGAAAAACGTTCGTTGGTAGAAGGACGAAAAATCCTGGAGAATGAATTCGGAAAAACCATTCGTTTTAAATCTATACGTGATCTGGCTACTTCGGAGTCTGGGCAGATTATCCGTGAACTGAAACCGGTTTGGCTGATGAGTCCGCTCAGTGTTTCGGATACGCTTCCTTTAAAAACAGATTATTTTGATGTAGTTATCTTCGATGAGGCCAGCCAGATTACTTTAGAAGAAGGAATTCCACCGGTTTACCGCGCGTCGCAGGCCATTATTGTGGGCGACGAAATGCAGATGCCTCCGAGTAATTTCTTCAGCAGCACATCTGCCGATCCGGATGATCTTTGGGAAGAAGATGAAGAAGAATCAAAGTTATTGTCTCTTGATGCGGATAGTTTCCTGACACAAGGCGCACGAAAATTTCCTTCGGTGATGCTAGGCTGGCACTATAGAAGTAAACACGAATCGCTTATTGGTTTTTCGAATGCTTCGTTCTATAAAAATGAATTACTAACCATTCCGGACGCACAGGACAATCATCGTGAACTGAAAGAGATCGTCGCTGAAAAAATGGAGAACGCTATTGAAAACGCGTCGTTGCTTCTTGATCGTCCTATCAGTTATCATTTTCTCAAACATGGGGTTTACGAAAGCAGGAGTAATTCTGCCGAAGCGGATTATATTGCCGAACTCATTCGCAATTTATTGTTTCGCAAAAACGGCTTGAGCATTGGCGTGGTTGCTTTTTCGATGGAACAACAGGGAGAAATTGAGAACGCCGTGCAACGTTTATGCAATAGCGACAAAGAATTTGAAAAGATCATGGAAGAAGAATACAAGAGAATTGAAGACAATCAGTTCGTTGGTATTTTCTTTAAGAATCTTGAAAATGTTCAGGGCGACGAGCGTGATATCATTATCATGAGCACCTGTTACGGTTACGATCCTAAAGGAAAAATGATCATGAATTTTGGCCCTATTAACCGTCGCGGCGGAGAAAAACGGCTCAATGTAATTTTCTCGCGAGCCAAGAAACACATGTGTGTGGTGAGCTCGATCAAATACACCGATATTAAAAACGAGTACAACGAAGGCGCGAATTATTTCAGAAAATATTTACAGTATGCTGCACACGCCAGCAAAGGCGATATGGAAATGGCATCGATGGTGCTGCAGTCTGTTATATCGGATGAAAACAGAACTTCAAATGATCTGTATCAAAGCGAAGTCATCAACCAGTTGAGCGAAGCTTTAATAGAAAAAGGGTTCTTCACAAAAACACTTGTTGGCCAATCGCATTTTAAATGTCATATCGGTATCAAACAAAACCAAAGCGATACTTCTTACGTAGCTGGTATTTTAGTGGATGATCTGCTGCATTACACGAATAATGATTTACTGGAACAATATTTATTTAAACCTGATCTCTTACGTTACAGCGGTTGGAAAGTGGCGCAGGTATTCGCGAAGGACTGGTATGAAGACAGGGAAAAAGTGCTGAATAAAATACTGGCTGTGATCAACAATACCGAAGAGCCTGAAATTGTTCATGAAGCTCCTGACGAAGAAGCTCAGATGCATGAACCTGAAAAAACTGAAGAAAGCAATCAGCCTGTTGCCGAAGAAAAGGAACCTGTTGTTGAGAAAAATTCTATAGAGACAGTGCGTTTAATAAGCACTGAAAATAACAGCCATAAATTCTGGGAGGCTTTTGTAGAGGAGAATAACCTGGTAATCACTTACGGAAAAGTAAATACAAAAGGGCAAAAGATCATTAAACCTTTTGACACCAAAGAACAGGCTGAGACAGAGAAACAAAAACTGGTGAGGCAGAAGCTGGGCAAGGGGTATAAGGAGGATAGATAGGATAAAAACCACCCTTCGTCCGCCGCAGCGGATCAGGGCAGGCTCCGGACGCAGAGGTTTATTTTTCTGTGTGGTAAAAAGTAAACATAGGTTTCTATCTTCGACAGAAATGGAAAGCAACGCTGTGAAACAGGGACTGGAGTCAAGAATACAACTGGAACATTTTTTTACCAAAATTTTACATGGAAGAACCAAAGTTTACATTACCTGCACAAACGAGAATAGGTCATGTTCATTTGAAAGTTTCAAATCTCCAGCGTGCGCTTGATTTTTATTGTGACAAACTTGGTTTTGAACTCACAACTACTTACGGATCACAAGCTGCTTTTATTTCAGCAGGAGGTTATCACCATCATATAGGATTGAACACCTGGTATAGCGAGGGACTTGGCTCTGCCCCACAACGCTCAGTTGGATTATTTCATACAGCTATTTTATTTCCCACCCGCAAAGATCTCGCTACAATCTATTACCGTTTACTTAAACTGAATTATCCTTTAACCGGAGCAAGTGATCACGGAGTCTCAGAAGCATTGTACCTTAATGACCCTGATGGAAACGGAGTGGAATTATATTGGGATCGCCCACAGGATCAATGGCCAAAAAATGACGATGGTTCTTTGAACATGTATACCAATCCTCTGGACCTGAATAACCTTCTTGACGAATTAAATCGGTGAGTTTATACAAAATAAGTTCTTAAAAGAGTGTGTCTAACAGTAAGTAGCTCATTCGTTAACATCAGACTCTATAAAAAGAGTTTATCGAAGTCTTGAGAAACCTTGAGCATGCTTACTTAGGCCACATATCCCAGAACATTCAGAACATCGTTTTCCTGAATCTCATTCGCACCACGTCCCAACGACACCTCCGCAAATACTTCATATCTCGTCTTCATGTTCCATGGACGACGTAACACCGTGATCTTATCACACATAAATCCTCCTTTAAAATAATAATTGTTGAGATTGGAAATTTTATCGAAATCATAATTAGGTACCGAACGGGCGATGGTTAAATGCGGATCAATATCATGAACACGCTGGTTGAACGCGCCTAGAAGAATTTCATTCACCTGCTTCACAGGTTTGTCGTCCTGAAACTTGAACACAATCGATTTTTTATAGCCGTGATCGTATATATCAAGATTTTTAAGGTCTATCCTGAAACTATCCAGCCCTTCCAACGCATTTTTAATTTTTGGTACAATGAGCTGCTCATGCATGGCACTCGCAAATTTAAACAGGGAAATATGAGCAATGGACCACAGATCCGACTCGCTGATGCCAATTTCATAATTGAGAGCGCTTTTCTTTAAGGCAATCTGACGTTTCACGTTTTCATCAGGAGCAATAAGAATAAAATATTCGTAACGTTCGCGTGAGCGCTTTTCGGTGTTGTCGAAACGACCCGGCTTCCTGGTTAATACATCATCATAACCAAAAAGATTCAACTGAGCATTCATATCCTGTGTTTTCATATTTCAAAATTACTACAGGATATAGGGAAGTATTGCTACAATTTGTAGAATGCCTTGAAATCGTTACCTGGCCTCCTTTACAAGCTTCTTTACATGTGAAACTGAGCCTGTTTTGTACCTTAAAAAGTAACAGCCCGAAGGTAGATCGGGATCAAAACCGATCTTCATTTTCTTGTCCTTTACCTCCACATTCATTTTAACTTCTCTTCCCAACAGGTCAGACATCATAATATCCGAAACATCAGCCTCGTTCAGCTCAATGTAAATTGCATTACTTATCGGATTAGGGTAAATCCTGGGATAATCTTTACGCCCTTCCCTCAATCCGGTAGTGATCTGTGATGAAGAATATTCTTTGATAAGACAGGTATCCTTTGTACTGCATTGCAGTTTTATCCAGCCATAAGCTGTCATGTTTCCGTTCTGATATTTCACGCCCAGATATTTATCACCGCCAATCCAATCGTTCACATTTTTATTCCCACCGCCAGCTCCGGAATGATCGGTAAAGTATAAGGTGGTGTTATCCCATACAGTTCCTGAAGCATTGATTTGCTCACCAGGGTTCAAAGGTTTTGCCACTTTTGTAACATTCCAACCCGGTCCACCCGGTACAAATACCGAATCCCACCTTCCAAAGCTGATGGATACATTCGGATCGAGGGAAGTTACCTTAATGTAGGCCGCGCTTCCCGAAGAGCTCACTGCGCCATGCGCCGTAAATTCAAGGTCGTATGAAGGGTTGTTAAAGATACTCACACTATAAGTATCATTGGTATATGGAACAACCACGTAATTTATCATCACATCAGGGTTGATGTCCATGTAATTTGCAAGAAATGTTCCTGCGGTATAAACCTGGCTATAAGATCTTGTTAAAAAGGCGATAAAAAACAGGAATAAATTTTTTTTCATGAGCAATGTATTTCTGAAACATTGCTAAAAAAACATACCACGGCAATAAGTTTGTTATTACAAGAAGATCGGGAAAAATTTCCTGCTAAGAAGTGATTTCGTGAATGAAAAGCTTCCCTTGGTTAGAAAGTGTGGCAAAGGAATTTCTTTTTACCCGAAGCACATCAATGATATCGACATCTGTTTCCACAACACAAATTGGCTCCGGCTGATCGTTCTGAATATCAAAAACAGTGATCTTCCTGAGTTCAACAGTCAAAAACTTATTATCGGGAATATGTTTTATCATTACCAGTTTTTGCCCCCCTTCACCGAAATAATGGCTATTAGCTTTAATATCTTGTGAATCGGCCCTGTAAAGTAAGCAGCCAAATTCGGTTGACGCCATAAAACGTAAAGCGGCGTGATGATCCTGCAATTCCAGTTTGTTGATCACGGCTCCCGCGTAAAAATCCTGTACGAGCCCTGTTTCATCTATCCTGAAAAGAAGATCGGCGCATTTGAAAAAAATGAATTCTCTACGGTAGAGCAATTCCAACTCAATAGAACTAAATACGAATTCAGAAGCGGTTTCACTTGAGAAACGACAATCCACAATATTGATAAGACTTCCGCTGAACGAGTAATTATGCAGGGAAACTGTTCTGTCATCTCTGCAAAGAAATGTGATCCGGTCCCTTCCGGTAATTACCGCGCCCATTGAACTTTCGGGTATCCAGTTAGGAAATTCGACAATGATATGATGCGAAAATTCGCGGGTAACATCAAATAATTTTTTCGCGTGAGAAGTATTTCTCTTCGAACACACAAAAACGCGGTGGGTAAAAAATGTGTCGGTCACCACATCCTGCAGATAGAATAATTCGTCGGTCATAGCCGAATGTTCTACATAACCGTTCCAGTTTCCTCTCGCGAAACATATCTGCCGTCCTTTATAACCAAAAGCCAGGAACTCGTCGCGAATGTTTATAACCTTGATCCAGTTAGTACCCTCCGGCAATTTTATTTCCGATACCGGCTGATTGTATTTTGTAATTTCTTTCGCGCTGCTCAGGTAACGGTTAAAATCAGAAGGAAGAAAACGATCATCTGGTACAAAACTTTTTAGTTTATACAGGGCCGAAGAATTTCCCTTCATTACCTGTTCGCCTACAAGTGAGTACGCCATTTCTTTAGTGGCCGCCCTCATTTCTTCATTTTCTTTTTTGTCGGCAATTCCCGCAAGTACATTTAAAAAGCTTGACCGTTTTGAGGAAGGTGTTTTGTTGTTATAAACATTATTGATATGCGCCACAAGATCGGCTTCGTCTTTCTGCAGTTTATCAAAGTATTTAGTGAGGCAGGCTTCCCTGTTGGAAGAATTTTCCCATCCTTCCAGTAATGTTGCCGTAGCTCTTTCGTGTTCTTTCTTTTTTTCTTCCTGCAAGCGGGCCGCCTCAATATAATCCTGCGCCGTTAAGGCATTCTCAACACATTTTTCATAATAGATATTTGCATTGTCCGATCGCTCGAGCAAAACATAAAGATCGCCCACTTTTTCATTACGGTTGAGCTCAATGTAAAGATCAATGGCTTCGTTGTACAAACCTCCCGACTCGAGACACTCCGCCGCGGCACCTTTATTGTTGAGATGATCTTTATAAACGGTCGCTGCCTCGCGGTACATTTTCCCTCTCTTCAAAACATCGGCAGCAGAATGAAAATCATTGAGCAAGTGCGCATAGATGTAGGCAGCCTTTTTATAATTCTCGTTTTCAATTTCAGTTTGCGCCGCTTTAATATATTTTGTACGAAGATCGTTGTAAAATTTACTAAGGTCCCAGCCATCTACTTTATCACCACCTCCCAATTTACCTAAATTAAAACTGGTATCGTTCCTGGTAAGTTTCGCCGATGGTGGCGCCTCTCCCCTGTTGAAATAATTACTTCCAAGAGGAATAGCATATTGAAGCGCTTCATCTGAATTTTTATCAAACATATCAAGAAGGCGTTTCAGTTCCGACTCACGTTTTTTCTCGAGGTCCTCGATCTTGTTGTCCATCCACTTGCTGAACTTATCCATAAGTCCTTCTTCCTCTTTTCCTGAGCCTCCACCCGAATCTCCACCTGCCCCTCCCGATCCGGCTTTCGATCCTGCTCCAAGTTTACCAATGCCTTCGGTAAGATTTTTTAATCCTTTTAATCCGGCCAGACTTATATCGTCTTTCAATTTTTCAAGACCACTTCTTTCTTTTTCTTTAAGATCATCAATGGACTTTGTGCCAACATCTTCTTTTAATGATTCTATCAATTGTTCTGGCGGCGGCTCTTCTACATGGATACGATTCAACGGAAGAAAAACAGGTTTTACATCGGGAACATCGAGACATCTGGTTTCCATTGGTGGTTCCAGGGTAATAAGATCGTCTACCGTTTTTCTATCCTGCTGTTCATAACCGATCAAACCTATCGAAGGATGAAACACCATCACATCAAATAAAATAAGTTGCTTCAATTCATCAGTACTTGTTTCAGGAAACAGGGTTGAATGAAGCGGAATAAACAATTTTTCGCCTACACATCTGTAAGGAAATTTTACTGTTTCCCTTCTGCATTTTGGTTTTTCATGAAACATTACAAATAATCCGGCGGGAGAAACAGAATCTAATCCTTTAGGAACAACGTAACAGGAAATATGTTCATACGACACTTCATAACGGTCGAGTTCTCTTAACCATTCCGCAGGATCGGTTCCCCTGATAAACGCGCCGTTTATAAGGAAATTGGATTGTTCGATATGTCGTAAACTGAGTTCCACTTATTCTAATGCTTTAATGTATTTAAGAATGTAATTCATATAAAACTCTGTAGCCGTTAACTCGCTTGATTTTTTAGGATCGAAGAAATAATGTGAGCCGCAGACATTTCCATCGGAGGCCCATGCCGCCAGCGACTGACCAATGATCATGACAATGGTAATTTCTGGAATTTCCTTCACCGAACTTTTCAAATGAAGAAAACCTCTTGAATCTATGATCAATGTACTTCCATTCTTCCAGTTGAAACGGTAGAATTTTACAAGCTCGTTATTTAATCCTGCGAAAGAAACTATATCCTGCGTTTGAAAGGAAGTTTTAACTTCGAAATGAATGTGTGTGTCGAGGAAATTAATTATTCCTGAAGGATTGAGTTTTAAAATCCTTGAATCAATATGAAGATTATTGTTATGATCAATAAATACCCTGTTGGCTTTGCTGAAAACACTGTAACCATTATTGATGAATTTTTTAATGGCCCCATCACTGGTGTAACGTACGAGATGTTTAATAGGTTCGGATTTCCATTGTCCTGGCATTGTGTCTCCATTCAATCCATTAATTGCAATCGTACCGGCCGATTTAAGATTGACATAAAATACGTTGCTATTAAATCTTACATCCGTTACATCAGGATATGTACCTGCTATCTCATAACGCTTCACTAAATGTGTTGTTACTTCAATCCTGTACAGCACTAATTGATTTTGTTCTGAATGAACAAGCAGAAAAATATCCGGTAATTCGTAATAACCGTAATAATACATGCCAGGTTCAATACCATACTCCAATTCAATTGCACCTTTAAAAGGATCATTCCAGAAAAGCAAGCGGTTATCCTGCGTAACACCAATGACTCCAAGATGATTGATCTGAATCGGGTTTTTATTCTTGACCTTAACTTTTGCAGTAGGAAATAATAACGGCGAAGGATCACAATTAAAAAATGCGGGCGCGTTAAAATATTTCTTTTTGATTTTCTGATGTCCCGGCTGTGATGTTAATATTTCATCCAGATCGAATTCCGCTTCACAAATCTGTTTTCTTCTTTTTTCGAGGTAATGAAACATCTGTAATTGCCCGTTCCTGTTTACAGAAATAACATAATTCAGTGGTTTCTTAAGGTTGGAAATTGTTGCAGAAAATTCCTTCGCCGAAATAATATCTTCATCGGCAATGTAAATACATTCGTGTTCGTCCTTATTGTTCAGTGACTCCATGAATCCCGATAGAGATGTAGCGGAACTTAATCCCGGATCTATTACCGTAAGTGATTTGATCACCCCTTCTTTAGTGCTCATATCCAGTTCCGTAAATTTCTTTTCTCCAAGAGCAAATACGAAAGTGGGATTTTTTGATTTGTTTCCTTCCGAACAGGCCAAGCCCGCCGAAACCGCAAACAATCTTGGCGCACCCCACATTTTAAGTGTGGTATCAATGAGTACAAATCGTTTTTTATTTTTATTGTCAGGGAGTTCTTCTCTTCTGAAATACAGGGCCTCGTTATTTGCCAATCTTGCCATTAATGTATCATCGTCGTTAGCAAGTTCACTTAATAACAGGCGATCAAAATTTCCACGGTTGGTAATATCAGAAACGCCGCCAAACAACTGATCGCTGCTTCCTTTAAAGTGAATAGGGATATTAAGTGCTGCAATTAATTTCCTTGTCAGATTTGTAAGACCATAGGTTCTTTCATCGGCGGCGAGCTGGTCGAGAAGATCGCCTTCCTCTTCCTGCAGAGGAACTTCAAGATCCAGAGGGTCGGGCACTTCAGTGACGCCGGTGTCAAGCACCATTTTTAATTTTTCGAGATACGGATAATCACAAAACGCTTCGTGAAGATCGTTGAGATCGTATCTGAAATACTGCCGGGTTATTCCCGATTTATAATAATGTACATGCGCTCCTTCTTTGTAATCCGTTACAGAAAGATTCGGAATGATATTTCTGAAAACAGCGTCGTCGAGTGCGCCACTTTCAAATTCTTCAAGCACACCTTTCGATACATCTTTATCCCTCTTCTTGGTAGATTTACTGAAAATAGTTTGTATCAGAAGAATTCGTTTATTCCCCGAACGTAAATCTTCAGGCAATTCAGAAACAAGATCCAGAAATTTTAATGTATCCTCAAGATAATTTTTTACTGTATCATTGATCGGATTCCCTTTATCGTTTTCTTCAATGTTCCTTAAAATTCCCATCAGAGTTCCACGCGCACCCTGGTTCGCTTTCCAGTTTCCCCTACAGGCTGCAAGCAACATCAGCAAAGATCCTATTCTTGGCAAACCTTCACCCGATATTGCTCTTAAGATCTGGATAAAATCCTGGCGGTAACAAATAGTGTAACCGTCGGTCCAGTCAATAATACGGCCATCATCTGCCCACTTCCAAAAATAGTTTTCGGGAGGAGAAAAATAAGTATACGCTATGCTCCTGTATTCCTTCATGAGATCTTCCGGTGAAGTGAATTAATAACTAATCGTGATGTATAGGCAAAAGAAGATAAACTGATTCTCTCACAATGTCCCTCTTTATTAAAAAACAAAACAGAATCATGTTCCTCTCCGGCTTTCTTCGAAATAATGGCTGCAAGCGAAGGTGGATCAAAATCAAAGCCAAGAGGCAATAAAATATTTCCATTTCTCCAGAAGTGTTTCCCGGGTGCGGAAATAAACTGTGAATTAAGAATGATCACTCTTTTGTCTTCGGTAACGGCGAATTTTGTTCTTTGCAGTCTAATCTCAGAAACGGTATCCGCTAACATTTTCCATTCGTTCCAGGAAATCTCGGTAGCATAAATATCACGTTCCTGTTCGCTTACTTTTAATCCGATCCTGAATTTATCTCTCAGTCTGCCTGAATATGCCGCGACAGGAAAATTTACCGGCAACAGATCCTTCAATGGTTTCCAGTTAAGTTTTTCAAGTTTTGCAACTGGTGTTATTCCACTCACAGGAAATAACTGGTCATCGTCTCCAATAATAAAATTATTAATGGAAGGAATTCTCGCGGTGACAGGTTCTTCGTCGCTGGTAAAAAAAATTCCACGCACCCAGATCTCATCATCGCGTAGCGCGCCCAGTAACCCAGGCACACCGCGTACTTCGGCAAGAGCGCGCTTATCTTTCAGTTCAACTATTTTTAAAAGTTCTCTCACTCTGTCATCATCACTTTTTTCCAGAGATCATTGATCGGTTTCTGAACATACGATCTTTGTTCTTCGTTGCTGATCCATTCTGATCGTCCGCTGAGATAATGCAAACGATCTTTGATAACAGAACGTTCCGATAAACTGATAGTTTCTCTCTCCCATTCACCGCTGAGCTTTAAAATTTCGGCGTACAATTCATCAGCGTTGGGAACACTGTTGATCAAAGCTCTCGGATGAACGCCCTGTGTTTCACTTTCGCTTTCAATTGCAGAATTTACAATTGCGGCGATGACTTCCACCTGTTCTTCGGTATCCCAGATGTAACGGAGCACCCACATGTCGGAAAGAATGGCTTTTTTACGTTTACACAATAAAGCGCTTGCTGCAATAAGTCGTTGTAATTTTACGGCACGGCGATCCGATACAGGAACACCGGCGTTTCTGAGTTTCTGAATGAGTTCAATGTATGCCGGTTTTATTTCATCGAGGTTCACTTCCGAAACCTGGCTTTGCAAGACCACAATGTCTTCGGCTTTAATATTTGGTTTTTCAGATATTGTTCTCTGCTCCAGTTTCCATCCTGCATTGAGAACAGCATTGAGATGAACAGGATCAACATAATTACATTGCACACGAACGAGGAAACGATCGAACAGGGCCTGTAAAGCTTCGTCCTGCGGCAAGTGATTACTTGCGCCAATGATCATAAGCGACGGAATATTTTTTGTTTCACGTCCGCGGCGGAACACTTTTTCATTAAGTACCATTAGCAAACTATTCAGGATAGCGCTATTCGCATTAAGCAATTCATCAAGGAAAATGAGCGATGCTTCAGGAAGCATTCCTTCGGTGTTTGTTACTAAATCTCCTTCGCGTAGTTTGCGTATATCAAACGGACCAAACAATTCATTTGGCTCTGTAAATCGTGTGAGAAGGTATTCGAAATATTTTCCATGAAGAAGTTTTGACATTTCCTTTACCATGGCACTTTTAGCTGTGCCGGGAGGACCAAGAAGAAATAAATTCTCTCTTCCTGCAAGACAAATTCCCATGAGGTCAATGATGTCGTCTTTTCCTACGAATGTTTGTTTAAGGTGATCGAGAATGCCGTTGAGTTTATCAGTTAAAACCACATCCTCCTGTTTCATAATTTCCATACTGTTATTGTGTTGTTTTTGTTTCCAGGTAGCCTGGCCATAGTTCTTTAGAGTAGTTGCCAAGAACGGCTTCCACTTCCTCTTTTAAATTGTTGTTATTTATTTTAGATAGATCTTTTTTATCAATGATCCTGTCTACATAACTCTTCATAAGCGATCTGTTATCAAAGCTCACTGAACTTTCAGTCTCCGGATTTGTTTTGATACCAACAGAAGAGAAGGGCCATTGTTCGGCCAGTTGTTTTATTCTTACAACCAGCGGATCATCGGGAGCCAGGCTTACAGCGAATCTTAAAACATCAGGCAGATAACGCAGACAAAGATCGGCAGAGTAAACAGACGAAGGTGTTGACTCGCTTTTAAAATCCGTAATTCGTTTTTCAATCTCTTCCGCTTCAAGATTTCGTATCATGACAAACTGTATGCATCTGTATAAGATCATACTTCCCCACAACGCAGCATCGGCATCAAATTCGGGAACACCCGAAGGCATTTCAGATTTTGATTGCTCATAGATGTTTTTTAAAATGGAAACAGATTCCTGTTTTTCGGTCTCTGAAAATTCAGACAATTCCTTTTTCACAGTCACTTCGCCATTCTCAAACAATCCCAACAGGAAAGAAGATAAGCTCGCATTCATAACGTTTAAAGATAGCAAGGAATAGCGGGCTGGGCAATACCAACCGATAAATCTGGCTACCAGCGCGGCAAAAAAAAGAAGCCTCAGATTACACAGATTCTCACAGATAAATTTTGTACTGTCTTATCTGTGAAAATTCGCGGAATCCGGCGCCTGTGCCAAAGCTTCAGCGCCAAGTAGCTAAAAACATCAGATCTTTCTTAATAAATATTAAAACATCCCCCGAAACCCTTGCCATGTAAGATTTCCAGCAAATCTGTAACAGATAATTTCTGTATTTTTTTATTTTTGTATCCGAGTGAAAGGACCGGAATAGAGTGAGAAAAATTCCGAAAAAAAAGAGATGAGATTGAGATTTTTAATGCCCCTGATGGCGTTTTTTACGCTGTTTATTAATGCGCAGAATAATGCCGGTTTTACACAATTTAACAACATCGACGCTAACGTAAATGAGTTCATGAAAAAATGGAACATTACAGGAGGCGCAGTTGCCATTACTAAAAACGGAAAGACCATCTATAACGGAGGATTTGGGTTTTCGGATGCAAAACATGGTACTCCAACAAAAGCTAATGATCTTTTCAGGATCGCGAGTGTTTCTAAACCAATCACGTCGCTGGCCATTATGAAACTAGTGGAGGAAGGAAAATTATCTCTTGACGACAAGGTATTCGGGAAAGGAAAATTATTGGAACAGGCTTATTATCTTGAGGTGATTAATGATCCACGCCTTTATTCTGTCACGGTTCAGAACCTGCTGGAACACACTTCAGGCTGGAACAGAAATGCGCCGGTGGACGGGTACTCACATTTTGATCCCGCGTTTTTTCCTTTGCATGTAACCGAAACGGAACAGGAACCGAATCCTGTCGGCGATTCTACATTGATCCGCTTTTCATTGAGAAAAGGATTACAACAAAATCCCGGAACAAAATTCTCTTACTCCAACGTTGGTTATCTGGTGTTGGGAAAGATCATAGAAAAAGTTTCTGGAATGAAATATGAAACCTATGTTCAGAAAGAAATTTTTGATCCACTACATGTTCAGGATATTCGTTTAGGAAAAAACCTTCCTGCTAAAAAAGAAAAAAGAGAAGTGGAATACATAGGCTCTGATCGCGAAGAATCATGTTATGGCAATGGAAAAAAAGTTCCCGCTCAATACGGAGGATTTAATGTTGAAGCCATGAACGCTCACGGAGGGTGGATTGCTTCTGCCGGAGATCTTACCAGACTTTTGTCGGAACTGGATAAAGAAACCCTTCTGAAATCATCTACCATTAAAACCATGATCACACCAGGTGCGTCAAATATTAATTACGCGAAGGGCTGGCAGGTTAATGCGAAAGGAAATATGTGGCACACGGGAAGTCTTGAAGGAACTGCCGCATTTGTTTGTAAAACTGCCGATGGTTATACATGGGCCTTTCTTTTTAATTCGAGAGCAGATAATAGCGCCGGGTTTTGGAACGAATTGGACAGGCTGCCATGGAAATGCGTCGAAATTCTTGATAAATTCGTTGCAGTTAACTAAAATTGTAGAGGATTTTCAACGGGCTTTCTTTTTTAAGTCCTACTTTTGAAGTTCAAAATGTCACAGACCAACGCCTCAAAGTTCTTATGAAAATAAAAGACAAACTCGAAATGCTGCACAAAAAAATGATCGAAGAAGTGCAGGATTACGCTATAGTATTACTCGACACTGATGGAACAATTCTTACCTGGAACAAAGGCGCGGAACAAATAAAGGGGTATAAGGAAAGTGAAATCGTGGGACAGAATTTCAGTATTTTTTATCTTCCAAAAGACAGGCAGGAAGGTTTACCACAGAAGTTAATTGAGCTTGCCCGCAAAGAAGGAAGAGCCCGCCATATTGGGAAACGCGTAAGGAAAGACGGTACCACTTTCTGGGGAAGTGTTCTTATAACCGCCTTACACGACGACGACGATACTGTAATTGGGTTTACTAAACTTACAAGGGAACTACGGGATCATGAAACTGAATGATTCGTTTTTCTTTTTTTTAGCAGAACAATCACCGAACCAATAAAAGCCAGTGCCAGAAAAATCCAGCAAAGATTGTCCATTTGGCTCTCATTACCTGCATTATCATATAAGTAAAACAACAGGAATCCGCAGATTGTCATGATCGTAAACACAAACGACACCATGGCCAGTTTTGAAAAGATATGTTTGTCTTTTCCCGCGATCTTTACCATCAGGGCCACAAAAATCATAACCAACGCAAATGCTCCCATGGCAAGAAAAAGAAGAAAGGCCACAATTCCATCAAGGTTTACAAATAGCGGCGTCATCTGATCAGAGTTTTTTTAAAATTTCAAGTACATGTTCTTTTTTTCTTCGTGAAATCGGAACCTCGGTACCATCTTTCATGAGAATAAATCCGTTTTCTTTTTTGATATACGATTTAATATGCTTGAGATTGACAAGATGCGATTGGTGCACACGTTCAAAACCAAATTCTCTGAGAAGATCTTCATAATCCTTAAGAGTTTTGGATACCATCAACGATTTATCCTTCACAAAATAAAACTTCGTATAGTTATGTTCAGATTCACAGCGCGTAATTTCTTCAACCGGACAGATCCTTACTTCGTTCATGGTGGAAAGGCAGATCTTTTTCTCAGAATCGGTCCTTGACATGTTATCGAGCAATACTTTATATTGATTTGGATTTCCTTTTACAAGTTTAAGATTTTTCGCTTTCTCAACGGCTTCTTTTAATTCCTCCGAAATAATGGGCTTGAGCAGGTAATCCACAGCGCTGAAACGAAATGCCTGTATAGCAAACTGGTTAAAGGCCGTTGTAAAAATAATGCAGAGTTTATTGAAATCTGCTCTTGGAAGATCGCTATCGAGCAGTTTTAAAAGATCAAAAGCGTTTCCGTCGGACAGTTGAATATCAAGAAAAATAATGTCAGGTTTTATGTCCGCGATCATTTTCCTGGCTTCGCCAATGCTTCCGCAATCACCTAACAATTTTACTTCAGGACAGTTTGTCCCCAACACCGATTTAAATGCGGAAAGAAATTTTTTTTCGTCTTCTATGATAACTGCGCTTAGCAAAACTATTTACTTTTAAATTTAGTCATTTTATCGCAATGTATCCTGGCTCTTGTATCTTGACTCTTGGTTCCCTTTCATGGAGCCAAGATGCAAGAATCAAGAGCCGGAATAACGTCGTATTACACGTAATCCAACGGAAACCTTAGTGTTACTATTGTACCTGTTATTTCTTGTTTTTCGTTTAATCTGTCATTCGTTGCGATCATAATTTTTTCTTTATTCATGGAGTTAATGATCTCTGTTCTTTCTTCAGTTATCTTCATGGCCAGTGAGCGATGTGTTTGTCCGAAACCGGTTTTTCGGTTCATAGACTCTACCCTGCCAATACCATCGTCGGTTACTTCACATACAAGATGTTCATCATTATGCACATAAAATCTTACCCATACATGTCCTTTTTCGCTCTTGGGAACAATGCCATGCAAAATAGAATTTTCAACAAATGGCTGCACAAACATTGGAGGAATGGCCATGGAGGAATCTATTTCGGGATCAGTTGTAATCTCGAAAGTAAATTTATCGTTATAACGTAATTGCTGAAGGAACAAATACGAATTCAGCATTTTTGCTTCCTGTTGTACTGATACAAACTGTTCGCGCGATTGTTCGAGATTGTACCTGATGAGTCTCGAAAAAACACCAAGGTACTCTATGGCCTTGTCCTTATCATTTTCAGAAATAAAACCACTGATGGACCCTAGTGAATTAAAAATAAAATGCGGATCCATCTGTAACGCGAGCGCGTTTCTTTCCAGTTCAAAGTTTCTGCGTTCAAGCGCGCTTTTCTTTTTGATCTGTTGCCTGTTATACAATAAGAAGCCAAACAACCCCATTACAACCGCAAGAATAAAAATACTATAGAAAAGCTGTTTCTGTCTTTTGTTTTCCGCGTTCTGCACTTCCTGTCCCGCTTTCAGTAATCCAATCTCTTTTTCCTTTTTCTGATTTTCATACCTGGCTTCCAGTTCGGCAATACTCTTAATACTGGACTCGTTCTTAATACTGTCTTCCATTAACTTGTATAACTTGTAATATGCATGCGCCTCTTTGAAATTGTTACGCGCTTCGTAATGATTGGACATAAACAAATACGCTTTTTTAATATTGACCTTACTGTTCAGTTCTTTTGATAGTTCAAGTTGTCTCGTATAACACTCAAGCGCTTTTGGCGGCTGCTTTAGTGAATCATAGATCACTCCTATATCGGAATAGGCTTCGGCGGCGCCACGTTTATCTCCCAGTTCGGTAAGAATGGTGCAGCCTTTCCAAAGAAGCTCAAGTGCTTTTTTATAATTTTTCTGGCTGGAATAAATTGCTCCAAGATTTGTATAAATAAGTGCCACACCTTGTTTATCGTTTATTTTTTCATCTATTTTGAGAGCGGCGTTAAAGTAATTCAACGCTGTGGAATAATCTTTCAGCTGATAACAGGTAAGACCAATGTTATAGAGCAGTTTGGCATGCAGGTATTCATCTTCCCCAAACCCTTTCGCTTTTTCAATATCGAGATACGACTTCAGAGCCATATCATGTCTGCCCTGAAGATAATACACATTGGCCAATGACATTTTTGAAGAAGTGATACCTCTTTTATCGTTGATCTCTTCACGTATCTTAAGAGCGTTCAGATAATTTCCAAGAGCCTTTGGATATTCTCCCTGATCGCACAGAATGATCCCAAGGTTACTCATGATGTCGGCTTCCGATTTTTTATCTCCGGCCTGTCGGGCAACTATAATCGCTTTCTCGAAATAGCTTCTTGCTTTCACGTAATCACTTTTGTTCAGATATGAAATCCCCATACGATTCAGCGCAACACATACACCCTGCTTATATTCCAGTTTTTCAGCCAACTGAATTCCAAGTTCAAGATACACCAGGGCCTTTTCGTGTTCATGTTCGTTGATTAAATATCCACCAACGTCGTTTAAGCGCTTCACACGGTTGGTGTCGTCCCCGGATTTCTGAAGTTCCACAAGCAGGGAATCCACAATACGGCTCTGTGAATTGATGAAAGTAGCCGTTAAAAAAAGGCAGTTCAGAAGTATGATCCGGAAATATTTTCCAAATGGGGTGATAGAAAGGTGTTTTTTATAAAAGTATAAAAATTATTACGAAAAACCCTGATCAAAAGCCCTGGCCGAATTGTAATTCTACCACGCCGAATTGTAATTACATCATTAAACATGCCGCGGGTAATCTAATTTTGATAGTAATAGTTTTCACAAACCCATAACATGAAAAAAAATTATAACTCTCTGAAAAAACTGGCAACAACTACACTGTTTTTAATGTGCATTTTTAATTCCAATTTTACTTTTTCCCAAAACTGGCAATGGGCGCTTTCAGGAAGCGGACTTAACCAGGATCATGCCGGAGACGTTTGCACCGATGCGTCAGGAAATGTAATCATGATAGGCTCCTTCGGAAGTTCGCCTTTTAATGTTGCCGGAAGTTCTATGAACAACAGCGGCGCTTCAGGAACAGATGTGTTTGTGGCCAAATACGATGCCGCTGGAAATCCGTTATGGGCGCAAAAGATAGGCGGCACCGGCTCCGAATCAGCCGGAGGAGTTTGTACCGATGCTGCCGGAAACATTTACGTCACGGGCCATTATAACAGTCCCGGACTTTCAGTTTCTCCATTGGGAGTATCAAACTATACCACCAACGGAACGTACGACATCTTCGTGGCTTGTTTTAATTCTTTCGGAAGCATTCAGTGGCTAAAATCCTACGGACATTTAAAAGACGATTATTCTTCGGATTGCACTTTTTCTAATTCACAATCGAGTCTCTACTTTACCGGTACTTTCAACTCGGCGCTGTTTACCGTTGGAACAAACACGGTATACAACAGTAATGTGCTTGGGTCCTACTCCGATGTATATGTTATTAAACTTACTTCGGGCGGTGTTGCTACCTGGGCAAAAGGAACTGGCGGATCGGGAAGCAATGATTATGCATCCGGAATTGTAATGGATGCGAATCAGGATATTGGCTTTTGCGGAAACTATAATCCTACAACAAATACTACAGTAATAGGCAGCACCACTCTTACATCTTATGGTGGGCAGGACATGTACATTGCTAAATACAATTCGGCAGGAACACCGCTATGGTCGCGCGGACTTGGGTCTACCAACAGCGGCTCCTCAGATTTTATGGCTTCCATCGGAGCGGATTCCGGCAATAATTTTTACATCAATGGTACTTACGCAGGAACACAGCTGATAGCCGGCACGGTTTCATTAACCACCTCGGGAGGATACGATGCTTTTGTATTAAAATATAATACTTCAGGAACCATTCAATGGGGACAAAAAATTTCTGCCGCGGGTGATGAATATGCAAATGGAATTACAGTTGATGCCTCCAACAATATTTATTTTTCGGGTGCATTTTCAGGAACCAATCTTGCTGTAGGAACCACCACTGTTACAAACACCACTCCTGGAATAAAGCCGGATGTACTGGTAATCAAATACAGCGCTACCGGATTCCCGTTATGGACCAACACTGCAATAGGATCAGATTATGAATGGGGATATGATATCAGTTCAGATGCAGTAGGAAATCTTTACATCCAGGGAACGTTTAATATTGCCGGACCTCCTGCATTCGGAACAACTACTTTGAGCAGCCAGGGTTCTAATGATGTTTTCCTTGCTAAGATAGGATGTGCCGCTACTTCAATCGGTGGTTCATCTTCAGTGTGCGCTGGATCTGCCGCTACTCTGGTGGCAAGCGGAGCTACTTCTTACAGTTGGAGCACCGGCGCAACAACAACAACTTTGGTAATTACGCCAACAGTTTCGGGAACCTATAGTGTTTCGGGAACATCTGGCTCATGTGCCGCTTCCGGAAGTACATTCAGCCTTACTGTGCTTCCTGCAACTTTAACTCCGGGATCAAATCTTAATCTCTTATGCAAACAAAAACAAGCCATGAACGCTTCCTGTAATCCCGCTGCAACTTCTGTTACATGGTCGCCCGCGACAGGACTCAGCAGCACCGGCGTTCTTAATCCAACTGTTCAGGCTTCAGGAACACCGGTTAATTATACCGTGAGCGTAATACTTAATAATGGTTGTGGACTTTCAGGAACAGTGAATGTTTCTTCTTACGCGCAGACACCGGACATTTGTATGGTAACAGCCGATAGTCTTGGCGTGAACAATGAAATTTACTGGGAGAAATCACTCTATCCGCAAGCCGACAGTTTTATTGTTTACCGCGAAGTAAGCCTGGGAACATATAAAAGAATTGGCGCTTTGAACAGAACAGCGTTCAGCATGTACACTGACACTAACCGCACCATTGGTCCCGCTAACGGAAATCCAAATCTGAGTTACTACAAATACAAATTACAGATAAGAGATTCATGCGGAAATTACAGTTCATTAGGTCCATGGCATGAAACCATTTTTGTTCAGGATCAGCAAAACGGAAACTTTAATTGGAACGCTTACGCGATCGAATCTACGACCTCGCCGGTGTCGACCTACAATTTAAAACGCAGGGATCTTTCCAGTGGAATTGAAACATTGATTGTAAATACTGTAGGAAGTCTGGCAACCGACCCCAATTACAGTTCGTTCTCAAACACCAATGTAAAATGGCTGGTAGATGCCGTTGGATTTAACTGTAATCCTACAAACAAGGTAATGCTTCAAAAAGTGAGAACAAAAAGTAACCAGTCTAACGATAAAAAATTCCCGATCGGTGTAAAAGAAAATAATTACACGGCTGTTAATTTTGAAGTATTTCCTAATCCTGCTTCGCATGCATTTAGTCTTAAGATTAATTACTATGCCGGAGAAACACTTGAATATGAAATCGCCAATGTGATCGGACAGGTAATTCATTATTCGGAGCTAAAAAATCAATTGACGAATATTAATTGTTCGGAATTAACATCCGGAATTTATTTCGTGAATATTAAACAGAACAATAAACTCATTGCTACTAAAAAAGTTGTTGTGGAATAGTGTGTGTGATCAGTGAAGAAAGCGGCGCAGGCTTCGCGTCGCTTTTATTTTAGTCGCTCCAAATTATTTCAAACCAATAAAAAAAGGGTCAGCTAGTGACCCTTTCAATTTTAAAAGAAATTTCTTTTCTAATTCCAGGATTCCATGGGCGAATATTTATCTGAACCGTGGGTTTTTACAACCTTGTTATATAAACCCATGATAAGGATCGGTGCGGCGAGAGAACCTACGAACTGACCAACTTTGTTCATTCCAAAAATTCTCAATATTGCCGAAGCACCTAAACATCCAATACCTGTCCAAAGGAAAACGTCCGATGGAATCTTTGCTGTTTGATTTTCAATTTCTTTTGCTACTCTTCCTTCCGAATGATCATGTTTACCATTCGTGGCCACATTAACGGCCTTTCTAACTAATTCTTTGGTTTCCATTATTTCCGGTTTTTATATCCTCCGAAGCTTGTGCCACGGAAGAAGAGTTCATAAATAATTTTGTATCAACTGATACTATCCTTTATTTACAAGTACCGGACCAAAATCCTTTATTTTTTTATGGTGGAAAATACTGGTTTTCAAATGAAATAAAAGCTTAAAAAAACACAATGAGGACTTATGGTTTTATTTTGAGAGATCTGTCCTCATTGTGATAATAGCTCGCATAGGTTATAGAGTCAACGAATATATTCTCCGCATATCGATATATTTTGCAGTTCCTCAGCGAGAACCAGAATTACTTCGCTGCAGTGGTCTCTGTTCCTATCCTGTTCGCTTTTAAATTCAATTCGATATTTACTTTTTCAGAGATGAATTTATTCCCGAGTGTTTTATCGTTTCCGTAATTCATGTTCCACTGCGTGCGGTCTATATCAAAATCCGCTTTACCTTTAAGTGTCATATCATCCAGATCCACTTTCGCGGGAAAAGTTACATTCCTTGTCACATCTTTAATAGTAAGATTCCCGCTGATATTGAAATTAGCACCTTCCACAATGGAAGTATCCTTACTATTAGGATTATAAGGCTCAACGGATGTAATTTCAAATTTTGCGGTGCCGAATTTTTCAGCGTCGAAAAAATCGCCACTAAGCAAATGTGGTTTTAATTTTTCCTGGAACATATCGCCTTTCTCTTCTACAGCCAGCGAACGTACATCGATTGTAAATTCACCGCCTGTGATCCTGTTTTCTTTTACAGCTACAGTTCCCATGGTAACTTTAAAATTCCCGGGGTGATTTTTCCCCACGCCGTAACCTGTGAACCTTATTTTTGATTCAGCGGAATCCACAATATAGTTTTGCCCAACCGCGTCGGTGGCTTGCTTTTCTTCAGTGATTACAGCATCGTCTCCCTTAGGAGCCCTGTCGCAGGCACAGATGACAATTGTTAAAGTTCCCGCAACGAAAAAAGGTTTGATAAGTGATTTTATATTCATGATTATTTTTTATGCAATCCGCACAAAAAACATGCCAGCTCATGCGACTTTTGTTATCAGTGACATCGTAGTAGAAGGAACTCTTAAATATAATACTACCGTCACCCTGAGCGTAGCCGAAGGACAGGGAGACAAATAAATAAAACTGATTGCAAGATACTTTCAAATTACGATCGGCGTATCTCTTCGGCTGCGTTCAACGTGACACGTCATAAAAGAATCGAAAGGAAGAATAAAGAATTAAACTTTCCCGAAGAGCTTCAGAAAATCTTCACGTTTGCGCGACGATACATCTGCAACCGACTCGTCGGATAATAAGAGCTGATTAGTGTCCTTCAGAAACTTACGAATGTGATTGAGATTAACGATCCACGACTTATGTGTTCTGAAAAAAACAGCAGGGTCCAGTAATTCTTCAAACTCTCCAATGTTTTTGGTAGATAAAGATTTTAAGCCACTCGCCGTTGTTATTTTCGTGTACTTTCCGTCCGCTTCAAGACTGAGAATTTCATTTGTGCTGATAAAGTTATAACCATCCGAAGAAGGTACCGCGATTTTTTTCAGGATCTGATCGCTTTCTTTAAGATTGCTTACCAGTACATCTACATTCTTTGGCTCTTTCTTTGTTACGTTTTCAAGTTTTGAAACCAGGCTCACAACTTCACTTACATTTACAGGTTTCATTAAAAAATCAAAGCAGGAACTTTTTATAGCTTTGAGCGCGTACTTTTCGTGAGCCGTTGTAAATACAACTTCAAAATCAGGGTTACTGAAAAATTTAAAAAGATCGAAACCCAGTTCATCATTGATCTCCACATCAAGAAAAACCAATTGAGGCTTCTGTAAATTAATAAGTTTCACGGCATCATTCACAGAGGAAGCTGTACCCATAATCTGTAATTGCGGGCAATATTCTTTTATAATTGCTGTTAAAGCGCTTATGCATTGTGAATCGTCGTCGACTATGACGCAGTTGATCATGGGAAATTGGTCTCTAGTATTTATACATTAAAGGTAAACAAATTCTGATTGTTGTACCAACAGGAAGATAAGGCTTTGAAATGATCTGGAAATATTCTTCTTTCATCTGCATCTTCTGCGCTTCGAAGAGGATCTTGAGCCGCGACGAAATAATAGAAAGCGCGTGCGATGTCTGAATAATATTTTTATTCTCGATACCTTTTCCGTTGTCTGTAATTTCTATGGTAAGTAATTTATCTTTCTCTTCAATACGAAGATGAATGAAAGCATTCTCAACATTTTGCAGGCCCGCGTGTTTGAAGGCATTCTCAATAAAAGGTTGTATCATCATTGGAGGAACCAGTATTGCATCTGTTTCCTCCGGAATTTCGTAACCGAATTTTATTTTATTCTGAAAACGTTCCCCTTCAAACGCCGTATATAATTTCAGATACGTTATTTCCTTTTCAAGCGTTATAGTTTCTGTTTCCGAATTTTTCAGGGTTTGTCGCATCAGATCCGAAAAAAGTTGCAGCTGTGTTACCGTTTTTTCTTTCTGGTTATTCATTACAAAACCCTGAATGTTGTTTAAGGCGTTAAAGATAAAATGCGGATTCATCTGGCTCTGGTATTTAGAAATAAGCTTAGCCTGGTGACTCAATTTTTCACTTTGTGATTGTATCTCCGTATTTTTTTCCTGGAGCTCGGAGTATGCTTTTTTTCTTTCACGAATATTTTTTGTAAGGAACACGGAAAGCAGAACCAATAAAATAACCACAACTGCAATGGCAACAATAATAATGATAAGACGGTTTCGCACGGCGCGGTTCTTCTCCAACTGAAGCTCCTGGATCTCGTTATCCTTGCTTAATTTTGTTATTTCAACCTCTTTCTTTTCTGTTTCATACTGCGTCTTGAGCTCTTCCATTTCACGGGTATGATTTAGTTTCGAAAGCGAATCTTTCAGATCGATATACTTGTTAAGATAAAAGATCTGATTCTTTGAATCATTAAGGCCGGCATATATTTTGGATTTTGTATCGTAGTTCGCCAGAAGATCATCCGCAAGCAAATTGGCTACGTTGATCTCTTCTGATAAATTCACATAATACAGCGCTTTCTTATATTCCTTGAGTCCGAGATAGTTCTCAGCAAAATTTGCATAGGCCATAGCTGTTCCCTCAGGGTATCCTATATGGAGATAAGCGTCGAGAGCTTTCTGGGCATAGTAATTTGCCACTTTATATTGCCCAAGGTTCCTGTAAGATCCGCCTATATTTGTATATAGCAAACCGGTGTCCTCATTTTTTTCTGTAGAATCCATCATAGCGAGGGCCTTCCGCGAATAATGGAGGGAACTATCGTGACGATTTAAATCAAAAAAAATGCCTCCCATGTTAAGATAGGTTCCCATAAGATCAATGGTAACATTCTTGTTTTTATTTTTCGCGAAATATGCCGCTTCATCCAGTTTTTTGGCAATGTTTATATACAGCAGCGCGTCTTTATAATTTCCAATTGATTTTAAAATAATAGCAAGGGTGCTGTATAATCTTGAGAGGTTCCTGCTGTCGTTGAATTTTTCGAATATTTTAATTGTGCTTAGAATGTATTTGATAGATTCATTATATTTTCCCTGTTGAAAAACTATATGACTTATGGTATTATAGCTTTGCCCTTTGTTTTTCTCGTAAAACGGCGAAATGTTTTCAGGTTTGCTCTGTGCCCTGCTTATTTCATAAAGAGCGCTATCGGCATATCTTCTTGCCACAAACAAATCAAGGTTCGCGTACTGAATGGCCAGATTATTATATGCTTCGATCCTGATCGTATCAAATGTTGTTTCCCGCAACAATTTTTTAAGCGAATCAATTTGTCTTTGTCCTTTCAGACTTATAAAACAAATGACCAGAACGAATGGGAATATATGTTTAAAGAGTGATTTCAATTCCTAATTATAAAGTTAGAAATAAGATGCTAAACAAAGTATAGTTCCATACCCAAATTTCAAAATGGTTTTAGAATTTTGCTCCAAAAACCAGACTTTTACGTTCGTTCCGGATTTAACTACGTTCGTTCCAAAAAGCCCTGCGAAGGTAAAAACCTCAGGACTTGCCTGCATTCCAACGGTAATTTTGTATTAAATAGGGTTGGATTCAATGAAGAAAATAAGTTTTTTGCTGTTCTTTATCATACTCGGGTTCATAAATACCGTGCAGTCTCAATCGGGGCCTGACACAAAAATGAAACACGGTTCATTTCACCGCGAATCAGGTAACCTGAAGTATACGCTCACTAACAATGAGATCATTGCCATCAAACTCACCGATTCAAAAGAAAAATACATTAAAGCTTATTTAAATTATGAATTAAAAGAAAAAGGCGAACACGAACAAACAATAAAACTCCCCCCTGATCTCGCTCCCGGTCTATATTTCCTCACCATTTCCACAATTCACGGTGATAAACTAAGGATAAAAGTAAAAATGTAACGTAAAATTTATTCCCATGAAAACAAACCGTATCATTTTATTAAGCTGCCTCTGCATATCAGGAGTTGCTTTGCAGGCAAAATTACCGGAAACAAAATTAAAATCGCCACCTGCCATTACAAAGAAACCACATGCCGGGGCGCAGGCAGAGGTCGCATTCTCAGCACAGCCTTTTGAGGGAAATGCAACCGCTAAAATCATAAAAACTTTTAACGCTTTTGATGAAATATATGGCCGGGTAAAATTCAGTCAGCCTATTAAATCTTTCTTAAGCAATCCAGAAGAAAATTTTTACAGGGACAATGGTTCCATTGAAATCAATTTTGAAATTAAAACGGGTGATGGCTCTAAAACACATACGGGAGTTTCGAAAAACCTGAGTAAAGAAGAACTTGAAAAGAATTATTTTGATTTTGATATTGCCCCTGCGCTAAACAGATCAAACGATGTTTACTTTGTTGATTTCAGTGGTGGAATTGCCGGAACAGATGTTCCATATTTTCAGAAACGTTCGAGCGGATCCTTCATCGTATCGTCGTTCATTATGACAAGCAAAGGAGAAAAACTGGAAGAGGTAAAGATGACCGGGGAGTTCACGATTGATTATTCAAAATTGCCTGCAGGGGACGCTGGCGTCACGAAATTATCCGAATGGGAACGGATGATTGCGCTGGCTGCCAGGTCCGAGCAGGTTGAAGAGAATAAAAAGCGAAAAACAGATAAAGCTTCCGGCGCTTCCTCCTCCATTACTTTTATGAACGCTAAAAAGGAAAATGTTTCAGCATTTTCCGCGGGCGATGAGATCTATGGAAAGATTATGCTTCCAAAACCTTTGAAAGAATATGCCAACGGAACCGTGAAACAACTCCGCATAGATTTCAAATCTATCAATGACAATATCCAGGGTTCGGTTTCAAAAATGATCCGTGCTTCTGAGTTGGAGAATTCTTTTATAGAATTTGATATTGCTCCTGCATTAACAACAGCTAAAGATGTTTACGATAGCAATCTTGGATTCTCTTTTTTCTTTTATGGAAACTCCAACGATCCGCAAAAAAACGTGAAGTTCGACATCTCTCTTTCTTCCGACTACAATACAAATTATAACAACTGGAAAAAATTTGACGCCAACGGCGAGTTAAGTGTCGATTACAGCAAATTAAATAAAACACAGGTAGCCGAATTGTTTACGAAGGGACAAACCGTTGCCAAAGAAGCAGAGAAAAACGCGTCGAAAGCCGCTTCAATAGAAAACGGAATCGCGGCAAAAAATCTTCCCTTGCCGGTCGTATTTACGAAAGCTTCAAAAACTGGTTACACAGGATATTCAAATGTGGTTATCACCAACATGATCAAGACGCGTTTTAAGATCAAAGAAGTTTACATGCTTACATTTGATGTTGCAGAGGGCAGCGGTGATTTCAGATCGTTGACCGATCTTAATAATTATCCGAGCGAAAAACTTGGCAACCATGTTTTTTATTTCGCTTTTAAAGATGAACTCGACGGGCAATATAAATTTAGCGGAGGAAGACTCAGAATGTTATATGAAGGAAATGGAAAATACAGCGAAGCTTTTATTTTTCCTTATTCACCAATTATGGGCGACGAAAAATTTCCATTTGATCAGAACAGAAAAGATTTAGGTTTTGAATCCGTATTTTTTATGGACGGAGCCAGGATCAAAAAATAACTGTGTAAAAGATTCCACTGCTTCACTACGGGTTTTTTACTAATTTTATAATTCAATTTAACGATGAAAAAACAACTACAAAACAACAACTTCAAAGCGCTCTTATTTTTCATAATAGGCTTTGTTTATTTTACGCCATCTTTTTCCCAGAATTTCGTATGGGCAAAATCATTTGGCGGGCCAACGTATGACGATTGGAGAGCAACTGCAATAGACGCAAGCGGAAATGTTATAGCCGTAGGTTCCTTCTCCGGTACGGTTGACTTTGATCCAGGCGCTGGAGTATTTAATTTAACTTCTACAGCCGGTGGAGATGATATCTTCATTCTGAAATTAACTTCGGCGGGTAATTTCGTTTGGGCAAAACGAATCGGTACATCTACCGACGAGGTTGCTTCAGATGTTATTTGTGATGCATCTTCCAATATTTATGTACTTGGAAGTTTTAACGGTACAGTGGATTTTGATCCGGGTATTGGAACAGCTAATCTGACTTCTGCAGGTAACAGCGATGTTTGCATGTTCAAATTAAGTTCGGCAGGTAATTACGTGTGGGCAAAAAATATGGGTGGAACCGCTGCAGACTGGGGAACCGCAATTGATATTGATGCCAGCTCTAATCTGTACATAACAGGAACTTTTACTGGAACAGCCGATTTCAATCCGAGTGCAACAGTAAACAACCTTGTAATTTATGGAGCACAGGATGCTTTCATTGGTAAATATGATCTTAATGGAAATTATCTGTGGGCCTTTTCAATTGGTGGGCCAACTGCCGATTATGGTGGAGATGTTAAAGTAAACGCAGCAGGTACCAGTGTTTTTACAACAGGACAATTCAGCGGAACAGGAGCCGACCTCTCTCCTCAATGTTCATGTGGCACAATAAACTCTTTGGGAGCAAGCGATGTCTACATCATTAAACTCGCGGCCAGTAGCGGCGGGTTCCAGGCCAATGCCGTTTTAGGAGGCACAGCGTCGGAAGGTGGTGCGGGAATTGATCTTGATGCGTCGGATAACGTTTATGTTTGCGGACAATTTGCCGGAGCCTGCGATATGGATCCGGGACCATTGAACCAACCCCTTGGAGCTGTAGGGTCGGCTGATGCTTATGTTACTAAATTAACTTCCGCTCTTGCTTATGTATGGGCAAAACAATTCAGCGGAACAAGTACAGAAAGCGCAGGAGAGTTAACGCTTGATCCTGTTGGTAATATTTATGTGACAGGATTTTTTAATGATCTTGTGGATTTTGATCCGTCGCCAACTTCAACGTATACCATTCAATCTATTGGTTCACCTAACAGCGATTGTTATGTAATGAAACTCGACAACAATGGGAATCTTACCTGGGTGAAAGCCTGGGGTAGTTCTATCGGTGATTATTCTTCTGATATCGATCTCGATGCCCAGGGAAATATTTATTCAATCGGTACATTCTGGAATAGTGTTGATTTTGATCCGGGAGCGGGAACTTATTCTCTGACGGCGGTGGGACTAACAGACGGGTATATTCATAAACTCAGTTGCACATTGCCTTCAACCGCGGCGATCACCTCTGCAAATTATACACTTTGTGCAGGAACTTCAACCTCATCACCATTAACTTTAACATCAACTGCCGTTGAGCCCGGAACAACTTACGGATGGAGCGTATCGGGCGCACCATCAGTGAGCTTTAGTCCTTCTACAGGTACAACAACCAGCATGAGCTTTACAGCATCATCCACATTCAGTGTTATTGTTACAGCAACAAATGCCTGCGGAACCACAAGTACAATAGTAAATGTGATCACTGCCAATCCTGTTCCAACAGTTTCAGGAGTTGCTTCACCAACCGCAGTTTGTACCGGAAGTCTCTTAACCCTGAATGGTGCCGGCGCAACGTCTTACACATGGAGCAATGGTGTTAGCAATAACACAGCTTTCACAGCAACAACATCACAGGTGTATACTGTTTCAGGAACAGGTACTAATGGTTGTGTTGGTACAGGAACTATTAACGTTACTGCTATGAGTAATCCAACATTAACAATTTCGGGAACAAATTTAATTTGTTTGAATAAACCACAAACTTTAACCGGCAGCGGAGCAACTACCTATTCGTGGATGCCTGGTTCCCTAAGCGGAAACACCATCTCCGCAACTCCTTCTGTAAATACAGTGTATACCTTAAGTGGATCGGGAGCCAATGGCTGTAAAAATTCGACGACTTTCACTGTTAATCTCGTTTTCCCTCCTACTCCACAAATCTGTATGGTAACTGTGGATAGTTTAGGTGTGAACAATGAAATCTACTGGGAAAAAGCCACTTATCCGCAAGCCGACAGTTTTATCGTGTTCCGCGAAACAAGCACCAATGTTTATAAACGTATTGCCGCTATACATAAATCCGCTTTTAGCATGTATACCGATACTAACAGAAGCATAGGTCCGGCAAACGGAGATCCTAATTTAACTTACTATAAATACAAATTACAATTACGTGATTCGTGCGGAAACTATAGCGCGATGAGTTTGTGGCACGAAACAGTTTTTGTTCAGGATCAACAGAACGGGAATTTCAACTGGAACACTTACGCTATCGAATCTTCTGTTTCTCCTGTTGCGAATTATAACTTAAAGAGAAGAGATCTTGTTGTTGGAACCGAAACGCTTGTAGCAAATACGGTTGGGGGTCTTGCTACTGACCCGAATTATGCTAACGTGTGGAACTCTCAATTGAAGTGGTTCGTTGATGCCATTGGTTTCAATTGCAATCCCACCAATAAACTTATTAGCGGAAACAATCAGGTGTTCCTGCAAAAAGTAAGAACAAAAAGTAACCAGGCAAATGATAAAAAATTCCCGCCGGTTGGAATTAAAAAGGAAACTTATGTTCTTAACAACTTAAATGTGTTTCCTAATCCTGCTAAGGATGTTCTCCATATTAAGCTTGAAGTGATCTCTGATGGTTTAAGCATTGAATTGAAAAACGTACTCGGGCAAAGTATTTACAGCAATGAAATATCTCAATTGAACTTGCGCGTTAACACAGGTTCATTTGCACCGGGAATTTATTTCGTGAATATTTTGCAGGATGGAAAATTAATTGCTGCTGAAAAAGTAGTGATCTCTGAATAATTAAATTAATTGAACTTCGCCAAAGTGACTTTGGCGAAGTTCTTTTTATATACTCAGTTTTTTATTTCCTTCCGAGTAATTCAATTTATAAAGGTCCGATCTTCTGTCCTTCCACGTTTGAACGCTTCCGTATTCTCTGTTTCTCGCTAAAAGATTCAAATCCAGATCCTGGAAGATCAATGTCTCAGTATTTGCCGATGCTTCCATGGCAATTCCCTCCATGTGAAATTCAACATCTGAAGGTGTAAAGATGGCAGACTGCGCATATTGGATATCAAGATTTTCTACTGCCGGAAGATTACCTACACAGCCTGCAAGCACCATATACACCTGGTTTTCGATGGCCCTGGCCTGTGAACAATATCTTACCCGCAGGTATCCCCTTCGCTCATCGGTATTAAACGGCACAAATAAAATCTGCGCGCCTTTGCTTACCGCAATTCTCGATAGTTCAGGAAACTCAACATCGTAACAGATCAAAATGGCAATCTTACCAATATCGGTGTCAAATACTTCTACTTTATTTCCTGGCTTCACCCCCCACCATTTTTTTTCGTGAGGAGAAATATGAAGCTTATACTGTTTGGCCATGGTACCATCTCTCCTGAATAAATACGACACGTTATAAAGATCATCGTTCTCTATCACAAGATGCGAACCCGCAATGATGTTAATGTTATACTTGATGGAAAGATTGGTGAATAGCTCCTCGTAGCGCGCTGTAAATCCATCAAGCGAACGAATGGCGTTTCCCGGAGATTTATTAGGCATGAACGTGAGCAGTTGCATGGTGAACATTTCGGGAAACAGAACAATATCGCAACGGTAATCGGACGCAGCGTCAATAAAGTATTCGCAGTTCTGAGCAAATTCATCAAAACTTGTGATCATGCGCATCTGGTATTGAACGGCGCACACACGCACATAAGGACTTGTTTTTAACTCCTGCGCCCTGGCTTTGTAATTAAAGTTGATCCACTCTAAAAATGTAGCATAGCCAAGTGATTCTTTATCATTGGGAAGATAATCAGGAAGTAATCTTCTTAGTACAAAACCATTTGCCAGCTGCGCTGTAAGAACAGGATCGTAAATTTTTTTATCGATAACTTTTTGAACGTACTGCGCGGCAGTTAATTTTTCGGCATACTTATGATAGTTTGGGATCCTTCCGCCAATGGCAATACCTTTCAGATTTTTATCCTGGCATAATTTCTGACGCGCGGCATAAAGTCGTCGCGATAATTTCATGTTCCTGTAAACCGGATCCACCATGATTTCGATACCATATAGTGTGTCGCCATTGGGATCGTGATTGGTGATCATGCCATCCTGCGTTAATTCGCTCCACGAACTTGTTTCGGAATAATTGCTGAATTTAATAATGTGGCTACAGGAAGAAGCTACAAGTTTCCCATCGTACTCTACGGCCATTTGTCCTTCCGGAAATATCGTAATAAGACTCCTGAATTGTTCCAGTGTCCATGGTTTCATATTCTGAAAACAGGTTCGTTGTATTTCAGTGATTCTATCGTAATCAGTTAGTCGCCACCTGCGGACTTTAATCTTTTTCATAAGACATAATAAATTTACAATCCTGTGAAGGGATTGAAATAAATTGTTGTTTAAACGGCAGGAAAGTGCGCCAGTCGCCCTAAAAAAATAGACCCATCTTAGGAATGGAAGATGTAAAAGGGAAAATGGAATATGTAAAGCACATGTCACGCTTTCCAGTTACCTGCGCAGCAGCAGGGCGGCAAATTGTTCTTAAAAACAGGTTCTCAAAATTTAACCACACGGAGACACAGAAGGAATTTTGTTTCACAAAATTTCTCACTCTGTGTTCTCTGTTTCTATGTGGTAGAAAAAACCTTTATGGCTTTACTTACGAAACTTTACAATGTCCCCCAGAGCGAAGTCGAAGGACTTTGCGCAGCCACTTGCGGCCTCTGTAGTTAAATTTTATAGGTTTTTTTCGAGGCGATCAACCCTTTATTCTCTTACACATTTTCCATTTTTTTGTTAACTCGTGAATTCACATAGGAAATATTATGTTACTTTGTAATTCCTAATGGCACTTTACACCTCATCCCTCAATTCAGGAAGCAACGGCAACTGTTATTATGTAGGTAACAGCAACGAAGCTGTTCTTGTGGATATTGGCATTTCCTGCAGGGAACTTGAGAAACGGATGCTGCGATCGGGATTATCTATTAAAAAAGTAAAAGCTATTTTTATTTCTCACGAACACACCGATCATATCAGCGGTGTTGAAGTAGTTTCAAGAAAACATAAAATTCCTGTTTACATCAGCAAGGGAACACACTCAGGCAGCCGTCTTACTATTGAACAGGATCTGCTGAAACATTTTGGTCCCGATGAAATCATCACTATCGGAAATCTTTCAGTAACTGCTTTTCAGAAACTTCATGATGCCAGCGACCCTTACAGTTTTACCGTGGAAGGAAACGGAATTTGTATTGGCGTATTAACAGATATAGGCGAGGCATGCGAACGTGTTATAAAACATTTTAAACGTTGCAATGCCGCATTTCTGGAAGCAAATTACGATGCCGGAATGCTGGAGACGGGAAATTATCCGTACTATCTGAAAACGAGGATCCGTGGTGGAAAAGGGCATTTATCAAACGATCAGGCTCTTTCTGTTTTTCTGAATCACAGAGCCGATTTTCTGAGCCACATTTTTCTTTCTCATTTGTCAAGAGAAAATAATTCGCCCGAACTGGTTCATGAACTATTTATGAAGCACGCTTCCGGTACAAAAATCAGTGTGGCTTCGCGTTATAAAGAATCTGAAGTGTTTAAAATAATCGGTGATACTACCATCGGGATTTCATTGGAGGACAATCAGAACACCCAGATGAGTTTATTCTGACGTTTTGAATGACATTAACCAGGCATAAGCTTCATCCTGGTTATTGAAAAACTGTACGGGGTAACTTTTCTTCTTGTTAAATTTTATCATATAATTGAACAACGCTACTTTTATTCTGCTACTCGTTACAATAGCTCTGGCAATCGTTTGCGTTATTTTTTCCTGTGATTTCGCGTAATTCTTGGCTTTTTTATTCATGTCCCAGTTACCATCCGCAATAAATAGTTTAAGAGACGGTCTTCCATCTGTTTTATGTTTTACAACGAGGTTAAGATCGATCAGATCATACTCATCAACCACGCCGCAATCTTTCATTGTAATAATAACAACGTCGTTTTTGTCTAAAAAAACAGTTGCCATTCTGGTTTCGGTTGGGTTCGAGTGGAGGTCCATAAGAGACATTAAAATTACTGAAAAGTACTTCATCACTATTGCCACTCATCACTCCATTATTGCTGTATATGGGTTAAAATACGTTAAAAGCCCTGTTAACGGTGTTACAACATGTTTTTAAGATGTTCTTATCTTCTTTTAAAACGCAATTTATTGGTCCGGTCTTAATCCCACGTGATTGCTGTTTGGAAATAATTTTTGTAATTTCAATAAAAACTTAACAGATGAAAACAATCAGATTTCTTACAATAGGTTTATTATTTGGATCGGCTTTCAGCATCAAAGCGCAGAAGCTCAAGGAGGCAGATGTGCCGGCATTGGTTAAACAAACACAGTCCACTGCTTTTCCGAAAATAAAAGTAGATAAGTGGGAAAAGGACGGCGATTTGTATGAAGCAACTTTCAAATCAAACAATACCGAAACGAGTAATTTTTATGACGCCCAGGGCTCGCTCATGGCCACCGAAACCGAAATTCCTGTTTCTGAACTTCCGGCCCAGGTAGAGCAATACGTAAAACGTGCGCTTGGCGGGAAGAAAATCACTGAGGCCTCAAAGAGACTCGACGCTACCGGAATCTTAACCTATGAAGCCGAAATTGAGAAAACCGATTATATTTTCGATGCCAGCGGTATGCTCTTAAGACAAGAAGAAAAGAAAGAAAAGAAATAAATTTAATTATTAAGCTACTGGATTATAGCCGCAGATTTCACAGATTCGCGCAGATTATTAATCTGTGGAAATCACCGAAATCTGTGGCTTTTTAAATTCTGACAGTAAAAAAGCCGCATCAAACTGACGCGGCTTTTTACTTGATGGTGTGTTTGTAACGTAGCTCAGGAGGTTATTTAATGATCAGTTTACCGCTCATCATTTTTTCAGCTCCAAGACTAAGCTTATAAAAATAAACTCCTTTTGCGCCGCTTCTCAGATCAAGTTCTGTTTTCTCACCCATCACTTCCGCCGAATGAATTTTTCTTCCGGCAGCATCATACACCTCAACAACAGATCCCTGCGGCACTGGTCCACTTATATCAAAATTAAATAACCCGTTTCCTGGATTGGGATACACAGATAATCCGCCTTCGTTTGTGACTTCCTCCACTCCCTGAACAATACTATTGGTAACAGTAACCGTTTTGGTAATTGCATTACTGCACGCACCATTAGTTGCTATGAGTGTAATGGTATGCTGACCAACCGAATTGTATACATGAGCTGGTATTGCAGATGTTGTAAGTACCGGGCTACCATCATCAAAATTCCATTGGAAACTGGTGGCATTATAAGATGTATTAAGAATATTTACGCTGCCAGTATTCACTTCTACAACCGGATTGTTAATATGAAAACCTGCAAGTACCGGTTCGGGTTGCGTTACTGTAACAGTGGTAACGTTGGACCCGCACATGTTATTTGCTGAAATAATGTAAACGAAATAATTTCCTGCTGCAACGTTTACAATACTGTCTTTACCCATTGCTCCATTTGTTGATTGGATAACGGTGTTGGCTCCATCCATCCAGATATAATTCCACGGACCGGTTCCTTTTCCTTCAGCAACAACCTTTCCTGTTGATGAACCGTTACAGTTTGCGGCGAATGTATTTACCACATGAGCAGCTCTCATATGAATTAAAAACCGGGGAGCCGCGGTTGTATCAGAAATATAAAATGAATATGAAAAGTTAGTGTTGAGATTGATCATGTTTCCTGTTGCAAGATCTTCAAGCATCACACAATATCCTTCAGGAATACTGCTAATGCTGTCGCGACTAATGGTATAGTTACCCGAGTAACCTGGGCTCACTAATGTTTTTACAGGAATTTTAATTCCGTTATCAAAAACAGGTAAGCTGTTAACCGACATGTCCGACGAGGTTGAATCAAGTGTGCTGATAGAAGGAACACCCGCGGTTGATGTAAACATTTTTCTTGCATCGTGTTGCTTGTCAAATTTTCCGGTTGCTGTTGTGCCAAAACGTAAAACTGTTTCATCGGTATAGTTATTTCCCTTGAAGTTGAGTTTCAGGTTAGCAAGAAAAGGGTTCATTTGCCTGATAAATGAAGCATCAGTACCCGTATGCTTTATATACTCGGTGCAAGACAATGCAGGACTAGCAGCGTTTGTCTGGATCCAGAATGATTGTGAAGAAGCAATGATCGGAGACCCTCCATTGGTGCTAACACCTGAAACGTAACTTGCGTATTGCTGAAGTTCAGGGTTCCAGATGTAAAGCGCGTCGTTAATGTTAGTTTTTGACCACGCACCCGATGTCCAGTCAATCGGACATGCATACGGATTTCCGATCAATGCCCATCCGTCTTCAGCGGCGCCCGCGCTTTGCGTATAACTAACTGTAAACGTCTGGTTGAATTTTGCAGGCGGGCCGGTAACATCCACTGTAACTGGGGTTGGACCAACATAAGTAAAGAAGCCTTTCCCTGGTGTTAAGGGATTGGATGCACTGGTAGGTGTTGCATAACCATAAGCAGAAGATCCTAAACTTGCTTCATTGTAAGTATAAACCGAAACCCATCCAAAACTAGGATAACTTGATCCAGGGAAGCCGGTAGTAGTAAAATCATCCTGCCAGTCGGCAATGGTTGCACCGGTAACAGGCGAAGCCAACTGGCGCCAGTCGGTAGGACCGGTACCAAGATAACGCTGCATGGTAATGTTTCCCGAAAAATCTCCCGTAATAGGTGCAATGCGTCCTGTATTGTTCGCATCCGAAAGAAGTGTAAATACTTTTCCGGTAGTAGCGAATGTTCCCTGCGAAATAGTCAGCATCCCTTTTAAATTCTGGTTGGTGGTTAATGTACTTCCAACCGGATTATTTAAAATAAGATTGCTGAATGTAGTTGCTGAAGTTCCTCCGATGTTCTGAAGAGAAGTCCCTCCAAGGGTTACCTTCTGTCCTTCGTCAGTAAACGATCCATTGTTTACGAAATCACCATATACTGTTACAGCTCCTCCGTTATGAATTTTAAAATTACCGTTATTGGTAAACTGTTTTTGCGCACACAGCGAAATGCCGGCAGCAAGAAACAGATATGTAAAATAATTTTTCATGATTTCAGAATGATTGATTTTTACTTCATTGAGAAATTGAGAGATTCAACTGTCATTGCCGTGTTATCCAGATCATTTTCTACCCACACTTCAATGTAATCATTGGTTGATAATGGAAGCGTACACGAAAGTGTTAATGAACCTTTATCGGAATTGTTCTCCATCTTTAATGTTTGTTTTGATTCAGGCTGAATCACTCCGTTTTTAGCAACATAAAATGTAAATGTTTTATTAACAGCTGCTGAACTTAAGCTTAAAGAACCAATCACCTGGAACCTTCTTGTTTTCCCGCCGGTATAGGTCATACGGTTATTTGAAGGTGAAGTCACGCGGTATAAACTTGCCGCCTGGGTATTGCATTGAACTTTAGTTGCTGTATTTGAAGAAACGAAAGTAGTTTGAACCGTAGATGTTAGATAAATATTTCCTGAGGATACATCGTCTTTCTGAGTTTCAATTCCGAACGATTCAACTTCCCATGAGTTACTAAATGTGCCGTTTTTTTCATATGTGTTACCGTTATTAACATCCCATAATGTGAATGTAACAATCACGTTTTTGTCATCTTCATAGATAATTCCTGTAAGATTGTTCTGATACGCTATTGTTTGAAAATAAACAGCGCCACCAAAACCTTTAACGGTGCCTACACTTGCAGATGAGGCAATATAACAGTTTGTAACCACGAGGTTTTTAGCTGCTCCCGCTGCATCGAGATTAAATACTTTTCCGCCAGGAGCCACTAACGTGAGGAAACGCAGGCTTCCTCCATTTGCTCCTGTAAAAAGCTCGCCGGTGCCGGTATATACTAAACGATCGTTTACAGCGTCGTTCCCATGGATGGTACATCCGTTCATGTCTATTTTATTTGTCGTGTAAATAGCGCCATTGATCTCATACTCTGTATTAGCAACAAGGGTAATTACTCCGCCGGAAGCAGTTGGAAGATCAGATGCCGATTTTACAAGTACATAATTGTTTCTTGTTGCTGCGGCAAATGAAACCCATTTGGTTCCGTTCCAGTTGTAGTATCCATCGGTTACTGCTCCACCGCTGCTATAAACCATCATTCCGGTTGGAGTTGTGGCTGTAAGTGGTGAAGTGGTGTTAATGCTGCTTAATGCAACTCTTGGTGGTAAAAAACCTTTATTGGTACTTTCCAGTTCCAGCATCGAGTTAACGTTGATGCTGTTTGGATTGTCTCCTATTTTGACCTGGGCAAGAGCCGAGGTGGTAAATAAAATGGAGAGGGCCAGTGTTTTGATTGTTTTCATTGTCTTGTATTTTAAATTATTATTCCTCCTTGATTGAGTTTGATGATACAAAACTAGTTCAGTAAATCAGGCAGATACAGTTGCTTTCGGAGGCTTCCTTGCCCATGTAAGATTTTAGGCAATTTTGTAAACCCTTCCCTAACCGCAAACGGAGAGTCAACAACCTCTAAGTGTAATTACTTAAAGGAAATCAGTAATATGGAGTATTTATACTAGCCGTTAACAGGATTTGAGTAGAAAAATGAGAAGAAAGAAATACTATTGCTTTATAAAACTTTGTTTATGTTAAACACTTTTCCATCCCAGCCAAATGACTTTGGTTTTATCAGAGTTATTTATTTTATAATAAAGCTGCTGGTTATTTTAGGTGGTATTGTTACTGTCTCCTTCCTGTTTTCCTGATTTATGGGCCAGATCGGGTTTTTGTAATTTGCTGAAAATCACCCGGGATATTTTTGGGCCTTCCTAATATCCTGAAAATCATGTGTAAAAAATGTGATTATCCCGGGTCCTTTTTCAGTTCCCTATTCATTATATTTGATTAAGAGAACTATATTTGTTGCCCCTTCAAAAAGTGAACGTACACCAAACCATATTAAAAGGTATTAAGGAACAGTTGTTTCTGAATGATTATCTTGTTTTACCAGATTTTGGCGGTTTCGTTCTTAAAAAGTCACCGGCACATTTTTCATCTTCCGGAACACTTATTCTTCCACCATCAAAAAGCGTAAGCTTTAATGTTCAGCTTAAACAAAACGATGGATTGTTTGTTCAGTGGCTTCAGGCTGAATTAAAATGTGAAGCCAAAGACGCGCTTGCTCACCTTCACGATTTTGCCGGATACTGTAAATCACTCTTACAAAACAGGGGACGATTAACGATTGAAGATATCGGGTTCTTTTACCTCGATTTTGAAAACAACATTTGCTTCGAACCTCAGCAACAAACTAATTTTTTAACGTCAAGTTTCGGGCTTACTCCTGTTTCGTTCAAAGAACTGGAAATAGAAATTCCGGTTAAACAGGAAACAGCTTTTGTTGACAGGAAACCTGATACAATAGAGACCATCAAAGCTGAAGAAATTAAGAAACGTCGCAACTACCGAAAAATGGCTACACTCGCTATTTCGGGAGCTGTGATTTTTTCCGCTCTTGTCGTTTTGGTTTCAAATAACAAGATCAGTGGCAAACTCAAAGCTTCTTTTCTGGGAACTGAAACAAAAACAGTTTACACGCCGGTTACTTATTCCGACATTAAATTAACGGATCTTTCTACCAATAAAAAAGATTATGTGGCCGATGCCAATGGTATTGCAGCCATCGAACTCGATAATAAAACCATTGCTGTAAAAGCTATGGAAGTGGAAGCTGTTACAACTAAAGTTGCAAAACATACTTCTCATTATTCTTCTAAAATAAATTTCTCCAATAAAAATTTCGAAGTGGTGCTCGGCTGCTTCAGCGTGTTAAACAACGCGCATAAAATGGTAAAAAAATTAAATGATAACGACGTTAAGGCGGCTGTAAGCGGACAAAACGAAAAAGGCCTGTACGTTGTTAGCGGCGGTGGTTTCGATACTAAAGACGAAGCTATTGCTCAATTGAACGAGCTTAAAGCTGCTTTCCCGAATGCGTGGATTAAAAAGGCCGGCAACTAAAACGAACCTGTTTGAACTTCTTTAAGCCAATTAAACAACTTTAAACTTTTTCTGAATTATTGAACCGGCGGCGGAAAAGATCCTTCCTGTTTCTGATCATTCTCTTTCCCGCTCTGCTTCTGTTTCTCATTCTCATTCCGTTTTTCACTCTGATCTTTCTCTTCTTTCTCCCTGTTACTCTTATAGATCTTCACAGCAATCATTAGCACAGCTGCAAAAGCAATCAGTCCTACCAATCCCCACAACAAACCACTTTGTGATTTTACAACGGCGAGAAAAACTATGGCTACTAAAAAAACGGTGGCTAGTTCGTTGAACAATCTCAACCGGAAAGAAGTGGTTGTAAAAACGCCCTGTTTCTGTTTGTTATGGATTCTCTGGCACTCGAAGTGATAAACTGCCAGTAATGCCACAAAGATCAATTTGAGCCACATCCAGGGCATATAAAGAAGCGCCATGTTCGAGAACAACATCCATAAGCCAAACACGAAAGTGCCTACCATGGATGGCCATCCAATGATGTTCCACAATTTTCGCTGCATTAATAATAATTGCTGGGTGAGAATAGGTTTTGCTGCCTCGTCTTTACTCTGGGCCTCGGTGGCGTAAATAAATAAACGCACCATGTAAAAAAGCGCTGCGAACCAACATACCACAAAAATAATGTGAAGCGCTTTTATGTAGGCGTAATCCATTAAGCTGTTACCAGTTTATAGCTTTTGATGTTCTGAACGAATTCATCAAAAAGGTAACGCGAATCGTAAGGACCAGGATTTGACTCCGGGTGATACTGAACCGAAAATGCTTTTTTATCTTTTAAGCGAATACCTTCAATGGTGTTATCATTAAGATTAATGTGAGTGACTTCAATGTTTTTGTTGTTTTTGATCTCTTCCGCATCCACAGTAAAACCATGATTTTGTGAAGTGATCTCGCATTTACCGCTGATGAGGTTTTTTACAGGATGATTAATTCCCCTGTGGCCCGCATGCATTTTGTAAGTACTGATGCCCTGCGATAAAGCCAGTAACTGGTGACCAAGACAAATTCCGAAAACCGGTTTTCCAACAGCTACAACCTCTTTTACAAGTTTGATCTCGTCAACCATCACGCCAGGATCTCCGGGACCGTTCGTCAACATAAATCCATCCGGTTCAAAAGCCAGAATTTCGCTGAGAGGCGTTTTCATTGGAAACACTTTCAGATAACAGTTTCTTTCTGCTAATGAACGTAAAATATTTTGCTTGGCTCCAAAATCAAGAACAGCCACACGGTGTTCCGCGTTTTCATTCCCCAGGTTGTACGCTTTTTTTGTGGTTACTTTTGATGAAAGCTCTAATCCTTCCATACTTGGCACCTGCGCCAGTTGTTTTTTGAGAACTTCAATGTCGGAGATCTCTGAAGAAATGATACAGTTCATGGCGCCTTTATCACGAATGTAACGCACAATGGCGCGCGTGTCCACATCACTGATAGAAACAATATTATTTTCTTCGAAATAGGTCTGTAAACTTTTTTGCGCGCGAGGACGCGAATAACCGTTGTTGAATTTCTTGCAGATCATTCCTGCAATTTTAACGCTTCCACTCTCCACTTCGCTTTCCTCAATTCCGTAATTCCCCACATGAGCGTTGTTCATCACAATGATTTGTCCGAAGTAAGAAGGGTCGGTATAAATTTCCTGGTAACCCGTCATACCTGTATTAAAACAGATTTCTCCACTGGTAGTTCCGATTTTTCCGGCGGCTTTTCCGTGAAATACTTTTCCGTCTTGTAATAGGAGAATGGCGTTGGGGCGGGCAGAATACTTTGATTGCATGGTTTTTAGACTGATTATCTAAAGTGCAAAGATGCGGATAATTTCCCGGATTAGCCCGTCAATGTTGAAGGATTGTGAAAACTTAACGCTTTCCGCAACCAGAGAGGCCCTTGATGATTTAACCACATAGGGCAGATAGAAGTAGTTCCAATGCGGTTAATGGAAAATAGAGAGAGAGCCTTCGGCATTTTAGAATACTGGCACTAAAATCCGGAGGATTTTTCTATATGGTTAGAACCTTGAGTAAAGCCGGAGCGGTAACTGTGAAAGTTAGTTGTTGGATTTGATCGGAGAGAGATTGCTGATGAATTTAAAAATGCTGAAATAAACTTCAGATCCTGCAGTCTCTGATTGCGAACCATCGGTTGAAGATTCTACCTTGTTCTCAGTATTGAGAAGATTAGTAGAAACATTTCCTGTAACAGGATTTTTTAATTCGATGCTTGAAAATGTAAAGCCAATCGTAAGTACGATGGCGCCTAAAATAACTGCTATTTTTATATAGTTGTTTTTTAACATTTTACGATACAAAGATAAGTCGTTTTTACAAGTGGGTGCAAGTTTTATAGCAGAAACCGAGTGTTAAAATTGGATTCTTAGCCCAAAAATACCCCTTTTGACGTTACTTCTTTACCCCTTGCTGCCGTTGCTTGGCCATTTCCTCTAAACGCTTCTGGAACCCTGAAACTTTAGCAGGTTTTTTCATGTTGGCCTCCAGTTGCGATCTGATCTTATCATCGCTGATCACTTTTCTCATGATCCAGTTCTGCAGGAAGGTAAACATGTTGGCAAGGAAATAATACCAGCTTAATCCTGCCGCATAACGGTTCATTACTGCAAGGAAAATCACCGGCATAAAATACATCATGAATTTCATTCCTGGCATTTGCGTGTTCTGCTGCGGCATCATGCTGCTGTTCATGTACGTATAAACAATGGTACTTACGAACATTAACGCAGCAAATAAACTCACGTGATCACCATAGGCCCAGCTAATGAAAGGCACATCGCCGAATGTCCAGATACTGTCATAGGTACTTAAATCGTCGGCCCATAAAAAACTTTGCTGACGTAATTCGATTGCTGCAGGAATAAACGCGAATAAGGCAATGAGGATCGGAAACTGAAGTAAAAGCGGAATACATCCTGAAAGTGGATTTACTCCGGCCTTTCGATACAGGGCCATCTGCTCCTGCTGCTTTTTCATTGGATCAGGATTCTTTTCAAATTTCGCAGTAAGCGCATCTGTCTCGGGTTTTAACACACGCATTCTTGCACCACTCATATAGGTTTTGTAAGCGATAGGAAGAAGAACGATTTTTACGATAAGGGTAAGAATCAGAATCACCCATCCCATGTTAAGGCTGCTTAATCCGTTCATTAACGGAATAACGAGCCATTTGTTGAGGTAACTGAAAACGCTCCACCCTGTAGGAATGATGTTTTCCAGTTCAAGATCGTATTTTTTTAAGGTGTTATAATGATTTGGGCCAAAATAGAATTTGTATTTGAACGTTTCTTTTGGTTCGTGCGAATAAGGAATTCCCAACTCAGCCGAAACTGCTTTTACTACAGTTTTTGATTCAGGACGCTGACCAAGTTTTGCAAAGCTTCCTTCTTTTTTAAATACTTTATCCGCTATAATAATGGAACTAAAAAATTGCTGCCTGAAAGAAACCCATTTGATATCTGCGGCGTTCAATTCAATTTGTTCGTCTTTTAACTGATTGATGTAGTCAACAGAATTATTTTCCTGTTTATAGTAAATAGTTGTTGCGCCTTCTTTTTCTTTTATAATGTATTTTTCCTGGCTCGGATAGTTCATGGCCCATGCGAGCTGAACATCTTCATTCTGCATGAGTATATCCTGCATTCCATTGAAACGGATCTCCGATTCAACCATGTAATCATTAGGTTTCAGACTGTAAACAAAATCAATGTAGCTGTCTGCTTTCGATGTACCGAGGCGAAGTGTAATGGCTGTTGCTGTTTGGTTAACCGGTTTAAAATAAAAACTGTCGGTTACAAAATTCTGCCCCTGAAACGCTTTGAACCTGAGAGAAAAATTAACCGAATCCCCTTCGAACAAAACAAGTGGTTCTGTTTTATCAGGACGATGATAATTTTTTAATTCGGCTTTCGAAATTTTTCCACCGCGACTATCAATAGTCAGTTTTACATTTTCATTTTCTATCGTATAAATCTCATTTTTGCCTGTGGCAGATGGAGTAAAATCTCTATAAGCGCTGGCTAGCATTACGGCTTTTAACGAATCGCTCATTTCAACTTTTACCAGCGGTTTAAGTGTGTCGGCTGCTTTCTGTTGAGCTGCTGCAACTTTTTTAGCCTCTGCTTCTGCTTTTTCCTGAACGAGAGCAATAGAATCTTTTATGACTTTATTACGGGCAATTTGTTCCTTTGAGGGTCCGCTCAACCACAACCATACTCCAAGAATCACAGCGATTAACCCCAGACCAATTAACGATTTTTTGTCCACTACCTTAAAATTTTAACGGGGCAAATTTAGTATAATTTAGTGGATAATAAGGCACAATAAAGTCTAAAACTTTTCACCTTCCAGTCGGGCAACAACAGCGCTGGCCACAGCGTTACCTATCACGTTTGTGGCGCTGCGACCCATATCCAGAAGCTGATCTACCGCAAGAAGCAGCAACAGCCCTTCCCCGGGGATCTTAAACATAGAAAGCATTCCGGCAATAACTACAAGAGAGGCCCTTGGAACGCCTGCCATGCCCTTACTTGTAACTAAAAGAATAAGCATCATTTTGATCTGGTCGGCCATAGTAATTTCTATGCCATAACTCTGTGCGATGAATACAGTGGCAAACGTCATGTACATGATACTACCATCAAGGTTAAAAGAATATCCAAGCGGAAGAACAAAACTAACAATGCGGTTACTGATACCATGCTTTTCAAGCGCCTCAATGGTTTTAGGCATGGCGCTTTCGCTGCTGGCCGTACTTAAGGCAAGAAGCGTTGGTTCTTTAATATCTTTAAGAAGAGCAAAGAACCTGATCTTGAACATAACGCTGATAAGGAACAGAACCACAAAAACGAAAAATAACAGACCGCCGAAAAAACATGCTATCAGATAGACGTAGCCACTGAGCACATCCAATCCCTGCATGATGACGACTGCGCTAATGGCTCCAAAAACTCCAACCGGTGCAAAACTCATAACAAAGTTGGTAACCTTGAACATGACATGACTAAGGCTATCAAATGCTTTAATGATTGGTTTTCCATGATCGCCAATGCTCGCCGCCGCAACTCCAAAGAAAAGCGCGAACACAACAATGGGGAGTATGTCGTTGGCAGCCATTGCACGGATAATGCTTTCAGGAATAACATGATCAATAAAATTCTTCACATCCTGTGCATTCGCCTTAATGCCCGTTTCCGCTTTAGTATCCGGCAGATCAAGATGCATGACTTTGCCGGGCTCGAAAACATTTACGAGTACAAGCCCAAGGGCCAGGGCAATTAATGTGGCGCTGGTAAAATAAATCAGTGTTTTTAATCCGATGCGTCCCACACTTTTAAAATCGCCTACTTTAGCAACTCCAAGAACAAGTACCGCGAGCACCAGGGGAGCAATGATCATTTTAATAAGATGAAGAAAAATATCACTGAGAATGGAATAATTCGACGCTGTTTTTTTCTTCGCTTCCTTAAACCAGGTTTCTTCCTGTTTTTTTAGTCCTTTCTCAACCTCTTCTTTTACTTTTACATTCTCAATGTTGAGTTTGGAACGGTCGTACACAAACTTATTTGATTTGTGTGATTTATTAACGATAAAACCAATGGCTAATCCTGCCAACATGGCTAGAATAATCAGTACGATCAGTTTATTTTTTTTGAAATAACTCATATTAAAGAACCTCCTGAAGTGTTTCCATTTTCATTCCTCGCGAACCTTTTATCAGAACAGTTGTGTCGCTTACCTGTTGTTGTTCAAGATACGCTTTACATTCATTTGTTGTTTTAAATTTTTTATAGGAATTATCATTCAACCTGAAAAATTCTTCTCCAACAAGCACTACGTCATTCAGTTGTTTTTCCTTAAGAAGTTCCACAATTTTTTTATGTTCTTCGGTGCTGTATTCTCCCAGTTCGAACATGTCGCCCAATAGTAGTAATTTTTTTGATGAATTGTATTTTGAGAAATTTTCGATCGCAGCTTTCATACTGTTTGGGTTTGCATTATACGCATCAAGCAACAATGTGTTTCTTGTTGTTTTTACAAGCTGTGAACGGTTCATGTTGGGAAGATAATTTTCCAGGGCTCCTTTAACGAGATCATCATCTACCTTAAAATAATTTCCTACACAGGCAGCGGCAAGACAGTTAATGAAATTATAACTCCCAACAATTTGTGTATGAATGAACGCGATCTTGTTCCAATCTTTTTCTCCGTAACGGGTGGTGTATTTAAGACTTACCATTTCGCTGTTGCTTACGTCTTTGCCAATAACGTCGTACAGTTTTTTACAACCGTAAGTGATCTTGTCATTATCGCGGGCCAGGTCAATCAACACGTCATCGTCGCCATTGATAAACACTTTTCCTTGTTTTTGCCTGATGTATCGGTAGAGTTCGCTTTTCCCTTTTTTTACACCTTCAATACCTCCAAAACCTTCGAGGTGGGCTTTCCCGATATTGGTAATCAATCCAAAATCGGGTTCGGCGATATAACACAATTCATCGATTTCGTTCTGATGATTGGCGCCCATTTCTATAATAGCGAATTCGTGTTCAGGTTTAATATTAAGCAATGTCAGAGGCACTCCAATGTGGTTGTTCAGGTTTCCTTCCGTAGCAAGCGTGTTAAATTTTTTTGAAAGAACTGCGTTGATGAGTTCCTTATTCGTGGTTTTACCATTGCTTCCTGTAATAGCAAGAAAAGGAATTTTTAATTGCCTGCGATGATAATTCGCAAGTTGTTGCAATGCTTTTAATCCATCTTCTACAAGTACTGTTTGCGGTCCGCTTACATATTTTTCCTCGTCAACAACTGCCAGACTACAGCCGGCATCAATTGCTTTTTGCGCAAACTCATTAGCGTTGAAATTAGTGCCTTTAAGCGCGAAGAAGATCGAGTCTTTCAACAGTTTTCTTGTATCGGTGCAAACTGTTTGATTTGCCTTTAAATAAAGACGGTATAATTCTTCAACTGCAATGTAATTGGGCATTGTGCAAAATAAAAGACCCTTAAGCTATTTACTTAAGGGTCTCCTGTTTTTTTATCAACAATATTTTATTTTCCTAATCCAACCGGACTACCTACGCGAACCATCGCACAACGGAAACCTAACCAAGCGTTAGACTGGCGTTGATCGAGGTATCTTCTCGTACCCGGGTTGAGGAAGTAGGCACGGTCTCTCCAGCTACCGCCTTTGAACACACGTGATTTATCATTTACTAAAGATGTTTTCGCGTATTCGTACATCATCTTATCAGCTTTATCTGTGTAGGCATCTTCACCCTGATCGTAATAGATCGAAGAGTTTACGTCGCCATCCATATAATTGATGTAGTCAGCTGTTTTGTAATTTCTACGTTCATCTAAGTTATCAGTTGCTACAGCGCTTGAAACCTCTCTCCACTGAACACGGCCAGGGATATCAGATTTTCCTTCAGGAGAAGCGTTGTTGTTACCGTTAACATCAGTGGTCATGATAGTTAACACACTGTCGATTACCTCATTTGTTTCACCGCTTACGCCGTGAGCTGTAGGAGGGTTAACTTTGTGTTTGAATTTCTGGTAGATAGGCCCGTCTACGTTAGTAAGGATCTCGCCACCGTAACCACCGATAAGTGTTGTACTATCGCGTTTTTGTGTAGTGAAAATATTACCACGGAAAGGACGGAACTCATCCGCATCCTGTAATGTATTAGGGCGATAAACGTCCATTACCCACTCAGATACGTTACCGGCCATATTATAAAGACCGTAATCATTAGGCCAGTATGAATAAACCGGAGCAGTTACGTCAGCATTATCATTTAAGAAACCTGCAGTTCCCATATAGTCACCAGCTCCGCGCACGAAGTTAGCGTTGATCTGACCAATGTATTTGTCGGTAGCGTTACGTACACCGTGACCGTTCCAAGGATAGATACGACGGTCTGTGATACGCTCACCAATTGTGTTACCAATTAAACCATAAGCGGCATATTCCCATTCAGCTTCAGTTGGAAGTCGATATTTTGGCAAGAAGATACCATCCTCCATTTTAACATCACGCTCAGGAGCGTTAGGATCAAATGAAGGTAATTTTTGTTTTAGCTGACCTTGCCATTTACCAGCCAGGTATGCTTCGGTGCTGAAATAATCCTGATCAGAAGGCGTTGGAACGTGCTCGAGTAAACCTTCACGAATGAGGATAAATTCGTTCACACGATCAGTACGCCATGCACAGAAATCGTTAGCCTGTAACCAGTTTACACCTACTACAGGGTAATCACGGTAAGCAGGGTGACGTAAATAATATTCTACATAAGGCTCGTTATAAGCGAGTTTTTCGCGCCATACTAATGTATCAGGTAAAGCTTTGTAGTAAATATCAGGGAATGTTGGACCAAACACGCGGCTTGTCCACCATAAATACTCTAAATAAGAGAAGTTGCTTACTTCTGTTTCATCGATGTAGAAAGACGAAACGGTAACCCTGCGTGGCACATTGTTCCACTCATAAGTTACATCGTGCTCGGTTCTACCCATTGTAAAGGTACCACCTTCGATGAGTACAAGTCCTGGTCCGGTCTCCTGTTCTTCGTATGGTGGTTTTTCGAAACCTCCATTAGTGTCATCATTATAGGCCCAGCCTGTAACGGGAGAACGTTCCTGCGCGCATGAACCTAAAACTGCAAGAGCAATGATCGCTAATGCTTTTCGGTTCTTTATCCATTTTATTTCCATAGTGTTCTGACTATATAATTAACGCTATAACGTTAAAATTTTAAAAAGGTTACAAATTATTTTTAGAATGAAGGGCAGCTGATTGTACGGAATTTTTTCTTTTTAGGCTTACACTCGAATTGGATCTGCAACGAAATTTCGTGTGACCCTGCCGTGTTACCACTTAATTTTGAGATAGTTACGTCGTAACTGTATCCAAATTTAAAATTGTCGTTTTGAATCCCTACAAGGGCGATTACGGCATCCTGATTTCTATACCAGAGACCTGCCACAAATGCTCCCTTAACATAGTATAGACCTAAATTAAGCTGAGTGAATTTTTGCTGGGCCTGGAAAAGGATATTTGGCGATAAATAGCTGGCATTACCTTTTTCTAAAGGAATGATGGCTCCGGCATGCCCGGTAAATTTAGCCGGTAATTTAGAAGAACCTAAAAGCCCTTCATCGGGTTGATTTACGTGATGAGCAGCGAATCCAAAGAAGTAGTTTGTACTATAACCAAGGATACCCGCAGAAAAGTCAACGTTCTTTTTGCTTTGAGAAGGTACCGTTTCCTGCGTGTGCCAAACGAAACCACGGCGGGCATCGATCATGTCGCCAAAGTTAAGTTTTGTCTTATCTAGGGTTTTTTGCAAATAAGTTGCCTGAATACCAAACTTTAATGAGAATGTTCTTGTAACAGGCGCATGATAAGAGTATAGTAAACTGAAGTTGGTGGTTTTTAAAGTTCCATGTGCTTGATCGTCAGTAGTTACTAAAGCACCGATGCCTCCCGCAAGAGCGTCCAGGTGCATATCAAAAGAACCCGAATAGGTAACATAAGTACCCGAAAGGTTCGGCCACTGGTTACGGTAGTTTAAGCAAATACGTGGGCATTTTGCGGTTCCTGCGAAAGCCGGGTTCAGGTAAAGCGGGTTCGCATAAAACTGCGTAAACTGAGGATCCTGGGCTTTTAATTCAAATAAAAACGCAGTAAACACTATAAATGGTAACAGAATGCGTGGCTTCATAAAAAATGTTAACCTTCCTAATCCTACAAATATATAAATCAATTTTGAAAAACAAAAAAAAAATACAAACAATATTTTAGTAGCGAAATCGTTTATTTGCCGTACCTTATCTACAAAAAGAAGCCCGTTATACCATGACTTTGTTAAAAAACAGTATCCTTTTAGTCCTATTCTCTAACGCTTTTTTTGCGCAAAAAAACGCCGTTTTAGGTCCAGCTTCCGGAAATATGTCTTCCGCGGTTTATTCATCCAATATTATCGGGGTTAATACTTCGGATTCTTCCCTGGTGAAGGTGGAACTTAAAAATGCTCAGTATGACGCGTTAAAGGGTAATCTGCCTTATTTTTTGCTTTCAAGGAAAACCGCCTATAACCAGACGGCCCTTCCCAAACTTATAATCAAAAAAACAGAATTGGTTACGGAAAAACACGCTTCCGTGATCAAAAAATATTACAACAAGTACCTTACTGCCAATTTTGAGCTTCAAAGCCGCTCTTCGATTTCACGTGGTGAAAACCTTAACCATTACCGGCTCTTCCCGTTACGCTTAAACGCCCAGGGACAGGTAGAAGAGCTGGTTGATTTTGACATTACCTGGGAAACGACTACTAATGCTAACCGTTCCTTTGCCCGACAAGCAGCAGCTTTTAAAAGCAATTCGGTGCTCCAAAGTGGAACCTGGTATAAAATAGCCCTCACCAAAACAGGTATTTATAAGATCGATAAAAATTTCCTTACTACTTTAGGGATTAATGTTGCTTCTATTGACCCACGTAAAATCAGAATTTATGGTAATGGCGGAAAAGCTGTACCAGAATCGAACGACGCGTTCAGATATGACGATCTTGAAGAAAACGCCATTATCGTAACCGGCGAATCTGACGGTGTTTTTAATGACAATGATTACATTCTCTTTTATGGATCCGATGTAAACAAATGGGTTAAACCAAGTAATACTTCTGTTTTAAAATTTACCCGCGAAAAAAATTATTATGCCGATTCAAGTTTCTATTACATTAACGTGGATCTAGGCAATGGAAAACGTATGGTTTCCCAGAGTTCTTCGTCTGCTCCGTCCAACACTTCCACCGCTACTTATGATTACTACAATTTTCACGAAAACAACCTTACCAATTTTATTAAAAGCGGAAGGCAATTTTTCGGTGAATATTTTGACATCACCAATTCATTCACCTTTTCCTTTAACGATGGGAATTTCGTAACAGGCGATACCATTCGAACTGAAGTTGTAATTGCAGGCCGTGGCGCCACAGCCACCATGTTTACTATTGTTGGAAACGGCATCAACGGATTCATAAATACCAACGGGGTTAACATCAACAGTTACCTCGATCCTTATGCCGATGTGCAAACATCTACTCTTACCGCACTCAATAATAATCCTAACGTTATTTCCCTTACCGTAAGTAAACAAACGCCCGGTAATATTGGCTGGATGGATAATATTGTAGTTAACGCCCGCAGAAACCTCAACGCTTCAAAACAATTTCATTTCAGGGACGTTCGTGTTGCTGCGCCTGGTAATATTTGTAATTACTCTATTTCAAATCCAACCAACGCTACTCTTGAACTATGGAATATTACCGATCCTATTAATCCTTACATTCAGCAATACAATACTTCCAGCGGATCAATTGATTATAAAGCCGCGGCAGATTCAGTAATTGAATATGTGGTATCGCCACCAAATGATTTTTTCACCCCGGTTGTTTGCGGAAAAGTAGCGAACCAGAATTTACACGCCATCCAGCAGGCTGATTATGTTATCATAACACATCCGTTATTTACATCGTACGCGCAGCGTATGGCTGTTCTTCACCAGCAACAGGAGGGATTAACCTACGCGATTGCCACCACCGACCAGATCTACAACGAATTCAGCAGTGGAAAACAAGACGCTTCGGCCATCAGGGACTTTATACGCATGCTGTATTCAAGAAATATCGCTTCTCAGAAACAGCCAAAATACGTATTACTTGTTGGTGATGGTTCTTATGACAATAAAAGCCGCGACGTTGTAACAAACAGTAACTTCATCCCCACCTACGAATCACCTTTCTCATTATCGCTTTTACAAAGCACCGCTTCTGATGATTTTTATGCACTTATGGATTCGGGAGAAGGAGCTGGAGCCGAGAATTTCGGCTCAGTTGATATTGGTATTGGAAGATTTAGCTGCCGTTCGGCTTCAGAAGTGGCCGCGGTTGTAACCAAATGCGAAAATTATTACCGTAAAGATCCAAACTTCCAGATATCCGATTCCAACATCGAAAACTGTACCGTTGCAGCCGAAACACCGCTGGGCGACTGGAGAAACTGGGTAGTTTTTATGGGCGATGATGAAGATGCTTCTGTTCATACACAACAAGCCAATACTCTTTCCGGAATTGTTCAGGCAGGGTATCCTATTTTCAACCTCGATAAAATTTATCTTGATGCTTACCAGCGTTTCTCAACACCTGGCGGACACCGTTTTCCGGATGCGTCGGCCGACCTGAACAAACGCATTAAAAAAGGCGCGCTTGTTTTTAATTACACAGGACATGGCGGCGAAGTTGGTTTAACTGCCGAGCGCGTGCTTGATGTAGAAACTATCAATGCCTGGGACAATTTCAACAAACTACCATTGTTTGTAACTGCCACCTGCGAATTCAGTCGTTACGATGATCCAAGCAGAACATCGGCCGGAGAATATTGCCTCATTAATCCTAAAGGGGGTTCAATCGCTTTATTAACCACCTGCCGTCTTGCATTTTCTTCTACCAACTTTTTATTGAACACGAATCTTTTCACATATCTTTTCAAAAAATTACCCGACGGAAGCAAACCTGCTCTCGGAGATATTATCCGCGAAACAAAAGCGAGTCTCGGGCAATCGATCTACTTCGCCAACTTCCACTTACTTGGCGACCCTGCTCTGAAGCTGGCTTATCCTGAACAAAAGATCATTACTTCTAAAATCAATACCTCAACCGTTTCTCCTACAAGTTCAGATACACTGGGAGCTCTTGCAAAAATTACTATTTCAGGATTCGTTGCCGACACTATGGGCAATAAACTGACGAACTTTAACGGAATTGTTTATCCAACCGTGTTTGATAAGGAACAGGATATTACCTGTCTTTTAAATGATCCAACTTCTTATGACGGCGTGGCCGGGCAGCCGTTTAAATTTAAAATGCAGAAAAACATTCTTTATAAAGGAAAAGTGCAGGCAAAGAACGGCGATTTTTCTTTTACTTTTATTGTACCTAAAGATATTAGTTTTGCCTACGGTCCTGGAAAAATAAGTTACTATGCCACTAACGGACTAACCGACGCTAATGGTTACTACAAAAATGTTGTTGTAGGAGGTGGAGCAAAAACAGCGCTGGTAGATAATGACGGTCCGCAGATAAGCATGTTCATGAACGATAAAAGCTTTGTGAACGGAGGAACCACCAACGAAAAACCGGTAATGTATGCTAACCTCACCGACTCAAGTGGAATAAATGTTCTGGGCACAGGAATTGGTCATGATATTTCGGTGGTACTCGATCAAAATACAACAAAGCCGATCATTTTAAATGATTACTATGAAGCGGCGCTCAACAGCTATCAGAGCGGTCGCGTTAGATATCCGTTTGATGAACTCCCTGAAGGCAACCATACTCTTACATTTAAAGTGTGGGATATTCAGAACAATTCGAACACGATAACCACCGATTTTGTGGTGGCACCAAGTGGAGAATTGGCCCTGAACCATGTATTAAATTACCCAAACCCGTTCAGCTCAAAAACGAAATTTTTCTTTGAACATAATCAGGCCTGTAACCCGTTGAAAGTAACTGTGCAGATATTTACCATCAGCGGAAAGGTTGTAAAAACCATACAAACCAATGTTACCTGTGAGGGATTCAGACCTGAAGGAATTGACTGGGATGGCAAAGATGATTTTGGCGATAAACTCGGAAGAGGGGTTTATATTTATAAGGTAGGCATCTTGAATACTGACAATAAAAAGGCAGAAAAAACAGAAAAATTAGTAATTTTAAATTAGTACATTTACCCTTCCCAAAAAAAGGGGTTGTTAAATAGAGAACTTGTTGATGAAAAAAATCTTATTGATAGTTACTGGCGCTTTAATTGCAAAGAATTATAATGCTCAGATAAGCAGTCTTGCTTTGTCTGGCCAAACCATAAACCCGATCACCACAGCCGTACCTTTTCTTTTAATCAGTCCCGACAGTAAGCAAGGCGGGATGGGAGACGCTGGAGTTGCTACTGACCCTGATGTCAATTCCACCCACTGGAACGGAAGTAAACTTGCTTTCGCGGAAAAAAAATTCGGTGTTGGCGTTACTGTTACTCCATGGCTCCGTAAACTTGTTCCCGATATCAATCTTTATTACCTCACCGGATATTACAAATTAAATAAGAACCAGGCTGCCACTGCTTCATTAAGATATTTCAGCCTTGGTAATATTGAACTTACTAACGCAACCGGTGTTAAAACCGGTGATTTTAAACCAAACGAATTTGCAGTTGACCTCGGGTTTTCTCAAAAACTGAGTGAGAACTTTTCATTAGGAATAGGCATGCGTTATATTAACTCCAGCATCAGCCGTGTGTTCTTTAACGGAAGCTCAGGAAACGCCGCGAGCACAGGCGCTGTGGATTTAACCATGTTTTATAAAAGCAACAAATTTGACATGGGTAGCAAAAAAGGAACCGCTACTGCCGGGCTTGCATTTACCAACTTAGGCGCCAAGATCAAGTATTCAAACGATCAGAACTTCATTCCAATGAACATGCGTTTCGGTGGCGGCTTAAAAACAGAAATGGATGAAACCAATACTATTGGTGTGTATCTCGACTTCAATAAACTGCTCGTACCTACTCCACCGATTTATAAATACAAAGTTGATCCTGTTACCGGCGAACAAACCACTGAAGTGGAAATTGATCCTGTTACCGGAAAAAAAGTGATTGATGCAGGCAAAGATCCTAATGTACCCGTTGCGCAGGGTATATTCCAGTCTTTCGGAGATGCTCCGGGAGGATTTAAAGAAGAAATGCAGGAATTTAATACAAGTGTTGGCTTAGAATACTGGTACAACAATGTATTCGCTGTAAGAACAGGATACTTTTATGAGCCAAAAACAAAAGGTTCGCGCCAGTTCTTTACCGTTGGTATAGGGGTTAAGTACAGCGTTATCAATATCGATGGTTCATTTCTTATTCCTACTCTCCTGAACAATCCGCTTCAGGGCGTTTACAGGATTTCACTCAGTTTCGAGTTCGATCCTGCTAAAAAAGACAAGGATCCGACAGCCATTCAGCCTTAAACCTCCTTTTTCACAGTCCTCTGTGCATAATTGAATTTACTTTAAATCGGCATCAACGCCGTATTAAGGATATTTGTATTATGCGTAAACACTTCTTCCTCCTTACTCTTCCCGTTTTGTTCATTGTTGGTTCCTGTAAAGACACGCAAAAAGAAACCGATGACCGTACCGTTTTCAGCTATAATGAAATGGCCGGTATTACCTCTCTTGATCCCGCTAATGCCATTAGTTTCGAAAATAAATGGCCGGTGAACCAATTGTTTAACGGCCTGGTGCAAATGGACGATAATCTGAATGTAATGCCTTCCATAGCTTACAAATTCAGCGTGAGCGACGATGGACACACCTACACGTTCAATCTTCGCAACGATGTTTACTTTCATGACAACGCCTGCTTTGAAAATGGAAAAGGAAGAAAAGTAACCGCGAAAGATTTTGTATTTAGTTTCGATCGCCTTTTCGATGGAAGCATCAGCAGTGCCACATCGCTCTTAACCAACATCGACCGTTCCGAAAAAAACGCCTACAAGGGGTTTGAGGCCGTAAATGATTCTACACTTAAAATTTATCTTAAAGAACCATTCAGTGCCTTTCTCAGCATTCTCACCATGCAGTTCTTCAGTGTAATTCCACATGAAGCTATCGATCATTATAAATCCGATTTCAGAAGAAATCCAGTTGGAACAGGTCCGTTCACTTTCAAACTCTGGGAAGAAGGTACCAAGCTGATTTTGGTTAAGAACGAAAATTATTTTGAGAAGGACGAACAGGGAAGAAAGCTACCTTATCTCGACGCCGTTACTGTTTCATTTGTATCCGAACGCGAAACCGCTTTTATGGAACTGCTCAATGGAAAATTTGATATGATAAGCGGAGCCGACGCGTTTAATACCAACGAAGTCCTTGATCGTGAAGGAAACATTAAAGAAACGTACGCTAAAAAATTCTACCTGCAGAAACAGACATTCCTGAAAACAGATTATATAGGGTTTTTAATTGACGAGAAAATTCCTTCGGTCCAAAATTCTCCTGTGAGATTAAAAGCCATTCGTAAGGCCATTAATTATGGTTTCGACAGAGTTAAGATGCTCAAACATCTACGCAGTAATATTGGTGAACCGGCGCAATCGGGATTTATTCCGAAGGGCATGAAAAGTTACGATCCTGAAAAAGTAAAAGGATACACTTATGATCCCGTTAAGGTAAAAGAACTGTTGGCCGAGGCCGGTTTCCCGGATGGCAAAGGTTTACCGGAAATTGTACTTCACGTTACAGATAATTATAAGGAGCAGGTACAGTTTATACAGTCGCAACTGGCTTTAAACAAAATAAAAGTTCAGATCGTTATTGATAAACCCTCGGTGTTGAAACAGGCGGTTAACCGTTGCGAATACCTGCTTTTTAAAAAATCATGGGTTGGAGATTATGCCGACGAAGAAAATTTTATGAGTCTTTTTTACAGCAAGAATTTCAGTCCGCAGGGCGTAAACTATTTCCATTATAAAAACCCTGAATTTGATCTCGCTTACGAAAAAGTTCAGAGGGAAACCAGCGACAGTATTAAAAAACAACTCTATCAGAAAATGGACCAGATGGTGGTTGATGACGCCCCGATCATTCCTCTTTTTTACGATGAGGTGATCCGTTTGGTAAATCATAATATTAAAGGACTGAGTACTAATCCCATGAATTTATTAAATTTGAAGACGGTTACTAAAGAAAAAGTCGCGCAGTAGGTTCCGCGAGTAAAGAGGTAAGATTTCTTGAAAAAACTTTTTATAATGCTTTTTTGCATGACAGTTATAGTGTCGTGTAAAGAAGATCATATTTCTGAAATTAAACAGGTAGAAGTTAAAGCGCCGCAAAACGTTAATGAAGAAGCCATGAAACTCATGGACAAAGCATTGAAAAACACCATTGGTGATTCACTTTTGGTTTTAAATTCTGACACACTTATCACCTGGCCCTTTTTCAAAAAAATACGCGACGTGAAGACGCTTTTGTTTTCTGATAAAGGCAAGCTTACTCCACTGGGAGATTCGCTACTATACATTCTTAAAAACGGTCGTATTTATGGTTTACTGCCATTTGATTACCATGCCCAGAAAATTGATGTGCTTGCCAGGAATTTTTACGATAAAAAGGAAGACGCTTATAATGTAACCAATGTAGTTGAAGCCGAAATGCTTTTAACCGACGCCTATTTAAAATTTGGCGCTCATCTTAATAAAGGAAGATTAAATCCGGATACCATGTTACTGGAATGGAACCCACGAAAACTAGACACGAACTGGACAAGCATTTTAAAATCCGGAATTGATACAAGGCAGCCGCGTAAAGCGCTCGATTCTCTTGAGCCAACACATAAAGGATATCATTTTTTAAAGCGGGCGCTGGCAAATTATATTGCGGAAAATGAAAAAACAAACTGGGATACCATTTCATTTAAAAACGTGCTGGACACTTTAAAACTAAAAGCAGATCTGAGGCAACGTTTAATTAATACGGGCGATTACAATGATAGCCTGAAGGCCAACGACAGCATTAAACTGGCCACGGCTTTAAAATCCTTCCAGAAAAAAATGAATCTGGACCCTGACGGCAAACTTGGGAAATACACCAAACAGGCTCTTGGTCTGAGTAAGGAATTAACCATACGCCAGATGGAAATGGCACTGGAGCGCTGGCGCTGGGAACCAAAAAAATATCCGGAGCGTTACGCTATTGTAAATATTCCGTCGGCCGAAATAAATGTGTGGGAATGGGATAAAAAACAAAAACTGGATACGCTTGTTCTCAACAGCCGTGTTGTAGTTGGTAAACCTGAAAATCAAACGCCATTACTCAGAAGCAAGATCAACTTCATGCTCGTTTATCCGTACTGGAACGTTCCTTACAGCATTGCCTGGAAAGAAATTCTTCCAATGGTAAAACGCGATACCAATTATCTTCATAAACATAATTTTGAAGTCATTAACGGAAAAGGAGAAGTGGTTACCGATCTGAGCACATTAAACTGGAAACGTTATAATAAAGATTATTTGCCGGTAAAATTCCGCCAGCGTATCGGCGACGAAAACAGTCTCGGTATCTGTAAATTTAATTTCAACAATAAATACGGTGTTTACCTGCATGACACCAATAGTAAACGTTACTTTAAAACACTGTATCGCTGGCAAAGTCACGGTTGTATTCGTCTTGAAAAATTTGTTGAGATGGCCCGTTTCTTAATTCGTGATGACACGCTCAAACTTCCTTATGATACATTGAATGTTTATTTCGCGAGACAGAAACAGGAAAAGATAAACATGAGAAAACCATTGCCGATTTATGTACGGTATTATACTGCGAGTGCCGATAGTGAGCTTCATTTAAATATCAATATTGATATTTACCGTCATGATGAAAAGATGATGAAGATGATTTACGCCAAAGCAAATAAAGCATCAGCCGGCGCTCCTAAAAAGTAATTCTTTCAGATTTTTATAATCTTCTTTTACAGAAAAAACATCTTTCAGTGTAAGTTTATTCTGTATAAAATAAGCTATACCAAGACTTACAGATAAGACAGAAAATGAAATATCGGCCGATATAGCGGCGCCGGTAAGTCTGTATTTTCCAATGAGCGCGTGCGACAGGATCATGGCGCAGACAAATCCCAGCGAATTGCATAAGAGAATAGTTTTGAGTTTTCCTGTGGCTGAAAAATAATGACTCAGAATTCCCGCGAAACTCAACATTAAAATCCCCGGTGAATACATGAGCATTACTTTTTTAATATTCACAAAACCCTCGCTCAGAAGAAAAATAAAAAACGATTCAGGAATCACTGCAATGATCAGGACGCAAAAAACACTAGCTATAAAACAGGCTTTAGCGAGACTCACCGTCATTTTACGACTGCGATCATTATCGCCGTCATTTGCTACTTTAGAAAGTAATACAGGCGCGATTCCATTTGAAATAATAAGTACCGATTCAATCAATGAAGAAGCTGAAGAATATAAACCAACATCTGCATCATTTTCGAGAAGATAATAACTGTAACGGTTACACAACAACGACATTAATACAGCTATCTGACATAAGAATCCGTTAACCATGATAGGTTTTAATCTGAATGGTTTGCCGGTAGGTTCTTTCCCCAGGAGATTGATAACCACGAAAAGAGAAACCAGGGAAGCGAGGACAAAAGAAAAGAACAGGGGCCAGATGTAAGCTTCAAAAGTGCCTATCTTAAGAAAGTAAGTGGCTACTACAATTCCGATAAGCAACAATAAAGGCTGTACAAGATTAAGAAAATTGTACATCGCTATTTTTTCTTTTCCAAGAATAAGAACACAATTGAATGTATTCAAAATCACAATGAACGAAATTACAAAGCTGAGATATTCGAAACCAGGAACATGTTTTTTAATAACGTAAAAAACAGAATTGCTGAGTGTACAGGATAAAAGTGTGTAAACCACTCCGACAAGAAATATTTTTTTCAAGTCGAATTTCGGAACGAAATATACGAGTGTATATCCGGTAAAAATATCGTTCACGATCTGGATAATAGAAATATTAAGAATAAGAATCCCGATTTCTCCTCTTGAAGAAACACCCAGGTAATGCGAAGAAACAATAAGGATAAGAAAATTGATAATTGCCACTAAACCCTTGGCGAATAAGCTCTGAACGATGTTTTTGAACATACCTGTAGCGGGTTTAATATTAATTAACGTTTTTAAAGAAGATTTGTTGTGTTACCATACAAAGGTTAAAACCTGCTTCAGATCAGGGTGCAGGCTTTTAGCCACAGGGCAGGTATGAGCAGTGTTTTCATAAATTTTTTTCTCTTTATCCGTGTAATTATTTTTCGGAAAAGTGAGTTTTACATGTATCTCCCCTACTCTTCTGGGCTCCTGGTACATGATCTTGGTTACTTCAGCAACAACACCCTCAATGTTTGTCATTCCATCATTCTGAGCTTTTATACCCATAACGGTAAGCATGCAGTTTGCCAACGAAGTGGCCATAAGATCTGTTGGGGAAAAGGCTTCCCCTTTGCCGTGATTATCTACCGGGGCATCGGTAACAATTTTACTTTTACTGGCCTCGTGAACGGCTTCTGTCCTCAGTCCGCCCAGGTATTTTATAGTGCTTGTTGCCATGGCATTTCTTTTTACAAATGTAGGATTATAGCTTATAAATCGTTAATTTTGTTATAATGTTTAAGAAGTTTTATTTAGTTCTTTTTGCCCTTTCTGTATCGTGCGTTTTAACCGCACAGGATCAGAAAAATATTTTTGCGGGTACAGAAGAAGGAAGCACTCTAAACATTCTTTACAGAAACGACGCCACCGGAAAAATTTACGCCAACACCAGAGGCCTTGGCGTTTCTTACAAACGCGGAAAACACGTTACCGGAAAAACACGTTCGTTCTACGAAGTGGATATTCAGAGTTTAAAGCATCCCAAAGAGATTAAAGTTTCAGGAACTGCCGAGAGTCGTAAACGTTTTGTTTATGGAAAGCTCAATTCAGTTTTTCTGTTACGTGGTGCTGTTGGTATGCAGAATGAAATTTATCAGAAGGCAGATAACAAAGCGGTTGCTGTACGTGTACAATATTCATTAGGACCAACGCTTGGGTTAGCGAAGCCATATTATGTTCAGGTGTACAGAAGCCCGAGCGTTAACAACGGACAAAGCCGCACTGAAGACGTTCGTTTCAATGAAGATAATTTCACGCAGGACAGTGTGATCGGAAAAGGAGTTTTCTCGAAGGGAATAGCGGAAACTGTTGTTTATCCCGCTGTCACCGGAAAATTAAATCTGAGCTTTGAATACGCTCCGTTCTCCAATATAATCCGCGCTATTGAAACCGGCATAACCGTAGATTATTTTCCAAAAGCATTACCAATCATGGCCCGCAACCCGGCCGAAAATATTATCATCACCTTACACGTAGGATTTGTGTTTGGAAGAAAGTGGATTTAAAATGGAACTCACCCCAGAAATTCAAAAAGTAAAAAAACCGGACTGGCTCCGCGTTAAATTACCAATAGGCGAAGAATATCTTAAGGTTCGTAAGATTGTTGGAGAACACAAACTTCACACCATCTGCGAAAGCGGAAATTGTCCTAATATGGGTGAATGCTGGGGAGCAGGAACCGCTACCTTCATGATCCTCGGAAACATCTGTACACGCAGTTGCGGTTTTTGCGCTGTGGCTACAGGCAAACCAAAACCTGCAGACTGGGATGAGCCAAAACGTGTTGCCAACTCCGTAAAATTAATGGGCGTTAAACACTGTGTGATTACCAGTGTTGATCGCGACGATCTTAAAGACGGAGGTTCTATCATCTGGGCAGAAACTATAAAAGCTATTCGCGAAATAAGTCCAGAAACAAAATTTGAATGCCTTATTCCTGATTTTGCAGGTAAGTGGGAAAACCTTCAACGCATCATTGACGTAAAGCCTGATATCGTTTCTCACAACATTGAAACTGTTCGTCGTTTAACGGCGCAAGTACGTATCCAGGCAAAATACGATCGCAGCCTTGAGGTTTTAAAACGCCTCGATGAACAAGATGTAAAAACAAAATGTGGTGTGATGCTTGGACTCGGTGAAACCGAAGAAGAAATTTACGAAACCATAGATGATCTTGCCAATGTAAAATGTGATGTTCTTACATTGGGACAATATTTACAACCAACTCCGAAACATCTTCCCGTAGCGCGTTTTGTGCACCCTGATGATTTCAAAAAATATAAAGAATACGCGCTCTCAAAAGGATTCAGATATGTTGAGAGTGGCCCGCTGGTGAGATCGTCTTATCATGCGGAGAAACACATTTTTTAGTTCTTTTGTGGGTTCTCGCAGAGGACGCAGAAGAAGGCTGAGTTCGCAGAGAAAGATTCGGATTTTTTATGCCACAATGTTTCACAATGACGAAAGAAGAAGGCCAAAATAAACTTATTCAACTCTGTAATGATGAAGTAAAGGATTCAACATTTTTCTTTTTTCCTACCAGGAAACTGCGTTTCGAAACGACACGATTACTAAATGATTACGAAAAAGACGTGAATCTTCCTTTACCGGAAAATGTGAGCATAAAAAATACGATCATAGATAGCAATGGTATCCGTACAGCAAAATCAAGCTACCTGTGGCCAGAAATTTGTGCTTCGGGAATTAAAACAGAAATCGTCCAGGAAAAAATGAAGACTTAGAAGCGATTTACGAAAACTATCTGCTGCTGTGTTTGAATACAGGTAAAATCATAGAATTATATCTGGGGAATATTAAACAGTTTTACGGTCAACTTGGACATTTCATTGAGCAGTACAAATTGAAAAGTCAATCCTGCTAGAATTCCCTATCCTCTACGAACTCTGTTAACACGGCGCTCTCTGCGAGAACCATCTAATGTTCTATCACCAAAAACTCCGTTCGCCTGTTCTTAGCGCGGTTTTCTTCTGAGGTATTTGGGACAATAGGCTTAGCGGCACCAAATCCTTTCGCGTTGATGCGCTTACCGTCGATCTTTAATTCTTCCAATACAGTTTTTACCGTAAAGGCACGATTGGTACTCAGGGCATCGTTATCTTTTGCATTACCAACGTTATCGGTATGACCCTGGATCTCTACTTTAATATTCGGATTTTCCTTAAGGTATTCAGCAAACGATTCAAGAACGATGCGGCTCTCTTCTTTTAAATCGGCACTGTTGGTGTTGTAGTAAATGTTATTGATCACAAAACTTTTTCCGGGCTGGGCGCGTTCAATTTCCAGCTTAATTTCCTTCTTTATATCGCTCTTGGCCGCTTCATAAGACGTGAGATCCTTTGTACTTAAAACTTTTGAAGCAAACGCGAAACTGTCTTTTTTAATAGTGATTAAGAGATCATCTTTCTTTTTAAGATTGATTGCTGCCATAAATTTTCCGGTGGTACTATCTACTACCGCGTAAGTTTTTTCTTTGGTCTTTGTGTTTTTTATTTCAACTACGGCACCCGGAACATCGTTGCCGCTTTTGTCTTTTATCTCTCCTGTGATAAACGCTACCTGCTGAGGACGCGCTTCCTGATACAAATCAAAACTGTAAAGATCGTAACGACCAACCCCTTTGCCCCTCACCTTTCCTTCGTCAAAACTGAAAAAATATCCGCTCTTGGTATCTGTACTTACAAAAAATCCGGTATCATCAGTAGCACCGTTTATAGGCGAACCAATGTTTTCCGGTTCAATCCATTCTCCTTTTTCATCTTTACGAACGAAAAAAATATCATAGGCACCAAAGCCGAAATGTCCGGTACTGCTGAAGTAAAGCGTTTCGCTATCAGAGTGAATGAATGGAGTTTTTTCATCTCCTTTAGTATTTACTTTCGGACCCAGATTTTTTGGAACACTCCACAAACCTGTTTTGGGATCTTTTTTAGTGACATACAAATCAATTCCCCCATAACCACCCGGACGATCACTTGCAAAATAAAGAGTAACACCATCAGCAGCAATAGTTGGCTGACTATCCCAATACTTAGGATCGTTAACGGTCGCGCTTAGTTTTCTGATCTCGCTCCACGAATCATCCGCAAAATCACTCACATAAATATCGCAGTTTGGCTGCGCGCCGCCTTCCTGCCTCATCATCGCAAAATAAAGATGTTTGTTATCAATAGAAATGCTGCATCCTCCCTGGTTATCTTCAGTTTCATTAAATGGATATGTCATTGGCTGCCCAGCATTAAACAAACCTGTTTTATCGCGTGTTGCAATCATAAATACTTCTTTTTCTTTGTCACTCGCGTAAACTTTATTTGGGTCTTTTATTGGTAATCTTCTCACGAAAAAACATTTTTTATCATCGGGAGAAACATAGGCCAGGTATTCATCTCGTTCGGTAGAAACTCCTTTCACTACTTTAGGATCAAAAGGAACATTTTTTTTGAGGGCGCTTTCTTTTTTAGCCGATTTGATCATCATTTTGGCATTGTAGATTTCGGCCTGGTAATCTTTTGCGTATTTGCTCTGATCATCGTCTTTGAACGCGATAAATTTTTCGAGGTATTTTACAGCAGAATCATTTTTAACCTGCTCATAATAATCGAATCCAATATAATAGTAAGGTTCGCTGTGTACCTGTGGACAAGAACGAACGGCTCTCAGGAAATAAGGAACAGCGGGGGTGAAGGCTGCGTTCTCCAGTTTACAGCGCACAACAATTTCCAATCCCATTTTAAGATTAGCCTCCGCGAAATCAGGTTCCAGTTCCATCGCTTTTTTAAGGAAGTCCAAACGTTCCGGTTTTTTATATTTCTTTTTGTCTGTACCTTTTTTATAAAGGTCCATGGCCTTTTTGTTAATGTCCTCGCTACACATTTTTGCTGGAGCGTCGTCATCGTCGTCCTGGGCAGTTATTGAAAGGGAGAGGAATAAAAAAGGTAAGAGAAGTATTAGTTTTTTCATAGTTAAATGTTGTGTTCCCGCTGAGATCCTTCCTTCGTCAGGATAACGGGTTAGAAGGAGGGTGGTAACAGGATGTTATAAGCAAATTTAA